>CAUAWO010000006.1:0-92841 GCA_958432865.1 Bacteroides stercoris
AATTGATATAAATCAAGAAATGAAGGTAAAACCTGCACTTTTCTTTATTTTCATTTTTGTGTTATAAAACATAATCATACATTTGCATAGGTAAAAAGAAAAGCTAAACGCTTACAACTGTTTTCAGTAGGTATTAGATTTTTATTAGATTAGTTTTTAGGTATAACAATTAAAAAAGTAGGTATTATGAAACGTTTTGGATTAACATTAGTGGCAGCGGTATGTCTGTCTGCCAGCACATTCGCAGCAGGAAACCAGCCAACAACTGCAAGTTGGGAAGGTAATATCAATGTAAGCAAGCTGAGCAAATATTTGAAATTGTCCGCTAACCAGCAAAAAGAGGTTACCAACATTTGCGAATACTTTAACGAGCAGATGTCACGTGCCACAAACTCAAAGAAAAATCAGGAAAAGTTGCTACGTAACGCTGTTTACGGTAATCTGAAATTAATGAAAAGAACTTTGGATGAAAAGCAATATTCCGACTATGCAAAAGTTTTGAACGTTACACTGCAGAACAAAGGCATTGAAGTAAAGTAACATGTATTTCCGGCATAGGTACGGAAAACATATAAAACAGAAAAAGGATACCGGCAAATGTCCCCGGTATCCTTTTTTCTGTTTGTCAACATTGTTAGAGTAATGGACATTCAACTTCACATACCAATCATCAGCCTGCTTTCACAAACAGAAACGTTCTTGCAATTCCTTCTTAAATTTCTTCGAAACAAGTAACTCCGTAATTTTATCAAAAGGCGGGTATAGCACACACCTGTTATCCCGTATGAGCATCAGATAATCTATATTGATAATATACGATTGATGTATCTGCACAAAACACGGAGAGAACGATGTAATCTGTTCGGCAGTCATACCGCGGCGCAAAGCCAGAGGCAACAGGTCATTCAGCACGACCTCCCACTGTTTGCGTTCGGAACAATAACGGAAAAATCCTATCTCGGCAGGGCGCAACGCACGCATATCATTAGTTGGAGTAAAAACGATGAAAGTCTGTCCGGTATGCATGGGATTTCCTACCGGAAACGATACCCGCTGCCCGGTGGTTTCAACCTGTTGGGTAAAGCGTGTCAGAATCTCTTTCAAATCCCGTTCATCGAAAGGTTTCAGCAGATAATCGAATGCCGCTTCCCGAATAGCCTGTATCATATATTTGTCGTACGCCGTATAAAATACGACCCTCATATTCCACGATACATAATCGCGTATCTCCTGCAACAGTTCCAGCCCCGTCATGTCCGGCATCTCTACATCCAAAAACAGCAAATCGGGTTGCACTTTCATAATAAGCTTCTTCCCTTTCCTACCATTCCGTGCAGTACCTTCCAAAGAGAAGCGGGCATCTTTCCACAACTCAAAGCTCAAATTTTCAAGAGCTACGTCATCATCATCTACTATAACGACTTTGTATTTGTCCATATTCCATGTTTTGGTCTGGCGAATATAAATATTTTCTCGTTTCCATACAAAACAGCAAATAGGCATTTACGAACTATTCTTCCGCAGCCGGCTCTATCAATAAAAAAAATGCCACTAAGCGGTTACTCTTAAATTCTATAATCGTACTTATCCGGTAATAAAAAAGTTACTTCACAGCCGGTTTCACCACTCGGCAAAGTGACATTATGTACAGATATATCAATTGCAGCCTGATTTTTCATATTCAAAATCTGGATGGTTTGCATGATGACTTTCATACCTGTACCAGTGCCTCTGTTCCGGCTCTCCGGATGGTAACCGCCGCCGTTATCCGTAATCCTGATGCAAACACCGCCTTCCCGACGATCTGCGGCAATCCACAGGTTCCGCTCTCCTTCCTTGCCACGCAATGCGTGTTTCACGGAATTTTCCACCGGAATCTGTATCATCATGGAAGGTAGCCAGACCTGCTCGGACAGTACATCTCCGGCTATTTCAATAACCGGATGGAAAGTTGCTCCGAGCGAACGGCGCTCCAAGTCGATATACGTCTTGACAAAGTCCAGTTCTTCGGCTAAGGTGACACACAACTGCTCCGCCAGTTCCAGATTTCGACGCATCAGTTTCACCAACGATACCAACTCCTGCTTTTCCTCTTCCTTGCGGTTTACCACCTCCTGATTGAGAACGTTGAATATAAAATGAGGAGACAGGCGGTTGCGGATGTTCTCAAGACGAAGTGTAGAGACCGTTCTTCGGTTTTGGGCAAGCAGCAGATCTCGCTTTTTCCTATTATAAAGAAATAGGAAAGCTGCAATCAAAAGGGCAATAACGGCAACCGCTAATGTCACGAGACGGGTCTGCCTCAATATCAGCATCTCGTTTTCCTGTTTCTGAAACAGCACTTTATGCGCCATCAAGGTAGAGTCCTGCTGATAGCGCAATGTCAAATCTGCCGTACGCATCCTTATACGCTCATTGCGAATGGAGTCGTCCAGACGTTTATTCTCTTTCAAGTAATCATACGCTTGCCTATAGTTGCCGGTTTCTTCGTAAAACTGCTGCAAATACTTGTTACGGATATGTATCATATCCGCATCTATTTCCGGCGAAGCCTTACTCATCGCCAACAATCGCCTTGCCTCCGCAAAGTCCTTGCACTGCAACGCCAGTTCTATCTTTTGAGTATCAATATAATAAAGAGCAGTAGTAGAACCGAGTTCTTCAAAGAACGGCTGGCATAACTCCAGGTATTTGACTACCGAATCGGTCTTATTCAGTTGCAGAAAGCAGTCGCTCAGGTTCAGATAGCTCAGATTAAGCGCCCAAGACATATCGGGGTAATCTTTCACAAGCTCTACTACTTTTCTAAAATAACCGATTGCCGTGGAGTAATCTCCCCGGTAATAATAAGAGTTTCCACGATTGTTCAGGTAGAAATGCTTCTCATCCGGAAACATATCCGCATAATTCTTGCCCACAAGTTCCGAATAATAGTCGCATTGCTCGTAATCGCGCAAAGCCAGGTATCCTTGTGACAATCCGTAATAAATAGAGATTTTCTTTCTGTAAGGCATCTTCAGCGAATCGCACATCAGCAGAGCCTTTCTATACCAGAAAGCACCCATATCCGGTCTGCCCAAATGGTTGGTAGCATCAGCAAGATTTATCAGGATATCAGGAATCACCTCGAATTTTGTTCCTTTCAATCTTGCTTCATAGGCCTCCTTGAAGCAGACCGCGGCAGAATCTATATAGCCCTTTCGCGAATAGACATTACCCTTTATATTAAAACATTCGGACTGCAAATCGGCCAACCGATGCGAAAAAGGCTGTCTGCTAGCAAACGCCTCAACTTGCCGGAGCAAAAGTTGTGCGGAGTCGAAGTCGGAAGTAGCCAGACAGGTTTTCAAGGCAACAGCAAGATAATTATACCGCACCATACTATCTTTGGTCCTTTCCATTCTCTGCAATGCCTGTGCTTTCATCCAGCGCGGCGCCATCACTACGGAATCGCTGTGAGTGCTGAAAAAAGAATCGAACTCCTGCATTTCAGAAACTCTGCCACTGCCGCCTTTATAAGTACAGGCACCCGGCAATGCCACTGCCAAACATAGAAGGATTAAGATAAGAATCCTGTTTTCCTTACCAACCTGCATCGCATATACCTTATTTTACCGTCACCATAGTAGCTCCAAATCCATACTCCTGAAAGGAAGCATCCTGCGTCTTACAAGTCGGATATTTCCGTTTCAGCTCATCCAGCAACGCTTTACGAAGCACACCGTCACCCTTGCCGTGAATAAAAACTATGCGTTGTTCACGCTTATTCCTGTACTGTTCCATCACCTCACGAAATTTATCCAGCTGATAGTTCAATATCTCGCTGTTACTCATGCCGCGCGTATCATCCAACAGTTCACCGATATGCAGATCTATTTCGATGATTTCATTTTTGCCGCCCCGCTTCACGATAGTCCGGGGTCTGGACGGACCGTCTGTTGCTTTCTTTTGCATCAGAGCATCCTGTAAGTCCTCAGCCGACACATAAACCTGCCTGGCGGGAGCATCATTCCTCACTACATCGTACACCAGTGCTGGAGTATCAAAGAAATCGGTAGGCTGAAAAGTATGCAACTTATAGAATTTCACCGTATCGATGCGGATTTCCACATTGGCAGCAGGCTTCATAGCGAAAGAGCGGTTGTCCTTGAACGCCACCAACTGAACAGCTACACGCTCCCGGTCGTTCAATTCCGATTTTTCAAATTCCTCTAACAAGAGTTTCGTATTCGGTTCTATCAAACCATGAGAACGGGCAGTCCACGACTTGCCCTCCGCACTCGAATAGGTATAATACATGCAGTAATTGCTATCATTCACCAAATAAGCCTCAAACGGAGTAGTGCTTACCGCCTTGATATCTTCCGGAACAAAGGCAAGATACACATTCAGCACATCTCCACCTTTCATTTCCGGCTGACGATAAACAGATACCTGAGGTTGGACCGGACACTCTATCTGCCGTCCGGAGTCCAAAACGGAAGATACCGGCTTCGAGGCTGCCGAAGCCATACGCGCAGCCGATTGCTCCTCCGCCTTCTTCTTGGCTGCTTTGGAAGCAGGAGTAGGAATATTGTAATCATCCGTTTCAATCACCACACATTCACGCACCGGCATCGGAATGTCAAACCCGTCGGCATCTTCCACCAACACTATATCTTTTCCCCGGAATCCCGTTACAACACCGCCACCTACTTCACTGAGGAAGCGCACTTTATCTCCTATTTTCATAATTTCCATTCTGTTTTTTAATCATTATCCGGAAGACACATCGGAACCATTATAAACATACGGTTCAGACATCTTCTTTTATCTCTCGCAAAGTTAGAAATTATTTGATGATTATATACAAACATACCTTTTTTGTATTGGCAAGAAATACATTGTGTATCCATGAACCGGAATGACCTTATGACTGATATGTCATTAATTGGCTGTATATAATCCAAATCTTCCCAAATATCCGTACCTTTGCAGTCCCCTAATAAAATAAAAATATGAAAGAAGATCCCAAACATATTAGAATCAGCGAATTCAATTATCCGTTACCGGATGAGCGCATTGCCAAGTTTCCATTGCCCGTGCGTGACCAATCCAAGTTATTGCTGTATCGTCACGGTGAAGTTACCGAAGACATATTCACTTCCCTGCCCGACTATCTGCCGGCAAACAGCCTGATGATTTTCAATAATACCAAAGTTATTCAGGCGCGTCTGCACTTCCATAAAGAAACGGGAGCGCTTATCGAAGTATTCTGCCTCGAACCTGTCCAACCCAACGACTATGCCCTCAATTTTCAGCAAACGGAGCATGCCGCATGGCTCTGCATGATAGGCAATCTGAAGAAATGGAAAGAAGGTGCGCTCAAACGGGAAATAACCGTAAAAGGAAAGCCGCTTACCCTGACCGCCGAACGCGGGGCGTGCCATGGAACCAGCCATTGGGTGGATTTCCGCTGGAACAATCCGGAAATAACATTCGCCGATATTCTCGAAGTGTTCGGCGAACTACCCATCCCTCCTTATCTGAACCGGGAGACGCAGGAGAGTGATAAGGAGACTTACCAGACCGTTTATTCCAAGATAAAAGGTTCGGTAGCCGCACCGACAGCCGGTCTGCATTTCACTCCAAGAGTTCTGGACGCCTTGCGTGAAAAAGGGGTAGCATTGGAAGAACTGACCCTGCACGTAGGAGCCGGCACTTTCAAGCCCGTCAAAAGCGAAGAGATAGAAGGGCACGAAATGCACACGGAATACATATCCGTCAATCGGAGTACGCTGGAGAAGCTGGTAGCACATGAAGGAAAAGCCATTGCAGTAGGGACAACCTCTGTACGTACACTGGAAAGCCTCTATCACATAGGCGTTACTCTGCTGCACAATCCTAACGCTACGGAAGAAGATTTGCATGTAAAACAATGGCAACCTTATGAAACGGCGCTTGAAACAGCAGCAACACCCGCTGTAGATGCTTTGCAGGCAATCATAGCCTACCTCGACCGGCATCACATGGAAACGTTGCATTCCAGCACGCAAATCATCATTGCTCCGGGATACGAATATAGAATCGTAAAAGCCATGGTTACCAACTTCCACCAGCCGCAAAGTACATTGCTGCTGCTTGTCTCAGCGTTTCTGCATGGAGATTGGCGCAAGATTTACGATTATGCGCTTGCCCATGATTTCCGATTTTTGAGTTACGGTGATTCGTCTTTGCTGATACCGTAACTATTCTCGGAGAATGTAACATTTTCATCGATAAAACCAACAAAAAGCTCAGAATTAATGAACAGCGACAATAACCAGGAAATGTTTCCTCTTGTTGACGAGCAGGGAAACATCATAGGTGCAGCCACCCGCGGTGAGTGTCACAACGGAAGCAAACTGCTGCACCCCGTAATTCATCTGCATGTATTCAATTCCAAAGGAGAATTATACCTGCAAAAACGTCCCGAATGGAAAGACATACAACCCGGCAAGTGGGATACCTCGGTAGGCGGACACGTAGATTTAGGTGAAAGCGTAGAAATGGCGCTGAAACGGGAAGTGCGCGAGGAATTAGGGATAACCGACTTCGCACCGGAAACTGTCACCAGCTATGTTTTTGAATCCGCACGCGAAAAGGAGCTTGTCTTTGTGCACAAAACCGTATATGACGGAGAGATACATCCCAGCGACGAACTGGATGGCGGACGCTTCTGGAGTACAGAGGAAATTAAAGAAAATATAGGGAAAGGGATATTTACTCCCAATTTTGAGCAAGAGATAGGGAGGATCATTCAACTGTAACAACATAAAAAACACAGAAACACAAAGAAACAGAGTTTAGCTATTCTCTGCATCTTTGTGTTTCTGTGTTCTAAAGAACGGTACAATTATTTTGCCAAGTCTTCAATTACTTTCATAATCTGCCGACCGATTTCTTCGGCTGCTTCCGGCGTAGCCGCCTCGCTGTAAACGCGAATAATCGGTTCCGTGTTACTCTTGCGCAGATGTACCCATTTGTCGGGAAAGTCAATCTTTACCCCGTCAATATCATTGATTTCTTCGTTCTTATAGATTTCTTTTACTTTGGCAAGGATGGCATCGACATCCGTATCCGGAGTCAGGTCTACACGGTTCTTAGCCATGAAATAGGCCGGATAAGTGGCACGCAATTCGCTAACCTTCTTACCTTCGTGCGCCAGGTGACTGAGGAACAAGGCAATACCTACCAAAGCATCGCGTCCGTAGTGACTGGCAGGATAAATAACTCCACCATTGCCTTCGCCACCGATAACAGCGCCTACCTCTTTCATCTTGGTAGTTACATTCACTTCGCCTACAGCAGAAGCGGAATATTCCTGACCGTACTTACGTGTTACGTCACGCAACGCACGGGTAGAACTCAGGTTGGAAACCGTATTGCCCGGAGTGTGCTTCAACACATAGTCGGCCACGGTAACCAGCGTATATTCTTCACCGTACATCTTACCGTCCTCACAAATCATGGCCAAACGGTCTACATCCGGGTCTACCACAAAAGCAACGTCTGCCTTACCGCCTTTCATAAGGTTCATGATGTCGCCCAAATTCTTTTCCAAAGGTTCCGGATTGTGCTGGAAATTACCGGTAGGCTCGCAGTAGAGTTTCTCCACATGCTTCACTCCGAGCTGTTCCAGCAGTTGCGGAAGAATAATGCCGCCTACGGAGTTTACACAATCGATGGCTACACGGAAATCGGCTTTCCTGATAGCTTCCACATCCACCAGGTCAAGCGCCAACACACTGTCGATATGCTTTTGGTTATAAGTAAGGTCTTTGCGATAAGAGCCGAGCTTGTCCACTTCGGCAAAGTCGAACTCTTCAGCTTCGGCAATACGAAGCACTTCGTTGCCCTCCTCCTTGTTCAGGAACTCTCCTTTCTCATTCAGAAGTTTCAAGGCATTCCATTGCTTGGGATTGTGAGAAGCAGTCAGGATGATACCTCCGCTGGCACCTTCCATGGTAACAGCCAGTTCGGTAGTCGGAGTAGAAGCCAAATCGATGTCCACTACATCCCAGCCCATACCCATGAGCGTGCCTACCACCACATTTTTTACCATCTCGCCCGAGATGCGTGCATCACGGCCTACTACAATTTTGTTGCTTTTTACTGTACACGTTTTGCGGATAAGCGTAGCGTATGCCGAAGTAAACTTCACAATGTCGAGCGGGTTCAACCCCTCGCCTGCACCACCGCCTATTGTTCCGCGGATTCCAGAGATAGATTTGATTAGAGTCATAGGTTAATTATTTAAATAAATGGTTAGTTATTTCCAGATTTGATATTTCCGGATGTCATAAAAATAAGGGTAGACATATTGCATGGCTGTCTGATGTCCCATCTTGGAAGGAACAATCAGTTTGACATGAGCCATGTCGCGAACATAAGTCAACGGGACAAGCCAGCCTGCCGGAACTGTCGGTGATGAATAATAAGTCATCATATATCCCTGCAGGAATGTCCCTGCAATGGACGAAGAAGTCACCGCATAGCGGAATGCATCTACGGTTTCCACCGCATTCAGGTTGGACAATGTGGTATCTTTGTCAAGAATGCTATATTCCATAAAACGCACCAGCACTTCATCGTTGTTTTTCACAGTGTCGGCTGCATTTTCAGAGCCTTTATCCACTATCTGCATGTACACTCCACTGGCAAGCTGCACATACTCATTCTCCTCGACGTTGGTAGTAGAATCCTGCGCATAAAATTCGCTTTGTGAGATGACCTTGATGCCTTCCTTTTTGATAAAGTCATTTATACCGTCTTTTTCCTCATCAAGCATCTCCGCATAGGTCTTGCCGTCATCACACGCCTGAAAACCCAAGCCGAATGCCAGTAAGGATAAAAAGAATAAAGTAAGTTTCTTCATTTCTGTTATTTAGTAATTTCGTACAAAAATATCTGATTTACCCGAAAGTTAAAAGTTGCAAGTAGAAAGTTCGTATCTTTTAACCTTTACAACCGCTGTTTTTTTATCCTTTGGCATTAAGCAGCGGTTTGAATTTTTCCAATGCAAGTTCCAGCACTTTTTTAGCCTCTTCCAATGTACCGTAAAATTCTCCGCCGGAAGCATTTAAATGCCCGCCGCCGTTAAAGAATTCTGTAGCCAGCCGGTTGCAGGGGAAACTGCCTACCGAACGCAGGGATACCTTTATCATCGGCTTTTCCGTATCTTCACGCAGGAAGCAGGAGAAAACGACATTTTTAATGCTCAACGGTATGTTTACAAACCCTTCGCTATCGCCACGGATATAATTGAAATTGCCTTGTTCCTTCTTAGTCAGCGTAATCAGGGCGGCACGATGATCCGGATAGACTTTCATCTGCGACAGCACATGCCCCATAAGACGCAGACGGCTTTCGGAATAGGTGTTGTACACTTTCCGGTAAATATCATCCTTGTCGATACCTTTCGAAAGCAGCTCACTGATTATAAAATAAATTTCACGGTTATTGGAGTTGTACGTAAAGCCACCCGTATCGGTCATCATACCGGTATAGATACATTCAGCTCCCTCTTTGGTGATGTCACTGAAATATCCCATGCGGCAAATCAGGCGGAACACCAGCTCAGAAGTCGAGGATATTTCGGGATGGGAAATGATGATTCTACAAAAGTCTTCAGGATTCAAATGATGGTCTACCAATATCTTCCGCGCAGGAGAAGCCAACACGGCGTCTGCCATAGCATCGATACGGCTGATAGCGTTGAAATCGAGGCAACAGATGACATCGGCTTCCGCTATCAATTTGTCGGTAAACTCTTTATAACGGTCGTACAGAAGTATATCCTTGCTGCCGGGCATCCATTTCAGGAAATCGGGAAAAGCATTGGGAACAATGACAGTCGCATCCTTGTCCTGCGTATTAAGAAAATGCCACAACCCCAGAGAAGAACCTACTGCATCTCCGTCGGGAGCCACATGGGCAACAATAACTATTTTATCCGCACGTTCCAGCCACTTGGCAAAGTGGTCTATTTTAGATTGATCTATTACTTTGGTCAACATATAGTTACTCGCTATTTTACAGTTTACGTTGCATATCCGGAACAACTTCGTCTCACCTGCAACAAAAGAAAGGGCAAAAGTACGAAAAAGTTTATGATTTATAATAATATGTGCACAGAACCTTTTTCGGAAAGAGGAAGATAAGGAATTCCCAACCGGACACAATCGCTGATAATCCTCTCCCGATAGTATTCGGAAAGAGATGCGTCAATCACTACCGTACCTACTTCAAACAAGGAAACGAGTTCCTGCATATCTCCCTTATAACCGTGAGAAACATACAGATAATCAATAGAAACAGGCACACCGGATATCTTGTTGCCCCAACGGTCGTCGTACAACAGACAGATGCGTTTCCCTGCATAGAAAACGGTTTTGTTACGGACTGAAATTTCAGGAAGCAAACAATCTCCCTCAATCACGTCAGGACGTTTCAGGCGCAAACGGTTCCAGTAGGAAGAAAGCGAACGTTCCAACCGGGTGACATCGGGCAGCGTATCGGCGCAAACCAGCCATGAAGCGGAGTTATCTGCCAGACAATGCACTGCCGGACAGCCACGGACATTATAAAAAACAATGCTGCGCCGGGGAGCATCTGTGATAAACGCATACGAATGATAGGAGACGCATAGCAGCAGGGCTGACAAAGCGATATACACATTCGCTGCCGTACGCCTCATCCAAACACGGCAGAACAACAACAGGCAACAATAAAACAGGAAGACATCCCATATATCGACCCAAATCCGGTCTATGGAAGCCAAAGGGAGCTGTTCTATCCAACGGAGCAAAGCATTCTGCATCCTTAGCGGCATTTCTACCACATTGGCAAAGAGCTGTTGCAAGACAGGAAAAGGAGTCAGGACAAGCAATATAACAGCCGCATACACAATCAACGAAACCAACGGAATTACCAACAAATTAGTCAAGAGGAAGTGTGTGGAAAAACGTGAAAAATAGAGCATTACCAACGGAGCTGTTCCTATCTGGGCGGCAACGGAAACAGTAACCAGCCCCCACACCTTACGCAAAAGGCAGTTCTTCACCGATAACAACCCGTATAGCCCGGGTTGTAACAGTACAATAGCTGCAACAGCCGAAAAAGACAACTGAAACCCCACATCAAACAGCCAGACAGGGTTAAACAGCAGCATCAGGAAAGCCGTAACCCCCAATGTATTCAAAGTAAGCTTCCGGCAGGCAGGTATCAGCATGGAAAGTAATCCAAATGAGCACATGACAACCGCACGTGCCACGGAAGAAGACAACCCTGTAAGGAAAGCAAATCCCCACAACAAGAGGATTACAGACAGAAACAAAAACGGCTTTAAAAACCGCCACCTAATCCACAAAGGAGACAGGACAAACAGCAACAGAGCGGAAATAAAGCCGATATGCAGCCCGGAAAGTGCCAGTACATGGCTGGCTCCGGCAACCGAATACGTCTCTACGATACTCTCACTCAGCTCTTCTTTATCTCCTATTGTAAGCGCAGAGAGTACCGCCAATTCATCTCCCCGAAACCCCATGTCCCGATATAAAGCAACCAGCCTGCTCCGGCACTCCAAAGCCTGCTGACGAAAAGTGAGAGTGCTGTCGCAACCAATCACACACCAATGTCCGGCACGTACGTACGCTGTTCCGCTTATCCCTTTCCGAAGAAGATAACGGGCGTAATCGAACTCATCCGGATTACCGTTATTGGCAGGTGGAGACAAACGGGTGCACACCAACAGTTCATCCCCTCTTTTCAAGGAATATGCCGCCGAATCTTTAGGGAAATAAAACAGAAAAGTCTTTTCTGAAAAGTTATATAAAAATGTATCTTTCAGCACTTCTCCTCGCAAAGCAACGCGAAATAAAATACTGTTTTTCTTGATTTCCGGCTTTGTCGTAAGAGTAATCCGGTAAGTGGAAGGTTTTTCCGTATTCGGGAATATATATTCGGCTTGCTTCAACTGCACACTCACTAAAGTCCACCCCAATACAAAACACGCCAAAAACACGACAGCCCCATATAGCTTGCAAAGAACATAATACTTACGGCCAAGAATATATGTCCCTATCAACAGTAGAATGACAGCTATCCACCAACCGACGGACAGTATATAAGGATATTTATCCCCATATACTATTCCACCAACCAACGGCATCAACAGTCGCAGGAAAGGATGCTGTTGTAAGTTGTCTGTTATCAATAAATATTACAGATTTTTCAAAGCACGGATTGCCTCTGTTGGGTCGGGAGCAGAAAATACGGCATTGCCGGCAACCAAAGCATCGGCTCCTGCATCTACCAGACGGGAGCCTGTATCCAGATTGACACCGCCGTCGACCTCTATCAGGGCTTCCGAACCGGTCACTGTTATCAGTTCGCGCAACTCGCGTACTTTATCAACAGTATGTGCTATAAATTTCTGACCGCCGAATCCAGGATTCACCCCCATTATCAACACCATATAGACATCGTTGATAATATCTCTCAGCATGGATACCGGGGTAGCCGGATTGATAGTAACCGCCGGCAACATTCCCGCTTCGCGGATTTGCTGCACTACCCTATGCAAATGCGGACATGCCTCATAATGCACGTTCATTATACGTGCCCCCAACGCCTTTACTTCCGGGATGAACTTTTCCGGCTGTACAATCATCAGATGCACATCCAAAGGCTTCTCGGCAAGCTTTGCCACATACTTCAATACCGGAAAACCGAAAGATATGTTGGGAACAAACACGCCGTCCATTATATCGACGTGTACCCAGTCGGCTTCACTGCCGTTAATCATTTCAATATCATTTGCCAGGTATGCAAAGTTGGCAGACAATATGGAAGGGGATATTATAGGTTTCATAACAGTTACATTCTAATAGGTTACACGAATTTACAACAGACAAATGTACAAAAAGATTTCGGATAAACGCTTAATGCACCCGACATTCTCCGGTCAGTTTAAATCCACGCAACAACTCATCCGTTTTCAGGCGTTTCTTGCCGGGAAGCTGCAAAGCACGCACACCAATCCAGCCGTCTGTACCGGCTATGCGGATATACGTCTTGCCATCGGTCTGCAAAGTTCCGGGAGCGGATTCATGCAGATGCTCTATCTTCTCTGTTTCAAAAATTTTCAGAACCACCGCTGTTCCGTCGGACTGTACCAATTCTGTCCACGCAGCCGGATAGGGAGACAAACCACGGATAAAATCATAAATCCGCTTGACAGGCTGGTTCCAGTCGATGCGACAAGTATCCTTGAATATTTTGGGAGCCGGACGCAATTCGCCCACTACAGCCATTTCTTCCTGCGGAACGGATTTCACCGTATCTGCAAGAATGGCATCCACAGTCTCCGTAACCAGACGTCCGCCAAGCATCATCAACTTATCGTGTACAATACCTACATTGTCCGTATCCGCAATCGGCACACGAACCTGTTGGATGACCTCTCCCGTATCTATCTCATGTTTCAGGAAAAAAGTTGTGATGCCCGTTTCCGTATCACCGTTAATCACCGCCCAATTGATAGGTGCAGCTCCACGATACTGCGGCAGCAACGAAGCATGCAGATTGAAAGTTCCCAGACGCGGCATATTCCAAACCACCTCCGGCAACATTCTGAAAGCAACCACAATCTGCAAATCGGCATTCCAGGCACGCAAAGCCTCGACAAACGCTTCATCTTTCAATCTTTCCGGCTGGAGAAGCGGCAGGTCATGCTCCAGCGCATACTGTTTCACCGGAGAGAATTGCACCTTATGTCCACGTCCAGCCGGCTTGTCGGGCATCGTGATTACCCCTACTATATTATATCCGCCTTCTACGAGGCAGCGCAAGGGCTCCACCGCAAATTCAGGAGTCCCCATATATACAATCCGTAAATCTTCTTTCTTCATAATCATCTCTTTTAATCTTCCGAGAAATGTACCAATACCTGACGGTACGAGTTAAATATCTTTGATTTGGACACGAAACCGAGATACTTGCCTTCTCCGTCCACCACCGGCAGGTTCCATGCTTTCGTATCGTCAAAAGTACGCATCACCTGTTCCATGCTGTCCGTATCATAAAGGCGTGCCGGAGCGGAAGTCATCAGTTTGCCTACCGTAAAACGATGATACAGTTCCTGCCGGAACATGATATTGCGTATGTCATCCAGCAGGACAATACCAATCAGCTTACCCTCATTGTCCGTCACCGGAAATATGTTGCGGTGTGAGGCGGAGATGGCTTTCACCAACTCGGCAAGATCCATTTCCGGATGTACCGCAACAAAGTCTTTCTCTACCACATTCTCCACTTTCATCAGCGTCAACACCGCTTTATCCTTATGATGTGTCAGCAACTCACCTTTCTTTGCCAGACGCATGGAGTAAATGCTGTGCGGTTCAAAAACGATAATCGTCAGATAAGAGCTGACCGCGACTATCATCAACGGCAAGAACAAGTCGTACCCTCCCGTAAGCTCGGCAATCAGGAACACTCCCGTAAGCGGAGCGTGCATAACGCCACTCATCACTCCCGCCATGCCCAGCAAGGCAAAGTTCTTTTCAGGCAGATAGGCAGTCATCTCAAAATCATTGCTGAAATGGGAAAAAACAAACCCGGCGATACACCCCAAATACAGAGAAGGCGCAAAAATACCACCGCAACCACCACCGCCATTCGTTGCGCTCGAAGCGAAAACCTTAAACAGGATTATCAATATCAAATACAGCAGCAGCAAGTGGCTGTGTCCGTAGAAGAAAGAGTTATTCATCACCGTATCCCACTCAACATTACTTGTACCGTTGAGCAGTAATTCTATCGTATCGTACCCTTCACCGTAAAGCGGCGGGAAAAGGAATATCAGAATACTCAACATAGCGCCGCCCACCAGCAGTTTCTTATAAGGCAGTTTCAGTTTACCGAACATTCCTTCCACCGAACTCATGGCACGGGTAAAGTAGAGGGAAACCAGTCCGCAGAAAATACCCAGCATGATCACATAAGGGATACGCTCCAATTCAAAAGCCTGGTCAAGGTGGAACTTAAACATGGCTTCCGTACCCGTCACGATATAAGAAACGGTTGCCGCCGTCACCGCCGAAATCAGTAACGGAAGCAGCGAAGACATTGTAAGGTCTATCATAAGCACCTCCAACGTAAAAACAAGTCCCGCTATCGGAGCTTTGAAAATACCTGCCACGGCCCCGGCAGCGCCACATCCCACCAACAGCATCAGCGTGCGGTGCTCCATTTTGAACAGGCTGCCCAAGTTGGAGCCGATGGCCGAACCGGTAAGCACAATCGGCGCCTCTGCCCCGACCGAACCACCGAACCCGATTGTTATGGAACTGGCAATAATGGATGACCACGTGTTATGACGTTTGATACGTCCCTGCCTGCGGGATATGGCATATAGAATTTTCGTAACTCCATGACTGATATCATCCTTTACGACATAACGTACAAACAACCCGGCCAAAAAGATTCCCACCACCGGATATATCAGATACTGGTAATTAGCCTCTGTTGTGTCGAAATTCTCTGTAAGAAAATTTTGTATCCAATGTATCAACAGTTTCAATATCAATGCGGCAAATGCCGTAAAGATACCGACCAGAAAGCTAAGAACCAGGATAAACCGTTTCTCCTTGACATTCTTCTCACGCCAAATGATAAAGCGTTGCAACCAACTTCTCTCTTCTCCAGTCATTTTCTTTATTCACGGATTATTTTAATCACTCCGCCTTTATCCAACTTGATAATGCTGGACGGCTTCGGATTACTCATCTCTTCCTGCCGGTAGCCCACGATATAATCCACCGCAGACTTTACCTCCTCACTTATTTCGCTGAAGTTCTTCGGCGAAGGCTGCCCGCTGATATTGGCTGAAGTAGAAACAATCGCCTTACGGAACTGCTGGCAAAGACGCTTGGAGAAATCTTCATTTGTCACTCTGATTCCCACGCTTCCGTCTTCCGCCAGCAAATTTGCCGCCAGATTACGCGCTCCCGAATAAATAATAGTCAACGGTTTGTCTGCCAGGTCTATCAAATCCCACGCCACCTCCGGAACATCCCGGACATAGAAATCCACTTTTACGGAAGAATCCACCAACACCAGCATCGCTTTGCTGTCCTGACGCTGCTTTATTTCATATACACGGCGCACCGCATCTTCGTTGGTAGCGTCACAACCAATACCCCAAATGGTATCGGTGGGGTACAGAATCACCCCGCCTTCCCTCATTACCTGGCAGGCTTTTTTAATGTCTTCTATCATTTCTTACTCTATAAATACAGTGATTAACACGCAAAAATAGTAAATTCGCACCGATTACAAACAAAGTTTAGGAGAAAACAATGGAAGATATTAAATTTAACCACACACTACCCATACAGCTACGTTTCAATGACGTCGATAAATTCGGTCACGTCAACAACACCGTCTATTTTTCCTTTTACGATTTAGGCAAGACGGAGTATTTCGCTTCCGTATGCCCGCATGTCGACTGGCAGAAAGACGGCATCGTCGTAGTCCACATCGAAGCCAACTTCCTTGCCCAGATTTACGGCTCCGACCACATTGCCGTACAGACCGCCGTGACCCAAATAGGCACGAAGAGTTTTCATCTTGCGCAACGTGTCATAGATATCGAGACGCAGGAAGTAAAATGTATATGCACTTCCGTCATGGTAGCTTACGACCTCAGCAAGCACGAATCCAAACCGCTGACAGAAGAGTGGATAGAAGCTATCTGCAAATACGAGGGGCGGGATTTACGAAAAAAATAAAGATTGGCAAAATAACTTTATCGAAAACAAAACTAATACTTTTTTTTTCTACATTTGCATAGTTAAGGAACGTATAATTTATGATTCGATTAATACTGCTAAGCGATTTCACTGAATCTTTCTCCTATAATCTACTGAAAGGAGTATTGATGTACGCAAACAGCCACGAACCGTGGGTGGTATGCCGAATGCCGCTTTCCTATAAACAAACCTATGGCATAAAGGGAGTGCTGAAGTGGGCAAAAACGTGGCATGCAGATGCTATTATCGGCAGATTCGACAACGACGACAATGTAGAGATTTTCCGTGAAAATGGAATTATTGCCATAGCACAAGATTACAAAGCAAGATTCAGTAATATTCCAAACATCACTGGAGATTATTACAAAACTGGCAGGATGGCAGCGGAATTCTTTCTAAGAAAAGGGTATCAAAATTTTGCTTTCTATGGCTATCGAGATACGGTTTGGTCACAAGAGCGTTGCGAAGGTTTCTATAAATGTATAGCCGAACATGGTTTTGGTAATTGTTTCCAATCATATCAAGAGCAATCCCTCGATGATCTTTGGTTTTATGAAGCTCCTCCTTTACTCAAATGGTTGCAATCGCTCCCCCTGCCTACGGCACTCTTTGCTTGTGATGATAATCAAGGTAATCGCATTACTGAATTATGTAAAGTAAATAATATCAGAGTACCCGACAAGATAGCAATATTGGGTGTGGATAATGACGAAATTATATGTAACTTATCTGATCCTCCTTTATCCAGCATAAGCCACAATATTGTAAGAGGCGGATTTGAGGCAGCAGAACTCATCGTACGCCTACTGAACGAAGAGAAAGTCAACTATCAAGATGTAGTACTGCAACCCATAAATATTATAAACAGACTTTCAACCGATTTTTATTCTACTACCGATACGCATATCCAAACAGTTTTGAAATATATCAATAAGCACCTGACTGAACATATCACCGTATCAGATCTCGTAAAACAAGTCCCCTTGTCACGTAGGTTACTAGAGATTCGTTTCAAAGGAGTTACCCAACAGTCCATTCAAAAATACATATTTTCTCTAAAAATAGAAAGGTTTGCTCAACTGCTACTTACCAGCAATGCTCCTATCTCAACCGTAGCGGAATCTGTAGGAATAAACAATCTAAAAAACTTATCACGCCAATTCAAGGCTCTAAAGAATATTTCTCCCTATGAATACAGAAAAAGGCATCAAATAATGTCCGACTGCTATTACCAAGCTAAAGACTGCAGTTCTATTCATTTTTTAGGCAATTAGCTTGTGTAATTTTCCACGAAACATACGCAAACAAGATAAATAAATGTAAATCAAATGATTACATTTTAAACATATCTATTTTTGTATTCTCATAATCTGAATGAAATAGCAGTTATAGTTGACAATACATTAAAAAAGACGTCATGCTTTTCTTATTGTTTAATGGCATAAAAAAGCAAAATACCAGTTCTCAAACAAATGCTCCATACCAGGATTGTACGATGAACGGCACCACCCGGTACGGAGAAAAAAATTCTAATCCGGCAAAAACAGCATCTCGGCCGGAATGGGAGTTTCGGGAATATCTCGTCCTAAAAATCCGACCTCCAGTTCCTGCCCCATATAATTTTCAAAATACAATAAATGCAATGCATGATAACCTTTCTCAAGAGCAACCTTACCTTCGGCACGACGAACACTATGTCCACCATCATTATCAACTATCAGCTTATCATCAATATAAAGTTTAGAACCATCATCCGAAATGGTATAGAAGCGATATACGCCTCTTTTGGAAATGTAAATCAAAGTACGGAATTCATAGGCAAAGTGATCAGCAATGGCAGCATCCTTTATCAAAAAGTTCTTCATAATACCTTCCTTTACTTTCAAACAAGAAGTAATATCAGCCACTCGTTTACATTGACCTTCATAATAAGTATAAGCTACCCCTTGTTTAGGTGATGCTACATTCATTGCCGGAAAATAATTCATCACCCGTTCCTCATCTGAATTTAATCCGGAGGGATAGTAATAGATCGCCTCACGACCTGAAAGCGTAGCAATCCAAGTATCAAACTTAAATTCACCTTCATACAGTTCAATGATACGTGCACCTCTAATCAATTCTCCGTAAGCATCCGCACCAGTCACCCGACCATATCCAAGCAATATTCTTTTATTGATACCAACATAATCATTATCATGGTCGTGACCGGCGAATACCCCCATTACATCTTTCCTATCAAGAAATGAAGCAAATATACCAGAATTGACCTTTGAAGAAGCAACTCCACCTTCTCTATCATTACCAAATGTCTTACCATCACCTATCAGTTCATTATATTCTAATAAAGGTATGTGAAAGAATGCCAATGAAGGTAAAGGACGTCCATTATTACAAGAAGCAAAATGAGCACTTTGTTTACGATACCATGCTATTTGGTCGAAATGTATCCAATCGTAAACTCCATAAAGTTTGTCAGGCTGATAATCATTAGAGTCTATACAATAAAGCACTGATTCTACCTTTTTCTTTGTCATCGAATCAAAAATCGGTATCACACAATTACCATACCCCATAACATCTCCAGGCCCCTTCGTTCCAACATAGTATGGAGATTTTTGCAACAAATCATAAATGCTATCCTTAGCCATGTGCTCCGCATCATGGTTACCCATAGTTACAACAAATGGCACTTTGGCATTATTAAATATTTCTACAACCGACATCCAGCCATTAATTGCAGGGGCTTCTGTCACTATGTCTCCAGTCAATATGGCAATATCCGGATTTTCGGATTTCAGTATCGTACGAATAGTTCTTTCCGTTTCAGCACACTTCGGTGAACCTGATGTCCAATGTAAGTCTGTGAACTGAACTATTTTAAACTTTCCATTTTGAAAAGACAATTGCCGTTGTGCAAAAAGCATTGATGGGATAACTCCCCATAACACTAACAAAAGAATTGATATTTTCTTCATAAGAATCTAATTGATTAGTTTATTTCTATTTCATCTATCGCCAATCTGCTTTGTTCTCCTTCATTGAAATATCCTTTTGGACATAAGCCTCCACTCAACAAGTCCAAGCGTACAAATGTAGCTTCCACTTCAGGAAATGAAAGAGAAGCAGGAAAGCGAGTGCTTTCCGTCAACGTAAAATCATATGATAAAACTTTATTACCTACTCCAAAAAAGTTTTTCCCGTCTGCCGAAACGGAAACACTCATTGCCTTTGCCGGCCAAATCATATTCCAAGGACGCCATAAGGAAGCAAAAGCTACTTGTTTTATTCTTTGCGTACCTTTCAACTCCACCACAATCTGTACACTATCCTGATAGAAGCTTACCCATCTACGCATGTCTTGAGCATATCCACAATATCCGTCAGTCAATCCAAAGCTTTCATCCAAATGTTCCCACTCTGTTTTAGGAACACACTTATAATCACATCCAGTGGCCTTGTTTATGGCAAATTCTTTATGAGTCACCCTACCCATAGATTTGCCTTCCTTATAAACGGCTGCGTAAATAACTGCATCTTTACTCAACAATATTGGTGACTTGTACAGAGAAGAAGAAGCCGTTATCACAGAATCATTAATCGCATAGTGTATCTCCGCATCCGGACAAAAAGAAGATAAAGCCACTTCATAGGTCTCATGATTCTCATTCCACACTCCCGCATAATTCACTTCATAAAAATTGCGGCAAGAATTCACCTGACAATAGTCCAACCGTTTGAACTCCTTATCCAACCTGCGAGTAAAAAACACAAAATCTTTATATTCAGGTTGCGTCCACTGCACTTCGGACATAGCCAACAAACGAGGAAAAGCCATATATTCAAATGCTTCAGGAGTTTGAATATATTCTCCCCAAATATTCGCCTGCGTACCTATTATATAAGACTGCTCTTCAGTAGTCAATCCAGCTGGTAGTGGGTTATAAAAATATACACTATCCAACGGAAGGAAACCACCTATCGCCAGTGGAGCATATTCTGGGCTCTCTTGATAATAATCTATATAGCATCGTTTATTCGGTGTCATAATAACCTTATGCTTTTGACGGGCCGCTATAATACCACCTTCTTCACCACGCCACGACATAACAGTAGCATTAGGAGCAAGCCCGCCTTCCAATATCTCATCCCAACCGATAATATCACGTCCCCTGCTGTTAACAAATTGTTCAATCTTATGAATAAACCAACTTTGTAAAGCTTCTTCATCTGGTAGTCCCTCTTTCTTCATCAGAGTTTGACAATGAATACACTTTTTCCAAGCTTTCTTAGGACATTCATCACCTCCAATATGAATGTAATGACTAGGAAAGAGTTCCATAACTTCCACCAATACATTTTCCAAGAAATCAAACGTATGCTCCTTAGGACAATAGACTTCATCAAAAACATCAAAGTAATCGCGTACCACATAATCCTTTCTCAACCCACAAGAAAGCTCTGGATATGACGCCAATGCAGCAGAAGCATGTCCCGGCATTTCTATCTCAGGAATTACTGTTATAAAACGGTCAGAAGCATACTTAACAATCTCTCTAATTTCTTCTTGTGTATAATATCCCGCTTGTTTTTTTCCGTCAAACCGCCGTGGGTAATAATAATCAGAATGTCCTACTTGAGTTTGACTACGATGCGACCCCACCTCTACCAACTTCGGATATTTTTTTATCTCAATTCTCCAACCTTGATCGTCAGTCAAATGAAAATGAAATTTATTCAACTTATAGAAAGCCATCAAATCAAGAAACTTCAGTACCTCTTCTTTGGGAAGGAAATTACGACCAACATCCATCAAAGCACCACGATAAGGAAAACGAGGAGCATCCTTAATACTGACAATTGGAATTTCAATACGTCCCTCATACCTACGATCGGAAGCATAGATTTCTGCCGGCATCAATTGCAATAAAGATTGAACACCATAAAACAGTCCTGCTGCAGTTTCGTTAGAACAAATCCGTATAGCATCGGAAGCCACCTCCAATGTATAAGCCTCATCTTTTAGAGAATTATCAATTAACAGATAAATATCGGCCTTCTCTGTTGGAGAAACAACTCTTAATGTTACCTGTGTGTTCTTCAAAAAGTTCTCTAAATAACGAAAAACTTTCATTTCATTCTCTCCGGAAGACACAGCCACAGTTTTCTCCCCTTGCAAAAAATACTTTCCTCGGGATAGAGTTATATCATTGGGCATCGGTATGATACCATAGTTTTCTACAGATTCCTTGCTTCCGCTGCCACATGAAAAGAGAGCCAATGAGATGGCAGTAAACACCCCCCAAATATATTTCATAACGTTTGTAATAAAAGGTTAGGATATGTCTGAACTACTTTAAGGATTAGCTCGCCAAACAGCGTGTTTGCCCAAGCAAACCAAGGACGTGTGAAATCAGCTGCATTTTCCGCATTAAAAGACTCATGCATAAAACCTGTTTCACCGTCCGTATCGCGCAGTTGCTTCAAACAACTGCGTATTTCTTCCTCATCATCAGTCGTAAAAGCTTTCATTATGATACTCATTGGCCAAATATAGTTCAACCCTACATGTGGACCGCCTATTCCTTCTCCAGCTTTTCCTTTAAAAAAATAAGGATTATTATCGCTCCATATCAATTTACGAGTATTTTGGTAAACTGCATCCTTGAAAGAACAATATCCCAAATAAGGAGCAGACAACAGACTGGGAATATTAGCATCATCCATACAAAGCACATTGCCAAACCCATCCACTTCAAAAGCATAAACCCGCCCACAAATAGGATGGTTAAACGTACCATACCTGCGAATTGCGGCATCTACTTCATCAGCTAAAGCTATACATTCTTTAGCAAAATCTATATGATTATAGACTGTATGTTCTATTTCAGACAATTGCCGCAACGACACAACAGCAAACATATTGGAAGGGATGAGAAAACCAAATTGAGTAGCATCATCCGAAGGGCGAAACGAAGAAACGATCAGTCCAACTGGCTTAACTGGTGCACCCCAACCATTATTGATTTGCGAGTCTGTAGGACGATCACAATCGCGCGAGAAACTATAAGTGCCGATTCCTTGTTTACGCTGCTGTTCCTTAAAAGTACGGACTACCAATTTCATAGCCTCGTGCCAATCTGCACTAAAGATAGACGTATCTTTAGTCAATGTCCAATACTGGTAAGCCAATCGAATGGGATAACATAGAGAATCGATCTCCCACTTACGTTCATGCAACTCTTTCACCATATGCTGTGTATGATCAGTTTCCCAATAACTACCCAATGGACCATCATTGAAAGCATTAGCATAAGGGTCTATCAGTATACATTCTGTCTGCCTATTAATAAGTCCGGCTATCAAAAACTGCAAATCCCTATCGTCTTTCATCAACGGCAAATAAGGCCACACCTGCGCGGAAGAATCACGCAACCACATAGCGTCAATGTCACCAGTTATGATAAACGTATCCGGACGGTCGTTTTTCATCTTATATCTGACAGTAGTATCAAGTGTATTGGGAAAACAATTTTCAAACATCCACCGCAGTTTTTCATCTTTTATCTTTGGCTTTACTTCTTTAATGATTACCTCTACAGCTCTTGATACAAAACGCCTTTTGTCTATTGAAGGACGCAAGGAAACGAATTTCGTTTCTGATTCCCTGAAAGCGGCAAACGACAAAGATGGACGGACGGACATAGCAGCCAAAGCTAATCCTCCCATCTTCAGGAAATGACGTCGTGACATATTCTTTTTCATAGATTATCTTTTTAATAAGTGTGTTTACCAGGAAGCACAGTAATTTTCTTCTCTTTTTCACCATAAAGTACGAACAATTCAAAGCCAATATTCGTATCTACCGTAATGTGCGGTTCATCATTGACAGAACGGCGTGCTTCCGCCTTTAAACTGATAATACCTTCTGGTCCGAAAGGATAACGTTCTATTCCATTGGCCTCTGTCAGGTTCATGTCCCAAACAATTTGCTGTTTGGAGTAATCTCCCCGAATACCTATTATAAACTCTATCAGTTCGGCAATAGGTGGAAGTCCTGACCAACCGACAAATTCCTTTCTAGCCATAAATCCAGGCTCTGCCTTCTCCGGAGAATAGTATTCCCAAAATGTACCCGTATTCTTATATACCTCAAGTACTTCATTATAATGGTTCAAAGCTATTTCACGGGCTAACTTACGATAACCTTTCTTCACAAGACCTTGTATCACCATGTAGTTGGTACCCGGCCAGATGCCACCTTGCCAATAGCGACCGTTTTCCTTATACTTAGGATGGTCTGCCGACAAAGAAGGAACACGGAACTTGCGGTTAAAAGTTTCCGGATTATCCAATTCTTTTACCATACGGTTTAGTTGTATTGTATCTAACACATTGGTAAATAGCGCCCAATAAGCACCTATACCTTTGGTTTTGCAAAGAGTGCCATCAGCATATTGGTCATACAAAAATCCAGTCTTTTCATCCCAAAGATTATCATGAATATACTTTCCCAGCATCTTAGCTTCGTCTTCAAATTCTTCTATCTCTTGCCAGCGTTCTAAATAAAATCCCATTTCAAGTAATAAATTTGCAATGAACAATTGCTGAAGATTAGTATCTAACCAAACCATATGTCCATGACTATAAATAGGGCTATATCCGTTCGGAACCCGCGGCATATTATCCATACCTGTCCCCCATCCACTCGACCAATAAGTACCATTACGCCATGTACGGTTAAGTCTCAGCCACTTATAATATGAACAAAGTACGGGAAAAACTTTATGCAGACGCTCCATATCTCCAAACTGATGGTAATAAACCATTTCACACCAAGGCATCAAATTAGGTCCAGTGCTTACCGGATCATATCGTTCGAAACAATCCGCTCCATCTGCTTTAATTTCTCGGCAGATAAAACCGTCAGGATGTTGTTTGGCATAAAAGTTATCTAACGTGCGCTGAAAAGGGAAAAAACGTGTACCATACCGTGCAAACATCAGTATGAAAGAAGAATCCCACATGAAGATATTACCATTGTAAGCAGTATCCAAATAACTTGATACAAAACCCGAACCGGACTGTGGCTTACGAATATTTCCGACTGCTATTTCCCATGCCCTCCAATACATTTCCATTTCTTTTCCATGCCCATCCCAAATCGGATTGGGAAGTATCTGCCGAGCTTCTTCAAAACTCTTCGGTTCAATAACCTCGGGTTTGGCCACACGATACTCGTTCTCGGTAACCAAAGGTTCTTTTACATATGTATTCTTATAGGGCAAATGATAAATTTCATCATTACCACAATTTTGAGCTTTCAATAAAGGAGTTACAGAAAAGGAAAGTAAACATGTAAACAAGATATGTTTCAGCATAGGAAATAATATTTTAGTTATAGATTAAGCAGTTTCTTTATCTTATCAAAAATTGCGGTATTCTCATATATACCTGTAAACTCCTGTGCACCGGGCCCAAAAGCATATACAGGTACCATTACACCACTATGACCACCTGTAGAAAATTTACAAACAATTTTACCCTCTTTCAAATCACCATCTACCAATGTAAGACCACCGGTTTCATGATCGGCGGTAACCACTACCAGCGTTTCACCATCCTTAGCCGCCCATTCGTAAATGGCACCGATAGTACGGTCGAAATCATGTGTTTCCTGCATCAAGAGATTAATATCATTAAAATGTCCATAATCATCCAATTGCGAACCTTCAATCATCATGAAGAAACCATTATCATTTTGGCTTAAAAGTTCAATACCTTTTAACGACGCACGGGCAAGAAGGTCTCCACGTTCGTCAGGCAACGGAGCATCCACTGGATAAGGCACTGCAAATACCTTGCCACTCTTAATTTTTACCAGTTCATCCCAACTACGAGGCGTTTGAAAACCTTTGTCGCGCAACTCCTTGAACAAGTCACGTCCGTCCTCACGATTCTCAAAGAGTTTAGCACCACCGCCAAAGACATAGTCTACGTTACTGTTCACATAATCCGCCACAATTTCAGCCTCAGCATCACGATCTTTGTTATGGCAACAAAAATCAGCTGGAGTGGCATCCCAAAGGCGACAAGTAACTGCAATACCCGCAGATTTACCTTTGCCTACAGCAAAGTCTACCAACGACTTCAAAGGACGGCCTTCCACATCTACGCCTACGCTATGATAATTTGTTTTCTGTCCAGTAGCAATGGCCGTCCCCCCTGCTCCAGAATCGGTAATCAGTTTATTTGCACAGTAGGTTTTCGAAAGCCCCACAGCCTGACAATTATCCAAAAAAAGTTTACCACGATTAGCCGTCCAAGCAGAATATACGTGCATAAGACTCATACCATCACCAATCATCAAAACAACATTTTTAATCTTCTTCCCTTGTAACGGTGTTATTTTGTTAACTTCATAGGGATTCTCCAACACATAAGTCTGTTCTTTATCACGACGTTCTTGTGCAAATATATTAGCAGGGAATAATACTACTAACAATACTATAACACAGCACTTCCTTATTTTTTTCATTATTATCTGGTTTTATCAGTTACATTTACAAATTATTTATTATTCATAGTACATAGGACAAGATATTCAGTTCTAAACCTAAAGATGAACCTCCTAAACCTTAAATTTATTATTTTCAACCTAAAGTTCAAAAAGTAGAAAACTACTCTACAGTAACCAGCACCGGAGCATGATCCGATAAAAACTCTGATCCTTCTGTCTCGGCAAGCACTCCGTATCTCAATACCTTAAGATCGTTGCGTACAAACACATAGTCTATCAATGGGCGTTTATCATAAGGTATCTTTCCAAAATCGTGAAAACTCCATGATGGTCCATAAACAATTGGAGACATAAGCCGTGTATCTTGCAGATGCTTTGGATTCTCGGCATCGGTCATGTGCTTGATAACATCCGATTCTGGCTCTGCATTAAAATCACCTGTTACAATTACTGGTAATCCGTCACTCAATTCGTTCACTCTGTCCAATATAAGGCTCACTCCTTCACGACGAGCCACAACTCCTATATGGTCTAGATGTGTATTCAATGCAAAGTATTCCTTTCCTGAAATCTTGTCTTTCAATTTACCCCATGAAGCAATGCGTTCACAAGCACCATCCCACCCTCTAGAACCAGCAATTTCAGGTGTTTCGCTCAACCAAAAATATCCAGAAGCAAGTAACTCAAAACGCGCTTTTTTGTACCAAAGAGCACTATATTCGCCTTTTACCTTTCCATCTTCACGCCCGACACCAATCACACCATATTCTGGTAAACGCTGCTTCAGGTCTTCTAACTGATTGTGAAGCACTTCCTGTGTACCCAATATATCAACATCATAGAATCGGATAGCCGTTGCAGCACGGTCTTTTCGGTATTGCCAATTATTCATACCATCTTCTGGATTGTCATAGCGGATATTATATGACATTACATTAACACGCGCCTGTTCAGAAACTTGTTGTTTCACTTGCCCGCAGGATACTACCCCAAAAGATAGAAACAATAAAATGATTTTTTTCATAACAATATATTTAATTATTCCACATACAAAACAGAAGAAGGAATTGGCACCAACGTTTCAGCAGAAGGCAATTTCCAAGCCCAACTCAAATGTTCTCCTTCATAATCTTCAAAGTAATAGAGCTTATAGGAATGGAAACCTTTTTCTAAAGCTATGAATCCGGTAGCAGGAATTGCAGCATGTGAACCGTCATTGTTCACTACCAGTTCATTATCAATGTATAATACACTGCCATCATCTGAACTAGTTTGGAAAGTATATACTCCATTTTCAGGCACTTTTATCAGTCCGGAAAAAATGTAACCAAAATGGTCTGTCCTGCTTGCACCTTGTATAGAAGGTTTAGACAAAACTCCAGTCCTCAACAAAGGTGTTTTTTCTATGTCAGTTACTTTCTGGTAATTACCTTCAAAGTACTTATAGGTCACACCATTCTGTACAGGATGTACAGAAAGAGCATCCTTCAATTCCGCTTTGAGAGCTATAATAGACAAGACTCTACTTGGATGATAACCTTCCTTAAATCCTCTCGCTTTCACTTGAGTCGTCTTATTCAAACTGAAAGGATGTTTATAAAGGAATGACTCCTCGGTCGGTTCGCTTCCGTCCAGTGTATACCTTATTTTCGCACCTTGAGTGGTTGTGGCCAGTTCTACAACTACACTTCCTTGGAATAAATTCAAATCCTTATCGACGTAAGGGATAGATACAACTTTATCTCGAGTATAGGAGTAAGGCGCAGTTTGTTCAGCAGTACCTCTGCTCTTATTTGGCTTGTCAGACAAGGTAAAACGCAACTCTCCTCCTCCCATCAGACAGTCATAGGTAATAAAGTTTGTATCTATCTGTTTCCCATTTAGTTCCACCTTTGTAATATAAATATTTTTCTGCGGATCATTGGCAAGTATCGTCAAGGTTCTTCCATTAGCCAAATGCACTACAACTTTCTCGAACAAGGGAGTAGTAAGAACATATTCGTTGCTACCAGGACAAACCGAATAAAGTCCCATACTTGAAAGAATATACCATGCCGACATCTGCCCGCAGTCTTCATTGCCAATAATACCTTCCGGAGTGGGATGATACATCTCGTTCAGCAAGCGTCGCGACATTTTCTGTGTTTTCCAAGGCTCACCCACATAATTGTACAAATAAGCGATGTGATGACTAGGCTCATTCCCGTGGACATACTGCCCTATTAAACCTGTGATATCTACAAGATTGCCATGTATCTCTGCATCCGTATTGAAAATATCATCAAGAGCAGCAACAAATTCTTCTTTACCGCCAAAAAGTTGTATCATCCCATTCACATCATGGGGTACAAAGAAGCGATATTGCCAAGCTGTAGCCTCTGTATAGGCACGTCCCACTGCAAGCGGATTAAAAGGTGATTCCCAATTGCCATCCATACGCTTTCCGCGAAAGAATCTCGTAGCACCATCAAACACATTGATGTAGTTTTGCGAACGTTCAATGTATTTTTTATAAATATCTTCTTTTCCCATTTCTTGGGCCATACGTGCAATACACCAGTCATCGTACGCATATTCAAGCAGACAAGATACAGATTCTCTTTTAATATTAGAAGGAATAAAACCATATTTTACGTAAAAGTCCGAGCCTTTTTTGTTTTTATCGGAGGATATCATCATAGCCTCCAAAGCCTTCTCTGCGTCGAAAGACCTAATTCCCTTCAAATAGGCATCAGCTATAACTGATACTGAATGATAACCAATCATCGTGCCTGTTTCTCCAGCAGAAAGCGGCCAAATAGGAAGTTCCCCAGAAGCATCATAGATGTCGAGAAAGGAGTTTATCATGTGATTGACCAAGTCAGTATCTATCAACGTCATCAGCGGATTCCATGCACGGAAAGTATCCCAAAGGGAGAAAGTGGAGTATTGGATCCTTCCTATTGGCAACTTACCTATCTGCATGTCGTGGCGACGATATTCACCATTAACATCGTTCACGATATTGGGTACAACCATAGCGTGATACATAGCAGTATAAAAGTTCTCCTTGTCGGCTTCACTACCACCCTCCACAGTAATAGTAGATAGTTGTTGTTCCCAAGCACTTCGAGTAGCTGTATGTACTGCATCAAAATCGAAATCCTTCACTTCGGCCTCCATGTTTTGACGCGCGTTCTGCACACTCACCAATGACAATCCCACTTTAGCAATAATAGGCTCACCGTTCGTGTTATCAAATGTGAGGATAGCCTGTAAATCCGTACCGGTCAACTTGGTATTGATAGGCACTTTCTTCTTATTTTTCACAAACTCTACAGTCTGAAAGGATTTGGAAAAACGAGCTACGAAATAAATATATTGATTATCTGTCCATCCCCTGGTTCGGCGCATACCCGTAATTTCGTTGTCTGCAGTTTTCTCTAATTCAGCTTCATAAATATATTCATTATCAAGCGAATGTGCCATATCTACAATTACAGCAGCAAGATTTCCTGTAAGGTAAGTGTAACGATGCATACCTACATGAGGGGTCGCCGTCAATTCAGCCTTTATACCTTCATCTTTCAACAGCACCGAGTAATAGCCAGCCGATGCCATTTCGTCTTGATGGGAAAAGTTAGCAGGACTGTAGAAGAACTCATTTGTAAAGCTTGGTTCTTGGGTGGTAGGACGAAATAATATATCACCCAAATCTATGCATCCAGTTCCACTCAGATGGGTATGTGAAAACCCCCTCAAGGTAGTATCATTATAGTGATATCCAGCACAGGCATCCCAATTGCCTACACGTGTATCAGGACTTAACTGCACTGCACCAAAAGGAGCGGTGGCTCCAGGATAGGTATGACCGTGAAACCCTGTACCGATAAAAGGATCCACGTAATCAACGGAAAATTTCTCCTCAGAGTTACAAGCACTACATATAAAAAGATACAACAAGATATGTAAAATATTCAATTTCATCAAAGCATGTATTTGAAAATTATTCGGTTAACAACCACACTTCATTCGACAAATCTAATAAAAATCTGCAAGAACCAGCATACAAAGAAGACACCAATCCTTGCAGACAAGACCAATGGCAATGATCTACTTTTTAATCGTAAACTTCCAAAAGAGAAAGATTACTCATAGATATTTTGTTTCAACTGCCCGTTTGAGTTTATAATCTGATTAGACGGATAGGGAAAAACAATGAAGCAATCCTTATAAGAAGTTTTGTCTGTATAATCCGTGTAAAACTCAACTTTATGTGTATAATCAATAGCATCGGGTTTTCCATCTCCATTTGTATCGACCATACCACGGTTTTTGTAATGACGAACGAGAGGACGAGCATTTAACTCTTTCTCCGCCAATGCCTTGATTTCTGCATTAGAAGAATGGTGCCAACGTTTCAAGTCGAAAAGATGATCGGTAAATTCAAATGCTAATTCACAACGACGTTCATGATACAACTGTTCCATTGTAGCTGGTGATGGTAAAGAAAGACCACAAGCGCGTACATGAATTCTGTTCAAATCTTTCCAAGCCTTATCCGGTTGGTTCTTCATCAAATAAGCTTCTGCCCGAAAAAGCATCATTTCAGCAAAACGGATTATCGGGAAGTTAACTCGTGCAGTAGGCCAGTCACCATTAGCATTTACATATCCTTCGGTTGTAGCATTAGCATAACCAAAAGGTTCCATATACTTATTAATTTGAAAACCTGATTCAATGTCGGACGCTGAATAAAACTCGCGTTCCTCTCCAAAAAATAGGAATTTTTGTCCGTATTCTAAAATAGAACGTTTCAATCGGTCATTTTCTTTACCATCACCATCTTTTAGCATTTCCGCATAAATGTCATATGTCGGTTTAATTTGTCCCCAACCATTGTAGATGCCCCAACCTTTATTTTCAAGTATAACACCCGGAAATTCAGAACCTCCTCCAGTAGAACCACCCGTACCTGGAATAGTCCATAAATATTCCTTTCCCCAATATTTTGAGAAGTCAGAAGAGAACAATTCATCGAAAGTGTCTGCCAAACCACGATTATACGTCGTTTCCAGCTCATCTACCAATTTAATAACCTCATCCCATTTCGTTTCATCCCACATGGCCCAGTAGGCATATACCTTTACCTGAAATGCTATAGCTGCTGCCTGATGCGCGCGCCCTAAGTCCTTATCATCATAATCTTCGAAACGTGGCAAACGTTTCTTAGCATTTTCCATATCTTCAATAATCAATTTATAGTTATCAATAACTGAAGCCTGCTGGGGTGGAATAGAGTTATCATATCCATTTACAAAATCTTCATAACGTACAAAAGGAACTCCTTGTTTATCTGTACCATAGCGATAAGCCATCAGAAAATGTGCCCATCCTCGAGTAAAATAGGCTTCACCAAGACTCCTGTTTTCTATTTCTGTCAATGCAGTAGTCTTTTCCTTATCTACTAATTGATCAATCACCCAATTAGAACGGGAAATCACTTTATACATGGTTTCGAACACAGTACGTAATGGAGACTCATCACCTGTATATTTAAACGTCGCAAGTGTCGGGAAATCACGTGTTTTTCCCCAAACTATATCATTAGCAGCACCCTGCTCCCAAAATAATTCTCGACCATACATGGCTTCCTGATGAAAACGTTCGTATAATCCGTCCACAGCGTCAATTGCCTGCTGATCATTTAAGAAATAAGCATTGTCTCTGGCATCTCCTTCGGGTTGTACATCAAGGAAATCACTACAAGAAGTGGCAGTAAGTAGTGCAACGCATACTACTCCAAATAATATATTCTTTTTCATAATCTTCATTCAATTTATAATTAGTAAGTCAGTTTTACTCCTAAAGAGAATACACGAGATACCGGATACTTCAAAGCATCCCACCCCCCGCATTCAGGGTCCATACCAGAATATCTGGTGATAGTTGCCAAATTTTCTCCACTCAAAAATACAGATAGGCGGCTGTTGCGGTCATTCAAGTGTGACCACTTACAAAATACGTCACTCAAATCATAAGAAAGCGTTACATTCTTCAAGCGCAGGTATGAAGCATCTTCCAGATACCAATCTGAAGCTGTGCTAAAGTTTCCATTGTTGTCATTCTTTGACAGAATAGGAATGTTAGATCCTCTGTTATCGGGCGACCAAGCGTTCAAGATCTCACGAGAACGGTTAAAGTTACCTTCTACATCACTTAAAAGCATATATTTGGAAACATTCATTGCTTGTGCTCCACCTACTCCTTGAAACATTGCACTGAATGACAATTTCTTCCAAGTAAATCCAAGTGTCCATGCAAAGGTAGTTTTAGGAGTAGCACTACCCATATATTGACGGTCACCAAAACCAATTGTACCATCACCGTCATAATCTACAAACTTCAAATCTCCTTTTTTAGCATCAGGTTGAATTCTCTTACCATTCTTATCCACATATGCCGCTGCTTCCTCATCACTTTGGAATATTCCAGCTGTCTGTATCAAATGAAAAGAATTCAAAGGTTCACCTTCTGTGGTCTGATAAATATCTTTCACACTACGGAAACTCTTATCATCTGTCCACACTCCCGGAGTTCCATCCTCATTCTTCACCCCAATGTCAGAAACCCAATTCTTCAGATAAGAAAAGTTACCTGTTACAAAGTAAGAAAAGTTTTTATTTATTCTATCATTCCAACCTATAGACAATTCAAAACCACGATTTCGGACCTCTCCAAGATTTACCAACATAGCATCCAACCCCATAGTAGAAGGCCAGTTCATCGGTTGTGGCTGTATCAAATTGAAAGTACGTTTATCAAAATAATCCATTGACAAAGAAAGACGGTTATTGAACATTTCCATATCTAAGCCCAAGTCGTACTGTTCAGAAGTCTCCCATGTCAAATTTGGATTTAAAGCAGTACTATAATAAGCAAAGTTATTCCATAATTGATTAGAAGTTACACCGTATTGTGCTTGTTCTGAATAAGTATTTTTCGATAATAGTGGTGATTTATAATTATAATCAATAGACCCCAAATTACCGACACGTCCCCAAGAAGCACGTAATTTCAAAAGGTTTACGATATCGTTCTTCTTAAAAAACTTCTCATTAGAAATTTTCCATCCTAATGTTACAGCGGGAAAATCGCCAAAGTTATGTTCCTTAGGCAGGCGTCCTGCATAGTCACGGCGCCATGAAGCGGTTACGAAATAACGGTCGTCATAAGAATATGCCAAACGAGCAATCATTGAAACATTCGCATCTGGTCCCGTTAAATAATCAAGCACTTCAGTTGAATTGGCATAAGCCATGTATTGCAGATAGGCTGCTTCACTAGACAAGTCCTTTCCAATCGCTTCCAACCCCCGTTTCGAATAATGGTCAGCCGTAGTAGAGAACAAAGCACCTACGGTATGTTTACCAAATGTGTTATCATACGTTAATGTATTCTCTGTCTTCCAAGCGTCCATACGATAAGATTGCTCCTGAACATTATTTGATAGGTTCGGTTTACCAACTTCGTCACGGATAGGATTGAATTTTTTATAATAATAGTTCTGCAAATTGTAAGTAAAACGACTTACAAACTTTAAACCAGGCAACACATTACCTATTTCCAAACTAGTAGTACTCCACACATCACTTGTCTTATTGTAGAGATTTTCTGCCTCAAGCAAACGTACAGGGTTCACAGCATCACCATGAGCATCGGCAAAGTTTGAGCCATACTTTTCAATGTAAGCAGGGTCTTCTGTTGTTGTACCACCATAAGAGCCATCCAAGGGATTATAAATAGTAGCACTAGCCGGCATATATACAGCTGATAATATAGGACCGGTGTATGCATCATTATCCGTTTCTTTAGAACGACTTGTTGTATTCTTCCACACCAAATCTTCGCTGATTGTAATCCACTTGTTCAATTGCATCTTACCATTATAACGCAAAGCAAGATTTTTCTTATAAGTATTAATCAAAGTACCCTGATCGTTATCAAAAGACAATGAGAGGCGGCTGGAAGACTTATCTGTACCTACATTTAAAGCAATATTGTGGCGCTGATAAAAAGCTGTACGGAAAATAGCATCCATCCAATCAGTACGTGTAGTACCTACCCACGGATTTTTTGTTACATTCCAGCCATCAGGTAATGCCTGGCCTGCATTTTCATACGACCTTCTACGCATTTCCACTTGTTCTTCTGCATTGAGTGGTTCAATTAAATTAGTAGCCTGACGAAAGCCGAAAGTTCCGTCATACGTCAAAGTAGGAGCACCTTCTTTTGCCTTTTTGGTAGTAACAAGCACTACACCACCTGCTCCTGACTGCGCACCATAAATAGCGGCAGAAGCAGCATCTTTCAATACAACAATACTTTCAATATCGTTCATGGAAGTAATAGGAGCTCCCGGAACACCGTCTACCACCCATAATACGTTATCGCCGTTCTGCGAACCCTGACCGCGAATCACGATATTAGGAGTTGAAGTAGGATCACCACCATCAGCCTGAATAGTTACACCAGGCAACTGCCCTTGTAACATACTTTCCGTAGAAGTAACAGGTCGTGCAGCCAACTCATCTGTATTACTAATTATACCTACAGAAGCTGACAAGTCTTGCTTACGTGTATTGGCACCATATCCCAAAACAACTACCTCGTCCAGCAATTCTGTGTCTTCTTTCAACACAATTGTCATTTGCTTCTCACTTACAGGTATTTCTTGAGTAGTATAACCCACAAAGCTAACAACCAATACATCACTTTTAGAAGCGGAAAGAATAAACTCACCATTAACGTTTGTAATTACTCCATTAGTAGTGCCTCTCACTAGTACATTAGCACCTATTACAGGCTCTCCAATTTGGTCTTTCACAATTCCTTTTACTGAAATTTGCTGTGAGTACGCAATCACAGAAGTAAACAATCCCAATAATAGAAACAAAACCATTCGATAAAATCCAAGATTTACTTGTTTCATACATTAAAAATTTAAAGTTTATAATATAAATTTATAATTCCATCACAAAGGTTTAAAAACAGAATTACAATATTATTAAAAATAAAAAAAAATATTACTATTTTCCAGAAAATGGTAATACCTGTCTATCCCAAAAGTGCTGAAGCTCCTAATAGACCAGCATCCTGTAATTGTGAAGACACGATTTTCACATCAGCCACAACTCGTGGATAAGGAAAATCTTTTAAAGTCTCATACATCGCTTCTTTAAAAAGCGGGAAAGCTGTTGCTATTCCACCTCCTAGTACTATTAACTGTGGAGAATAAGCAAATAATACAGCCTTTACCAATTGTCCTATATGCCCACCGAACTCCTGCCACAACAATAGAGCATCATTATCTCCTTTCAATGCTTTTTCCGACTCAGCAGCACCAGTGGTATTCCTACGTTTAAAAAATCCGCTACTACAATAATATTCGTAATCAGCCTCTAAATAGGGTAATGCTCCCAATTCACCTGCACCGGCATATCCCCCTCCGTACAAACTATGATGAATAATGATTCCCAGCCCTATTCCGGTACCGATAGTAATACCCACCATATTTTCATAAAGTCGCCCGCTTCCAAAAAGACTTTCTCCCAAAGCAAAACAATTAGAATCATTATTGACAGCCACTGGTAAGCCAAACTTCTCCTCCAGCAGCTCCTTTAAATGCACTTCTTTCCACGAAGCAATATTCATCGCATCATACACTATACCATGAACTGTATCAACGATTGACGGTACACCAATACCAATCCCCTCAACAGTCTCACCTATCATAGGTTCAATAAGTTCAAAAAGCTGCGTCAAGATCACATCAACATCTTGTGTAGCCAAACAAGCAACCGAATTCCGTTTCAAACACTTTCCTTCCGCCACTTGTGCTATCCTTATATTAGTACCACCTAAATCAATGGCTAACCTCATAATTTCTCTATTCTAAATATTTTTATATTGCAAATATAAATACACATAAGTCAACAAAGTAAACAATTTGCGTATTTGAATCCTCTTTTTACGCAAACTAATTATTTCCTCTTATGAGACAATCTAACAACTCAAGCCCTTCAGGACGCTGTACAAAATCCATAAAAACAATACCACACATCTGGCTTCTTCTTTGTTTTAGATACTCTGACACAAACTTATTCACTTGTTTAGCAAAAACTTCAGGTGTGCCTAGCGGAAGTCCAGTAGCACTAACGAAAGAAATCGCCCATCGATATGAAGAACTAGGTTCTGCTGCTACATTATGCAAATTACGCATACAAGCTTCTATTTTTAATCCAACTTCCTCATCCGAAGCATACTGATATTCATCTTGAAGTAAGACTTGTGCTTCCGCACCATTACTGCCTCGAAGCGTCATCAAACATGTGGCATCATCCTTCCAACCCTCACAAGCAGTTCCGGGATATTTGTTCATGGCTACATCTCGGTGTAAAAACAGAATTTTTCCACGACAATCACCCAATGCTAAATCCTGACAAAAATTCCAAACAAAGAAAGGCTTTGCATCAATAGCCGACAAGGAGGTTTCTACCAAAGAAGCGTAAGCCTCAGAACTTCCGCCCTCTCTCTTTAAAGACACAATCAACATCTCAGAAGGATGTTCTTTCAGAAATTTTATAAAAGTAGGTAATACATCCGTTTCCCAATACATATTCTGAAAAGCATGACTATGAAACACTCCCAGCTTTCCGTCTTTCTCAGCTAAACGAATATCAAAAGCACGAATGCCCAATTCTAATTGCGAGAAAATACCTGCATCTTGAGTTTTCAACATACAACCACCATAAATAGCACCACTGTCATGAGTACCAGGGATAGAAAGTTTGCATACAGGCAATGTATCAGAAAGAAGTTTCATCCAATCGCCTTTGCTGCCTGCGAAAGCCGGTTTTGCACAAAGGAACCAGCTCAGCATAAATACAACAGAAAACATGTGTACAGATGTTATATTCATAGTTTCAAATATTAGATATTACAAAAGTACACAAACGCCAAATGACTTACAGCCGCAATTTGCGAATATAAATCCTCTTTTTGCGTAAACAGAAAATGCATCTAACTGTTTACCGCCGCAAACTGTTTCGATATATAATTAAGTAGGAATATATTCTTAAAATATCCGTCTAATTTTTACTCCAATACAAACTGCAAATGATTATCCGTACTGAGTCCCTCGTCAAAAGTAAAACCTTCCCACGAAAAACCTCTCAAATCTTCGGGGCATCCAATGCGATTTTTGATGATGTGACGCACCATCTCCCCTCTGCACATCTTCGCATAAATGACAACGGTCTTTAACTTTCCGCCTTTCCACACTTGAAAATCTGGAGTAACCACACGCACCTCTGACTCCACCCGTTTCCAGTCGAATAAATCCTTCATCTCACCACTTGCCAAGTTGACCAGTATACCGCCCCGTTTCTTGATTTCTTCTATGAAATAGTCCGTCAGCAGAGGTTTCCAATAATCAAACATGGTGATACCGCCTTTCTCCGGCAGGCGCACATCTCCCTCCAGACGATAAGGTCTGATACCGTCCAGCGGACGGAGCAATCCGTAAAGAAAAGAGGTGATACGGAGATGTTCCTGTGCATAACGGAAGTCATCAGCCGTAAAATCCTTTGGCAGGATGCGTTTGAAAACAGCTCCCGTATATGCACCGATTGCCGGCATAGGGCGATTGTCTTCCGAACAAAAGTCATGAAAACGTGCCCTGTTTTCCGCAGCAATCTTAACATTCACTTTCAAGAGTTTTTCCAGTTCTGCGGCAGAAACCTGTGACATTTCCAACGCATTCCGTACAGCTTCCGCTTCAAAATACGGAACGGTAACTTCGGGCACTTTCAAAGAACAGTGCGACGCCATGGTCTTGGCACAAGAGATAAAAGTGAGCATAGGCATATTCCTTATATTTGAAGAAAGTCCAAACGAACTCTTAGACGCCACAAAAATAAAAGGATTTCAGGAGAGAAAGCGCATCATTAAGAATATTTTCCATAGAATTCACATCGGTTTCAAGAGTTTTTCATACCTTTACAGCTTGTTGGAGAAATAGCGCACAGCAATCGGATAACACTAAGTTCCCCTTATTCTCCGGCACTTGGCGATAGAAAAAGAAAAAATAATATATAAAATGACTCACAAATGGAATTATTTACCCATTACATCCGATCAGGCAGAAGCAAGCCAACGACTGGCCCAGGAATTAGGGATTAGCCCTGTACTTGGGAGATTGCTGGTGGAGCGGGGAATAACGACAGCGACAGCTGCCAAGAAGTTTTTCCGCCCGCAACTACCGGATTTGTACGACCCGTTCCTCATGAAAGATATGGACGTGGCCGTAGAACGCCTGAACAAGGCAATGGGAAAGAAAGAGCGCATTCTGATTTATGGAGATTACGATGTAGACGGAACCACCGCCGTGGCCCTGGTCTATAAGTTTATTCAACAGTTCTATTCGAACATAGATTATTACATACCCGACCGTTACAACGAGGGATATGGCGTTTCGACACAAGGTGTGGACTATGCCTCCGAAACCGGTGTAGGACTGATTATCGTGCTGGACTGCGGCATCAAGGCCGTAGACGAAATTGCATACGCCAAGGAAAAAGGCATCGACTTCATCATCTGCGACCACCACGTACCCGATGAAGTGTTGCCCCCTGCCGTAGCTATACTGAACGCCAAGCGCGAAGACAACACCTATCCTTACGAACATCTTTCGGGCTGCGGAGTAGGTTTTAAATTCATGCAGGCATTCGCTATCAGCAACGGCATCGAATTTCATCATCTGATTCCGCTGTTGGACTTGGTGTCAGTCAGCATCGCCTCGGACATCGTACCGATTATGGGAGAGAACCGCATACTTGCCTATCACGGTTTGAAACAGCTCAACAGTAATCCGAGCGTAGGGCTGAAGGCCATTATCGATGTATGCGGACTGTCGGAAAAAGAAATCACCGTCAGCGATATAGTATTCAAGATAGGTCCGCGTATCAACGCCTCCGGACGTATCCAGAACGGCAAGGAAGCGGTAGATCTGTTGACGGAAAAGGACTTCTCGGTTGCTCTGGAAAAGGCCGGACAAATCAATCAGTATAACGAAACCCGCAAAGACCTTGACAAGACCATGACCGAAGAGGCCAATCAAATCGTAGCCGGCCTGGAAGGACTCGCAGACCGCCGCTCCATCGTGTTGTACAACGAGGATTGGCATAAAGGAGTAATCGGAATCGTCGCTTCCCGCCTGACGGAAGTATATTACCGCCCCGCCGTAGTACTGACACGCACGGATGATATGGCAACCGGATCGGCACGTTCCGTTTCCGGTTTCGATGTATACAAAGCCATCGAGTACTGCCGGGATTTACTGGAAAACTTCGGCGGACACACCTATGCTGCCGGTCTGTCCATGAAAGTGGAAAATGTACCCGCTTTCACCGAACGTTTCGAAGAATTCGTATCCCGGCATATTCTGCCGGAACAGACCAGCGCCGTAATCGACATCAATGCCGAAATCGACTTCCGGGATATCACTCCCAAATTCTGCAATGATTTGAAGAAGTTCAACCCCTTCGGTCCCGACAATACCAAGCCCGTATTCTGTACCCACAACGTGTACGACTATGGAACCAGTAAAGTCGTAGGACGCGACCAGGAGCATATCAAGCTGGAACTGGTGGACAACAAATCAAACAATGTAATGAACGGAATTGCTTTCGGGCAGAGTTCTCACGTGCGCTACATCAAGACCAAGCGTTCGTTCGACATCTGTTACACCATTGAGGAAAACACCCACAAACGGGGAGAAGTACAATTGCAAATTGAAGATATAAAGCCGAATTAAGCCGAAGAAGACGGGAGAAGATTCTCTTTGTGTTTTTCCTTTAGGCACGGATTACACGGATTTTACTGTTTTTTAGTCTACAAAGTCCGTGTAATCCGTACCTGAAATATCATCATTATATATAGTATCACACACTCTTTTTATCTTTCAACTTTACAACCATGTCCTCGCAGCCCGATGCCTCCCAACTTTCAACTCTCAACTCCCGAATCCTAAAGCAGTATTGGGGATATGACCGTTTTCGGGGTATCCAGGAAGATATCATCGACAGCATTAGCAAGAATAAGGATACCTTGGGACTAATGCCTACGGGTGGCGGCAAGTCCATTACTTTCCAAGTCCCGGCACTTGCCAAAGAAGGAATGTGCCTGGTGATTACCCCCCTGATAGCCCTGATGAAAGACCAGGTACAGAATTTGAAAAAGCGGGGTATCAAGGCACTTGCCATCTACTCCGGCATGAGCCGGCAGGACATCATCATCACCCTTGAAAACTGTATATTCGGCAACTATAAGTTCCTCTATATCTCACCCGAACGTCTGGATACGGAAATATTCCGCACCAAATTGCGGAAAATGCACATCAGCATGATTACGGTAGACGAAAGCCACTGCATCTCGCAATGGGGGTATGACTTCCGTCCCGCCTATCTGAAAATCGCAGAGATACGCGAACTGCTGCCGGATGTCCCCGTTCTGGCACTGACCGCCACTGCAACCCCCGAAGTGGTAAAGGATATCCAAGCCCGTCTGCATTTCCGTCACAAGAATGTATTCCGCATGAGCTTCGAGCGGAACAACCTTGCTTATATTGTTCGCAAAACAGAGAACAAGACTGCCGAACTGTTGCATATACTGCGCAGCATGCCCGGCAGTGCCATTGTATACGTACGCAACCGCCGCCGCACCAAGGAAATTACCGAACTGCTGAACAACGAGCACATCACAGCCGATTTCTACCATGCCGGACTGGACGATGCCACCAAAGACATCCGCCAGCACCGCTGGCAATCCGGCGAGAGCCGTGTCATGGTGGCAACCAATGCTTTCGGCATGGGCATAGACAAACCGGACGTGCGCATCGTTATCCACATGGACCTGCCCGACTCCATAGAAGCCTACTTCCAGGAAGCCGGAAGAGCCGGACGTGACGGGCAGAAGGCGTATGCCGTCATCCTATATGCCAAGTCGGACAAGACTACACTGCACAAACGCATCCCCGACACCTTTCCGGAGAAAGAATATATCAGAGACGTTTACGAACATCTCCAATACTATTATCAAATGGCAATGGGTGACGGACTGGATTGCGTACGCGAATTCAACATCGAAGATTTCTGCCGCAAATTCAAGTATTTCCCCGTACCGGTGGACAGCGCTTTGCGAATCCTGACCCAGGCGGGCTATCTGGAGTACACTGCCGAACAGGACAGCACCTCACGCATCCTCTTCACCATACGCAGGGATGAACTCTACCGGCTGCGCGAAATGGGCGAAGACATGGACAGGCTCATACAAGCCGTACTTCGTTCCTATACCGGAGTATTCACAGACTATACCTATATCAACGAAGATTCGCTTGCCATACGCACAGGACTTACCCGCCGGCAAATCTACGAAATGCTGGTTCACCTTGCCAAACTGCGCATCGTAAGCTATATTCCCCATAAAAAGACACCTTATATAATATACACGCGCGAACGCGTGGAAGCACAGCGCATCCATATCTCCCCGGAAGTATACGAACACCGGAAAGCACGCTATGAAACGCGCATCAATGCCATGCTCGATTACGTGACCAACGACACCGTATGCCGCAGCCGTATGCTACTGGACTACTTCGGGGAGAGAAACGAACATAACTGCGGACAATGCGACACCTGTATCAGCCTGCGCAGCAAATCGAAAGCTTCTGAACAACCGGACCGGGAAACGCTTTGTGCAAAAGTATGCGGGATATTGTCCCGTGAATCCCTGACTCCCGCCGGCCTGCTCAAACAACTTCCAATGGACAAAGAGCTTCTGACCGAAATATTGCACCGGTTATCGGACGAAGGAAAAATTATTGCCGTCGACGGAATACTGCAAATCAGAAAATAAATCATTACTTTTGTACAGTGCATCAGCACACCAATCCAGTCAACCTATTAAAAACATAACTAAAACAACATCATAATCATGGGATTCTTTAAATCGTTCTTCTCCGGCAAGCCGGCAAATCCGGAAGAGGAAAAACAGAAAAACAATCAGAAGAACTTCGAGATATTCAAGTACGACGGTATGCGTGCCCAACGTATGGGACGTGCCGACTATGCCATCAAATGTTTCACCGAAGCCCTTGCGTTGCAAGAAGATTTCGAGACAATGGGCTACCTGGCACAAGTATACATCCAGTCCAACGAACTGGATGAAGCCCGCAAGCTTTTGGAAAGAATGATCCGAACAGAACCGGAGCATACCTCTACTTTACTCACCCTTGCCAACGTCTGCTACATGCAGGAGGACTATGCTGCCATGGCGGAAGCCGCCAAGAAAGCCATTGCCGTTGAAGAAGGCAATGCCATGGCGCACTATCTGCTGGGAAAAGCCGACAACGGTCAGAACGACGGCATCATGTGCATCGCCCACCTCACAAAAGCCATCGTACTCAAGGACGACTTCACCGAAGCCCGTCTGCTGCGTGCCGAGGCTCTGACGAAGATGCAGCAGTACAAAGAGGCTATGGAAGACATCGACGCCATACTCGCCCAAGACCCGGACGATGAAAACGCCATACTGCTCCGTGGAAAGATAAAGGAAGCGACCGGTGCAGAAGCCGAAGCAGAAGCCGACTATCTTCATATAACGGAACTGAATCCGTTCAACGAACAGGCATTCCTCTACTTGGGACAGTTGTACATCGTCCAGAAAAAGCTGACCGAAGCCATCGCTTTGTTTGATGAAGCTATCGAGCTGAATCCCGACTTTGCCCAAGCATACCACGAACGCGGCCGCGCCAAACTGCTGAACGGCGACAAGGAAGGCTCCATGGAAGACATGAAACGCGGATTGGAGCTTAACCCGAAAGAGTTGCAGGATTTCAACGGACAATACGGCAATCTGCCGGGCAACAATACGACAAATGTATTAGGATTATAAAACATTATCTATAAAATGATGCAATTATCAAAAAAAACATTGGTTTTTATTTGCATCTAAAAGAAAAGTGTTACATTTGCCACATAATTCAAAACGAAAAGCAAGAATGAAATCATTTACTTATGCATATTACTTCTTTTTTTACTTTTACTTTAGCCGGAAAGTAGAGCGGGAGTTTGTATGTATCAAGTGACAGTGATGCTTAAGAACAGAATAGAGAACTAAATAATATATAAAGTCCCGCTCCAGTGTATGGAAGCGGGATTTTTTTTGTAGCATAAATCAAGAAAAAGAGAGTCAGGAATGAAAAAGGTAGCCATTCAAGGAACATTAGGTTCGTATCACGACATTGCCGCACATAAATACTTTGAAGGAGAAGAAATACAGCTTATCTGCTGCGCCAGCTTCGAGGAGGTATTTGCTGCTGTCAAACAGGACAGTCAGACCATAGGCATGCTGGCAATAGAAAATACGATTGCAGGAAGCTTGCTGCACAACAATGAACTCCTGCGCCAAAGCGGCACACAGATTGTAGGCGAATACAAATTGCGCATCTCGCATAGCTTTGTTTGCCTGCCCGACGAGGATTGGGATGACATCACGGAAGTAAACTCCCACCCCATCGCCCTGATGCAGTGCCGTGAGTTCCTCGGACAGCATCCCCGCATCAAGGTAGTGGAAGGCGAGGACACCGCTCTCAGTGCGGAAATCATCAGGAAAGAAAACCTGAGAGGACATGCTGCCATTTGTTCCAAAGCCGCCGCCGAACGTTACGGCATGAAGGTGTTGCAGGAAGGTATCGAAACCAACAAACACAACTTCACCCGCTTTCTGGTTGTGGCAGACCCCTGGCAAGTGGACGAGCTGAGCCGCCACCGCAACAAGGAAGTGAACAAGGCAAGCATGGTATTCACGTTGCCGCATACCGAGGGAAGCCTTTCGCAAGTATTGTCCATCCTGTCTTTCTACCGCATCAACCTGACAAAGATACAGTCACTGCCCATCATCGGGCGCGAATGGGAATATCAATTCTATGTAGACGTAGTTTTCGACAATGTGCTGAAATATAAACAATCTATCGTGGCTATCACCCCACTGACCAAAGAACTTAAAATATTGGGAGAATATGAAGACGGAAAATCAACTATCTAAAATAAAGCCGGCCGACCGGCTGGCAAGCGTAAGCGAATACTATTTCTCTAAAAAGCTGAAAGAAGTGGCACAGATGAACGCCGAAGGCAAAGATGTAATCAGCCTGGGCATCGGCAGTCCCGACATGCCCCCTTCGGAGAGTACCATACAGACGCTTTGCGATGCGGCACGCAACCCCGACGGACATGGCTACCAGCCCTATGTGGGTATTCCCGAACTGCGCCGCAGCTTTGCCGGCTGGTATAAGAGATGGTACGGCGTAGAGCTGGACCCGAATACAGAAATACAGCCGCTTATCGGCTCCAAGGAAGGTATCCTGCACGTTACGCTGGCTTTCGTCAACCCGGGCGAACAGGTGTTGGTTCCCAATCCCGGCTATCCCACCTATACTTCATTGAGCAGGATACTGGGTGCAGAGGTCGTAAACTATAACCTGAAAGAGGAGAACGGCTGGATGCCCGACTTCGACGAGCTGGAGAAGATGGATATGAGCCGCGTAAAACTGATGTGGACCAACTACCCCAATATGCCGACAGGAGCGAACGCCACACCGGAACTGTACCGAAAACTGGTGGACTTTGCACGCCGCAAGGACATTGTCATCGTCAACGACAACCCGTACAGCTTTATTCTGAACGAACACCCTATCAGTATTCTCAGCATTCCGGGCGCGAAAGAGTGCTGCATCGAATTCAACTCCATGAGCAAGAGCCACAACATGCCGGGCTGGCGCATCGGTATGCTCGCCTCTAATGCAGACTTTGTACAATGGATACTGAAAGTGAAGAGCAACATAGACAGCGGTATGTTCCGTGCTATGCAACTTGCCGCAGCCAATGCCCTGGAAGCCGGTGAGGAATGGTACGAAGGCAATAACAAGAACTACCGCAACCGCCGCCAACTGGCAGGAGAGATTATGCGTGAGCTAGGATGTACTTACGACGAGAACCAGGTAGGCATGTTCCTTTGGGGAAAGATACCCGACAGTTGCGCCGATGTAGAGGAACTGACCGAACGGGTATTGCACGAAGCGCACGTATTCATCACTCCGGGATTTATCTTCGGCAGCAACGGAAAGAGATATATCCGCATCTCGCTTTGCTGCAAGGACGACAAACTGGCGGAAGCGTTGAAACGCATCAAAGGAATGAGATAAATCATTACAGAAAAACAGCTTATTAATAAAACCGATTCATCCGCTTAATAAATCTTTTCAAGATTTTACTATAATTCTTGAAAATTATAGTAAAATTCTACTCGAATTTATTAATAGCCTGAAAACCCGCTATAGGAAAGGGATGCAGAAGCGAAAGTAACGGTTTGGAAATATTTATACAACCGAATATAATTAAACAAATAAAGAATATGGAACTTGAATTAGAATCAATCTTGTTACCGGGTATCGAGGAGAAGCGTCCTCTGGTTATTGCCGGTCCATGCAGTGCAGAGACGGAAGAACAAGTTATGGACACCGCCAAGCAATTGGCAGCCAAAGGTATGAAGATATTCCGCGCAGGCATCTGGAAACCCCGTACCAAACCGGGCGGTTTCGAGGGTGTAGGCGTAGAAGGGCTTGCCTGGCTTAAAGAGGTGAAGAAAGAAACAGGCATGTATGTATCCACCGAAGTGGCCACAGCCAAGCATGTGTACGAATGCCTGAAAGCCGGAATAGATATACTCTGGGTGGGTGCCCGCACTACCGCCAATCCTTTTGCCGTACAGGAAATAGCAGATGCCCTGAAAGGCGTGGATATCCCGGTCTTGGTAAAGAACCCCGTAAATCCGGATCTGGAATTATGGATAGGTGCCATGGAGCGCATCAATAATGCCGGATTGAAACGCCTGGGAGCCATTCACCGCGGTTTCAGTAGCTACGACAAGAAGCTCTACCGCAACCTGCCGCAATGGCATATTCCCATCGAACTGCGTCGCCGCATTCCAAACCTGCCCATCATCTGCGACCCCAGTCATATCGGCGGAAAACGCGAGTTGGTTGCCCCGCTTTGCCAGCAGGCTATGGACCTGGGCTTCAATGGTCTGATTGTGGAAAGCCATTGCAACCCGGACTGCGCGTGGAGCGATGCCGCCCAACAGGTTACGCCGGATGTATTGGACTACATTCTCAACCTGCTCGTTATTCGCAAGGAGACGCAAAGCACCGAAAACCTCAGCGAATTGCGTAAGCAGATTGACGAATGCGATAATAACCTTATCCAGGAACTGGCCAAAAGGATGCGCATAGCCCGTGAAATCGGCACCTACAAGAAGGAACATGATATGACGATTCTGCAAACGGGACGCTATAACGAGATTCTCGAAAAACGCGGCTCGCAGGGTTCGCTCTGCGGCATGGATTCCGAGTTTATCAAGAAAGTGTTTGAAGCGATACACGAGGAGAGTGTGAGACAACAAATGGAAATAATCAATAAGTGATAATTTCGTAGATTGAGGGTAGAAGCAAATAGTAAGTGGATTGTAGTTTTGACATACCTTCGGTTTTTATAACAGTCAGAAAATTATGCGAATATTAATACTCGGAGCCGGCAAAATGGGCTCCTTCTTCACAGATATTTTAAGTTTTCAACACGAGACGGCCGTGTTCGACGTCAATCCGCACCAACTGCGTTTCGTCTATAACACCTACCGTTTCACCACGCTGGAAGAAATCAAGGAATTTGAACCGGAACTGGTAATCAATGCCGCTACGGTAAAATATACTCTGGAAGCTTTCCGGCAGGTGTTGCCTGTGCTTCCCAAAGACTGCATCATCAGCGACATCGCTTCGGTAAAGACCGGACTGAAAAAATTCTACGAAGAAAGCGGTTTCCGTTATGTGTCGACACATCCTATGTTCGGCCCTACTTTTGCCAGTCTGAGCAACTTGAATACAGAAAATGCCATCATCATCAGCGAGGGTGACCATTTGGGCAAAATCTTCTTTAAAGATTTATACCAGACCATGAAGCTCAATATCTTTGAGTACACCTTCGACGAGCATGATGAAACGGTGGCCTACTCCTTGTCCATTCCGTTTGTTTCGACTTTCGTGTTTGCAGCAGTCATGAAGCATCAGGAAGCTCCGGGAACTACATTCAAGAAACACATGGCCATTGCCAAAGGCCTGTTGAGCGAGGACGATTATCTGTTACAGGAGATTCTGTTCAATCCCCGCACCCCCTCACAAGTAGAGAATATACGTCTGGAACTGAAACAACTACTGGAGATCATCACCAACAAGGATGCGGAAGGAATGAAGAAGTATCTGACGAAGATCAGAGAAAAAATTAAGTAATTAGTAATTAGTGATTAGGGGTTAGTGATTAGTGATTAGTACCATGCGGCATAATAGCGCAGCCTGCTAATCACTAATCACTAACCCCTAATCGCTAATCACTAACCCCTATTTTTTTTGCAGAGGCTGATTTTATGTGTAACTTTGTGCTCGAATCATGATAGACCAACCCACCATAGACAGAATTCTGGATGCGGCACAAATCGTTGATGTCGTGTCAGACTTCGTCACGCTGCGGAAACGCGGAGTGAACTATGTAGGTCTGTGCCCGTTCCACGACGATAAGACCCCGTCGTTCTACGTATCGCCAGCCAAGGGACTGTGCAAATGCTTTGCCTGCGGCAAGGGCGGCAATGTAGTGCACTTTATCATGGAGCACGAACAGATGTCCTATCCTGAGGCACTGAAATACCTTGCCAAGAAATACGGCATCGAGGTCAAGGAACGGGAGCTGTCCAATGAAGAAAAGCTCGTTCAGAGCGAACGCGAAAGCCTTTTCATCGTCAATCAGTTTGCCCGCGACTATTTCCAGAATATCCTGCATAACCATGTAGACGGACGCAGCATCGGTATGGCTTATTTCCGTAACCGCGGATTCCGAGATGACATCATCGAAAAATTCCAGTTGGGATACTGTACCGAAAGCCATAATGCCATGGCGGAAGAAGCCTTGAAGAAAGGATATAAGAAAGAATTTCTCGTCAAGACCGGACTCTGCTACGAAACGGACGACCACCAACTGCGCGACCGTTTTTGGGGACGCGTAATCTTTCCCGTACATACCTTATCGGGTAAAGTGGTGGCTTTCGGCGGCCGTGTACTTGCCAGTGCCACAAAAGGAGTCAAGGTGAAGTATGTCAACTCTCCCGAATCAGCAATCTATCATAAAAGCAACGAACTGTACGGTATCTATTTCGCCAAGCAGGCTATTGTGAAGCAAGACCGTTGCTTCCTGGTGGAAGGCTATACGGACGTCATATCCATGCACCAGTCCGGTATAGAAAATGTGGTGGCCTCTTCGGGCACTGCGCTGACACCGGGGCAAATCCGTCTGATTCACCGCTTCACCAACAACATGACCGTATTGTACGACGGGGATGCAGCCGGTATCAAGGCTTCTATCCGGGGCATCGACATGCTGCTGGAAGAAGGCATGAACATTAAAGTGTGCCTCCTGCCCGACGGAGACGACCCGGACTCTTTTGCCCGCAAACATAACTCGACCGAGTTCCAGCAATTCATACAGGAGCATGAAACAGACTTTATACGTTTCAAAACCAACCTGCTGCTGGAAGATGCAGGCAAAGACCCGATTAAACGTGCCGAACTAATCGGTAATCTTGTACAAAGCATCTCGGTCATCCCCGAAGCGATTGTGCGCGATGTGTACATCAAAGAGTGCGCCCAGCTATTGCGGGTGGAAGACAAACTGTTGGTTTCCGAAGTTGCCAAACGGCGTGAGATGCAGGCTGAAAAGCGTGCCGAACAGGCAGAACGGGAACGTAGAAACGCTGGCAGACAGGCAGAAAGCACACAGAATGTAACAGGCGCCGAAAGTTCGACTCCCGCCGCCCCGACAACGGCAGACGCAACCACAACTGTTGCCGGAGAGCCTTCCGAGCACAATACGGATGCACCGTTCCCGCCGGAAGACAGCTATATATCCTTTATTCCGCAAGAAGGGAAAGAAGGACAGGAATTCTATAAATACGAACGGCTGATTCTTCAAATGATTGTGCGCTATGGCGAAAAAGTGATGTGCAATGTAACCAATGAAGAAGGGCAGGAAATACCGGTGAGCGTAATTGAATATGTCGTCAGCGACCTGAAGCAAGATGAGTTGTCATTCCACAACCCGCTGCACCGCCAAATACTGACCGAAGCCGCCGCGCATATACATGACGCCGGATTTACAGCCGAACGTTATTTTCTGGCTTATCCGGACCCTGCCATCAGCAAACTGAGCGTGGAACTTATCAGCAACCGTTACCAGCTGAGCAAATACCATTCAAAAAGCCAGAAGATAGTAACCGATGAAGAACGTCTTTACGAGCTGGTTCCGGCATTAATGATAAACTTCAAGTATGCCATTGTCAGCGAAGAGCTAAAGCACATGATGTCTGCCCTGCAAGACCCTGCCATCGCCAACGACGAAGAGAAATGCAACGCCATCATGAAACGCTACAGCGAAATGCGCGAAGTGCAGAGTATTATGGCAAAACGGTTGGGAGACCGGGTGGTGCTCCCCTGACATTAAGAAGTGTGGCGGATGAGGTTCATAAACTCTTCACGCGTCTTGGCCTGATTGAAAGCCCCCGTAAAGTCGGAAGTAGTGGTTATTGAATTCTGCTTCTCCACGCCGCGCATCTGCATGCACATGTGTTTCGCCTCTACCACGACCATCACGCCTAAAGGATTCAACGTTTCCTGAATACACTCCTTTATTTGGAGCGTCATACGTTCCTGTACTTGCAAGCGGTGAGAGAAGATATCCACCACACGGGCAATCTTGCTCAAACCTGTAATGTAGCCGTTGGGAATATAAGCCACGTGCGCCTTGCCGTAGAAAGGCAGCATATGGTGTTCACAGAGAGAAAAGAAATCAATGTCTTTCACAATCACCATCTGATTATAATCTTCCTTGAACTTAGCGGAGCGGAGTACTTCGTGCGGGTCCATAGAGTACCCCTTAGTCAGTGCCAGCATGGCTTTGGCTACCCGTTCCGGTGTTTTCAGCAACCCTTCACGCTCAGGGTCTTCACCTAACAAAGTCAATATATGATGATAATGTTCTTTCAGTTCGTCCAATGAAGGAGATACGATTTCTTCTTTTCCTAACATGAGAAAGTGAGGGGGATAATTATGAGTTATGAATTAAAGGGGGATATTTATCTGATCTTTCACGATAGACACTTCCTTGAAAGCACCGGTGGCACGCAGTTGGCGCATCATGGCATCCGCTTCCTCAATGCTGCGGAAGTCGCCTGCACGGCACAACCAGCGGGGCGGGTTGAAAGATGTATAAACGGGAAGGTCAGGAAAACGCTCTTTTATATTGGAAGCCACCGAATAGGCTTCATTCTTGGCCTGACGGGTGTTATTACCTGCATATACCTGTACGCGATAGCCCGAACTTTTAATCACTTTCCGGTCGTCCGAACCGGTAGGGATATACTCCGAACCTATCAGTGCCCCGATACGGGCATCCTGATGAATGGACACTTTACCCTGCCCCGGCACATTACGTTCCAGACTCTTTACGATGTTATTCTGCGCTACAGATATAGCGGCAAAGGCAAAACATGCAATTAAAAGCAAACCGAGTTTCTTCATAAAAGAGTGTTTTATACAGTTTTAAAAACAAGCTTTAAACATGAAGAGTCGGAAGTTGGCCTTCCTTTGGATACGGCAACTTCCGGCTCTCTGTTATTAATTAAAAGCGTCGATGATACCCTTGAAGTCAGCAACCTTCAAAGCAGCACCACCAATCAGACCACCGTCTACATCAGGATTTGCAAACAGTTCCTTTGCATTGGAAGGCTTGCAGCTACCACCGTAAAGGATAGAGCAGTTTTCAGCGATTTCCTTGCCATACTTCTCGGCAACGGCAGAACGGATGAAAGCATGGATTTCCTGTGCCTGTGCCGGAGTAGCAGTCTTGCCTGTACCGATGGCCCAAACCGGTTCGTAAGCCAGGATAATCTTGGAAAAATCTTCGGCAGACAGAGAGAATACAGATGCCAACTGAGCGGCAACCACTTCATTCTGCTTGTTAGCTTCACGTTCTTCCAGCACTTCACCGATACAGAAAATCGGAGTCAGACCGTTGGCCAAAGCCAATTTTACTTTTTCTTCCAGGATTTCCACTGTTTCACCGTAGTAAGCACGACGTTCCGAGTGACCGAGGATTACATACTTGGCACCGGTAGAAGCAACCATAGCGGCTGATACCTCACCTGTATATGCACCAGATTCCTTATCTGCACAGTTTTCTGCACCTACACCGATTTTGACAGCATCTACCAGCGGAGTAACAGATGCCAGGTGAATAAACGGAGTACAGATGATTACATCACAATTAGGCTTTTCGTTAGCCAACGCTTCATTCAGTTCTTTTGCAAGAGCAATACCCTCCTGAAGGGTTTTGTTCATTTTCCAGTTTCCTGCAACAATGTTTTTTCTCATTTTGTTTTAATTATTAAAAGGGTTAATATATCTGCTATTCAAAGATTTACAATTTGCCATTCTCCCGATTGTCCGCGGATTGGGCGGCTTGCCGCTCCCTGCTTTTTCTTTCTCTCCGCTTGATTATCAGAATATCAATGCCGACAACCAGCGTCAAAGGTACGATAAACCACAATAATACGTAGCCAATGGTGTGCAATTTATTTTCCTGTTTCTGCTGTCCCAACTCTAATTTATCCAGACTATCGTTCAGTACATATTCATCGGGAAGTTGGTTATCGCTCCATTTATTCAGGATTGTACCGTCTTTTATCAGCAGCAGGCCGGGATTGGAACGGATAATCGTTTTCAGGGTAATATCATCCATCTGGCAGAACGGGTATTCCGCACCGGTTCTTTCACGCCACATCTCAATTTCTTCATCCGGCGAGGAAGTCAGCGCATAAAAACCGTAGCCGTGCTCCACACTGTAATCATAGATTTCATTGATAAGGTCGATATTGCTATCGTCCGCTTCCTCTATCCGGTGGGCTACCAATAAAAAGGTATATCCTTTGTCGGTCAGTACACTGTCGGTTATATCTTCACCCGTGCCCAGGCTTATCATGGAGAAATCATGAATGGGTGGTTCATAGCCTTTTTCTTTCAAAACGGTACGCGTTTCGACAAAAGTCCATGTGCTGTCCGGATAATTATCCAATGTAAACTCCTGTTGCCTGCCGTCTTTCTCCAATACAAAGCGGCTCTCGAATACACTCGGTTTCGCACCTTCGGGAATCTCCATGCCCGCCTTTATATCCGCTCCGATCTTATAAGGGCGGAAGTCCAGTACCGGCAGATATTCTAAGCAATAAAAAGAAAGTGCAAAGACAAACAAAAGCGTGTATAAGGACACCATCCATTCTATCTTCAGCGTAACGAAGCGGAACATGAGTTTCCGCTCCCGGAATACCGCTATCGCCGCAATCAGCAATACGATATTCTTCCCGAATGTCTGCCAGTTCGTCAACACCCAGGCATCGCCAAAGCATCCGCAGTCGGATACGGGATTTGCCAAAGCAAGATACAAGGTCAACGGAGTCATTACGCTCATCAGGAGAAGCGCCAAGGTCGACGCAATCTTCCGGCGTACACCGAAAAAGAGGAAAACTCCTACACAGAACTCTGCAGATGACAGAATGATGGCAAAAAGTAACGGCAGGTATGTAGGAAACCATGAAATTATGCCGAATGCCGCCAGATAATCCTGAATCTTATAAAATGAACCGAGCGGATCAACAGCCTTCACAAATCCGGAGAAGATAAACAACGTTGCCAGCAAAAAACGGCAGGTATTTACCCAGACGAGCTTTATAATATGTTTTTTCTCAGTCTCCAAACTCTATCTTTATCAAACCAAATACGGAATAATTAATCATGTCCATATAGTTGGCATCGACACCTTCCGAAACCAGTGTCTGGCCGGACAGACTTTCAATTTGCTTTGTACGGTATATCTTCATCAATATCAAGTCCGTATACGAACTGATACGCATACTGCGCCAAGCCTCATCGTAATCGTGGTTCTTGGCAAGCATCAATTCCAGCGACTCTTTCGCATATTTATCATACAGGACCATTGCCTCTTCGTTCGTCATATCCGCAGATTCGGCATATCCCAACTCCAGTTGTATCAAACCGATAATACCGTAGTTGACAATCGCAATGAACTCCGAACGGATACCTTCGTCCACCAAAGTCACGCCTTTAGTCTCAATGCTCCGAATACGATTGGCCTTAATGAATATCTGGTCGGTTACGGAAGCCGGACGAAGAATGCGCCATGCAGGACCGTAATCATGAAGTTTCTTGGAGAACAGGTCACGGCAAATGGCGATGACATGCTCAAATTGTTGTTTGGTATCTTTCATATCCTTACAAATAGGCTGCAAATTTAGGAATAATTAAAGAGAAAAGAAAAGAGGGCACTCTAAATTATATTAAAGTGCCCTCTCCTATAGAGATTGTTTACGTTTAGAGAGTATTTCCGTTTTATGAGCAACGCAATACCTGTCCCGGGCGGAGAATCGTTCTCCGGGTAATGCGGTTCAGCTTGCAAAGCTTGTCGATGCTTGTACCCTGACGGGATGCAATTTTGGATAAGGTATCGCCTTTCTTCACCTTATAGAACAGACCTTCACCCGATGCCATACTGCGAGCCGTACCGGAAGTGCCTTTGGTCTTACGGAACGTATAAGAATCGGCAACAATATCCTGCTTTTCAAAATCGAACATCAATGCAGGGTTAATAGGAATTCCCAGGAAACGGGTTTCAAAGTGGAGGTGAGAGCCGGTAGAACGTCCGGTATTACCGCCCAGTGCAATAGGTTCACCGGCCTTTACCAACTGGTTTATATCAACCAATTGCTTGGACAAATGCCCATAGACCGTTTCCAAACCGTTATCATGACGGATAACGACATATTTACCATATCCGCGACGGCCCTGATTCTTAACGATACGTACCTTACCGTCAAACGCGGCACGGATTGTATCGCCTACATATACTTTAATATCCAAACCGTAATGCGCTCTTCTTCTGCGAGGGCGATAACCGAATACATCGGTAATACGGGTATGTTCGGTAGGCATGCAAAAGCCTTTCAAATCAAAAGTATAACTTTCCGGCACGATAGCATTGCCATAAGCCTGCACAAATTCATTGTTCCAGCTCGGATACAAATCCAACCCCGGATACAAAGACTGTTCCGCACGGATTTGTTTCTGCAAAGCCAATGAATCTACGCTTTTAAGTTTTCTGTCAATAGGAGCTTGGCGGGCAATCAGGTCCTGCGAGAAAGAGTTCAGGCTGACCATCGCCGTTGCTGCTAATAAAGCCGTTCTAATCCAATTAAAATTCATTCCGTTTCGTCATTCATTTCGATATCCGCAGAGCATATCCGGTGAATCAACCGCACCCTGTTTTACGCGAATATCCAGATTATTTTCAAAAATTCTTCCAAAGGTAACATTTCTCTCTGAAAAGGCGTTTGTGTCGTTAACTATTTTTTTGAAGCCACAAAAGTAAAAGCCACGAATAATAGCTAATAAATAACTAACAACAAGCCAATTACACTACAAACATGTTTAACAACATAAACGTACAAATAAAGCGTATGTTTAACCGTTTTTCAGCTTATGGCCGCCCAATTAACGTTTGTCTTTCGCAAGGCTTTCAACTGTCGCCACAATATTTCATTTTCAGGAAGGGAGCCATTCGGGTCCTTATCGACAATGGTCTGGGCTACTTCACGGACGTATTGCAGAAGTTGTCCGTCGCGGGCTATATCCGCTATTTTCAAATCAAAAGCAATGCCGCTCTGCTGGGTTCCTTCCAAATCACCCGGCCCGCGAAGTTTCAAATCAGCTTCGGCTATCTCGAAACCATCGTTCGTGCGTACCATAATCTCCAGACGTTTCCGGGTATCTTCCGCCAATTTATAACCGGTCACCAGAATACAATAAGACTGGTCGGCTCCGCGCCCTACACGACCACGGAGCTGATGAAGCTGGGAAAGTCCGAAACGTTCGGCATTCTCTATTATCATCACGGAAGCGTTAGGTACATTCACACCGACTTCAATAACCGTGGTGGCAACCATTATCTGCGCCTCGCCGGAAACGAACAACTGCATTTGCGCATCCTTTTCGGCAGGTTTCATTTTCCCGTGCACCTTGCAAACCCTACAATCGGGAAACTCCTCACAGATATGCAGATAGCCTTCTTCCAGGTTCTTGAAGTCAATCTTTTCGCTCTCCTTGATTAAGGGATAAACGATATAGACCTGACGTCCTTCGTCAATCTGTTTGCGCACGGAACGATACAGGCTTACGCGATGGCTGTCGAACTGATGAATGGTAGCAATCGGCTTTCTTCCCGGCGGAAGCTCATCAATGACCGATACATCCAGATCGCCATAAAGCGTCATTGCCAGAGTCCGCGGTATGGGAGTCGCGGTCATGACCAAAATATGAGGCGGCTGTACGCTTTTTGTCCACAAACGGGCACGCTGGGCTACGCCGAAACGGTGCTGCTCGTCGATGACAACCAGTCCCAATGATGCAAAGTTCACGGTATCTTCAATGACGGCGTGCGTACCGATAAGTATCTGTACATCTCCTGTCAGCAGGCCGGAAAGAATGGCCTCCCTCCGTTTGCCTTTGACTGAACCGGTCAACAGTTCAACCCGTACATCCATTCCGTACAATAGTTCGCGAATCGTTTCGTAATGTTGGTTTGCCAATATTTCGGTAGGCGCCATCATACATGCCTGATAACCGTTATCAAGCGCAATCAGCATACTCATCAACGCCACCAATGTCTTTCCGCTCCCCACATCTCCCTGCAAAAGACGGTTCATCTGCCTGCCCGCACCCAAGTCCCGGCGTATCTCCTTCAACACGCGTTTCTGAGCGTTCGTCAACTCAAAAGGAAGATTGCGGGAATAAAAGCCATTGAATATATCCCCCACTTTCTCAAAAACATACCCCCGGTATTTGCGCTGCCTGTCTTTGGCATAACGCAGTATGTTCAACTGGACATAGAACAGTTCCTCGAATTTCAGGCGGTACTCCGCTTTTCGCAGCACATCCGGACCGGACGGGAAATGGATATTCATCAAAGCATCCGTCAGCGGCATCAGATGGTGCTCTGCCAGCAGGGCGGGAGAAAGCGTTTCGGGCAGAGGTTCGTTCAACTGTCCGACGAGGCTTTTCATCATCTTCTCGATGGCGTGCGAGTTGAGCGAGCTTCGCTTCATCTTCTCCGTCGTATTGTAATAGGGCTGCAACCCCATGGCAGAGAGCTTCAGTTCGGAAGCCGGGTCTATGTCCGGATGCGCAATGTTTATCCTGCCGTTAAACACCGTAGGCTTGCCGAATACGATATATTCCTGATGAACCTTGTACTTTCCTATCAGATATTTGATGCCTTGAAACCAAATCAGGTCGACTATCCCCGTACCGTCCGAGAAGTGAGCTATCAGCCGCCGTTGTCGTCCTTCACCCGCCGTTTCAAAGCCTAAGATTTCACCTTTCAACTGGATATAAGGCATCGCACCGTCTATTTCACGGATGCGATAGATGCGGCTGCGGTCTACGTATTTATAAGGAAAATAATACAATAAATCATGGAAGGAAAAGATGCCCAATTCCTTATTGAGCACCGAAGCACGCTGCGGCCCGACGCCCGACAGATATTTTATGTCACACGTAGTTAAATCGAACATGAGTCCAAAAGGGCGGCAGCTATTTTCAAATCAAAGGGAGTGGTTATCTTTATGTTTTCCCGGTTACCTTCCGTCAGGTAAACGGGCTTGCCCAATGCCTCGACCACCGAGGCATCATCCGTAAAATGCGAAGTATAAGGCTGCTCATAAGCCTGTTTCAGCAAATCCGCATCAAACACCTGCGGAGTCTGTACCAGCTTGTATGCGTCGCGGCTGACAGTTTCACTTCCTTCGCCAACCAAATGACGCACCGTCTCCACCACATCCGTCACAGGAATCACCGCCTGCTTCCCGGCAGCCAGGGAGTAACAACGGGCTATAACCTCCTGAGCCACAAAAGGGCGTACCCCGTCATGCACTCCGACCAAGCCCGATGTTGTAACAAATGCCAGTCCGTTCTTCACCGAATGGAAGCGTGTTTCTCCGCCGTCTGCGATTTGATGAGGAATTGAAAAACCATGTTTCCGGCACAACTCATTCCAGTAAGCCTGCTGGTTGCATGGAAGCACCAATATTATCCGTATCTCCGGGCTATACGCATAAAAGGCCTCTATGGTACGCATCAATACAGGCTTTCCCCCTATCGGAAGAAATTGTTTGGGAAGTTCGCATCCCATGCGCAAACCTTTACCGCCGGCTACAATCAGAACATACTTCATTGGATTCACACAGCCTCTTCATAATTTACAATCAGACAATCATCGCCTCTTTCAATTCGGCAACTTTATCCTTGCCCTGCAGCAATTCCACCACCGCCAAAGCAAACTCCATGGCAGCGCCCGGACCTTTTCCTGTAATGACATTGCCGTCTTTTTCCACCATCGCTCCGGTGCAGTCGGCACCCTCCAGATATTGTTCAAAACCCGGATAGCAAGTAGCTTTCTTACCTTTCAACAGTCCCAGTTTGCCGAGCACCATAGGAGCGGCGCAAATGGCTGCAATCGGTTTGTTTTCTTCGGCAAAGCGTAAAATCAGTCTGCGCAAGTCATCGCACTTCTCCAAAGTGGCCGCACCCGGCATGCCGCCCGGAAGCAATATCAAATCAGCGTCGAAAAAGTCACAGTTCACGATATTCTTGTCACAAAGCACCGGTACGCCATGAGCGCCCTTCACAATCTCGTCAGGAGTAACCGTAATCATTTCCACATTCAACCCCGCACGTCTCATTACATCGACCGAAGTGAAAGCCTCTATTTCTTCAAAACCGTCTGCAAAAAACACATAAACTGTACCCATAATAGTTTCTCCTCTTATTTTAGATTAAAATAATATGTAATCGTCCCCGTCTGGTTACTCAATCCGCTTACCGTATTGAACCTCGCTTTCTTCGCCGCGTCTTCGGCAGCTTTCCGCAAGGCGGGGTTTACGGTATTCGTCTGGCGGTTGATGCTGGTGCCGATAACCTGTCCGGCAGGATTTACGGTAATGGTAACCACCACTTTTCCCTCATCCTGCACATTATATACGGGACGCGGCAATCCGCCCTCGCCTATGGAGCGTCCGCCAAGGTTAAAGGTCCCGTATCCGCCGGTCCCGGCAGTTGCCCCTTCCGAAGAGTTTCCCGTAGGACTTCCCTGCACACCGGTTCCTTCCGTAGCACCCTTGCTGCCCATTTGCGCACCTTTGCCGAAAGCTCCCGCTACACGTTTGCGGGCAGCTTCTTCGGCTGCCTTCCGTTCACGCTCCGCTTTTTCCGCAGCCAGCTTACGCGCCTCTTCGGCTTTCTCGGCAGCGCTCTTTTCGGGTTTCTTCACCTCTTTCTTCTTTTCTTCCGCCTTAGGCTTTATGGCAACGGTTTCTTCATCTTCCTGCGTCAGCATCTCCTGCTCCGCCTCTTCCGGCATTTCCGGAGCGGCCTCTTCCGGCATCGTCTCCACTTCAACCAAAGAAGGGTCGGCAGCCCCCCACGCATCGGGCGTTTCTCCCATCATCACGGGCACACCGCCTTCCTCCGACTGTTCGGGCAAGGTAAATCCCACCAGTATCAAAAGGGCAATGACAACAACGTGCACCAACAGCGCACCTGCCAATCCTATATATTTTCCTTTCTTCTTCCGATTCACCGTTCCGATTTACGATTTAGCTATTTACGGTTGACACCGTTTACTTATTCTCAGGCGGGCGTGTAGCCAGCACCATCTTGAAATGATTCTCATTAGCGATATTCAGCACCTTCACAATTTCCCGATAGGGGACGGACTCATCGGCATACAATGCCACATACATTTCGGGCTCTTTCGCTGCGCACGATTGCAGAAAAGGAGTCAGCTCGTCCAAAGCCAGCGCCTGTTCCTTATCATTACCGAAAGCGGCATAGTAGTTCAAGTCCTTATCAATGATAACCCTTGTCAGCGGCTTGGCGGATGTCTGCTGTTTTCCCTGCGGAAGCAATACCTTGATTGCATTCGGTGATACTACCGTAGAAGTAATCATAAAGAAAATCAACAGCAGGAATATAACATCCGTCATGGACGCCATACTGAAATTGGGTGATATTTTTGCTCTACGTTGTAACACGGTCGTTGTTTCTGATTTATGAATTATGATTTACTTGGCAGGCTCGTTCAGCAAGTCCATGAAAGCCATTGTCTTGGCTTCCATTTTATTTACCACACCGTCCACCAGCGTCACCAGGTAATTGTAGGCGAACATGGCGATGATGCCCACAATCAGACCGCCTACCGTAGTAATCATAGCCTCGTATATACCGCCGGAAAGCAGGGTGATGTCGATATTGTTACCGGCATTCGCCATTTCAAAGAAAGCACGCACCATACCGGTCACCGTACCCAGGAAACCAATCATCGGAGCGCCGCCCGAAATGGTAGCCATGATGGTCAGCCCCTTTTCCAGTTTCGCCACTTCGATGTTGCCGACATTCTCTATGGCTGCCTGCACATCATTCACCGGGCGTCCCAACCGGCTGATACCTTTCTCTATCATCCGTGCCGAAGGCGTATCCACACTGCGGCAATAGGCAATGGCGGCCTTAATCTCACCACCCAGAATATAATCCTTGATCTTATCCATAAACATAGGGTCTTCCTTGCCCGCCTTACGGATAACGTAATTGCGCTCGAACAGAATATAGAAGCACACTACGGAGAGTACTCCGAGCACTACCATAATCCAACCACCCTTGACAGCCATGCTCCACAGGTTCATTTCATCGGGAGCGGCAATGGGAGTAAGTACCGGATTGGCGCCGGCAACAGAATCGGCCAACGCCGGAGCCACTTGGGCCAATAACAACATAAGATTCATCAGCGGAGACAGTTTTTATATTCCTGAATGGTACGTTCCAATCCCAGATACAAAGCATCGCTAATCAGCGCATGACCGATAGAGACCTCATCCAGCCAGGGTATGTTTTTATAGAAATAATTCAGATTTTCCAGACTCAGGTCATGGCCTGCATTCAGTCCCAGTCCCAGGCTGCGTGCCGTTCTGGCTGCTTCCACAAAAGGAGCTACCGCAGCTTCCGGATTTTTAGGGAATGCCGTAGCATAGGGCTCGGTATAGAGTTCCACCCGGTCGGCACCGGCTTTGGCGGCATACTCTATCATCTCTGCATCGGTAGACACGAATACTGACGTACGGATACCGGCGGTATTGAACGCTTCCAGCACTTCGGTCAGAAACTCCAGATTGGCTTTCGTGTCCCAGCCGGAGTTGGAAGTCAACTGAGTGGGGCTATCCGGAACCAACGTTACCTGATGCGGTTTCACTTTCAGTACCAAGTCGATAAATTCGGGTGCGGGATATCCCTCTATATTAAACTCCGTGCGCAACAGCGGACGCAGGTCGTAAACATCGCTCTTACGGATATGTCTTTCATCGGGACGCGGATGCACCGTTATACCGTCGGCTCCAAAACTCTCGCAATCCAACGCCACTTTTACAACATTAGGCACATTTCCTCCACGTGCGTTACGCAATGTCGCTACTTTATTAATATTTACACTTAATCTAGTCATAATTCGGCTTATAGTTTGGGGCAAAAGTACAAATAATAGCAATATGTTGGCAGCATTCTGAGAAAAAAACTATTTTTGCATCTTACAAAAACAGAAAACAATTATGAAATTTGCCATATTCGGAAATACCTACCAGGCGAAAAAGTCATCGCATGCCGAAAATCTTTTCCGCCTGCTGGCTCAGCATCAGGCACAACTCTGTGTCTGCCGCGAGTTCTATAATTTCCTGACTTCCGACCTACACCTCAACATTCCGCCCGCCGAATTGTTCGACGGTGACGACTTCCGCGCCGATATGGTTATCAGCATCGGCGGTGACGGCACGTTTTTGAAAGCCGCCAGCCGTGTAGGCAAGAAAAACATTCCTATTCTGGGCATCAATACGGGACGCCTCGGCTTTCTGGCCGACATATCGCCCGAAGAAATGGAAGAAACGATTGACGAAATCTACAACAACCACTATAAAGTAGAGGAACGCAGCGTATTGCAGTTGAAATGCGATGATGAAAAACTGATGGAATATCCGTACGCCCTCAATGAAATAGCCGTACTGAAACGCGACAGTTCGTCCATGATAAGCATCCATACCGCCATCAACGGAGCACACCTCACCACTTATCAGGCCGACGGACTGGTCATTGCCACCCCTACCGGTTCCACCGCCTATTCGCTAAGTGTGGGCGGCCCGGTCATTGTGCCTCACAGCAAGACCATCGCCATCACCCCCGTTGCCCCTCACAGCCTGAATGTACGTCCCATTGTCATCTGCGACGACTGGGAAATCACGCTCGATGTGGAAAGCCGTAGCCACAACTTCCTCGTAGCCGTCGACGGACGGAGCGAATCGTGCAAGGAGACTACGCGGCTCACTATTTCACGTGCGGACTATTCCATAAAGGTAGTGAAACGATTCAATCACATCTTTTTCGATACGTTGCGGAATAAGATGATGTGGGGAGCAGATGTGAGATAACTCCCACTAGGATATGTCCAAAGATAGTAAAAACGCAAAAGCCCCGCAACTTTCCCTTTCCGGCAAAAGTCTGCGAGGCTTTACTTATATATTCCAGGTCGTCTCCCGATTAGAGAGCGCCTACTTCTTTCAGAGCAGCATTTGTCTTGTGAACGGCAGCGGCGCTGGCAGCGAATTTAGCTTTTTCGTCAGCGTTCAGTTCCAGTTCAACAATCTTTTCGATACCGTTCTTGCCAAGGATAACGGGAACACCGATGCAGATATCCGATTCTCCGTATTCACCTTCCAGATATACCGAGCAAGGAATCATCTTCTTCTGGTTGTGGATGATGGATTCAACCACATAAGCACCTGCCGCACCCGGAGCATACCATGCAGAAGTACCCAGCAACTTAGTCAGCGTAGCGCCGCCTACCATAGTGGAAGCAACTACTTCATCCAGTTTTTCCGCGCTCAACAGCGTGCTTACCGGCTGGCCTTTGTACGTAGCCAGACGAGCCAGAGGAATCATGGTAGTATCACCGTGACCGCCGATAACCATACCTTCTACTTCGTTGGCATTGCAACCCAAAGCCTGAGACAGGAAGTATTTGAAACGAGAGCTGTCCAAAGCGCCGCCCATACCGATGATACGGTTCTTGGGGATACCCAGAGATTTCAAAGACAGATAAGTCATAGTGTCCATCGGGTTGGAGATAACCACGAGGATAGCGTTGGGAGAATATTTCAGAATGTTCTGCGCAACCGACTTAACGATGCCTGCATTCACACCAATCAACTCTTCGCGGGTCATACCCGGCTTACGGGGAATACCGGAAGTGATTACCACAACATCGGAGTTAGCAGTCTTCTCATAATCGTTGGTACAACCTACAACAGTGGTATCGAAGCCCAACAGTTGAGCAGTCTGCATCATATCCATTGCTTTACCCTCTGAAACGCCTTCTTTAACATCCAGCATTACCACTTCGTCAGCCACTTCATTAAAGGCTAACACATTAGCGCATGTAGCACCTACGTTACCTGCACCTACTACGGTTACTTTTGACATAATTTCTAAAGTTTTTGTTTATTAGTGTTCTATAAAGTTGCTACAAAAATACAACGACATTCCTGATTAAAGAAATATTTCCGTAATAATTTTAGTTAAATGAAGAATTTGATTGGGGTTAGTGATCAGTGATTGGTGATTAATGATTATTTTTGCGGCGATTTACGATTATAGAGGGAAGCATCCGTCTGTCAATCACCAATCATTAACCACTAAACACTATCAAAATGGCCAACAAGAAAAATACGCTTCAGGTTGTTGTCGGAAGCATTCTGATACTATTATTAATAGGTGTTACCGTATTGCTGATTTCAGAAAAACGCGCCAACAACGAGTTGGTGCAGGAATTCAACCTGGAAAAGGAAGACCTGGAAAACCAGTACACCGACTTCGCCAAGCAGTACGATGAATTGAAGCTCACCGTATCCAACGACTCCCTTTCCGTCCTTCTGGAGCAGGAACAACTGAAAACGCAGCGTCTGCTGGAAGAGCTCCGTACCGTAAAAAGTACCAATGCCACCGAAATACGCCGATTGAAGAAAGAACTGGCAACCCTGCGTAAAGTAATGATAGGCTATATCAACCAGATAGACTCCCTGAGCCGCCTCACTACCCACCAGAAAGAGGTGATAGCCGACGTTACCCGCAAATACAATGTCGCTTCGCAACAAATCAGCAGCCTTGCCGAAGAAAAGAAAAACCTGAATAAGAAAGTGACGCTTGCCGCCCAGCTCGATGCAACGAACATCAACATCTTTGCCGCCAACAAGCGGGGCAAGAAAGCCAAAAAGGTAAAAGACGTCGTCAAGCTGAAAATCAACTTCACAATTGTCAAGAACATAACTGCCGAAACAGGCGAACGCACCCTCTACGTCCGTATCACCAAACCGGACAACGGCGTATTGAGCAAAAGCGATTCCAATACATTCCCCTATGAAAACCGCGAACTGGTATATTCCATCAAGAAATATATAGAATATAACGGCGAGGAACAGAACGTAACGGTGTATTGGGATGTCGAGGAGTTCCTGTACGCAGGAAGCTACCGTGTAGACATATTCTCGGACGGAACGCTTATCGGTTCACAGTCGTTCAATCTGGATTGATTCGAATTGATTCGGACAGAAGAACAAAAGAACAAATTTGAGGTGTGTCAAAACTAAAATTTGTTCTTTTGTTCTTCTGTCTGAAAAAGATTGTTTTCTGTTTCTTCCCCTCCCTTAAATCAAAAAATCCGCAATTTATTTTGTAATATCATTGAAACTCTATACATTTGCATCGTTGTTTATGCAATTATTGTTGCTTCATAAAACAATATTCCCACAACATTTACAATGTATAGATACAATGAAAAAGTTCTTCTGTTTCATCTACTTGACCTGCCTGATGCTGCCAACGAGCGCACAGGGCATCCTGAGCCTGGATAGTTGCCGTGCACTGGCCGTAGCCAACAATAAGGAGCTGCTGATAAGCCGCGAGAAAATCAATGCGGCGCACTACCGTAAAAAAGAAGCATTTACAAACTATCTGCCCAAGATTTCCGCTACCGGCGGATATATGCGCAACCAGAAAGAGTTTTCCTTATTGAACGATGCACAGAAAGGTGCACTCGGCAGTGTAGGAACGCAGGTAAGCGGCGCGCTGCAAAACGGAATCCAGGGAATGATGACCCAATACCCGCAACTGGCACAGAACCCGCAATTCATGGCACTTGTGCAATCATTGGGCAATATAGACATTGCCACTCCGCTCAACGGATTGGGACAATCGCTCGTAGATGCTTTCCGCACCGACACACGCAATATGTATGCCGGAGCGCTGACGCTGACCCAACCCCTCTATATGGGCGGCAAGATACGCGCCTACAACAAAATAACCAGATATGCCGAAGAACTGGCACGCCAGCAGCACAACAGCGGAATGCAGGAAGTAATTCTGAGCACCGACCAGGCATACTGGCAAGTGGTGTCTCTCGCCAACAAGAAGAAACTGGCGGAAGGCTATCTCGAACTCCTGCAAAAACTGGAAAGCGACATAGACAAGATGATTGCCGAAGGAGTGGCGACCAAAGCGGACGGACTGTCGGTAAAAGTCAAAGTGAACGAAGCCGAAATGACACTGACAAAAGTAAACGACGGTTTAAGCCTTTCCAGAATGTTGCTATGCCAACTATGCGGATTAGACCTTTCCACTCCCGTCACTCTGGCAGACGAGCAGGAAGACGACCTGCTCCCCACCCCGGCCGACAACAGCAGCATCGACATGAATAACGTATATGCCACACGGCCGGAAGTGCGCAGCCTGGAACTCGCCGCACAAATCTATAAGCAGAAAGTGAACGTGACCCGTTCGGAATTCCTGCCGTCCGTAGCGCTCATCGGAAACTATATGGCAACCAATCCGTCCGTATTCAACAGCTTCGAAAACAAGTTCAAGGGCATGTGGAACGTAGGCGTCATGGTCAGCATACCTGTCTGGCATTGGGGAGAAGGCATCTACAAGGTAAAAGCCGCCAAGTCCGAAGCACGCATCAGCCGGTACCAACTGGACGATGCCAAAGAAAAGATAGAACTGCAGGTCAGCCAATCGGTTTTCAAGGTAAACGAAGCGGCCAAGAAACTTATCATGGCGGAGAAGAACCTGGAAAAGGCTGATGAGAACCTGCGCTACGCCACTCTCGGATTCGAGGAAGGGGTTATCCCGGCAAGCAATGTATTGGAAGCCCACACCGCCTGGTTGTCTGCCCAATCGGAAAAGATAGATGCACAGATAGACGTGAAGCTGACGGAAATCTATCTGAAGAAAGCAACGGGAAGTCTGAATATCGAGAATTAAAAACTGAAATCATAAATTACAATAATGGATACAAAATCACAAAACAGTAACATGTTGCTGGCATTCCTCACCCTGACGGGAGTAATCGCCATCGTTGCCCTCGTAGGTTTCTTCATGCTGCGCAAAGGGCCGGAAATCATACAAGGGCAGGCCGAAGTAACAGAGTATCGCGTATCGAGCAAAGTACCGGGACGTATCCTGGAGTTCCGGGTGAAAGAGGGACAGAGCGTGCAGGCAGGAGATACGCTTGCCATTCTCGAAGCCCCGGATGTGCAGGCAAAACTGGAACAGGCCCGTGCTGCCGAAGCCGCCGCACAAGCCCAAAACGAAAAAGCCTTGAAAGGCGCCCGCCAGGAACAGATACAGGCAGCCTACGAAATATGGCAAAAAGCCCGGGCAGGACTTGCCATTGCCGAAAAATCGTACAAACGCGTAAAGAACCTGCACGACCAGGGAGTGATGTCCGCCCAGAAGCTGGACGAAGTTACCGCCCAGCGCGATGCCGCACAAGCCACTGAAAAAGCCGCACAAGCCCAGTACACTATGGCGAAGAACGGCGCGGAACGCGAGGACAAGGCTGCCGCAGCCGCCCTGGTAGAGCGTGCGAAAGGCGCTGTTGCCGAAGTGGAATCATACATCAGGGAAACCTGCTTGATAGCGCAGACAGCCGGAGAGGTTTCCGAAATATTCCCCAAAACAGGCGAACTGGTAGGCACAGGCGCCCCCATCATGAACATTGCCGTTATGGACGATATGTGGGTCACTTTCAACGTGCGCGAGGATTTATTGCAGGGACTGGGCATGGGAACCGAATTTGAAGCTTTCATCCCCGCCCTCGACAGGAACATCCGTCTGAAAGTATACTACCTGAAAGACCTCGGCACATACGCCGCCTGGAAAGCTACCAAAACAACCGGACAGTTCGACTTAAAGACATTTGAAGTCAAGGCATCTCCACTGGAGAAAACAGAAGGCCTGCGTCCGGGTATGAGCGTGATATTGAATAAGTGACAAGATTGCATAAGGTTGTAAAACAATAAGGTGACAGAGTGATAATGGAGAAGAAGAACAACAAATACACAGCCCTGCTGAATGTGATGAAACGCGAGTTGCGACGGCTCGTTTCGCGCCCGCTATACCTGTTCTGCATGGTCATAGCACCTCTGTTCTGCTATATATTCTTCACAACGCTAATGGATTCCGGCTTACCTACCGACATGCCCGTCGGCGTGGTGGACCGGGACATGACCGCCACTTCACGCCAATTGGTGCGCAACCTGGATGCTTTTGAGCAAACCGCCGTCGTAGCCCGCTATCCCGATATTTCCGATGCACGCATCGCCATGCAGAAAGGAGAAATTTACGGCTTCTACTACATCCCCGAAGGAACAGCCGCCAAAGCACAGGCACAACGGCAGCCTAAAGTATCCTTCTACACCAACAATACGTTGCTCATAGCCGGTTCACTGCTCTTTAAAGACATGAAGATGATGAGCGAACTGGCATCGGGAGCCGCCGCACGCACCGCACTATACGCCAAAGGCGCAACGGAAGAGCAGGCAATGGCATTCCTGCAACCGATTGTCATCGACACCCATCCGCTGAACAATCCGTGGCTGAATTACTCCGTATACCTGTGCAACACTTTTGCTCCGGGCGTACTGATGCTGCTTATCTTTATGATAACCGTCTACTCCATCGGGGTGGAAATCAAGGACCGTACCGCCCGCGAATGGTTGCGCACGGGCAACGGTTCCATCTGGATATCCCTTGCCGGAAAGCTGCTGCCGCATACAGCCGTATTCTTCCTTATGGGAATCTTATACAACACATACCTGTACGGTTTCCTGCATTTCCCCTGCAACAGCGGAATACTGCCGATGCTGCTCGCCACGCTCTGCCTGGTGCTGGCATCGCAAGGCATGGGCATACTGATGATAGGTACTCTGCCCACCCTGCGTCTGGGGCTCAGCTTTGCTTCCCTATGGGGCGTACTGTCGTTCTCCATGTGCGGACTGTCATTTCCCGCCATGGCGATGCATCCCGTACTGCAAGGCCTGGCAAACCTGTTTCCCCTGCGCCATTACTTCCTTATCTACGCAGACCAGGCCCTGAACGGCTATCCCATGATTTACTCGTGGATGAACTATGTGGCACTGCTTGTTTTCATGATGCTTCCTTTCCTTGTGGCCCGCAGGCTGAAAGAAGCATTGATACACTATAAATACCTACCCTGATGAAACAGATTACCTTCAAACAGAAAGTAGTACAAGGCATATACGACCTGTTCTATGTATGGAAGCAGGAATTACGCAACCTCTTTCGCGACCAGGGTGTGCTGATATTCTTTGTACTCGTTCCGTTGACATATCCTTTGATATACTCGTTCATCTATACCAACGAAACAGTCCGTGAAGTGCCTGCCGTGGTGGTGGACAACTCGCGCAGTTCCCTGAGCCGGGAATATCTGAGGAAAGTGGATGCCAGTCCCGAAACAAGCATCGTGGCGCATTGCGCCGATATGGAAGAAGCCAGACTCATGCTGAAAGAGCGCAAGGCATACGGCATCATCTACATACCCTCCGGCTTCAGCGATGACATAGTCCGGGGCAAGCAGACGCAAGTCAGCATCTTCTGCGACATGAGCGGACTGCTCTATTACAAGGCATTGCTCACTGCCAACACCAACGTGTCGCTCGCCATGAATGCGGATATTAAAATGGAACGTGCCGGCAATACTACCGCCCGCCAGGATGAAATAACAGCCTACCCCATCGAGTATGAGGACATAGCCATCTTCAACCCCACCAACGGGTTTGCCGCCTTCCTGATACCTGCCGTACTCATACTGATTATACAGCAGACATTGCTGTTGGGTATCGGTCTGGCAGCCGGAACAGCCCGCGAGCAAAACCGGTTCAAAGAATTGATTCCTGACGACCCTCATTACAACGGAACATTCCGTATCGTCATGGGAAAAGGATTGAGTTATTTTATGGTCTACTCGCTGGTAGCCGTGTACATACTATGTGTAGTACCGCGCCTTTTCAGCCTCAACCAGATAGCAATTCCCAGTGTGCTGGCTCTGTTTGCCCTGCCCTACCTGACAGCCTGCATCTTCTTTGCAATGACAGCATCCATTGCCATACGCAACCGGGAAACCTGTATGTTATTGTTTGTGTTCACTTCCGTACCGCTGTTATTCCTCTCCGGCATCTCCTGGCCGGGCGCCGCAATGCCCGAATTCTGGAGGTATTTTTCCTATATCTTCCCTTCCACTTTCGGAATCAACGGCTATGTACGTATCAACAGCATGGGAGCCACCCTCAACGAAGTAGCCTTCGAGTATCAGGCCCTATGGATACAAACCGGAATTTACTTCCTCACCACCTGCCTCGTCTACCAGAGAAAGAGAAGTTAGGGATTAGTGTTATCACTAATCCCTAACCGCTAACCTATAGCATACCGGCACTGTGCTGTTGCCTACGCGATAGATGCCGAACTTGAAGTAGTAGCCGTCGTCGTCGTTGCGTCCTATCAGGATTTCTTCGTTATTCACGATATGCTCTTTAACGGTTTTCTTTTTGTCGGCATACTCCATCTGCACATCCAGCTTACCCGGTTTCACAATGGTTTCGGCTTCCTTGCCGTAGGTGGTCCAGTCGATATGAATGCGGAAAGTCACCCAGCAATCTTTGGGGAAGTCGGCAAAAGGCATTTTATAGGCTATCGTAGAAGCCTTGTATTCGGAAGTAACGGGCTTCATTATCGGAGTCTTTTCCGGATTGGCATTGCAACGGTCGTCTTTGTCGGTCAGCCAGCGGCGGTCCGAATTGGCCTTGATGTAGAACCAACCGCCGGAAAATCCGAAAGCCAGCGGCGGATAACCGCCCTGCTCTACCAGCCAGCCGTTCTTCTTCCCTGCCTTATAAACAGGGTTTCCCTTTTTATCTTTCACCGGATTTCCCAGCTTATCCAACTTTGCCACCTTTTCATATCCGGTATTCTTCTTGAAGATAGTAGTCTTATCCAGCTCTATGAACTCGTCAACGGTCAGCTTCTTCACTTCACCCTCAGGAGTCTGCACAAGCGTGCGGTCGGGCATGCCGTGCCATTGGGCAAAAATGGTGGACACATTGCTGTCCAAATCAGACGGAATATATACGGAAAACTCATAATCGCGCGAAGCCCCTTGCGGACAGATGCCTTTTCCGTGATGATATACGGTTTTCGTAATTTGCGCTTTCCGGTAAGCATCCGCCGGCAGTCCGTTAAAATCCGCCGAAGTGGCATAACAATAAGAAAGCTCGGCACGGCCTTTGGTTTCTCCCTTGCCGTATCCCTCCAATGTGTTGTCCTCCCGACGCAGTTCGAAACGGTAAGAAGGCTTGCCGTTGAACAGACATGTGAAATCCCGCTGAATCGCGTGTTTCTTCTTTGCACCGACAGCCACCCAGCGACCGTCTATAATCTGGTCGATACGTGCAGAGTCTGCCTGAACATTCACCCGTTCGGTCAGGGGAACCAACGTTTCAGCGCCTTTGGTTTGTGCGGTCAGCGTTGCCATGCACCCCGCTGCCGTCACCATGCAGATAGCAAAAATGTTTTTCTTCATCCTTATTTGATATTAAACTTAAAAACGATGCGGCAAAAGTACGAAAGCTGCGCCTCACACCTATCCCCTATTTGTTTCGGAAAACCCTATATTTGTGCAAATACTCCACAAGATATAGAAATTCTGAAAGATATTAGTATCTTTGGTCCATCATAAATTTTACGGTTCAATAATGAGTATCCTGAAAAAGATAACAACCATCCTGTTTATTTTATGTATAACGGGAGTCTCTAACGCTTATCCGGAAGCTTGGGGACAGATAAACTTTTCTTATATATCCATTAACGACGGTCTGTCACAAAGCACGGTCTTCTCCATAGCGCAGGACAAGCTCGGCAATATGTGGTTCGCCACCTACGACGGCGTCAACAAGTACGACGGATACACATTTACCGTATATCAGCACGATGAAAACGACCCCAACAGCATCGCCAACGACATCTCCCGCATTGTTATGACCGACAGCAAGGGGCGTGTATGGATCGGCACCCGCGACGGTCTGTCGTATTATGACGAGGAAAAAGACAAGTTCCAGAACTTCTTCCTCGAAAAGAACGGCAAGCACCTGCAAGTCAACGGCATTGTGGAACTTTCGCCGGAGCGGCTGCTTATCAGCACGCTCGAAGGGCTGACTATGTTCGACATCCCCGCATCCCGTTTTGTAGACGACATATTCGGCACGGCAATGCACAAAATGGTTGCATCCGCCCTATACAGGCATGACGACCAAATCTATATAGGCACACCGTCGGACGGTCTGTACTGCTATTCCATTCCGAAGAATACACTCGAAAAACTCGCTTACATTCCAGGCAGCAAGCAAATCCAAAGCATCCTGCAGCAATCTCCTACCCGTATATGGGTAGCCACGGAAGGTTCCGGCCTTCTCCTTGTCAACCCCAAGACCCGGGAAGTCAAAACATACAGGCATTCCCCTTCCGACCCGCAATCCATCAGCTCCAACTATATCCGCTCACTGGCACTGGATTCACAAAACCGCTTGTGGATAGGAACTTTCAACGACCTCAACATCTACCATGAAGGCAACGACTCGTTCATGTCCTACAGCAGCAATCCCGTAGAAAGCGGCAGCCTGTCGCAACGCTCCGTACGCAGTATCTTCATGGACTCGCAAGGCGGCATGTGGCTGGGAACGTATTTCGGCGGACTGAACTATTACCACCCCATCCGCAACCGCTTCAAGAACATAGAGCACATCCCGTTCAAGAACTCGCTGAGCGACAATGTTGCAAGCTGTATCGTTGAGGACAAGCAGAAGAACCTTTGGATAGGAACCAACGACGGCGGCTTGAACCTCTACATCCCCGGCACTCAGAAGTTCATCCACTACGCATTGCAGGAAAGCCAGCGCGAAGACGGCTTAGGCTCCAACAACATCAAATCCGTATACGTGGACGAACCGAGAGGACTGGTATACATCGGCGCACATGCCGGCGGCCTGAGCATCCTGCATCGCAACAGCGGACGCATGGAAAACTTCAACCAGCTCAACAGCCCGTTAATCAATGAGAACGTATATGCCATCCTTCTCGACGGAGAGAACAATTTCCTTTTAGGAACATTAAGCGCTCTGGTACACTTCAACCCGGAAAAACGGAGTTTTACCACCATCACTCAGGAAAATGACGGAACGCCAATCAACGTCCAGAAGATTACTACCCTGTTCCGGGATTCCAAAAAGCGTCTCTGGATAGGCGGTGAGGAAGGAGTGTCCGTATTCAACCAGCATGGAACCTCCATACAGAAAGCGGACATTTTACCCGAATCCACCGCTACGAAAGCATTCACCAATTACATCTACGAGGCAAACAACGGTTTGGTCTGGATAGGTACACGCGAAGGATTCTATTGTTTCGATGAGAAAGCCAAGCAGATTAAACGGTATACCAAAGCCGACGGACTGCCCAACAACGTGGTTTACGGCATTCTCGAAGACTCTTACGGCCGCCTGTGGATGAGTACCAACCGGGGTATCTCATGCTTCAATCCGGAAACGGAGAAATTCCGCAACTTCACCGAAGCGGACGGATTGCAGAGCAATCAGTTCAACACCTCTTCCTGCTACCGCACTTCCGATGGCGAGATGTACTTCGGAGGCATAAACGGCCTTACCACATTCCGTCCGGAACTGTTGCAGGACAATCCCTATACCCCGCCGGTAGTAATCACCAAGCTACAGCTTTTCAACAAGACCGTCCGTCCCGACGATGAAACCGGCATTCTGAGCAAGAACATCAGCGACACGGAAAGCATCACGTTGAAATCCTGGCAGACAGCATTCTCCCTGGAGTTTGTCGTATCGAACTACATCTCCGGACAGCATAATACATTCGCCTACAAATTAGACGGTTACGATAAAGAGTGGTACTACCTCACGGACAGGCATCCGGTGTCCTACTCCAACCTGCCGCAAGGTACTTATCACTTCATGGTGAAAGCTGCCAATAACGACGGCAAATGGAACACCACGCCTACCGTACTGGAAATCGTTATTCTGCCCGTGTGGTACAAGACCTGGTGGGCTGTCATACTGTTCCTTGCCACTTTTGCCGGCTTTGTCACATTCGTATTCCGCTTCTTCTGGATGCGCAAGAAAATGGAAGCAGAGCTTGAAATCGAACGCCGCGACAAGGAACACCGCGAAGAAATCAACCAGATGAAGATGCGCTTCTTCATCAACATTTCGCATGAACTCCGTACACCGCTTACCTTAATCCTGGCACCGCTTCAAGAGGTCATCAGTAAAATCAACGACCGCTGGACCCGCAACCAACTGGAATACATCCAGCGGAATGCCAACCGCCTGCTGCATCTTGTCAACCAGCTTATGGACTACCGCCGGGCGGAACTCGGAGTTTTCGAGCTGAAAATAAAGAAAGGCAATGCCTATCGCCTGATACGCGAGAACTTCCTGTATTATGACAAGCTGGCACGCCACAAAGAGATACACTACGCTTTCCACTCCGATTTGGAAGAAAAAGAGGAACTTTTCGACCCTAACTATCTGGAACTGATTGTCAACAATCTTTTGTCCAATGCTTTCAAATATACGGACAACGGAAAGAGTATCACCGTTACCCTGAAAGAGGAAAACAACTGGCTGATACTGCAAGTGAGCGACACCGGTGCCGGCATTCCTATCAATAAGCAGGGTAAAGTGTTCGAACGCTTCTATCAGATAGAAAGCCAGCATATAGGAAGCGGCATCGGACTGTCACTGGTACAGCGTCTGGTCGATTTGCACCACGGACGCATCGAACTGGAGAGCGAAGAGGGCAAGGGAAGTACATTCTCCGTCTATCTGCCGCAAGACCTGGCCGTTTATAAGGCCACCGAGCTGGCAGGCTCCAACACTTCCAAGGAAGAAGAGCAGGTGTACTCCACCAACTCCAAAGAAATGTATTTCATCGATACGGAGAAAATGGAGAATGAAGCCATAGAGACGGGCGACAAGAAACGCGGAACCATCCTTATTGTGGAAGATAATCAGGAGATTCGCCATTATCTCAGCAGCGGTTTGGCTGCATTGTTCAACATACTGGAGGCCGGAAACGGTGAAGAAGCCTTGGAAAAACTGAAGAACCATGAGGCGGACATTATTATCACCGATGTCATGATGCCTGTAATGGACGGCATCAAACTATGTAAGAATATCAAACAGAATATTCGTACCTGCCACATTCCGGTTATCATCCTGTCTGCCAAAACCGACATAAAAGACCAGTTGGAAGGCCTGCAAGTAGGTGCGGATGATTATATCTCCAAGCCTTTCTCCATCGCCGTCCTCACTTCCAAGATACAGAACATGATGCGTACCCGCCGCCACATGCTCGAAAAGTACGCCAAATCCTTGGAAGTGGAACCGGAAAAGATTACTTTCAATGCCATGGATGAAGAGTTGCTGAAACGCGCCGTAAGCATCGTAGAAGAAAACATTGATAATTTTGAGTTCTCTACCGATGAATTTGCGCAAAAGATGAATATGAGCCGCTCCAACCTGCATTTGAAACTGAAAGCAATCACCGGAGAGTCAGCCATCGACTTTATCCGTAAAGTACGGTTCAAAAGGGCTACCGAACTGCTGAAAAGCGGACGTTATACGGTAACCGAAGTCAGCAGCATGGTGGGATTTAATTCATCTTCTTATTTTGCAACTTGCTTTAAGAAGTATATAGGCTGTTTGCCGACGGAGTACATTAAAAAAGTAAAAGGATAGGCCTTATCCCGCAAGGCAATTTTGCTTTTCAAAACACCGCATGTTAGCGTCCGAAACACCGCGTCTTTGCGAGTGAAATGCCGCGCTATAACAGATAAAATCCCTAAGGTTTGCCAAGCAAATGCCTGCACTTTCGGGTGGTAAGGTGTGGAGTTTTATATGCAATTGTGTAGCATTGCCAATGAAGCTCTACAACCGGGCTTCACCCGCTATCCCGCATGAATAAAGAGTTGTGAAGGGTGAAGGAGGTACAGGCTAACATTTTTTCTGATAAGATACTGATAGAATGCACATAAGAAAGGATAGTTCCTATTCATCCGAACACCCCTCTCAGAATACCCCATGCAGGCTTTTTAAACAAATACGATATTTCATTCAACAAATTTAATAATAAAATTCAGATTTCAAAGAAAGCATAAACAAGACAGATTAGCTCTTAGAAATCAATGTAATATATTTGCGGCAAGGAAAATTGAAACTTTTACTAATAAAAAACAACTTAAGTATGAAGAACACTCTCTTTATCTGTTTGTTCGCAATGTTTGCACTTTCCGGATGTGTTGACGATGAAGAAGAATTCGTAACAGGCGGAAACATCAGTCCGGAACTGACTCCTGAGAACAAAGAAAACGCAGTATTGAACACTGCTGTTTTTGACCAACTCAACCTCGACTATCCCGGCTTGGAAAAAGTAAAGCAATATCATGAAGCTGGTGAGGACTATCTTGCGGCAAGTGCACTCTTGGAGTATTACCGCATGAGAGCCAATGCAGAAAACCCGGCGTTGTCATTAGTCAACATCACTCTCAACAAAGGAAATGCAAGTAACAACTTCAATGATGGTGACCAAAATATCGCAGACTTCGCATTAGAATATCGCTTTTTTGTTAAAGGCTTCTATGAAGGCAGCGATAAAAAGCCCTACTCTTTGGGTAAAGCCGGCAGTATTGATTGGAACAAAAATGCGAGTGTTGGTGAAGAATATCTGAAGCAATTACATCGTCATCAATGGTTCATCCCACAAGCCAAAGTTTATCGTGTAAGTGGTGATGAAAAATATATCAAATCCTGGATAGAGGTCTACAGCGATTGGATTACTCAAAATCCACAACCGGCAGAAGGGCCTAATACCACTTCATGGTGGCAACTCCAAGTAGCAACCCGTCTTATCGATCAGGTACAACTGTTGGAATACTTCAAACACTCCGACAATTTTACGCCCGAATGGCTCACTACATTCTTGACTTCATTTGCCGAACAGGCAGATTTTCTTGTAAAATACCCTTATGCAGAAAGCGGTAACATTTTAGTTACACAAGGACAAGCATTGATTGCTGCCGGTGTGCTGATGCCGGAATTGAAGAATGCTCAAACTTGGTTGGATAAAGGATGCAGCATCGCAAATGCAGAAGTAAAGAATCAATTCATGGCTGATGGCTGGCATAAAGAAATGTCACTTCATTACCATATTTCCGCTGTAGCTGATTTCTACGAAACAATCAGATTGATTCAGGCTAATAAACTGACAAGCAAGTTAGACCCTGAATTCAATGAATATCTCCGTAGCGCAGCAGAAGTCTTAATCCATTTCACCTATCCCAATTATTTTGAAAAAGGTTCCGATTATATTGTACCCGGTTTTAATGATTCTTGGAAATCAAACTGGAGTCGTTCCACAATATCCAAAAACTTCATAAAGTACACTGAACTATTTCCAGATAGTGAAGAGTTTAAGTATATGGCAACAGCCGTCAACGGTGGAAATGCCCAGGGAAAAACACCCGGAAACGACATAAAAGTATTTGGAGACGCCGGTTATTATGTGATGCGCAACGGTTGGGAGCCTTCATCTACTGTGATGATTTTCAGTAACAACAAGAGCAATGATATATCTACCGACTTGGAACGGTGGAGCCACAACCAACCCGATAACGGAACATTTGAATTATACATCAACAAGCGTAATTTCTTCCCTGACTCCGGTGTATATAGTTACGAATACAACACTAATACCGATTCAGGAAAAGCACGTTTATGGTTCCGCAACAGTGAAAACCATAACACGCTGACTCTAGGAAAAGTTACTGAAGGAAACAGATATGCCTCGGATTTCAAATACGCAGCAGGCAAACTTTTAAAAGCAGATGCGGATGTATTGGTATTCGAAAATCAAGGTTACGACAACTTAAAGCATCGTCGTACTGTATTCTACGTGGATAAATCATACTTCGTATTAGTAGACGAAGGTATCGGTGAAGCAACAGGGGATCTACATTTGAACTTCAATTTATGCGAGAATAAAGATAATGTAGTTTTAGATGCCGAACAAAAAGGAGCACATACTTCTTTCGCTGATAACAACAATATTGTCATCCGTACATTTGCCGAAGATAATAATTCTATAACCTGCCAGGAAAAAGAGGGACGTTTTTCATTCTCAAGTTCTGCAAATGATGGTTATAAAGAACGCATTGCTTACTCTATAGATATGAATAAAGCGGATAATAAAACAGCCCGATTTGCCACCGTTATTCTTCCTATAGAAAAATATACAGAGGAGAAAGAAATTTCAGTAACATTCGGTGAATGCACCAATAACAGTATTTCCGTGAACGTAACAGTAGCAGGAGAAACCAAGACTTTATCATACACTTTATAACAAATCAATAATTTTCAGAATATGAAATCTAAATTGCTAAGCACATTCAGCATGCTACGTTTCTTTATAGTAGCTGCATTAACTGTGTTTTGTGTCTCTTGCGATAAAACAGAGACCACAGACTCTACAGGATTTATTCTCCATTACTTAGGAGTAACGGATATAGGTCCCGGTATGTCCTATACATTACAGGCGCCTACTTATAAAGGTAGTGCACCTTATGATTTTACAATCACAAAGGTCACGCTTGATGAAGAAACTTTCAGCAACAACGATAACTTTGTGATAAATGCAGAAACAGGTGAAATTACAATTCAGAATACTGATGGTATGACATCAGGAATGTATAGTATCAGTGTAGGCTGCTATTCTAACGGCAAGTTCTTTGATTTTAAAGATGCTGTTCAGGTAAACATGTTGCTGGCTGTACCCGAAGGAGTAACTGTAGAACCGGCAGAAGTATTGGTGAACCAAGATGAAGAAAACTGGGCAGAAGCCAGTGCACAAGTAAGTACAGAAGCTGACAAACATGTCAGTATCACAGGATATGCCATTGCACAAGACGAAACAAAGCCATATCTGTCCTACTTTACTTTCGATCCCAACACTAAAGGAAAGATTATTATTCGCGAAAGTGAAAAAGATAAATTAGTTGCAGGAGAAAGTTATACATTAAACTTAAAACTTACCACTAAGGCTGGTGAACACATGTATAACAATGCTGTAACCTTTAAAGTTGTTTCTAAACCACGCGATTTATTTTATATAGAAACTGAAGCTTTACCTGATCTTTTTGAAACCGGTACTGAAAATAAATCAGTAATACCTACTATTGCAGGGGCAAAAGAAGAACTAAAATTTGCCATAAAATCCGTAACTCCAGAAACAACAGCTTTTACTATCAATGAAGCAACAGGACAAATTAGTGTTCCAGAGGGTAATTCTTTGGAAATCAGCGAAACGCCTTATGTATTCACCATCACAGCAAGTAATGCTTACGGCAGTAATGACTTTGAAGGCATATATTCAGTAAAGGTTGTAGCTTTCATTGAGCCTATTCAACCCGAAACTTTTAACTATACACCAGTAAATAAACTCTATCAATTAGGCGGAAGTTTGGAAAGCCAAAAGCCTGATGAAGGTTTTGTAGGAGGAGCTCCAACATTCCAATTTGACGAAAGCAATAGTGAGGAAATTAAAGCTCAGATAGCACAAAATATTATTTCAATAAATTCAGCCAATGGCGCTATATCTATTGCAAATAATCACACATTAAGTGCTATGACTCATGAGATTAAAGTAAAAGTAACAAATAAGAAAAATGAAGAAGGGGTAGTCAAAGCACTTTCTGTAACTGTTGTGGAAAACCCTAATGACTTCACATATGTCAGCTGGGGGACAAACATTGAACATGAGATAATAATCGGAGCAGAAGATGATTATTTTCCTAAAAAAGAAACGAATATCGCCTATAGAAATCAGTTCAGATTTATCAATAGAAACTGGGGAGTAAATGGTAATAAAGTGGAAAATATTGAAGTATTAGACAGTGACATACCAGCCGGTTCAACCGCTAGCTACAAACTCATCGGTAAGTTCCCCAACAACAATAATTTCCCACAGTTAAATGTTGGTAGTATATTAGAAAATGGAACTATCTCTACCAATAATGGTAATAGCAGCTCACTCGGGGGATCAAATTCTGCAGCTGCTGCTATTTTATTAATAGAAGTCACCTCCAGCAACAACGAGGCTCCTGCTGTAAAAAAGAATATTCCTGTGTTCTTTAACTCCCCTGAAAATGTATCTACAGGTACTTTATTATTTACACCTTTTGTTGTGCGAATCAATCCGCATACAGGTCAATGTAGTTCTACAACTTCTAAAGTTTACGAATGGAAAAATCATAAATTCAATAAAGAAGTATCAGCACCGAATATCGCCATTGATTATCGCACCAATTTCTCTTATTGGAATTTTGACAATAACCAAAACCATGCTAGTGGTGATTTAAAAGCAAATACTTCTACTGACGCAGAGATGCTCTTTCAAGTATGGAATAATTGCGGTTTCTCAAAACCAAGTGATATGGGAACCCGTGTTCCACTATGTTATTATGATACCCAAAAAGAAGACTATCCAGGACCAGGAAATTTAACGGCAAAAGCTGGATATATAGACGCTACCACACACCAGATAGTCATTAATCCGGAAAAATGGAAAGGTAAAGATGGCTTATATCCTAATGGAGTAGTTATCGGACATATTCACTACGTTTTTGACGGAAATGCCAATAGAATTCATAATTCTAAATATCCAGATGGAACACCTGTTACACCAGCAGATGGGAAAGGTTACTCATTATTCCTCTGGTTCGACGAAACCTACGAAGGCAACTAATTATCTAACAAAACAATAAATACAATTATGTATAAACCAACATATCATACACTGAGCAAAAGAGGGTACATCACCCTCTTAGCTCTCCTTGTATCTATTATCACCTTTGCGCAAGGTGTAACAGTGAAAGGAACTATCCTTGACGAAAATAAAGAGCCTTTAATTGGCGCCACAGTACAGGTAAAAGGTGAAACGACCGGTGCAGCCGCTGATTTGGACGGTAATTTCACTCTCAAAGCCAAGAAAAATGCAACATTGGTGATAAGTTACATTGGTTATCTGACACAAGAAGTACGCCTGCAAGGTAAAACCCAAGTAACTATCCAACTGACTCCCGACAGTAAAACACTGGACGAAGTAGTAGTTGTAGGTTACGGTACTATGAAGAAAAGTGACTTGACTGGTTCCGTAGCTTCCGTTGCAGCCAAAGATATCGAAGGATACCAGACCAGTTCCGTAGCCGGAGCATTGGGCGGTCAAATTGCCGGTGTACAAATCACCTCTACCGACGGTACTCCGGGCGCAGGTTTCAATATCAGCATCCGCGGTGTGGGAACATTGACAGGAGACGCATCTCCGCTCTACATCGTAGACGGTTTTGAAGTATCAGATATCGACTACCTCTCCAATTCGGACATCGAATCTATCGAAGTGTTGAAAGACGCTTCTTCTTCCGCTATCTACGGTGCACGTGCAGCCAATGGCGTTGTACTGATTACCACCAAATCGGCTAAAGTAGGCAAGACAACCGTTACTTACAATGGTTCGGCAACCTACCGTAAGATTTCAAAGACTTTGGATTTGCTCTCTCCATATGAATTTGCACGACTTCAAGGTGATATCGACCCCAAATACAAAGACACTTACTACAAAGAAGGAGAAGAAACAGAAGGAGTTCCTTACAAGTATCAAACACTTGACGATTATATCGGTGTTGCTGGAGTAGACTGGCAAGGAGAAACATTCAATCCTACATGGTCTCAAGACCATAATGTAACTATTATGGGTGGTACGGACAATACCAAATACAACGGTTCGCTCTCACGCTATGTAGAAAACGGTATCTTCAAGAACAGTGGCTTCGACAAAACCACTGCCAAATTCCGTTTGGATCAGAAAATCAACAAGAAAGTTTCTTTCAATCTGACTGTTAACTACGCCATGACCAATCGTAAAGGTGTAGGTACATCCGGTGACTCCGGACGTTTCAATATGCTGGCACAGATATTAAGTGCACGCCCTACCGGTGGTTTGAAAATGACGAATGAGGAACTTTTGGAATCTGCCATTGACCCCGAAATGTTGAGTTCCGGTGAAAGTTTGGCACAAGTAAACCCTGTAAAACAAGCTGAATCCGTAACCAATGAAAAACGTGCTGAAATGTGGTCGGCAAATGCATCTGTAAACTGGCAAATTATCAAAGGATTAACATTCAAAACCAGCGGTTCTTACAATACAACCAATAACCGTACGGATATTTTCTATAGAGACGGCTCAAAAGAAGCGTATCGTAATGGTGAGAAGCCCTATGGACGTACACAAATGGGACGCGATGTACGCTGGACAAATACTAATACTTTGACGTGGAAAGATAAAGTGAAGAAGCATAACTATGATGTGATGCTGGCACACGAAGTTTCTTTCAGAAGTTCCGAATATTTGCTGGGTGAAGCTATGGACTTCCCGTTTGATAATTTGGGCAACAACAATTTAGGATTGGGAGCTACTCCGAGTAAGGTAAATACCGATTACTATGATAAGACATTGCTCTCCTTCTTTGCCCGTGCCAACTATAACTATGACAACCGTTATTTGTTGACAGCTACAGTACGTACCGATGGCTCTACCGTATTCTCCCAAAAAAACAAATGGGGTTTCTTCCCCTCATTCTCCGCTGCATGGCGTGTATCTGAGGAAGCTTTCATGAAAGACCTGAAATGGATATCCAACTTCAAAGTTCGTTTCGGTTGGGGTATCGTGGGTAACGACCGTATCAGCAACTACCTCTCTTTGGATATGTATTCAAATATAAAGTATGGTATAGGTAATAACACTGTTACTGTATTGACGCCCAAACAACTCAAGAACTCCAACTTGAAATGGGAAGGTTCAAGCTCTGTCAATTTAGGTGTAGATTTAGGTTTTTTAGATAACCGTTTGAACGTCACCGCAGACTTCTTTATCAAGAATACAAAAGACTTGTTACTTGCACAATCGTTGGCACAAGCCACAGGTTTTACTTCACAATGGCAAAATATCGGTAAAATACAGAACAGAGGTATTGAATTGAGTATAACCTCTACCAACATACAGACTAAAGACTTCACATGGAATACCAATTTCAATATTTCATTCATCCGCAACGAACTGAAAGCGCTGGCAGACGGTGCAAGTCATATGTATGCACGCTCTGGTTTTGACAGCAACTTCACCGGATACGACTACATTGCCAAAGTAGGCGAATCATTAGGTTTGATTTACGGATACGAATTTGATGGTGTATACCAATACGATGATTTCTATACTGATACAGACGGTAAACTGGTATTGAAACCGGGCGTTACTCAAAACTCCCGTTACAGCACAGGAGTAAAAGGCGAACCGAATGGCGCACGTCCCGGAGCCGTGAAGTATAAAGACCAAGACGGTGACGGTGACATCACTACCAAAGACCGTACCGTAATAGGTAATGCTATGCCGAAATGGTTTGGCGGTATCACCAATACTTTCGAATATAAAGGCTTCGATTTAAGTTTTATGTTCCAGTTCAATTACGGTAACGACATCTACAATGCTACCCGTCTATACGCTACACAAACCAGAAGCGGACGCCGTAACATGCTTGCCGAAGTAGCAGACCGTTGGACTCCGACCAATGCGTCTAACTCCGTACCCTCTACTAAAGGATATATTACAAATGACGTATACTCACGCTTCGTAGAAGACGGTTCTTTCCTTCGCCTGAAAAACCTGACACTGGGATATACCCTACCGAAGAAATGGACTAACAAATTCCATGCTTCCAGACTCCGTGTATACGTTACCGGCCAAAACTTGTTCTGTCTGAATAACTACAGCGGCTATGATCCGGAAGTTAACAGTCTGAATAATCCGATGATGCCGGGTCTTGACTGGGGTGCTTATCCTAAGAGCCGAGTATTCACAGTAGGACTTGACCTTCAATTCTAATTCGTAAAATAATATACATATGAAAAAGTTTATATACTATATAGGATTTTTAGCTTTATGCCTTCTTCCCGCTTCATGTTCGCTGGAAGAAGAGAGTAGTACCGAAGTAGAGAAAGACAAATACATGAATGATGCCAAAGAAGCACAAGATGTATTGCTTGGCGTGTATCGTTCTACTGTAGAAGATGCAATGTACGGCTATCATTTGTCCATCTACTTCTCTATGGGAACAGACATTTCACAGGTGGAAGGAAGTACAACCGAAAACTTCCGCATACTGCCTACCAATGCTTACCCTACTTCACAGGCAGAAGTACAAAGCACATGGGCTGCACTCTACTCCGGTATCTATAATGCCAATGATTTTCTGGAACGTATTTCTGTCAAAATGGAATCGTATAATGAAACGGACAAAAAATTGGCTACTATTTATATTGCCGAAGCCAGAGCTTTAAGAGCGCTGTACTATTTCGAGCTGGTACGCCGCTGGGGCAATATTCCATTAATGACAAGCACAGCCATGTCCAACCAACACCCGAGTACTTTTGTACAAGCTGATCCCGTGGACGTTTATAAGTTTATCGAAGACGATCTGCTGTATGCTTGCGACATACTGCCGTATGCAACAGACGACCATTACCGCAGCAGTAATGACTATCGTTTCTCCAAAGGAGCAGCGCTCGGCTTACTTGCTAAAGTGTACGCTACTTGGGCAGGATACCCTTTAAGAGACGAGAGCAAGTGGGAAGCCGCTGCAAAGACGGCACGTATCTTGGTTGAATCAGGTAAACACGATTTACTGAACGACTACGAACAATTGTGGAAAAACACTTGTAATGGCATTTGGGACCCAACGGAAAGTTTGATTGAAATATCTTTCTACTCTCCTACATATTCAGGAAATAGCGATCCTGTAGGCCGTATCGGCAAATGGAATGGGGTAAAAACTACAACTCAAGCCGGCAAAAGCGGAAGTACTGCTGCCAACGTACAAGTAGTGCACTCGTTCGTTCTTGACTGGAGAAGGGCCGTTGGAGTTGATGTAGATAACCGCATAAGCCCCGACAGGCGGTTAGACTTATCTATTGCCAACTATAAGCACGGTCATAATGATGACAAAGCAGGCATACAGTATCTCGGTGATGTTTATTTGGCTGGCAAATATACAGATTCCGAAGATGTAGCTTTAGAAAAGGATTTAAATGAAAAAAAATCTGCAAAAGAAAAGCAGAATTATACACCAGCCAAGTGGGACATTGACAAGTATATGGAAAGCGTACCGTTCGTCAACAATGATAAATCCACTGTAAACTGGTACGTATTGCGATATGCCGATGTACTGTTGCTATATGCAGAAGCTTTGAACGAATGGAAAGGTGGTCCGACAACAGACGCGTATGCCGCTATCGAAAAAGTACGCAAACGCGGTTATAATGGTGCCAATGGTTACAAGTTGACCCAAGGTATGGACCAAGCGCAATTCCGCGAAGCCATTCAAAAAGAACGTGCTTACGAACTGGCGTTCGAAGGACATCGCCGTCTTGATCTCGTACGTTGGGGCATTTACTTCGAAACAATTGAAAAGACCCATACAGCCTTAAACGAATGGTGGGACAACAGCGATATAGACAAAGTGAAAAACCCCATTCCCAACTACGTAGTATACGACTACACGAAAAAAGGTCAGCACGAACTGATGCCTATTCCGCAACGCGAAATGGACTTGTGTACCCAGTTCAACCAAAACCCAGGTTGGTAACAACCACCCCAAATACATCTCCAATATGCCCCTCCCCGGGCATATTGGAGATTTTCTAAACTCTTTTCAACAAAAGTGACATTCAAAGAACGCGGATTAATTGCCTTTTCAACATTCTTGCTACAAGAACCATAAAAAATCCGTTAGCTTTGCTTTCGTTACAAAATCTACTAAAATCAATTATTTTAAAAACGAATAACATGAAAAAGAACCTTGTTCTCTTGGCTTTGGGTGCATTGACTTTCGTGTCATGCCAAACACAACCCAAAGAAGACTACAGTTGGATTAAAAAAGGCTTGGACGCAGCCTCTGCGCAACTGCAATTAACCGCAGAAGAAATTTCGTCCACTAATATGCTGCCGCGTTCTATCCGTACAGGCTATGACATGAACTTCCTGTGCCGCCAGTTGGAAAGAGACTCGCTTACTTTCAAGGACTCGCTCCGTGCGCAGCCTACAGCCGACCAGTTGGGAAAACGCCGTTTGTGCAGCGTTTATGACTGGACCAGCGGTTTCTATCCGGGCTCTTTGTGGTATGCCTACGAACTGACGGGCAACGATACACTGAAAACATGGGCCATCCAATATACCAACCTGTTGAACCCCGTTCGTTACTACACCGGTACGCACGACCTGGGCTTCATGGTAAATTGCAGTTACGGCAACGCAGAGCGTCTGGCTCCTAACGACACCATTGCAGCCGTAATGAAAGAAACAGCCGACAACCTGTGCGGACGCTTCAACGATTCCATCTCGGCTATCCGTTCATGGGACTTCGGAACATGGAACTTCCCCGTTATCATCGACAATATGATGAACCTGGATTTGCTGTTCAATGTAGCCAAGGCAACCGGCAACAACTCTTATAAAGACATCGCCGTAAAACACGCAATGACTACCATGAACAACCACTTCCGCCCCGACTATACCTGCTGGCACGTAGTAAGCTACAACAACGACGGTACGGTAGAGAAGAAACAGACATTCCAGGGCAAGAACGACGACTCTTCATGGGCACGCGGACAAGCATGGGCCGTATACGGCTATACCGCCTGCTATCGTGAGACGCAAGACACTACTTTCCTGAATTTCGCCGTAAAAGTGGCCGACATGATTATGAACCGTGTCAAGACCGACGATGCCATTCCTTACTGGGACTACGACGCTCCCGTAACCGAAGAGACTCCGCGCGACGCATCCGCCGCTTCCGTAACCGCTTCCGCCCTGATAGAGCTGAGCACAATGGTTCCCGACGGAAAGAAATACCTGGATTATGCAGAAAAAATCCTGAAGAGCCTGTCGGGCGACGCCTATCTGGCAAAGGTCGGCGAAAACCAGGGATTCATCCTGATGCACTCTACCGGTTCGCTGCCTAACGGTTCGGAAATCGACACTCCGTTGAACTATGCGGATTACTATTACCTGGAAGCTCTGAAACGCTTCATGGACTTGAAAGGTATCAGCTACAAAAACCTCTAATAACCAGACTGTAAACCAACAAACATTATGAATAAGACTTTTAAATATATCGTCCTGCTGGCACTTGCCTGCTTCGTTGGCAAAGCAAATGCCCAGGAATTGAAAACCGAAGTGTTCTCGCTCCTCAATCTGGATTATCCCGGACTGGAGAAAGTAAAGGCCCTGCACCAGGAAGGCAAAGATGCCGATGCAGCCAAAGCATTGCTCGACTACTACCGTGCACGTACCAACGTGAAGACTCCCGACATAAACCTGAAAAAGGTTACCATCGGCAAGGACGAACAGAAAATGGCCGACGAGGCTCTGCAACATACATTCTTTGCCCACAAAGGCTACCAGCCGTCATTCAACTACGGTGAAGACATCGACTGGAGATACTGGCCGGTAAAGGACAACGAACTGCGCTGGCAGTTGCACCGCCACAAATGGTTTACTCCCATGGGCAAGGCCTATCGTGTAAGCGGCGACGAGAAATACGCCGTAGAGTGGACTAAACAGTACATCGACTGGATCAAGAAAAATCCGTTGGTGAAGGTCGACAAGAAAGAGTATGAAATGACCGGTGACAACCAACTGAAAGGTGATGTGGAAAACGCACGTTTCGCATGGCGTCCGCTGGAAGTGAGCAACCGTCTGCAAGACCAGACCTCACAGTTCCAACTGTTCCTCCCGTCTCCCTCTTTCACTCCGGAGTTCCTGACCGAGTTCCTGGTAAACTACCACAAACATGCCATCCATATATTGGGCAATTACTCTGCACAGGGCAATCACCTGCTGTTCGAGGCACAGCGTATGATTTACGCCGGCGCTTTCTTCCCCGAATTCAAAGAGGCTGCTGCCTGGAGAAAGAGCGGCATCGACATCATGAACCGTGAAATCAACGTACAGGTGTATAACGACGGCGGACAGTTCGAGCTCGACCCGCACTACCACCTCGCTGCCATCAACATTTTCTGCAAGGCACTGAACATTGCCGACCTGAACGGTTTCCGCAACGAGTTCCCGCAGGAGTACCTGGATACAATCGAGAAAATGATTGTATTCTATGCCAACGTTTCTTTCCCCGACTACACCAACCCGTGTTTCAGCGATGCCAAGCTGACCAATAAGAAAGAAATGCTGAAGAACTACCGCAACTGGAGCAAGATGTTCCCGAAGAACCAGTTCATCAAGTATCTGGCAACAGACGGCAAAGAAGGCGCACTGCCCGAATATCTCTCCAAAGGTTTCCTGAAATCCGGTTTCTTCGTATTCCGTAACTCTTGGGGAACGGATGCCACGCAAATGGTTGTAAAGGCCGGCCCGAAAGCATTCTGGCACTGCCAGCCGGATAACGGTACTTTCGAACTCTGGTTCAACGGCAAAAACCTGTTCCCCGATTCCGGTTCGTATGTATATGCCGGCGAGGGCGAAGTGATGGAACAACGCAACTGGCACCGTCAGACCTGCGTACACAACACCGTAACGCTGAACAACAAGAATCTGGACCAGACCGAATCCGTAACCAAGCTGTGGCAGCCGGAAGGCAACGTACAGATATTGGTTACCGAGAATCCGAGTTACAAGAACCTGAAACACCGCCGTTCCGTATTCTTCGTAGACAACAGCTACTTCGTAATTGTAGACGAAATGGTGGGAAGCCAGAAAGGCTCCATTAACCTGCACTACCAGATGCCGAAAGGCGAAATCGCCAACAGCCGCGAGGACATGACTTTCGTCACTCAGTTTGAAGAAGGAAGCAACATGAAGCTGCAATGCTTCGGCCCCGAAGGCATGACGATGAAAAAAGAGCCGGGCTGGTGCTCCACCGCTTACCGCAAACGCTACAAACGCATGAACGTATCCTTCAATGTGAAGAAAGACAGCGAAGATGCAGTACGTTACATCACCGTTATCTGTCCGATAAAGAACAGCGCAGACGCCCCCAAATTGTCTGCCAAGTTCAAAAACAAGGCATTCAATGAAAACGGACTGGAAGTAGAGGTGAAAGTAAACGGCAAGAAACAGTCTTTAAATTACAAATTATAATATAAAAGCAACATGACGAAAGGGAGTGCCCAAAAATGAAAAGCAAAGCGATAGCAATTTTAGTTTTTGAGCAGTCCCTTTCTTCATAATGAAAAGCGATACATCCCGGTTATGAAAAACAATCTTTCCAATGTACTTCTTCCGTTAGCCACATTAAGCCTCGCTTCCTGTGCCGGCCAGCAAAAAGAAGAACCCAAGCGTCCGAACATAATTTTCATGATGACGGACGACCATACCACACAAGCCATGTCCTGCTATGGCGGCAATCTCCTGCAAACTCCCAACATGGATCGTATAGCCAACGAAGGTATCCGTATGGACAACTGCTACGCGGTCAATGCCCTTTCCGGCCCGTCACGCGCCTGCGTCCTTACCGGTAAGTTCAGCCACGAAAACGGCTTTACGGATAATGCAAGCACCTTCAACGGCGACCAGCAGACATTCCCGAAACTGCTCCAGCAAGCCGGCTACCAGACGGCCATGATCGGCAAATGGCACCTTATCAGCGAACCGCAGGGCTTCGACCACTGGAGCATCCTGAGCGGCCAGCACGAACAGGGCGATTATTACGACCCCGATTTCTGGGAAGACGGCAAACATATCGTAGAGAAAGGTTATGCCACGGACATCATCACAGACAAGGCCATCAAATTCCTCGAAAGCAGGGACAAGAACAAACCGTTCTGCATGATGTATCATCAGAAAGCGCCTCACCGCAACTGGATGCCGGCTCCGCGCCACTTGGGCATCTTTAACAATACCACATTCCCGGAACCTGCCAGCCTGTTCGACGACTACGAGGGACGCGGCAGAGCAGCCCGCGAACAGGACATGTCCATCGAACATACCCTGACCAACGACTGGGACTTGAAACTGCTGACCCGCGAAGAGATGCTGAAGGATACCACCAACCGCCTTTACAGCGTGTACAAGCGCATGCCTGCCGCCGTACAGGACAAATGGGACTCCGTATATGCGCAGCGCATTGCCGAATACCGCAAGGGCGACCTGAAAGGTAAGGCGTTAATCAGTTGGAAATACCAGCAATACATGCGCGACTACCTGGCTACCGTACTGTCTGTGGACGAAAATATCGGCCGCCTTCTGAACTATCTTGAAAAGACCGGAGAGCTGGACAATACAATCATCGTCTACACTTCCGACCAGGGCTTCTTCCTCGGCGAACACGGCTGGTTCGACAAGCGCTTCATGTACGAGGAATGCCAGCGCATGCCGCTTATCATCCGCTACCCCAAAGCTATCAAGGCGGGAAGCACAAGCAATGCAATCTGCATGAATGTGGACTTCGCTCCCACTTTCCTCGACTTTGCCGGTGTGGAAATCCCGTCGGACATTCAGGGTACTTCCTTGAAACCGGTGTTGGAGAACGAAGGCAAGATACCCGCCGACTGGCGCAAGGCTGCCTATTACCACTATTATGAATACCCTGCCGAGCATTCGGTAAAACGTCATTACGGCATCCGTACACAGGACTTCAAACTGATTCATTTCTACAACGACATCGACGAATGGGAAATGTACGACCTGAAAGCCGACCCGCGCGAAATGAACAACGTGTTCGGCAAGCCTGAATACGCAGAAAAGCAGAAAGAGCTGATGCAACTGTTGCAAGAGACTCAAAAACAGTATAAAGACAACGACCCCGACGAAAAAGTAAACGAGCTTTTCAAGGGCGACAGAAGATTAATGAAAAACAGATAAAACCATTAAATTTATTATCATGGATAGAAGAAGTTTTCTAAAAAACACAGGCTGGTCTTTTCTCGGACTGGCAGCTTCGGGAAGCCTGCTCGGCTCTTGCGTGGCAGGAAGTAAAGAAGCAAAGAAGATTATGCCGTCGGCAAGCAACCTGAAAGTATTCTGGGGCGACTTGCACAACCACTGCAACCTCACTTACGGACACGGCGATATGCGCGATGCTTTCGAGGCGGCCAAAGGCCAGTTGGACTTTGTCAGCGTAACGCCCCATGCCATGTGGCCGGACATTCCGGGTGCAAACGACCCTCGTCTGAAATGGGTAATCGACTACCATACCGGAGCTTTCAAGCGTCTGCGCGAAGGCGGCTATGAGAAGTACGTAAAGATGAGCAACGAATACAACAAGGAAGGCGAATTCCTTACCTTCATCGGATACGAGGCCCACAGCATGGAGCACGGCGACCACGTGGCGCTGAACTACGACCTGGATGCGCCGCTCGTGGAATGTACCTCTATCGAAGACTGGAAAGAGAAAGCCAAAGGACATAAAGTATTCGTTACTCCGCACCACATGGGCTATCAGGGCGGTTACCGCGGTTACAACTGGAAATGCTTCACCGAAGGAGACATCACTCCGTTTGTCGAGATGTATTCCCGTCACGGCCTGGCGGAAAGCGACCAGGGCGATTATCCGTACCTGCACGATATGGGTCCCCGCCAATGGGAAGGAACCATCCAGTACGGTCTGGAGCAAGGACATAAATTCGGTATCATGGCTTCCACCGACCAGCACTCCGGCTACCCGGGCAGCTACGGCGACGGCCGCATCGGTGTCCTGGCTCCGTCACTGACCCGCGACGCCATCTGGGAAGCTCTCCGCACCCGCCACGTATGTGCCGCCACCGGTGATAAAATCATCATCGACTTCCGCCTCAACGACGCTTTCATGGGCGATGTAGTCCGTGGCAACAGCCGCCGCATCTACCTGAACGTAACCGGCGAAAGCTGCATCGACTATGTAGACGTTGTCAAGAACGGCCAGATACTGGCACGCATGAACGGCCCGTTGACTCCGGTTGCACCGGAAGGCGACACCGTTCGCTGCAAAGTAAAAGTGGATTTCGGCTGGAACCGCGAAGAGCGCTATGTGCACTGGCAAGGCAAGCTGTCTGTCAACAAGGGCCGTATCGTAAGCGTTACCCCCTGCTTCCGCGGCGCTGCCTTCACCTCTCCTCAGGAGGGCGAAACCGAATTCAAGACACATGTCAACCGCATACTCTCCGTAGGCGAGAAGGAAACGGAACTGGACTTGTACAGCAGCAAGAACCCGAATACCACCACCGCAGCCATGCAGGCGGTAATCCTCGACCTGGAGATGCCGAAAGACGGCGTGCTCACCGCAGACTTCAACGGCAAGAAGTTCGAACACACACTGGGCGAACTGCTCGAAGGTTCACGTTCGCACTTCATGATAGGCTGGTTGAGCGAAGCCATTCTCTTTAACCGAGCCATGCCCGAAAGCTGCTTCACCGTAGAGCACTACATGGAAGACAAAGAGCCGCAGCGCGACACCGATTATTATTATGTACGCGTGCGCCAGCGCGACGGACAATGGGCATGGAGTTCTCCTATATGGGCTGAAAGAGTTTGACAATCATGAAAAAATACGCTATAGGAATTGACCTTGGCGGTACTTCCGTGAAATACGCCCTTATCGACAATGAAGGCGTATTTCACTTTCAAGGGAAGCTGCCGTCGAAAGCCGATGTATCTGCGGAAGCGGTAATCGGCCAGTTGGTAACCGCCTGCAAAGAGGCAATGGCTTCGGCCCTGCAACTCGGAGTAGCGGTGGAAGGAATAGGTATAGGCACTCCCGGCATTGTGGACGAAACCAACCGCATTGTGCTGGGCGGAGCCGAGAATATCAAAGGCTGGGAGAATCTGAATCTTGCCGACCGCATCGAAGCGGAAACGGGGCTGCCCGTGCAGATGGGCAACGACGCCAACCTGATGGGACTGGGAGAAACGATGTACGGAGCCGGACAAGGTGCACAGAATGTAGTGTTCCTGACCGTAGGAACCGGCATCGGCGGCGCAGTGGTCATCGGTGGCAAGCTGTTCAACGGCTTTGCCAACCGCGGCACCGAACTGGGCCATGTGCCCCTCATCGCCAACGGAGAACCCTGCGCATGCGGCTCTGTGGGCTGTCTGGAACATTACGCCTCCACTTCCGCACTGGTGCGCCGTTTCAGCAAGCGTGCCGCAGAAGCAGGCATCTCGTTTCCGGGCGAGGAAATCAACGGAGAGCTTATCGTACGCCTCTACAAAGAAGGAGACAAGCTGGCAACGGAATGCCTGGACGAGCATTGCGATTTTCTGGGGCACGGCATCGCCGGATTCATCAACATCTTCAGCCCGCAACGCATCGTAATAGGCGGCGGACTGTCCGAAGCCGGCGACTTCTATATCCGGAAAGTCAGCGAGAAGGCACACCGCTATGCCATAGCCGACTGTGCCGTGAACACTCAAATCATGGCTGCATCTTTAGGTAACAAGGCAGGAAGCATCGGCGCCGCGTCACTGGTCTTCTCACTAAACACGAAATAGTATGAAAAAGAATTTAGGAATGCTGGCGCTGATTATGGCGTTCTGGTTCACCATATCGTTTATCACCAATA
>CAUAWO010000007.1:0-86990 GCA_958432865.1 Bacteroides stercoris
ATCCGTTTCACAATTGTGTCGCAACAAATTTCCGGTGAAAGCAAACTGGTGATAAAGAAAGCTCAGTATCATAAGACCTTGAACGATTGATAATGATTGATAATCATTGATTTCATAATCTCTCCCCTAAGTTCATCCTTGACGTACGGGCATAAAAAAAGGAGTACCGCTGTACTCCAACCTTTGTTAACCTTAAATCTAATACTATGAAAAACACATTGCAAAGATACGGACATTTGCTAAATCTGCAAATTATCCAAGAAAAAAAGTATGTTTTATAACACAGATTAAGAAAAAAGGACGGATATGCAAACGCACACCGTCCTTTTTTTAACATTTATCGTTGCGGATTATTCCTCATCCAACAGGATTTCAAGAATCTGGCAAGCAGCCTTTGCCACCGGAGTACCCGGACCAAAGATGGCAGCTACGCCGGCCTTATAAAGGAAATCATAGTCCTGTGCGGGAATCACACCGCCTGCAATCACTACAATATCCTCACGGCCCAACTTCTTGAGTTCTTCAATAATCTGCGGAACCAATGTCTTGTGTCCGGCAGCCAATGAAGAAACACCCACTACGTGAACGTCGTTTTCCACCGCTTCGCGGGCAGCTTCGGCAGGAGTCTGGAACAGAGGTCCCATATCTACGTCGAAACCGCAGTCGGCATAACCCGTTGCCACCACTTTGGCGCCGCGGTCGTGACCGTCCTGACCCATTTTAGCTACCATGATACGGGGCTGACGTCCCTCTTTCTTCGCAAATTTCTCAGCCAACTCACAAGCTCTGTGGAAGTCGCTGTCGTTCTTACTTTCTGATGAATACACGCCTGAAATAGTTCTGATTACTGCTTTATAACGTCCTACAACTTTTTCGCAAGCATACGAAATCTCGCCCAATGTGGCACGGACACGTGCTGCTTCCACTGCCAGTTCCAGCAGGTTGCCTTCCTTCGTCTCCACACATTTGGTGATGGCATCGAGTGCTTTTTGCACGGCAGCCTCATCACGGCCTTCCTTCAATATCTTCAGGTTCTGGATCTGTTCCTGGCGGACAGCCGTATTGTCAATCTCAAGAATATCAATAGGAGCTTCTTTCTCCAAACGATATTTGTTTACACCCACAATGGTCTGCGAACCGCTGTCGATACGTGCCTGCGTGCGTGCGGCAGCCTCTTCGATACGCATCTTGGGGATACCGGTTTCGATGGCCTTCGCCATACCGCCCAGCTTCTCGATTTCCTGAATCAGCTCCCAAGCCTTGTGTGCAAGCTCATTGGTCAGAGACTCTACATAGTAAGAACCGCCCCACGGGTCGACATTCTTGCAGATGTAAGTTTCTTCCTGGATATAAATCTGCGTATTACGTGCAATACGTGCAGAGAAATCGGTAGGCAATGCGATAGCCTCGTCCAAAGCGTTGGTGTGCAAGGACTGGGTATGTCCCAAAGCGGCAGCCATAGCCTCGATACAGGTACGGCCCACGTTGTTGAACGGGTCCTGCTCGGTCAGCGACCAGCCGGAAGTCTGGGAGTGCGTACGCAATGCGAGTGATTTCGGGTTTTTCGGGTTGAACTGTTTCACAATCTTCGCCCACAACATACGTGCGGCACGCATCTTGGCTATCTCCATGAAGTGGTTGGTACCGATAGCCCAGAAGAATGACAGACGCGGTGCGAATGCGTCGATGTCGATACCTGCGGCAACACCTGCACGAAGATATTCCAGACCGTCGGCCAGGGTGTAAGCCAACTCGATGTCCGCCGTAGCGCCGGCTTCCTGCATATGGTAACCGGAGATAGAGATAGAGTTGAACTTAGGCATCTTCTGAGATGTGTATTCAAAGATATCGGAGATAATCTTCATGGAGAATGCAGGCGGATAGATATAGGTGTTACGCACCATGAATTCCTTCAGGATATCGTTCTGGATAGTACCCGCCATTTCTTCCAACTTGGCGCCTTGCTCCAGACCGGCATTGATGTAGAATGCCATGATAGGAAGCACCGCACCGTTCATGGTCATGGATACGGACATCTTGTTCAAGGGAATGCCGTCGAAGAGCACCTTCATGTTTTCCAGTGAACAGATGGACACACCTGCCTTACCGACGTCGCCTACCACACGTTCGTGGTCGGGGTCGTAGCCGCGGTGGGTAGCCAGGTCGAATGCCACGGACAGACCTTTCTGTCCGGAAGCCAGGTTACGGCGATAGAAAGCATTGGACTCCTCGGCAGTAGAGAACCCTGCATACTGGCGGATAGTCCACGGACGCAAGGTGTACATTACAGAGTACGGACCGCGCAGATAAGGCGGGATACCTGCCGCATAGTCGAGGTGTTCCATACCTTCGAGGTCTTCTTTGGTGTAAACAGGCTTCACTTCAATGTGTTCCGGAGTCTTCCAGTCGGCTTTGATGCCGTTAGCCTTTTGCCACTCAGCACCATTGGCGGGCTGGAAAGCGGCATATATATCTAAGTTTTTAAAATCTTTTCTCATCTTACTTCAAAAGTTTAGCGTTGAATTCCTTTAATGTTTCCAGAACGTTGACACGAACATGGATAAAGTTCTCGATACCTGCCGCTTTCAGCTCGTCCATGCAAGCGGGAGCGCCGGCTACGATGAACATGGCGCGGCCGTTCAAGGCCTTGAAAGCGGGAATTGCATATTCCGCATATTCATCATCGCTCGAACAGAGAACCACAATATCGGCTTTAGCCGCCATTGCAGCTTCCACACCTTCCTCTACGGTCGGGAAACCGAGGTTGTCAACAACTTCATATCCGGCACAGGCCAGGAAGTTACAAGAGTATTGGGCACGTGCCTGACGCATAGCCAGGTTGCCGATAGTCAGCATAAATGCTTTGGGACGCTTGCCGGACGCTTCCGTTTCCAGACGCAACGCTTCAAATTCGCTGGCTGCACGGTCGAAGTTCAGTGACGGAACATCCTTTTCGCAAGTGCTGTGTCCGCCGCAGCAGCAAGAAGCTTCCAACGGTTTCTTGTCGCCCGCCTTCTCGTTGAAGTTCGGGAACTGGTTAGTACCCAACAGCACTTCCTTACGCTTGGCAACGGCTGCATGGCGGGCCGTATTGCTCTCGTTCACGGCAGCCTGTATCTTGCCGGATTTTACGGATGCGTAGAAACCGCCGTCTTCTTCCACTGCAAGGAACAGCTCCCAAGCCTGCTTGGCAATAGCCACGGTCAGGTTCTCGATGTAGTAAGAACCGGCAGCCGGGTCGATAACCTTGTCGAAATGCGATTCCTCTTTCAGGAGCAACTGCTGGTTGCGTGCCAGACGTTCGGAGAATTCATCGGGAACGGCATACGTCTTGTCGAACGGAACAACCGTCATGGAGTCGACGCCTGCAAGAGCGGCACTCATAGCCTCGGTCTGCGTACGCAACAGGTTTACGTGCGCATCGAACAAAGTAAGGTTGAAAGTGGACGTTTCCGCATGTATTCTCATCTTGGCAGCACAGCGGCATTCGTTGTGTTCGCCCTTGTTTTCGCAGTCGCGCAGGCATTCCGGATTATAGGAAGCCACGATATTGGCCCACAACATACGGGCAGCGCGGAATTTTGCTATTTCAAGGAAGTAATTGGAACTGATACCGAAATTGAACTTTATTTTCTTGGCTACCAAAGCTGCCGGCAGTCCGGCATCGGTCAGCTGGTTCATGTATTCATTACCCCAAGCCAGCGCGTAGCCCAGTTCCTGATAGATATATGCACCGGCATTGTTCAACGTCAGCGCATTCACATTCAGGACGCGGTATTTCGGAAGCATGGCGGTAGCTTCAATCAAAGCCTTGGCAGTAGCCACCATATCGCCCTTTTCCTTGCCTTTGGCAAGCATCTTGTTGAAATAATCGTAGTTAATGGAGCCTTGCAACTTCGTGAGGTCATAATCTTTCTTCTGGAAATAACCGACCAGAAGTTGTGCCAATTCCACCACGTGTCCCTGACAGGTGGAGAAATTCAACTCTATGCACTCCGCACAGATGTCTTTCAGCAAAGTTTCGATATACTCCGCACTCAGTTCTTTGGCTTTCACGTGGAAAGAGAGCGAATCGACACCCTTGTTCAAAATGTCCAACGCCTTGGCATTGGCTGCTTCGGGAGATTCCACCTTTATTTCCTGACGGACGAACCACTCATTATTGTTTTTCTTTGTACCTCTAAGATAAGGGAACTCACCGGGAAGAGCATCCGTGGTCTTTAAACCTTCAAGGTCTTCCATACGATAGAAAGGTTTTACCTTGAATCCCTCATTCGTCCTCCAAACGAGCTTTTTCTCAAAGTCCGCACCCTTTAAGTCTGCGGTTACTTTCTCCATCCACTGTTCCGTAGAAACCGGAGAAAAGTCCGAGAAGAGTTTTTCTTTACTGTCTGCCATAGTTTATTTAAAATTAAAATAGATGAATAGTATTCATTTTGTCATCAATAGACTTGCAAATATAAGGAAATACTTCAAACAAAAAGGTTTTTTAGGGAAAATTGCACTTACGGATAACACTATGTCCATCCTTATTCCCGGCATCCCTCCATAGATACCTTGCTTTTGCAAAGCTGGTATTACAAAAAGAAAAGAAAACCCTTTGCCAGCTCCCCTTTATTAAGTAATTTTGCGCAAAATTTTAAAAAGCAATAAATAAGGTACTATGAATTGGTTAGAAAGTCTTCTTTGGGACCCGACATCCGTCGCACATATCGTTTGCCTGTACGCATTCGTTATATCCGTGGGGGTGCTGCTGGGCAAGATTAAAGTTTTCGGAGTATCGTTGGGAGTGACGTTTGTCCTCTTTACCGGTATCCTGATGGGACATTTCGGATTTACAGGTGAAATACACATCCTACATTTCATCCGCGAATTTGGTTTGATTTTATTTGTATTCTGCATCGGTCTGCAGGTAGGGCCGTCGTTCTTCTCTTCTTTCAAGAAAGGGGGTATGACGCTGAACATGCTTGCCGTGGGCATTGTGGCACTGAACATAGTGGTTGCACTGGGCATTTATTTCATCGATGGAAATATAGACCTGCCGATGATAGTAGGTATCCTGTACGGTGCCGTAACCAACACTCCCGGTCTGGGTGCGGCTCAGGAAGCGTTGAACCAGCTGAATTATACGGGAGACCCCATCGCATTGGGATATGCCTGCGCCTACCCGCTCGGTGTGGTCGGCATCATCGGCTCTATTATCGCCGTGCGTTACATCTGCCGCATCAACCTGAAAAAAGAAGAAGAGGAGCTTAACACGCAAGAAACGGATATGAAGCACATGCCGCATATGCTGCATCTGGAAGTGCGCAATGAGGCTATCGACGGCAAAAAGCTGATTCAGGTGAAGGATTTTCTGGGACGTTCTTTCGTATGCTCGCGTATCCGTCACGAAGGTCACGTCAGCATTCCGAGTCAGGATACGGAATTCCACATCGGCGACCAGTTGTTCATCGTATGTTCCGAGGAAGACGCCGAAGCGGTTACCGCCTTTATCGGAAGGGAGATTCAAGTGGACTGGGAGAAGCAGGACACTCCGATGGTCTCACGCCGTATTCTGGTGACCAAATCGGAAATCAACGGAAAGAAACTTGGAAGCATGCACTTCCGCAGTATGTACGGTGTTAACGTGACACGTATCAACCGTTCGGGTATGGACCTGTTTGCCGATCCCAACCTGGTGCTCCAGGTGGGTGACCGTGTAATGGTTGTAGGCCAGCAGGATGCGGTGGAACGTGTGGCCGGTGTACTGGGCAACCAATTGAAACGTCTGGATACGCCGAACATCGTTACCATCTTCGTCGGTATCTTCCTCGGTATCCTGTTAGGCAGCCTTCCCATCGCATTTCCGGGCATGCCGACACCGGTGAAATTAGGTCTGGCGGGCGGTCCGCTGGTGGTAGCCATCCTTATCGGACGTTTCGGACATAAGATGCATCTTGTAACGTATACCACCATGAGTGCCAACCTGATGCTGCGCGAAATAGGTATCGTACTTTTCCTTGCCAGCGTAGGCATAGAGGCAGGTGAGCATTTTGTACAGACGGTCGTGGAAGGAAGCGGTCTGGCGTATGTAGGCTACGGTTTCCTGATTACCACCATCCCGTTGCTGATAATCGGTATGATTGCCCGGTTCTATTGCAAGGTCAATTATTTCACGCTGATGGGACTGATTGCCGGCAGTAACACCGACCCACCCGCATTGGCATATTCCAACCAGGCATCGGGCAATGACGCTCCGTCGGTAGGTTACTCTACGGTTTATCCGCTGACGATGTTCCTGCGCATCCTCGCCGGACAGATGATATTGCTGGCAATGATGTAAAATCAGTTCAAGGAGCTTTCAGGCTCTTATCAATAAAATCGGGAAGAATTTTACTATAATCTCCGTTAGGATGGCAGTAAAATTCTTCCCGATTTCATTTGCAATGGTCACAGCGTTTATTCGTACAGTTTCAGTTTCTTCCTTACGAACTCTTCTATATAGCCGACCGTTTCGTCAATGCCCAATACGGACGAATCGACGCAAAGATGATAGGTAGCAGCCGCTCCCCAGGTCTTATAGCTGTAATAGTTGTAATATTCGGCACGCCGCTTGTCCGCTTTGTTCATCTTCTCTTCCGCCGCACTTTCCGAAATAGAGTGCAGACGGCATAAACGGGCTATACGATCCTCGCGCGAAGCAGAGATGAAGATGTTGACGCAACGCGGATTCTCCCGCAAAATGTAGTCGGCGCAACGCCCTACGAACAAACAGGATTTCTCGGAAGCCAATTTCCGTATCACATCGCTTTGCACCTTAAACAACGCATCGTTGCTCAAACAGTTGGCAGCCGGCATAGCCCCGTCACTGATAAACGGGAAACGCATTCCGAACAGACCGCCTATAATTCCCTGAGACGCTTTTTCATCGGCTTTTTCAAAGAATTCACGGCATAATCCGCTTTCTTCGGAAGCAAGGTTAATCAATTCCTTGTCGTAGAAGTCAATACCCAGCCGGGCAGCCAGCTTCTCTCCGATTTCCCGTCCGCCACTGCCTAACTGGCGGCCTATATTTACTATAAATTTATTGTCCATACTTTATTTAATCTATCTGTTTTGCAGATAGCAAATATAGGTATTCTTCCATTAAATATCAAAATAATGAAAACAAATCCATTTCCTGTGTATCAGGACGGTTACTGTTCACAAAGCAACTGTCTGCCTTAAAACAGTCTGCCGCATTCATGATTCAGTTCAGCCGCGATGCCAACCGACGTACCGTACCGTTGACGGAAACTTCGACCTCAACCCCTTTCTCATCATAACTTTTGTTCAGGAATTTTGCTTCAAGTACCGGGTAAGCGGCAACATCCTTCACCGGATAGATAACCGTTATGTAGCGCACAGCCTCCGCATCATCCTTATTGGTATCGAAAGCTACCGAAGTACGGGCTACGCGCTGACGATAGGCAGTGGAATGCCAGCCCTCTTCCGCTCTTAAAGACGCGCTTTTTTCCGGAAAACATTGCAACTTCACATTACTCGGACCCTCATAAGCCGTAGTCACCATATTTTTCTCCGCATCAACGTTTACCTCACCTTCACGGAAATGATAATTCAAATTCACGGTTCCTCTGGCATTGCCTGTGGCTTCGTCCACTATTACAAAATAGGCCTGGTCCACAAAAAAGACGGTACGACGATGTTTCAACCCTTTATAACCGGGATTTTCCGTTACCAGTATCTGCTCCTTACCTTCCGGCTGCCACAATCCGGTTACGGACTGCGTGGTTTCAAGGTTGCGTCCGTCCAAAGTCAGGGTGTTATGTACACGTGTCTGGCGGAACCAGTTGCGCAGTTTCATCACTTCGGCACTTCCGGCATAGACGTATGCACCGGTATCGGGAAACAGATTCCTGCCGTTGAACCAAAGCTCGAAAGTACCGTTATCCGGCTGACAATGCCACTCTCCTTTAGGTCCGGCTTTAACTACCATGACTGTTGCATCCTGCTTCCAACCGTTTCTGAAAGTAAAGAAACCGGATGTCAATGCCCCGTGGGAAAGATAAGGGAAAGGAGCGCCTTCACGCCCTTCTGTCGCATAATAACGTATCCAATCGCAGTCGGGGAACAATGCAAGCCAATCGCGGTAGTTGGCAAGTTCTGCCTGATAATCGCCCAACTTGGCATCACTGAAACAAGGGTTGGTGTAGTCGGGAAAACAAATGTTGGCATAGAAAGCAATCATATTCTTGACCGTATCCAGGTATTCCGACGGAAACTCATTGCGGAAACCGTTACAATCTGCCATGCGCAAGGCCTTGCAGAATATGTTGATTGCTGCCAGGTGATAATGGGGATCCAGCTCGTACTGTCCGCCGTCATTGTATACCTGCTTCTTGATTTCACGATTCAGGATATTGATTCCGCTTTCTCTCCAAATGGCGGCATCTTTCAGTTCCGGAAAGAAAACACCGGCATAAACCATACGTTGGGCTTCAAACAGCAGGTGGTTACCTTCTGCAGAATAATTTTTCAGGAGATGTGCGCCATGGCGGTGATAATTGACGATAAACTCGGTCAGGAACTCCGGAGTAAACGCCGATGCGGAGCAAAACAAAAGAAACTGGCAGGTCTGATCCTGCAAACGGTTGCTGACTTCCAGTTGCCGCCATGCAAAATATACATTGTCGGCATCTTCCTTTACCTCACCGGCACTGACAAGCTCGAACTCTTCCTGCTTCATGTTCACCAGCGGGTTTTTCTGAACCCAATCCATATACTGATGTACCCACTCCTTTGCGTATTTCTCATCTCCGGAGATACGGTATGCCTTACCCATAGGCGTAAACCACTTATGACGATGAAGCTGCCAACGCAACTCATTGTCTTTTACCGGCCAGTACTCCCAGTTGATATCTTTGCCGTAATTGTAGGAAGGCTGATAGCCTTTATGTACAAAGAAGGTATGCTCCAAAGCATCATCCGCCCATTTCTGTTCTTCCCTGGATATGGTGAGGTTTTTCAAGTCTATATCCGGATGTGTAATACCGGTACGGCTACGGTAATAATTCAACAGTTCCTGTGCCGCCGCCTCCCACTTCTGCCGGGAGCATGCCGCTTTTACTTTCTCCAAACCAGGATAATCCAAATTTATCAGTTCAAAAGCCTCCTGCCTTAGTTGCTGTGCGTCTGCAACAACAGCAAGCATAAGCAAGCAAATGCTAAAAATGTATCTTATTGTCTTCATGATATGGTAATAATGAATTTAAATATGCTTATAATCAATCTCTTTTACCTGCATATAACGGAGCAATGCCTCCAGATAATAATAATCGGCATAGTTAAGCGGCGTATCTATTTCGGAACCGTTCGGCAATGATCCCGTTGAATGCATCAGTACAAAGCCCCGGTTGGTTCCCGGTTTTGCCAAATACCCGTCGGACGAAAGGCTTTTGAGCAACTTCCCGGCATACTCCATATAGGCTTGTCCGTCTTCTACAAGCGTACTCAGTTCTATCAGGGCGGAAGCGGTAATAGCGGCAGCAGATGCGTCACGAGGCGTCTGAGGCGTGTCGGGCGCATCATAATCCCACAAGGGAACTGCATCTTCCGTCTTTACGCGCCGCATGATTAACGAGGCTATATTTTCGGCCTGCCGCAAAAATTGCACATCTTTAGACTCGCGATAACAGGATGTGTAGCCATATAATCCCCATGCTTGTCCGCGCGCCCATGACGATGCGTCACTCTTTCCCTGATGCGTGCACTTTTTTTCCACCGTTCCATCGTTATTGTAACTGACTACATGGTAGGATGAATAATCATCTCTAAAATGATTTTTCATCGTAGTCCGTGCGTGTGTCAAGGCAAGCTCCTTATATTTATCATCACCGGTCAGGCGAGTGGCATAAAACAGCAGGTCCAGGTTCATCATATTGTCTATGATAACGGGGAAATTCCACTTTCCGAAGTTCCAAGAACGGATACAGCCTATCTCCGGATTGAAACGGCCGCACAGGTTATCCGCTGTTTGTATCAATGCACTGCGGACGCTGTCGGCAGGAGATAAACGATTGGCATTACCGTAGCTGCAATTCATCATAAAACCGATATCATGCGTACCTTTATACTCACGCAGCGGATAAAGATAATTAGTGAACTTCACAGCGCTTTCCCTCAAGCTTTCATCGCCGGTAAGTTGATAAGCGAGCCAAAGATTGCCGGGGAAAAAACCGCTTGTCCAATCGTAAATGGAAAAGCAATAACGGCGGGAACCCAAATTATCATGTATGGGTTTCAGCCGGGCAGAGTCTTTTCCTGTCAACTGTTTCTTATCCAGCTGACTACATAAAAAGTCCGTGTCATAGCCCGTCCAGATGGAACGGGGCAACCGGATTGAATCTCCGATTTCAGCCACGGTAAATTTCAATTGTAACGCAGCCGTTTCTATTCCCTGTTTCAGCCAGATATAATCTTTTTCCGGTTGTTTGGGAGAGCAGCCGGAAAATACGCATAATGCGACAACAGCAATAAAACAAGATAATGATATTTTCTTCATCTTTTATAAAGGTTTCTATTTACCACAATCATCTCATAAAATTTCACCACATGGCAACCGGCAATACAACATCATATAGCTTTGAAATAGAAAAGATGTTTAACAGAGCTGATAAAAAACAGGCTTACTATTTTCAACCAGCTCCGAAACATCTTTCAACATTTCAAACAGGACATTGCATCCTGCCGTTTATGGCAATAATACCTATTTATTCATAACCCGGATTATTCTGATTTTTTAAAGCGGGATTGGCCTGCAACTCGCCCAAAGGTATAGGAAACAGTTCATGTTTGCCTTTTATAAATTTGTCGCCTGCAACATATTTGCCTTTTAGCGATTTATCCATTTTGCTTTGGAATAATTTTAAAGCATCACCCAAAATACCCCAACGTAATAAGTCATATTTACGCTGACCTTCAAAAGCCAGTTCAAAACCGCGTTCCCAATAAAGAGCAGTACGGAAATTGTCTGCCTCATCACCGCTGTTAAAATAGGGAAGTTCATAGAGATTAGGCTGTGCAGCCTTGTATGCCTGCAATGAATTGGTTTCAGTGGCTCCGGCACGATGTCTTACTTCATTCAATAACCTCCAGGCTTCCGGAGTATTGCCAATCTCATTATAAGCCTCGGCTGCCATCAATACCACATCAGCATAACGCAACGGACAATAATTTACCCCTGTATTATTAGGATCTACAAAGCCTTTCGGCATCCACTCCCTACGCCATTTGCCCGGATACCAATCCGTCAGTTTCTTATTTTCAACCAACTTATGTGCTTTCTTATCGGCATCCCATTTATATTGGTAAGTACATACCATTACATCTCTACGCTCATCATTTGCCTCAAAGAAATCTTTCCAGACAGGTAACACACGGAAGAACGCGTTGGCACGCCCCATTGATTCAGCAGGAGCACCCTTGCCCGGCGCTTCTACCGCAGGACCATTATACGTAGCCCAAGTACCGGAATTATCCTTATAACCACTTCCTGTCGGATTAAAAGCTATCTCCCACAGATTTTCCATCGAATTCAAAACTCCTCCGGAATAACCCTGGAACAACTTCAAATAACCGCCCGGGTGAAAGTTATGATAACCTTTATTCTGGAAAGCAGTCCATTCGGCAATTACAGCATCAAAATAGGCCTTTCTCTTGTCGTCGGCCGGTCGGTTCAAACTACCGTCTTGCTGCAAACTATAACCTGCCCGTTGCAAGTAAACACGCATCAGCATTGCATGAGCAGCTCCCTGCGAAGGTATCTCCGGTGAAAGCGAAGCACTCCCTTTCTGAAGATTTTCTTTCGCAAAATCCAAATCTTCAATAATATAATCATATATCTCCTCACGGCTTATACGACCATTAAAGGCACTTTCATATCCAGCGGTGTAGTCGGTCTTAAATGGAACATCTCCCCAATATTTCACTAAATCAAAAGCCAAAAATGCACGTAAAAATTTAGCCTGGGCCACCAGCTCTTTCAAAGAAGTATCTTCTTCATACCCAGCCATATTTTCAATGCCTTCAATAGCAAAATTAGCCCGGTCTATTCCCATATATTTGTACTTCCATAAATCAGCAATCCAAGTATTCGTCGGTTTCACCATATAATGTGCTATATCACGACGTGTATTGTCTGTACCAGTACCTTGTATATAATAAGTGTCATCCGACGCCGGCATAGCCATTTCAAACTGTCCGTAATGGTTGTTTGTAGCCAAACAGTCATAAATCCCCACGACTGACATCTTTGCCTGGTCGGCTGTTTGAAAATAGGTATCCTTCTCATAATAAGAAGTTGGTTTTTCTGTCAGTTCACAAGAGGCAAATCCAGTTGCAATCAGTGCGCCAAGCGCAATTGTTTTATATTTTTTCATTGTATTTTCTTTTTGAGGTTCATTAGAAAGCTAAATTAATACCGAAAACAAATGAACGGCTTTTAGGATAAGCACCGAAGTCAACGCCCGGTGTCAAACCGTTACCCATTGTGGATACTTCCGGATCGAAACCTGAATATTTAGTCCAAGTTAATAAATTAGAACCTGTTGCATAAAGACGTAACTTACTGATACCTATCTTTTCGATTATTTTCTTCGGGAAAGTATATCCTAAAGTGATATTACTAAGTTTCAGGAAGGAGCCGTCTTCTACCGCCCAAGAATGAATATAAGTATCACCAACTTCATTATCATAGATAGCGGCAACGGTCTTACCTCTATTAATCTCGGCCATTTCCTGAGGGTCGGTAATTAATTCACCTGACTTATTCACTAAAACCCAGCGATTATGAGAATCGGCCGCAGCCAAAACGTTCTTATTCTGCAAAGCTGTCTTTGTGTTAGTCAACTTAGTTGCATTAAGTACATCATTGCCAAAGCTGTAAGTCAAGAAAATGCTCAAATCAAAGTCTTTATAAGTGAATGTATTATTGATACCGCCATAAAATTTAGGATACGCATTACCAATAACAGTCTTGTCTTCCTCTGTTATTTTATTGTTTTCGCTACCGTCTACATTCTTAAATTTCCACATACCGGGTTTCACATTGGCTTTATCGCCTGCATAAGGAATGCCATCTTTCAATGTATAAGTTTGGGTGGTTGCATCATAATCAAAATCAGACACCTGATACAAGCCTTCTGTAATATAACCGTACATCTGCCCCAACGGTTGGTTTATACCGATAATATGTGTGTTTTGGCTATATCCGAAATTAGCTTCCCAAAGTTGCACTTCTTCTCCCGTCAACTGTTTTACAGAATTTTTATTGTGCGATAAGGTTACAGAAGTATTCCAAGTAAAGTTCTTGGTCATAATATTAGTTGAGTTGATAGTCAAATCAATACCTTTATTTTCTGTTTCACCGGCATTGATGACCATACTGTCATAACCTGCCGATGTTGGCAATTTTGCACTCAGCAACAGATTACTGCTGCGATTGATATAAAATTCGGGAGAAATAGTCAAACGCTGATTGAAGAAACCAAAATCAAGACCGAAATTGAATGTCTTGTTAGCTTCCCATTTAAGGTCCGGATTAGGAATCTGCTTGGGTACATAGCCTGATTGAGTAGAATCACCATTAGGATAAGTGACGGAATTCAATACTGCCAGACTCAGATAACTGTCTATACGATTATTACCAGCCATACCATAACCTAAACGAACTTTCAAATCCGAAAAAACATTCAAATTCTTAATAAATTCTTCTTCTCCCAAACGCCAGGCTGCAGAAAAAGCCGGGAAATATCCCCACTTATTATTCTTACCAAATTTAGAAGAACCGTCTGCACGGAAAGAAGCGGTAAACAAATATTTATCCTTAAAGCCATAGTTAACACGTGTAAAGAAAGAAAGGAGCTTGTCATCATAATTTTCAGCAGATGAAACAGCTGTCGGCAATCCCAGTGAAAGGTCGCCTAAACCAATATCATCGTTCGGGAAATTGGCGGCTGCCGCTTTGAAATTACGACTCCAACGGTTTACGTATTCCTGACCAACCATGGCTGTTACATCGTGTCCTTTACCCGACCAAGTATAATTCAAGACATTTGATGTTTGGAAACTGCTGTTCTCCAGATTTTGAATGCTTCCATTAATACTGGAACGCTTTGCCGTTATAGACTTATCACCGTAAAAAATATCATTACGACGTGTCTGGTAGCGCATACCTGTTGTATTACGGAACGAAAATCCTTTAAAAAGCTTTAAAGTAAAGCCACCATTGGCTTGAAAAGTACGATACTCACGATCATTGGTTTCTTCAGCAGCAGAAAGCAGGGGATTCTGCATTACATTACCGGTATCGTCCACAAAAATCGGGTCTTCATCTCCTAACAGCAAATCATCTGTACCTCCAATTCCTATCATAGGACGATACTGCAAAATATGCTGCATCTTGTTAAAACGGTCACCACCTTCAGAAGTACCCATACCATAAACTTTCATTTGATCATAGCTGACACGGGCATTAACACTTAAACGGTCATTCAATTTATGATTCATATTGAATGATATGTTATGTTTTTTATTACCGCTATACACCATAGCACCCTCTTCATCATAGTAAGAATATGCCAAGTTGTAATTCAGCTTATCTGTTCCACCGGAAACTCCTACACGGTAGTTTTGAGTCAACGCAGTACGCCCCAACGTTTCATCCTGCCAATCTATCCCTTTACGATTGGAATAGTTAGTTCCGATATCACTATATTTTCCGTACAATGTTTCAAAAGCCGTAATATCCTTATCCCAATCTTCTTGAGTAGTAGCATCGTACACACGGCGTTCATAATCCAACATTGCAAACTCTGCCGTAGAAAGAACATCCAATTTCTTGGCTATTTTTTTGAAACCGACATAGCTGTCAAAAGTTACCGTAGCCTTGCCTTCTTTACCACCACTTTTTGTAGTAATAACTACAACGCCGTTAGCACCACGAGCTCCATAAATAGCCGTAGCAGACGCATCCTTCAAAATATCGATAGTCTCAATTTCAGCAGGGTCGAGCGTAGACATACCATCTTCGCTGGGAAAACCATCGATAATATAAAGAGGCTCATTGCTCTGTGTAATAGAAATACCTCCACGGACACGAATCGAAATAGAAGCTCCCGGCGCACCTTCACTCTGCATTACCTGCACACCGGCCATACGTCCTGCCAATGCCTGGGTAATATCACTTGTCGGCACTTTGGAAAGTTCCTTACTGTTCACCGATGCCACAGACCCAGTCAAGTCCTTACGCTTAACCGTAGCATAACCGATTGCTACTACTTCATCCAGTAACACGGCATCAGCCTTCAACGTTACATTGATTACATTCTTACCATTGACCTTTACTTCTTGGGAAGTCATACCCACGTACGAAAAGACGAGTACATCTTTGGATGCGTCATTTACTTTTAAGGAGTAGTTACCGTTTACATCCGTAACGGTTCCAACGCCGGCGGCGCCTTTAATGGTAACACTACCACCGATTACTTCATAACCCTCACTATCAATGACCTTACCGGTAACGGTCAGACTTTGCGCATATGCGGATATGCTCACAAAGGCGAGGATAAACATTAAAAACAGTTCTTTTAATTTGTACATAATAAATAAATCTAAGGTTCTACTTTAGAAATAATTTTTCGAGGGCAAACTTACTGCAAATGCTAAAAAAAGTGTAAAAGTATTGTTTTCATTCGTTACACTTTTACACTTTCCAAATATCAATTTTGTATAATACAGAGTAATTTTGTACAATATATAGCCCTACAGCTATGTACAAAGGGGGTTATCCTTTTGGGATAGAGATTTGCAAATCTGTTAATAAAATCAAATACCCATCAATACAAAACTCATTTCAAAAAATCACTTCTCATTGGAGCAAAGCAGTCTATAAGTACCCCCGGTTCCAGACAGACACATCCGTGCAAAATATCAGGTTCGATGTAAATACCGTCACCTGCCTTTACCGTTTTCTTCTCATTCCCCACCGTAAACTCAAACTTTCCACTTGCCACATAAGTGGTTTGGGTATGGTAGTGAGTATGAGGAGTACCTATCGCTCCTTTTTCAAATTTCACTTTTACCAGCATTACCTGTCCGTCATACCCCATAATCTGCCGGGTCACGCCTTCTCCTGCGGGCTCCCACGCCTTTTCTCCACTAATAAAAGTAGTGCTACGCGTTTTTTTAACGGGATTGTCCCCATTTCCGCCTTCAGCCGTTTGCATTGCGCAGACAGCCGGCATCATCATAAGTGAAATACCCATTAAACACATGTACTTTTTCCAGCTTTTCGTTTTCATAACCAATGTTTTAATTAAATAATTTATTCTGTTTCGGATAATGTTTCAAATCTGTAGACCGTGGTTTGCCGGTAAGTCTCTCCCGGCAGCAACACGGTAGTCGGAAAATGCGGATTATGAGGCGAATCCGGAAAATGTTGCATTTCGAGACAAAAGCCGTAATACCGCCCATATGACTGCTTGCCATGCCCTTTCAGATAGTCCAGATTAGCTGCCGGAGTATAGAACTGCATACCCGGTTCGGTGGTATACGCCTTCAGTACCCGACCGGATTCCGGCTCTACAATTTTAGCTGCAAGCGCCAAAGTTCCCGGCTGCTTATTGAGTTTATAATTGGTATCATATCCTTTTTTAAGTTCTCCAATGCGCCCGTCAAGCGCCTGCAAGGTTCTGAAGTCGTATTCCGTACCCGCCACCGCCATAAGTTCTCCGGTAGGAATACCTGCGGCATCAACCGGTGTAATCGAATCCCCGTCAATCATACAATAATGGTTCAGTACAGACTCCTTACACCCCGTTAAATTGAAATAACTGTGATTTGTCAGATTAACCACAGTCGGCTTGTCGGTCGATGCCCTGTAATCCAGAATCACTTCATTGTCATGCGTCAATTTATAAGCCAACGATATATTCAGATTTCCCGGAAATCCCCCTTCCGCATCAGGACTCAGATAACTAAAGCGAATCACTGCCGTATCCTTCACCACATAGGACGTATCCGTATTAAAAACCCGGGTATGAAATCCCTTGACGCCACCATGAATGGAATGCCCTTTATTGTTTTTATCCAGATAGTAGACCCGGTCATTCAAAACAAGTTCCGCATTCCTTATTCTATTTGCATAACGCCCTACCGTAGCACCAAGCTTGGGTTGTCTGCCCAGATAATATCGCAAGCTGTCAAGTCCTAAAACTACCGGAGCAAAAACGCCCTCTTTATCAGGAGCGGAAACAAATGTTAAAGAAGCCCCATAATTGGTAACCTTAACCGTCATTCCATTCCTGTTAGTCATTCTGAAAAGTTCAACAGTCTTGCCTTCATACCGCAAACTGTCTTCCCTCGCTATCGTAAAGCCGGGTGTGCCCGTACGGCTGCATGATACCAGCAATGAATGAACAAGTATCAGAAGAAAGGGAGAAAAAAAATACATCTTCATAATAATATTCCATAAATGATACATACGTCACTGTTTTCCATACTCCGTAGGAAGACAACCGATATACTTCTTGAAACGGGCGGAAAAATAAGAAGGAGTATTATATCCCACCATAAAACTGATTTCGGAAACCGTATACTTACCTTCCTTCAATAACTGACAAGCACGGTTAAAACGTATTTTATGAATAAAATCAATAGCCGATTTTCCTGTTATAGCCTTCAACTTCAAATGGAGATTGGAACGGCTCATATTCATCTCGCTGGCGAACTGCTCCGTTGAGAACTCCACATTGCTCATGTTTTTCTCCACGATAGCAATCGCTTTCCTCAACAGTTCCTCATCCATGGCATTGTTTGCTATCTTCTCCGGTTCTATCTCCGCCGCATTGGAATAATGCTCAAAAATACGATAGCGGGTACGCAGCATATTCAAAATCTTTGCTATCAATACATCCATTGAGAACGGTTTGGGTATGTAATCGTCCGCACCTACCTGCAACCCCTGCAACTGATACTTTATATCGACCTTGGCAGACAACAGATACACCGGTATATGACAGGTTCTCAAATTCTGTTTCACCGATTTACAAAGTTTGACTCCATCCATAACCGGCATCATAACATCCGAAAGAATCAGGTCTACGTCATTTTCTTTAAGCACCTCCAACGCCTTTTGCCCGTTCTCCGCCTCTATCAGATTAAACTGAGCGGACAGACCGTTGAACAAATACCGCCGCAGCTCCTCATTGTCTTCCACTATAAGAATTGTTCCATGCCTGCTTCCCGCCTCTTTTTCACCGGCTTCTGCCACTTCCGTTTCTACATCATCGGTATAAACCTCATGCGCATTTGTCGAATAGACACGCTGTTCCTCCATCTCTCCCTTGCTCTCCGCAAGTTCCTCCGCAGTATACACCGACTTGTCCTGAGGAATATAAATGGAAAACGTAGAGCCTTTTCCAACCTCGCTCACCAACGTTATCTGCCCGTGATGCAATTCAACCAAACGCTGAACCAGCGATAATCCGATGCCGCTTCCTTCGTGTACGTTCTCTACCTGATAAAAACGTTCGAAAATCTTCCGCTGCTTATCCTTTGGTATGCCCACTCCCGTATCTGCTACCTGCAAAACAACATTTTTATCTTCTCTGTAGAGTTTTACATAAATCCTCTCCCCTTCTTCCGTATACTTAAAAGCATTGGATAAGAGATTGTTGATAATCAAATCCAGATAAGTACCATCAAACAACACATCCTCATCCTGCAATTCCGAATAGAAATTATAGTCTATGTCCTTTTTCTTTGCCAGACTCTCGTAATTTAAAAAGCTGTTCAATACCCTTTTATATGCATTGGCATAACTCGGCCTCAACTCAAAAATACCCAATTCGGCACGCCGGTAGTCCATCAGTTGATTGACCAAATGCAACAGTCTTCTTGCATTCCGCTGAATATACAACAGCTTTTCGCGCTCCCAATGCCCGGTGACACTACTGAGCAACTCTTGCAAAGGAGAAATAATCAAAGTCAACGGAGTACGTAACTCATGTGAGATATTCACATAAAAACGGATTTTCATCTGGCTGATTTCTTCCTTTTTTTCCCTGTCAAGCCGCTCCATACGGATTTCTGTCTGCATACTCTTACGCAACCAGAAGAAACGGAACACAGCAAAAACCAACAAAATAAAAAACAACGCAAAAATCAAAAAGGCCCACCACGTGCGATACCAGACCGGAAGGACACGGATGTGAAGAGCCTCTACCTCCCCGCTCCACTTTCCGTCATTATTGGCTGCCTTTAAAAGGAAGGTATAATCTCCTGCCGGCAAATTGGAGTACGACACCGGACTTATGTCTCCCTGTTTATACCATTCATCATGATACCCCTTCAACTTATAGGCAAACGTATTGTGCTTGCCGGCTATGTAGTTGGAAACGACAAAGGAAAGGGAAAACGAGTTTTGGGAAGATTTCAGAGTTATGTGGTTAACACTCTCTATATTCTCTTTCAGTATTCCGGTTTCATCATTCGGAAGCACCTCCTTGTTAAAAACAAAAAGCTTATTGATTACCGGTTTCGGAGTATAAGGGTTGTCTATCAGGGTTTCGGGACGGAACATGGTGATGCCGTTAATGCCGCCGAACAACATATTGCCATTGCCGATGCGGCAATAAGAACCGGCATTAAACTGATTGCTCTGCAGCCCGTCCACTATTGTAAAATTGCGCATTTTACGGTTCTCCGGGTCAAAACAACTCAGTCCCTGATTGGTACTGACCCACAAGCGCCCGTAACTGTCTTCCAGTATTCCATAGATAACATTGCTTGGCAAACCGTCGTCCGTTGTATATTGCTGCAACTCCTTATCCGCTTCCTTCAAGGCAAAAAGCCCGTCACGGGTACCTACCCATATAGAACCGGATAAAGACTCGTAGATACAATTCACAAAAGACTGTTGCAATACCGGAGTTATACGAAAATCCGTATTGGCCTGCAAAGCCATCCCCGCCTGATTATAAACGGAAAGTCCCTTCTCCCCACCTATCCAGATGCGTTTACGGGAATCCCTAAATAGCAAACGGGTCTTTTTTTGAATCGAATGCCCTTCCACATCTTCATTTATAACGGTAAAGCGTTTTCCGGAAATATCAAAATGAAACAAATAGTCCAGAGAAGCTATCCAAAGACCGTCTTTCCCATCGGATATAATAGAATAAATATGATTGCTCGGCAAGCCCCCGTTTTGCTGATTATAAAACTCCTTTCTTCCGGTTTTACGATGCAACACCATCATACCGCCAGCGTGGGCGCCTACATATATCTTATCCGATGCTTCATCTACATATACCGTTTTAACGTCTTTAAAAGGAACACCTTCCGATATATCCGGATTAAACAAATAATTCTTATAAGTTTTCGCCGTATTATCATAGAAGTTCAGACCACCGTCACTTGTTCCGATCCATAAATTGTTCTTTTTATCCTCTACAATGCAACTGACAACATTATCACTGAGCGAATTGGAGAAAGGAATATGTTTAATCTGCTGGAAACGGTTACACAAAGGATGATAGTAATTCAATCCTCCCCAGTATGTACCCAGCCACATTCCGCCCTGCGAGTCTCTGAAAATGCAACGCACCGAGTTCTGCGACAATGTCCCAGCCTGAGCCATCGAACTCTCAACCGATATAAAGCGTTCTTTCCCTTCCTGATATATATTCAGCCCGCTGTAAGTCCCTACCCACAAACGGTTCTCCTGATCCAATGCCAACGAACGCACATAATTGGAATTCAAATAGGAAAGCTTATTCTCATAACGATAGTTGTCCAGCTTTTTGTTCTTTACATCATACAGATACAGCCCGTTGCCTTCAGTCGCTACCCATATCCGATTGGGAGTCTGGCACAAGATACTGTTTATCTGCACCTTGTCATGCAGGTCAAGTAATGTTTCCAATGATCCGTTTTGCAATGAATACATATATACCTTCCCTTTAGTGCCAATAAAAATATCATCATCTTGCCTGAGCAGCGTTAACGGTTTCAACGAATGTAAAGTAGCCGACAACGTATCATTCAGGAAACGTTCTCCTTTCACGTCAAAAAGTAAAATACCTTCGGTTGTCCCAAGCATAAGCCAGTCCTTCTGCATAGACACAATATTCCTGACTGTTACATTTTGTCCCTTTTTCTTATAAAAGAAATTAGAAAATTCATTCTTGCGATGATTATAAAGCGACAAGCCTTCTCTCGTTCCTATCCATATCCGGTTATCATTGTCAATGACGACACAACGGGTTATATCGCTGGCTATACTCTTCGGATTCTTATACTGATGCCGGTAGACAGTAAAATTATAACCGTCATATTTATTAAATCCGTCATAAGTGGCAAACCACAGATTGCCTTCTTTATCCTGATTGATTCCGAATATGGTGCTATGCGACAACCCTTCTTCCAAACCGATATGTGTGAAACGCATACCGTCTATTTCACCGGCAAGCCCCATACAGGCAAACAATGTTCCGCATAATACTAATAAAAATCGAAATATTTTCATATATATTACATTATTAACACAGAACAAAGAAAATAAAAAATACATTAATTATACATGATTTTAACTTGAATTTTCTTATCCGGACTATCCGGAAAAACCTGCAAAGGAATGAAAGAAAAGCCCGGCACAGGATTAAATATCCGTCCGTCTTTATCGGTAGGAGCAACCTTCATCCTGCCGTTCACGCAAACTACCTCCAACACGCCGTCCTTTTTCTGAAGGCGCATGCCTTCCGGCGTAATATCCACAACTTCCGAAGGCGCGGCGATAACCGGTAAAACCAGGCAGGCGGTCAAAGGGCAATGTTCCATTTCTATCGACAAGCCCTGTTGGGAATACACATAATCCAACGTTACGGGAATCGCTCCCTGAATCGGAGTCTGCTGGTCGGCATCCACCAGATGGGTATTGACATGGAAACGGTGCGTATCTTTTTCTTTAGTATACGTAATATCCGTATCCAAGTCGTCCAGATTACTGTAAATCGTTCCGTATTGCACCATTTCAACCCGCGGCGTTCCGCTCATTATATACTTCCGACTGTTGCTCTGCATATTGGGTGCTTCTATCAAAGCATACCGGTTGGTCGTAGCGGCAAATACCGGACCAGCCTGTTCGTGCCATAACAGAGAAACGGCGCCTCCCATGGGATGAGTTCCTTTTACCTTATATTCCGCATCGAAACCGGTACATGTAGAACGCCACGGACCTTCTGCAACCAGCCATGTACGAATATCCCGGAAATACTTTACCCCATAAGCATTATCGCGCGGCAATGCCTTGTATTGTTGCGTCTTGACGGGTGGAAGCTCAAGAAAAGCCGTCAGCGCCTTGGCATGTCCGAAGGTATGATGAATACAAGCCGGAATGCCAGAGGCCCGATAATCGCGTCCGGCATGAAGCAAACCGTCATCCGTCGATTTTTTCAGTAATTGTATATTGCGGCGAATAGCCTCCAGGTACTCCGGATGATGCGCAGCCATGGCATAATAACCGCCCATAAAGCCGTCGCTTGTACGTCCGCCCCAATATGTCCACTTAAAACTGCGCGTGCCCCAACTGTTGTCCCATGCACCGTCGGGCAACATAAATTCCAGATGGGTATTCATGGAGCGTTCCACGATGGAGAGCAACTCCCGGTCGTTCACCATAAGCGCATAATAAGCCAGATTAGGCAAGGATTCCTCTACATTATATCCCAAGTCCACCGGGAGGCAGCCGTTCTTGGTAGGTGTCCATATTTTAGGTCCTTCGCCGTATAAAAAGGAATCGTTCGCCGTAAAGAACTTCTTCAAGTCCGAAGCAACAATCCGGGCTTCCTCCTTGAAGTCCGGGCGGTCGAACATCTCTCCAAGAGCCTGCAAGGCATACGTCACCGAAGCGGAATAGTTCACATTGTTCAGGCGCTTCATACTCCCCTGCATACGGCGGCTGTACATCTGCGGATTCTTCATCATGAATTCGCCGGCTTCCAACAACTGCTCTTTCCAATGGTTACGCGTAGAGTCATCCAGCAGATGCCCGTGATAATGCACTGCCTCATACAGAGCAATAGCGGCGAATACGGTAGTCCCGCTCCAATCGGATACGTGTACATCATTCATCCAGGAGCCGTCCGGACGGTGCACGTTCTCCATCCATTTCATCAGTTTCTTGGCAGCAAGCAGATATTTGTCATTGCCGGTTTTGTCTGCCAGATACATCAGAGGAAGAACCGTGTCTCCTATCCGTCCGTGAATGCGGGCACAGGCTGGACACAGAATACCGCCGTCGAGCGACGGATGCAGCCCTTCGCATTGGTAGGCCAGCAGAGCATCCACCCACTCCACCAGCAGTTTCTCCGCATCATTGCGCAAGGAGTTGTCTGAATAAACGGGATTTCCGGCACATACACGTCCCGAGAAAGAAAGTACAAACGCAATCACTATAAAAACGATGTTTCTCATACCATTATACACTATTAGATTTATTTTTCAAAAGTAAGACATTCCGGTAATATAGCGTCCTTATTTTCTCCAATACACCGCAACATACGTTTACCGGTTCTGCAATTTTGTTGAATCTTCATCAATTTTGTTGAAAACCTGCATGCCAAAACAATATTAGCAGCTTTTTAAACACATTAGGCATGCTTATCAGAGCAAATGCCCTACCTTAGCAACCACTACTGAAAAACCGATATAACATGTAAAACTAACATTTAATATAGCATGAAAAACTTATCTCTACTCATGTGTACCGCTTTCTGCGGGCTGCATACCGCCCAAGCGGATGCGGCAGACAACAAGAAAAACGAAAGGCCCAATATTCTCTGGCTCACCTTCGAAGATACCAGTGCTTACGAATTCGGCTGCTACGGCAACAAGGATGTGCACACCCCCAATGCAGACAGTCTGGCTGCCCGCGGCATACAATTCATGAACGCATGGTCGGTGGCCCCGCAAAGTTCGGCCGCACGCTCATCGCTCATTACGGGTTGCTACTCCTCGACCTACGGAATGGATGTCCATCCGGTTCCATACGACACCCCGGCAAACATCTTCTTCCCACAATGGCTGCGCGAAGCCGGATATTACTGCACCAACAACAGCAAGACACACTACAACTCCACCACGGACAACAAAAGCTGCTGGGACGAATGTACGAGAGAAGCCTCTTACAACAGCCCGAAGCGTGGTAAAGACCAGCCTTTCTTTGCCGTATACAATACGGTGACCTCGCACATGGGACGTATCCGCACCTTCCATACCGACGGACGGCGAGATTACACCCAAGAGGGCATTTATCCGGAACTGCTCACCCTACCCGCCTACGTACCCGACCTGCCCGAAGTACGTTCCGACTATGCCGGCCACCTGGAAGCCGTGCAGGATGTGGACACATGGCTGGGGTTCTTCCTGAAAGACCTGAAAGAAAAAGGACTGGACGACAACACGATTATCTTCTTCTTCAGCGACCACGGCGGTTGCGTTCCACGCGGCAAAGGCTATTTGTATGAAAGCGGTCTGGAAGTGCCCCTAATAGCCTACTTCCCGCCCAAGTGGCAACACCTGGCGGGAGAAAAAGCATCCGGCAAAGATTATTCTTTGGTCAACTTCACAGACTTGGGACCTACCGTACTTAGTCTTGCAGGCGTAAAACCGCCCAAACACATGCAGGGAAAGGCATTGTTCGGGAAGTACGCGTCCGATGAAAAGCGTGAAATCCAGTTCGCACTGGCAGCCAACCAACTGCACCACTTCATGCCGGTACGTGCCGTAACCGACGGACGTTTCAAATACATCCGCAGCTACATACCCTACCGTCAGTTTGCCCTGCGCAATTACTACCAATGGGGCATGCCGTCCAACAAAGCATGGGACAAGCTGGTTTTAGGCGGACATAACACCAACCCCGACTGGGCGCAGACATTCAATGCCCATCCTGCCGAAATGCTGTTCGACCTTGAAAAAGACCCCGGTGAACTGCACAACCTGTCCGACTCTCCCGAATACGCAGAAGTACTGGTAAAGATGCGTACAGCCCTTTCCAACCATATCCGCGCCACCAAAGACCTGGGTTTCTTCATACCCACCTCTCGCGAGAATGTGATATTGTATGACAAAGTACGTAAAGAGAAATACCCCTTGAATGAGCTGTACAACCTCGTAGAACTGGCAGGTACAGCCCATGCAGACGATGCTCCCGTATTCGAGAAAGCACTGTCCAGCCAATATCCCGAAATGCGCTATTGGGCGTCCGTCGGTTTGGCACAACTCGGAGCCAAAGGAGAATTGAAAACCTGTCCCGCACCTCTGCTTGCCTTGCTCAAGGATGCCGACCCCTACATAGCCTGCGAAACCGCCTATGCCGCCGCTTATCTGGGAGAAACCGCCAAAGGCATCGAACGCCTGAATAATCCGGCAAAAGAAGCCGATAGAAAAATCGGTTATTCCCTGCTGGAATGCCTCTCTCTGGATACAGCCATGCAGCCCGCCATCCGCGTGCATCTGGCAGACCTGAAAGACAAAGCCGAAACACTTCCGCGCAAAGCAAACGAAGATGCCGGCCTCATGGCACGCGGCATTCTGGTCAATCTCGGTGAGATGGATATAAAGAACCTGCACGGTCCGGAGTCCTATAAAGCAGGCTTGAAACTGAATCACGGACGCAGACCCATGGTTCCGCTGCCAAACTGATGAAAGTTGGATGTAGCTGAAAAGAGACCGGTAGTAAGTATCTTTGTTTTAACACAATACCGCCTTATGCCTGCGCCTTGAATTTGCGGAGCTGCCACACCAGCATCGTGCCCGCTATCAGACTGGCCAGCAAGTCGGAAATCGGCATACTGTACCAAACGCCTGCCACACCGAAAAAACGAGGCAGAATTATCAGACAAGGCAGCAACACCATCATCTGGCGGGTAAGGGAAAGAAATATTGCCTTACTCGCCATTCCTATACTCTGGAAGAAGTTGGCGGTAACCATTTGAAAGCCTATAATGGGGAAAAACATCACCACAATGCGCAGGCCCTTTGCCGAAAGGGCAATCAGTTCGGCATCCGAAGTAAAGATACTCACCACCCAGTCGGAAAAGAGCATACCTACAATAAAGCCGAAAGTAGTGACGCAGGTTGCATAGATTATCGTCAGTTTCAGAGTCTTGATGACACGGGCATGCTGCCCGGCTCCGAAGTTATAGCCCGCAATGGGCTGCATTCCCTGGTTCAGTCCCATTACAATCATTACGATGATAAATACCAGCCGGTTGACAATGCCGAAAGCGCCGATAGCCAAATCGCCGCCATACTTTTTCAATCCCTGATTGATAAGGATTACGATGAAGCATGCCGCCATATTCATCAGGAACGGCGACATGCCGATAGCCAGTGAATCGAAGACTATCTTACGCTTCAAACGGAAAATACCGCGGTGAAAATGCAGCAGTTCGTCTTTATTGCTGAATATCCTGAGCTGCCATATCAATGATAGGACCTGCGCCACAATCGTGGCAATGGCCGCCCCGCGAATGCCCCAGCCGAAACCGTAGATGAACACCGGGTCGAGTATCGTGTTGATAATCACCGTGGCAATGGTAGCATACATCGCTTTCTGCGGATGCCCCGAAGAACGCAGCACCGCATTCAACCCCAGATAAAGATGCGTAACGGCATTGCCGAGAAGGATAATCTGCATATAATCGCGCGCATACCCCACAGTCTCGTCACTGCCGCCGAAGAAGTAAAGAATAGGGTCGAGGAATGCCATTACAACCACCGTAAAAGCCACACCCAGCAGAATATTCAGCACAAATACATTGCCCAGTACCCGCTGCGCCGTGTCATAGTCCTTCTGCCCGAGCTTGACGGAAATCAACGTAGCCGCTCCCACACCTACCAGCGAACCGAAAGCCGCTGCAAGGTTCATCAAGGGGAAAGTCAACGCCAGTCCCGAAATAGCCATTGTGCCCACACCGTGACCGATGAAGATACTGTCCACCATATTATATAAGGAAGATGCCGTCATGGCGATGATTGCCGGAACGGCGTACTGCATCAGTAATTTACCTATATTCTCCGTGCCCAACGCTGTGGGTGTTTTTTGTCCTGCCATACTTTTTACCTGTTTTTTCGAGGGCGCAAAGGTACTCAAAATTCGTCAGGTGAGCAAGTATCGCGCCCCGTCTTAAGGAAGAACCGCACTCTCTCCTACCGGAAGCGTATCAGAGACAGGGAAGAAAGCGTATCAAGCCCGACTCAAGGCTCCTTCTCCCGAGAACTTACCCGGCGATTATCCCACAACCTGCCACAGAGCACACGGAGCATACGACGAATAAATTCCCCTAAAGGTTCGCTATCTGAAAAATGTTTCGTATTTTTGTCCCCAAATTGAGTGAATTATAGCGAAATGAACGTATTAGAACTAAGTGAACAAGAAATCATTCGTCGCAACAGCATGAATGAACTTCGCGCGATGGGTATCGAACCCTATCCCGCAGCAGAGTATGTAACCAACGCTTTCTCTACCGATATTAAAAAAGAATTCAAAGACGACGCCGAACCGCGCCACGTATCCGTAGCCGGACGCATCATGAGCCGCCGCGTCATGGGGAAAGCCTCTTTCATCGAATTACAGGACTCCAAAGGCCGTATCCAAGTATATATCACCCGCGATGACATCTGTCCGGGCGAAGACAAGGAAATGTATAATACCGTATTCAAACGCTTGCTCGATTTAGGCGACTTCATCGGTATCGAAGGCTTTGTATTCCGCACTCAGATGGGCGAAATCAGTATCCATGCCCAGAAGCTGACCGTGCTTGCCAAGAGCATCAAACCGCTTCCTATCGTAAAATATAAAGACGGTGTGGCCTACGACTCGTTCGACGACCCGGAACTGCGCTACCGTCAACGCTACGTGGACCTCATCGTGAACGACGGCGTCAAGGAAACATTCCTGAAGCGCGCCACAATCATCAAGACCATGCGTGCCGTACTGGACGAAGCCGGCTATACGGAAGTGGAAACACCGATTCTGCAATCCATCCCCGGCGGTGCAAGCGCACGCCCCTTCATCACCCACCACAACTCATTGGATATGGACCTCTACCTGCGTATCGCCACCGAGCTTTACCTGAAGAGACTTATCGTAGGCGGTTTTGAGGGTGTATACGAAATCGGAAAGAACTTCCGCAACGAGGGTATGGACAAAAACCATAACCCGGAATTTACCTGCATGGAGCTGTACGTACAGTATAAGGACTACAACTGGATGATGGGATTCACCGAGAAACTCCTCGAACGTATCTGTATCGCTGTAAACGGCAGCACAGAGACTACCATCGACGGAAAGACCATCAGCTTCAAGGCTCCTTACCGCCGCCTGCCCATCCTGGATGCCATTAAGGAAAAGACCGGCTACGACCTCAACGACAAGAGCGAGGAAGAAATCCGCCAGGTGTGCCGCGAACTGAAAATGGAGATTGACGACACTATGGGCAAAGGCAAGCTGATAGACGAAATCTTCGGCGAATTCTGTGAAGGCACATTCATACAGCCTACCTTCATCACCGACTATCCGGTAGAGATGAGCCCGCTGACCAAGATGCACCGCAGCAAGCCCGGACTGACCGAACGCTTCGAGCTGATGGTGAACGGTAAAGAGCTGGCCAACGCATACAGTGAGCTGAACGACCCCATCGACCAGGAAGAACGCTTCAAAGAGCAGTTGAAACTGAGTGAAAAGGGTGACGATGAAGCTATGTTTATCGACCAGGACTTCCTGAAAGCGCTGCAATACGGTATGCCTCCCACATCGGGCATCGGTATCGGCATCGACCGTCTGACGATGTTGATGACCGGACAGGCATTCATCCAGGAAGTATTGTTCTTCCCGCAGATGCGCCCCGAAAAGGTCACTCCGAAAGACGCGCCTGCCAAATTCATGGAACTGGGTATCCCCGAAGAATGGGTGGCAGTTATCCAGAAGGCCGGCTACAACCTGGTTAGCGACATGAAGGATGTAAACCCGCAAAAGCTTCACATGGATATTTGCGGCATCAACAAGAAATATAAACTGGAACTGGCAAATCCGACCGTGAAAGATGTGGAAGGTTGGGTTGAGAAAATCTAAGAAATGAAACTACCCGGTAAGATAGCCATTATGGGCGGAGGAAGCTGGGCCACTGCCATTGCAAAGATGGTACTGGCACAAGAAGAGACTATAAATTGGTATATGCGGCGCGACGACCGCATTGCCGATTTTAAGCGTCTCGGTCATAACCCTGCCTACCTGACGGGCGTCAAGTTCGATACCAAGCGTATCAATTTCAACTCAAACATCAACGATGTAGTCAAGGAGTCGGATACGCTTATCTTTGTAACTCCTTCTCCTTATCTGAAGGCTCACCTGAAGAAGCTGAAGACAAAAATCAAGGATAAGTTCATCATCACTGCCATTAAGGGCATCGTACCCGATGACAACATGATTGTATCGGAATACTTCACCAAAGAATACGGTGTTCCTACCGAAAATATCGCAGTGCTGGCGGGTCCCTGCCATGCGGAAGAGGTTGCGCTCGAGCGGCTTTCCTATCTCACGATAGCGTGTCCCGATATAGACAAGGCGGACAAGTTTTCCCGCCGTCTGGCAAGTTCATTTATCAAGACTTCCGTAAGCAACGACGTGGCAGGTATCGAATACGGTTCCGTACTCAAAAACGTATATGCCATTGCCGCCGGCATTTGTAGCGGACTGAAATACGGCGATAATTTCCAGGCGGTACTCATGTCCAATGCCATACAGGAGATGAACCGTTTCCTGCAAACCGTACATCCGCTGAACAGAAACATCAGCGATTCCGTTTATCTGGGTGACATGTTGGTGACAGGATACTCCAACTTCAGCCGTAACCGTACGTTCGGTACGATGATAGGTAAAGGATATTCCGTAAAAAGCGCCCAGATAGAAATGGAAATGATAGCCGAAGGTTATTACGGAACCAAGTGCATCAAGGAAATCAACAAGCATTACCACGTGAACATGCCGATACTGGATGCTGTGTACAACATCTTATATGAGCGCATCTCACCGATGATTGAAATCAAGTTACTGACTGACTCTTTCCGGTAATGCGGAAAAGAGAACAGCAAGGACAAAATACAGAATTTAAAACCTATAATATTATGATTAGTTTGAACATTGAAAAGACTCTTGGATTCATTTCCAAAGAAAATGTTTTCGCCTACGAAGCCCAAGTCAAGGCTGCACAGGAAGCATTGGAAAACGGAACCGGTAAAGGCAACGACTTTTTAGGCTGGCTACACCTTCCTTCTTCCATTACAAAGGAGCACCTGGCAGACCTGAAAGCTACCGCGCAAGTGCTGCGCGAGAATTGTGAAGCAGTGGTTGTTGCCGGAATCGGCGGAAGCTACCTCGGTGCACGCGCCGTTATCGAGGCTTTGTCAAACAGTTTCGCATGGTTGCAGGACAAGAAGTCCGGCCCGGTTATTCTGTATGCAGGACACAACATCGGTGAAGATTATCTGTACGAGCTTACCGAATATCTGAAAGACAAGAAATTCGGTGTCATCAATATTTCCAAATCGGGAACCACTACCGAAACGGCTTTGGCCTTCCGCCTGCTGAAAAAGCAATGCGAAGACCAACGCGGCAAGGAGATGGCCAAAAAGGTGATCGTTGCCGTTACAGACGCCAAGAAAGGCGCAGCACGCGTTACTGCAGACAATGAAGGGTACAAATCTTTCATTATCCCCGACAACGTAGGCGGCCGTTTCTCCGTACTCACCCCGGTAGGTCTGCTGCCCATCGCCGTTGCAGGCTTCGACATCGAAAAGCTGGTAGCAGGCGCGGCAGCTATGGAAAAGGCTTGCGGAAAAGATGTTCCGTTCGCTGAAAACCCGGCAGCTATCTATGCAGCCACCCGCAATGAACTCTACAAGAACGGCAAGAAGATTGAAATCCTTGTAAACTTCAACCCCAAATTGCACTACGTAAGCGAATGGTGGAAGCAACTTTACGGTGAATCCGAAGGTAAAGAGAACAAGGGTATCTTCCCTGCATCCGTGGATTTCTCTACCGACCTGCACTCCATGGGACAATGGATTCAGGAAGGTGAACGTACCATTTATGAAACTGTCATTTCAGTAGAAAAGACGCAGTATTCGCTGCAAGTTCCTTCGGACGAAGCCAACCTCGACGGTCTGAACTTCCTCGCCGGAAAGCACGTGGACGAGGTGAACAAGATGGCGGAACTCGGCACACAACTGGCTCACGTAGACGGTGGCGTACCCAACATGCGCATCGTGATTCCTGCACTGAATGAGGAAAGTCTCGGCGGATTGCTGTACTTCTTTGAGAAAGCATGCGGCATCAGCGGCTACCTGCTGGGGGTTAATCCGTTCAACCAACCGGGTGTGGAAGCCTACAAGAAGAATATGTTCGCCCTGCTGAACAAGCCGGGTTACGAAGAAGAATCCAAAGCCATCCAGGCAAGACTGTGATAAATTAAAAATCGAGAGTTGAGAATTGAGAAATGGCTGCACACAAATTACCATGTGCAACATCAAAAGGCTGTTTCTTGATTCCCAACTCTCTGTTTTATTCCCCTATTTCTAATTTTTTATTCTCAATTTATCAAGTGTTTAAAGAAGCAATATCCCGCTATTTAAGAGAACACGGATACGACAATATCCGGCTGAAAGCCGTTCTTTTCGACATGGACGGCGTGTTGTTCAACTCCATGCCTTATCATGCCGATGCATGGCATACGGTAATGGAACGTCATGGTCTGCATCTGAGCCGCGAGGAAGCTTATATGCACGAAGGACGTACGGGAGCAGCAACAATCAACATCGTATATCAACGGCAATACGGCAAAGATGCCACTCCTGAGATGATAGAGAGTATCTATGCCGAAAAAAGCGAAGAATTCAACAGACATCCCGAACCCGAACGTATGCCCGGAGCATGGGAAGTGTTACAGAAAATAAAAGCGGAAGGGTTGACTCCCGTATTGGTAACCGGTTCCGGCCAGCACTCCCTGCTGGACAGACTGGCGCATAACTTTCCCGGCATGTTCCAACGCGAACGTATGGTCACCGCCTTTGATGTGAAATATGGCAAGCCCAATCCGGAACCTTATCTCATGGGACTGGAAAAAGCAGGGGTAAAGGCCAATGAAGCTATCGTCGTGGAGAATGCACCCATCGGCGTCCAGGCGGGAGCAGCGGCAGGGATATTCACAATCGCTGTCAATACCGGTCCGCTGGACGGACAAGTGCTACTGGATGCGGGAGCCAATCTGTTATTCCCTTCCATGCAGGCTTTCTGCGATAACTGGGAAGCTGTGCGAGATGCGCTTGCATCTGAAGAGTAAAGAGAGGACAATTCTTAAAATTGAAGTTTAGAAAACAAAGAGACGTTATGTGGAGAAAGCTGCTTGGAATACTGACATTGTTTTCTTTCCTGCCGTATTTTTCGATTTGTCAGAACAAGCTTCGGGAAAATGGCTGGTATCATATCTTGTCCGGACAGACGGACAGCATTTCCAGAGAGCCTATCGTAACGACGAAGGATTTCATTGCCCTTAAACTGGATACCGATTATTTCGGAAAATATGTAATCAGCGGACAAATCAGCAACTATAAACGAAAAAAATGGGCTGAGGAAACGGGAAAGGCAACAGGCAGGCAGATAGCTTTCATATTCAACGATTCTGTCATAACCAATCCACGGGTCAACTGTAGCATAGAGAGCGGTGCCTTCCAGATAACTTCCGTTCTTGATGAAAAACTACCGGACATATATAAACAACTGAAACAAGAGAAAATTGATTCTATCGCAACGCTTTTCAAGGACTGGGAAAAAGATTCTCTCTATTTTGCCATGCCCCCGGAATACAGAGATTCCATAAGAATGGCAATTGATTACTGGGAAGCCTACACATGGATAAAGCTAACCACTAAGTCCGATGAACATTATTGGTACAGCATAACAGACTCTGCCGAGTACAAAAAGCTGGAAGAAGCCCTGAAAGAAGAACTTGAGAAGTCCAATCTTAGCAGCAGGGCTTCAGATTACATGCAGTCGGATACATATCAAATGTATAAAATGTATATATGCAACAACCCTGAATATATCAACCTTATGTTCCAATGCTTTCTTTTCAAGAAAATCAGAGGGTTGTACAGCTATCTGATAGACGATATTATCCAGACCAAATACCCTTCCGCCCCAAGTATAAGGACATATGTTGACAAGACCGACAATTCCGATGATGAGAGATTTGCCGTATATGAATGGCAACGACAGATATGGGTCTTGATGAATAAGGACAAACAGACGGATGACCCAAGAGATATATAAATAAAAAAATCCTTGATAACCAACAGTTTATCAAGGATTTTCCTGTGACCCCGGTGCGATTCAAACGCACGACCTTCAGAACCGGAATCTGACGCTCTATTCACTAAGCTACGGAGCCTTAATTCGAATGCAAAAGTAGAAAAAATCTCTGCATATTCCTAATCTTCATACATTTTTTATATCTGTTTTGCATATTACCCTTTCAATATTATTTTGAGAACATTAAACGGATATACATATACATTTTGTTATTTTTTCAATCAAAATAAAAACAAGTATCAATATTATTTCTATCTTTGCCGAACAAATTAATAGAAGTTTCAGAAATTAAACCTATGAGCTACCTGATAAAACCCGAAGGATACAAACCTTTATTGGACTTAAAACAAACGGAATTAGGCATTAAACAGATTAAAGAATTCTTTCAGTTGAATCTTTCTTCCGAACTCCGCCTGCGTCGTGTCACCGCCCCTCTCTTTGTATTAAAAGGCATGGGTATCAACGACGATTTGAACGGTGTGGAACGGGCTGTATCGTTTCCCATCAAAGATTTAGGCGATGCGCAGGCAGAAGTGGTACATTCGCTTGCCAAATGGAAGCGTCTGACACTTGCCGAATACGGTATAGAACCGGGATACGGAATTTATACCGATATGAATGCCATCCGTGCGGACGAAGAGCTGGGCAACTTACATTCCTTATATGTAGACCAATGGGATTGGGAGCGCGTTATCACCGAACAAGACCGTAACATAGACTTTCTGAAAGAGATAGTCACCCGCATTTATGCTGCAATGGTCCGTACGGAATATATGGTATATGAAATGTATCCGCAAATCAAGCCCTGCCTGCCACAGAAATTACACTTTATCCATGCGGAAGAGCTCCGGCAGATGTATCCCAATATAGAACCGAAATGCCGTGAGCATGCCATTGCCAAGAAGTTCGGCGCCGTATTTATCATCGGCATCGGTTGCAAACTAAGCGACGGCAAAAAACACGATGGACGCGCTCCGGACTATGATGATTACACAACTCCCGGCTTGAACGGTCTGCCCGGCTTAAACGGCGACTTATTACTGTGGGACGATGTGCTTCAACGCAGTGTGGAATTATCCTCAATGGGTATCCGCGTAGACAAAGAAGCCCTCCAGCGTCAGCTCAAGCAGGAAGGCGAAGAAAAACGTCTGGAACTCTATTTCCACAAACGCCTGATGGGAGATACGCTGCCCTTGTCTATCGGTGGCGGTATCGGTCAGTCCCGGCTGTGTATGTTCTATTTGCGCAAAGCCCATATCGGAGAAATACAAGCCAGCATCTGGCCCGAAGATATGCGCTCGGAATGTAAGGCACACAACATACATTTAATCTAAATACAACCTGTAAACAATATAAAGTCCCGCAGAGTTTCAAAGGAAAAAGCAAAAAACTCTGCGGGGCTCTTTGTATACTATGGTGAAATATTTGTATCTTAGCGTCGTAAACTACTAACACTTCCTATTATGAACGTTCAGATCGAAGATAGCTGGAAAGCACATTTGCAGCCTGAATTTGACAAAGATTACTTTTACACATTAACGAACTTCGTGCGTGAGGAATATGGTAAATATGCCATATATCCACCAGGAAAATTGATATTCAATGCTTTCAACTTATGTCCTTTTGACAAGGTAAAGGTAGTGATTATCGGCCAGGACCCATACCATGGTCCCGGACAAGCACACGGACTCTGTTTCTCCGTCAACGACGGCGTGCCCTTCCCGCCCTCTTTAGTCAATATTTTTAAAGAAATCAAAGCGGATATCGGAACAGATGCACCGCCTACCGGCAACTTGACCCGTTGGGCGGAACAAGGCGTATTACTGCTCAATGCCACTCTCACCGTACGTGCCCATCAAGCCGGCTCCCATCAGAACCGCGGCTGGGAAACATTTACAGATGCCGCCATCCGTATTCTTGCCGAAGAACGGGAGCATTTGGTCTTTATATTATGGGGAGCTTATGCACAACGAAAAGGTGCTTTTATCGATCGCAACAAACACTTGGTACTGACATCCGCACACCCTTCTCCTCTTTCCGCATACAACGGTTTCTTCGGAAACAAACATTTCAGCAAGACGAATGAATACCTGAAAGCGCACGGAAAGGAAGAGATAAAATGGTAAGGCGGCACTGATAAAAAGGGGGTACGAAAAAATGTGCTTGACGATTTCTTTTAGGCACGGAATTACACGGATTTCACAGGAGAAGGAATAAAACAGATAACGTTATCAAACTCCGTATAATTCCGTGCCTAAAATCAAATAATGCCGCCAGAAACAGTTGGAAACATTACCCTAATTAGTACCACTGAATATTACTCTGTGTCTGGCTTCTCTGCTCCCATTTCAAGTCTTGCAAAATGCTTGCGTTGGCACGAATGGTAAAGTTGTAATATTTCCACTGTCCGAAAGGAGACAGACTGGCCGACATGCTGAAACAGTGCAGGTCACGTGTGATATTAAAGGTGGTCTGTACTATCTTCTTTGCTTCAAAATCGTAACCGGAGTTAAAGCTCACCGCCCATTTATTGGAAAGCTTTATATTACCCGAAGCGCTCAAGTTATGAGTATAACGGTAAGGATAGCGCATTTTTTTCCGATTGATAGGCTTGCTACGGTCTTCGGAAATATTAAAACTATAATTGAAATTCAAAGACCACGGCATCTTGAACACCTGATAACCATCGGCATCCACCGCTGCCTTTTCCACTTTCTTCTTGGGAATGCCGCTCTCATCGGAACTTGCTTCCGCATCTTCCCCTTCCTCGGAAGAATTTTCCTTATCTTTCTCCTTATCGGCATCCTTAGTGCCGCTCAGCTTCTCTTTCCACTTTTTCCATGTTTCGTTATTAAACGTATAGCTAAAGGAAGAACCGTATCCCTGGAAAATGCCGAAACGTCCGTAAGACCATTCCGTACGGTCATTCTCTACCACATTTCCATTCTTATCGAACTTATAACCGTATGTCTTGAATGAAGAGCTCATACTGAACGTGTAATTCTTGCTCAACTTCAAACGCAAATTCAGCCCAAGGTCACCCCAAGGACGTGTCGCAGCCGCCATATTGTAATCAATATTAGCTCCCAACTCGTCAATCAGACTGATTTTCTTAATCGTATCCTTCTTACTGCTGTAATACTTCATCTCCAGGTTGTTGGAGATACTGAAGGTTATATTTCCCTGCTTGCCTCTTCCCGGCACATCAAACGCCTGACCGGCATAGGGAGAATAAACCACCGTATCCCGTCTTCCGTCCGCATAATTCTTGATATAGGAGTCGTAATAACCGTAGCGCGAGGAACCAAAATCAGGTGCGGCACTTATGCTCACCGACGGGGTTATGACATGGCGGATCTGTATCTTCTTTTTAGGAAGGAATATAGGATTATACATACCGTATATCTTCGTATTGATACCCAGGCTGGCATTGTAGTTATACACACGATGAAAACCGTAAATCGTATCGGTAGCTACTTCCCTGCCGCTTCCTCCGGCATTGGGATCCCAGTCTTTCATGACTTTGCGCGTATACCAGCGTTCGGTATAGCTGACAGAAGGCGTTACATTGAAGTACTTGAACAATGTGAAAGTGGCACTGATAGGAATCTCATGCTTCATACCGTTTTTCCAGTCCTTTATCAGATTGGATTTAAACAGCAGGTTGTCCTTGGTCTGGATACTGTTGGTCAAACGCCCCGTATACCGGATGGAAATCTTCTCATACCATTTTTCTTCACCCGCCGCTTTCTTACGCTTAAAAGGATAAAGCGTGGACAAGGAGATATTCAAGTCGGGCAGAGTGACATTGACCGAGGAGTCCTTCATAGTCTGTGCGATATTGGTGGTTGCCGCAATCGTCAGTTTCCTGTCGAAGAAATAACGGGAATAACTGATACTTGAAGTTTTTGTATTCTGCGACATGGCATTCGAGTTGTACATATTGCCGATGTTGGTACGCTCATAACTACTGGTAGCAAAGTTCACGCTGGCAGAAAATGTCTGATTCGGATTGGCCTTCGCATCCTGTCTGTGAGACCATACAATCTTGAAGTCCTTAGCCACAGAATAATCCGGTAATCCTTTATCACCGGTTTTGGTTACCTGGTAGCTTGCCTGAAACAAGCCCGAATATTTGTACCGTTTGATATAATTGGACTCGGCATTCAACGCCCAGGAACCTTTCGTAAAAATATCGGCACGCAACTTCAAATCCATCTTGTCACTGATGGCAAAGTAATATCCACCGTCCGTCAAGCCGAAACCGCGGCTGGAGTCATCCATATAGGTAGGCATGAGGAAACCCGACGAATAGCTGCTCGAAAACGGGAAGAAAAAGAACGGCACGGCAAGCGGCAAAGGCACATCCTCCACCACCAGATAGGCAGGTCCGGTCACTACATTCTTTTTGGGGCGCACTTTTGCGTAAGTCATCTGCATATAGAAGTGGGGGTGCTCATGGTGGTCGCAGGTCGTGTATCGGCCACTCTTCATATACAGTTCGTCATTAGCGCCTTTTTTTGCATTGTTTCCGGTTACATATCCTTCGCCCTGCTGGCTGACTACATTACTTATAATACCCTTCTTACTCTTGAAGTTATAGCGAATCGTATTAGTCTCGTATGGGGTTTCTCCATCCTTGAAAACCGGTGTTCCCTTCTTCACGCCCAACGAATCCTCCACTCCATGGGCATAAACCGTACTACTATCCATATTCATGGTAATAACATCCGCCGCCAATTCTATCTGCTGATAGTTTACTTTTCCCTGACCATAGAGATGCGCATATCCGCCTTGAGTAAATACAATGGAATCGTTTGCCTCATAAGTCACCGGAGCGTCCAAAGGCTGTTTCTTCTTGCCGGAAGCAGCCAGCGTATCCATCCGCAAAGAATCGGGTTGCAAGGTATCGCGCATACCTCTCCTATGAGAAGATGCAATCCCCTGCCCCAGCGAATCACTCCGCAAAGAGTCCACTTGCTGTCTTCCTGGTGGTACAACACCGCGCCGACGACGTTGCGAAGCAGCCTCACCGGAAAGAAGAAGTAAGACGAATAGTAGTATGAATGATATGAATGTATTTGCTTTCAATGGCGTCATTAACTAATAGTTTACGCTTGAACGGGCAAAAGTACGTAATTTATACGGATAATCTCCCTTTTTAAAGAAATTTAGATTGCTACAAAAACAGTTTACACCAATAATCAAAGCGTTGCACGCCGGCTTTGCCATAACGCAGCAGGCTGTCACGCGCTTTCTCTACACTTTTTTCCCTGTCCAGATGTGTCTTGGAATAAAACTTATCTGCAAAACATACAACCTGCTCTTCCATACTTACCGGAAGCATGTCCCGGTGAGGAACAGGCAGATTTTGCGCAATAATATCCTCCAGTGCGAGACCGGCCCCCGTATGCCTTTCACAAACCAAGGCATGACGCGGATATCCTTCCGAACGCACCAGGTCCGCTCCCAGATAGCCATGACAGATATAAGGTTTGTTGCCAAAGCAATAAATGCCGTCGGCATCTGTCAGGAATATACCTATATCGTGCAACATAGCCGCTTCATACAGAAAATCTCTGTCCAAAGACAACTCCGGATGGCGGTCGGCAATCCACAAAGCCTTATCGGCCACAGAACGACTGTGCGTCAGTAGGATATGCCTCAATTCATTGGCTTCCGGATAATATTTATCAATCAACCCTTGGGGACTCATTTTTATTTTTTGCTGAATTTATAAACAATGACTTTCCGGCGCAAATCGCAACTGCGCAGAGGAGTGCGGTATACTTCCTCCACCCGGTAGGTGTCTTCCGTATCCTGCAGGAACTGTTCTTGCAGTTCGTCCGTCACCAACACATAACCTTGGGCAGGGTTCAGTTTATCAAAGATACGCACCCGGTCGCCCAGATAATAATTTATGCCATAGAACTTAACCCAGTCGGCATACGAATAGACCATACCTTGAGGTTCTAACTCGTTCAGGCGTACAGCCAGATGCCTGTCCGACTTCACCGCCAATATAGTAGGCTGATAAACGCCGTCCAACGACACAAATATACACAAAATGCAGCCAGCCGTACCATACAACAGCGAACGCGTGTCCGCACGCTTTACCAGCATATACAGCAAACAGCCGGCAGCTACAAGCGGCAGGAACACAATCAGCCATTTCGGCAGTGAGAGTTCCACCGTATGCAGTGCATTCACAAAAGCTATATTCTCGGCGGCATGCTTGCCTGTTCCCCAAATACTTTCGGGAATCATGTCCAAACGCACGGCAAAGAAAGTAACGGTAAGCAACATTGCCAATGCAACGAAAATCCAGGCGGAAATCCGGAATACTTTCGCACCTCGTTGCACCAATGCCAGCAGATATTCGGCAAGCAGCATTCCCATAAACGGATAGATAGGCAGCAGATAGACGCTACGCTTACTTTTGGGAATGCAATAGAAGATGAAAATCGTTAAAATCACCACCCACGCAAAAAGCTGCAACGGTGACTGGGAACGGAATTTGCACCACGCTTTCTTTAAACGTTCGCCAACGGAAGCACCTTCCGGCAGAAGACGTATCTTTTTCCATTTCAGTCCGAACAAGGAAATAAGCAGCACTAAAGTCCAGGGAACCCATCCCCAAATAATAGTCAGGAAGTTATACCACAACGGATTCTCGTGCGATGCATAGGACATTTTCCGGAAGAAACGTCCGGTATTCTCTTCCAGCATCAAATTGACAAACGCCTCTCCGCCTTGCTGATAAGCTGCCCAAAACCAAATGCCCAAAGGAATGAGGGACAGCAACCCGATGCCCAGCAATGAAAAGAAAGCCTTTCCGAACGAACGCCCGCGCAACAGCTGATACACCCCGATACCCAGACAGGGAAAGATAGAGCCGACCGGCCCTTTTGTCAATGTAGCGCATGCCATCAACAGTACGGCCAGCCAAGGAATCCCTTTGCAATTCTTCTCATCCCATCGGAAAAGCAGACACAATGAAATCACGATGAGAGAAACTTGCAGCATATCAAGCCGGCAGGCTACTGCCGCACGGTGTACTTCAAAAGAGGACAAAAGAAGAATAGAGGTCAGGAATGCTGTCTTTACATCCTTGCGTTTGGCTACGAAGCTGAAGAATACCAACTGCATAGCCAGAAAAGCAAGCGCCGACGGCATACGTGCCGAGAACTCCGTAACTCCTCCCAAGACAGATGAAATGACGGCTATTGTCCAATAAAGGAAAGGCGGTTTATAAGCAATTTCCACTCCGTAATTCGTCGGGAGTATCCAGTTACCGCTTTCCAGCATGGTATATGCAACTATCGCCTCACGCGGTTCCCCTTTCGAATAGAATATGGTTTCCCTTAAAAAGGGAACCAGTACAAGTACACTTAACAGTGCAATAAACCAGAACGCTATCTTTCTGTCCGACATATATTTTCGTTTTTATATTTTTCCGGCTGCAAAAGTACGAAATATTCTACAACAATACCTAACTTTGCCGACTCAATGATAGCGTAAACCTAAAATGAAGCATTTAAAAAGATTTCCCGAGTTCATACGTTTTGTCATGGTGGGTATCCTTGCAACCGCTTTGCACTACGGGATATACTTCTTACTGCAACGGTTCATCAATGTAAATATAGCCTATACCCTCGGCTATGCCCTGAGCTTTATCGCCAATTTCTACCTTACCGCATACTTCACGTTCGGCAAAAAGCCGTCATGGAGCAAAGCGTTCGGTTTTGGCGGAGCACATTTATTCAATTACCTGCTGCACATCGGTTTGCTGAACACATTCCTCTGGTTGGGACTCTCCAAAACCCTTGCCCCTATTCCGGTATTCGCCATAGCCATTCCGGTCAATTTCCTGTTGGTACGCTTCGTTTTCAAGCGAAAAGACTGATATTTCTCAAATCAATAATTTTCTAAGCATTATTGTTCAAAACTTCCTTAAATAATATATTACTTTTCCTTTGATAACATATTTCCTTTTACAACATCTGTCATATTTGAAAACAACTTACTGTAAATCCTTTTTCTACTCAGAATGCATATACTTGATACAATTAGATACCCCATTTTTTCACCCTATGTAGCATCAACTCTCATCTTATTATGAAATCTACTAACGATTGTTTAGAGATACTTATCTTACAGTTTACATACTTACCAACGTAACCACAGACCGTGAAGGCACACTAAATCTACTACCGACCCAACCTTTTAACTGCAAGTCACTGCGACTAGAAGTCTCATATAAAGCAAATCTGCTATGAAAAGATTTAGGCAGATTTTCTACAGTCAGGTCAACAGCTTTATTCTTATCTGAATAGTTAATTAGCACTACTACAACTTTCTTGGTTAAATTGTCTACATATGCAGAAGCCATTAAGTCTGCTGCATTTTGACTTATACCATTGTTTATTTGCGAAATCCGAACCATTCCGGGGCGGACAAAGAAACTATAATTACCCAAAGCCCACAAAGTTTTAGAGGTTCTGAACTCGCCATCTAACTTGCATGATTCAATCATCTTTTCATTACCACTCCTTGCACCAGATGACAATACGCCATCATCAATAAATATCAATCCATCCTTGTAGTTCCACTCAGAAAGCGCAGTCCAAAACTGCCAAGATGTAGCGTGAGCCACAGTCAAATCATAATGAATCACACGGGCGATATAAAGTGCTGTATTCATACCCGTATCACGTCCACTACCACCATTAGGATTGTCGCTGTTCTTTTCCATTGGACAATATTCTGTCTGCCAATAGTTATAATTGTCTGGCAGTTCACAAGCTATTGCCTCATGAAGCTGTTTGCGTGTAGTTATCATTGTGTCAATAGGCCAAGTACTCCAATAAGAATGCCCTGAAACTACTGGTTCCAATGTGGACAATCCGTGGATGGAATGCTTTCCTTGCTTGGAAAACATTTCTTTTATCTGATTGTCACGCTTGGGTTTGTCGGTACTATTGCGATATAAATACCTAATATCACCAGCTTCACCAAAAACAATTTTGGCTTTCGCCTTGTTTGTAATCAAGGCTTTATCCAAATAGCGAATAAGGCGACTGCATTCCTCATTTGTGGCTTGCATACCCTCTTGATTACTACCTACCCATTCCCACTGTGGTTCATTGACTGGACTTATATAATCGAAATTCAGTTTCTTTGCGACCTCAGCCATGAACAAAGCATAATCATCATAATAATCTTCTTTTAGATTAGCATAAGGAGTTTTTTCGCTAGCCCTTGCCATACCATTTTTTGTCATGAAGTAAGGAGCCGTGATAGAAAAGCCCAATACATAACGGACTCCTCTATCACGAGCAGCTTGCAACATCCACCGTTGCCCCTTTTGTTTATTCCAATCCCAATCTCCATTTTTACCTAAAAAACATTCTGTCCGTCGCCATTCAGACTGTACTCCTCCCTGTTCACCAGCTTCATGACTACCTGAGCCTATATTAAATCGCCATAATGAAAGGCCTATTCCTTTGGGATTTCCCCACTCATCAGTTTCACTGCTAAACAATAAATCCGCAATCTGATTTCGTTTTTGTTCAGGCCAATTTTCGCCAATATATTGAGTTCTCCAACAATCTGATGCTCCAAAGCTATGAATCGTTTGTTGTGGTGCATTATAATCAAAAGTGACTTTTGGGGGATTCTGGGCATGCAGACTCTGAGCCGACATCATGAAAATCGACAAGAAAGCCTTATATAAAAAATTGTTCATACTAATTTATTTCACAATGTTATTTATATCTTACTCTTTTACAAGTTCTTCTTCAAGTTCTTCTAATGATTTTCCTTTTGTTTCGGGAATGCGTTTCAACACAAAAAGGAAGCCGAAGAAACAAATCACAGCATAGAGCATGAAAGTTCCTCCTGTTCCCAATGCCGTATTCAAGAAAGGAAAAGTATACGTTAGCAGGAATGAGGCTATCCATAGAGATGCCGTACAGACAGCCATAGCTACCCCACGAACCCTATTCGGAAATATTTCGGAAAGAAGTACCCACGTAATTGGTCCTAACGACATAGCATAGAAACCAATGGCAAGCACTACCAATATGATCATAATAAATCCTGTGAAGTGAAAGAAGTAACTCAAACCAAGTAAAGTATAAATACCGGTAAGCCCAACAGAACCGATTATCATCAACGTTTTACGGCCCAAACAATCCACCGTATAGATAGCTACAAAAGTGAACACCAAATTTGCAATCCCTGTAACTACAATATTCATCAGCACATCAGAAATGCCATACCCTGCTGACTGGAATATTTCTTGAGCATAGTTGAATATAACATTCGTACCGCTCCATTGCTGAAACATCGCTACTACAATACCTATTATTAATACATTTCGCATTTTAGAAGAGAATAATAAGGAAAGCCCTTCTTTCTCAGTGTGTCCTTCTAACGAGGCATTTTTATAGTTATTCAACTCATTGGCTGCATAGTCTATGCCACCAATTGAGACTAATACTTTCCGAGCCTGCTCCATTCGTTGTTTTCCAGCCAACCACCGAGGACTTTCTGGGATCAACAGAGAAAATAGGAAAAATATTCCGGAAGGGATACATACTGCCCAAAACATCCATCTCCACCCCATCTGTCCATTCCATGACTGCATAATATCCGTTGCTGTAGCATCGGTGGGTACTGGTTCTGCCAACAGCATATTCACAATCTGGGCTCCTAAAATACCTAAAACTATAGTAAGTTGATTCAAAGTTACCAGTTTGCCACGGATTTTCGTTGGAGCAACCTCAGCAATATACATAGGAGAAAGGTCGGCTGCCAACCCTATAGCCATACCTCCTACTAAACGTGCCAAAATGAAGCAGGTCAAAGTATTGCTTAATCCCGTAACCCATGATGAAACGAAAAATACTAAAGCCGAGAATATCAACAAACGTTTACGCCCATACCTATCAGCTAAAGCTCCAGCAACTGTGGCCCCCAACAAGCATCCCAGCAAAGCTATGCTCATAGCTAAGGCTTGCATACCTTCATTGCCTGCTATATTGAAATAAATCTCATAAAAAGGTTTTGCTCCCCCAATGACTACCCAATCATAGCCAAATAAAAGCCCTCCCATAGCAGAAACTAAACAAATAAAATAAATAAAGAATTGATTGTGATTTTTCATGATTTTATAGATTTACCAAAATGATATATAATTAATAGATTCCATCGGCAGCTTGTTTTGTATTACTAACAGTACCAAACACCTCTTTCATCTTTTCAAATCCCGAAAGGGGCAAAGGATGAAAATTCGTACTATTCATATAGTTTAGGATGGATAATAACATTTGGCGGGCTACCGGACGATTTTGAAGTGACTTTTCCAAATCAAATGTAGCTATTACCAATTCACCGTTACCTATTCGACCTTCATAAAGAGAAGCCAATCTTCGATTGTTCACAAAATTGTCCACCATTTCTACAATAGCAGTTCCTCCTTGCAAGCTATCTACATCCAACGTAGTAGAATTAATATTCAAATCCCACCATTGCCAATCGGTATGCATATCAGTGGGAAAGTCATGGAGTGCCGCATGTTTGGGATCACATAACACACCCATAGTTCCTGCTTGATTGGGAAAATGTACAGGGCTCCAGAACACAGGCACAAATTTACCTTCAATTCCCTTTGTGGTCCGCCAGTCTGGATTAAACAAAACTTTTTCTCCTTTGTCAAGTAATGCCAACGCCTGATTATAATCTCGTGTATATTTCACATCGCCCCACTCCAATGTTACTTCTTCGGGATATACCCAAATATGCCATCGATTACGATACTCTGTTCCCTCAAGAGAAACACATATTTCTAATTGGGTTGCCTTTTCAATATCATTCAAGGGAAAAACAATTTTCCCTAAATTTCCATTATGCCCCACAAACAGTTGTTTAGCTACAATATGTTCGGTAATCATTTCCTTCTCACCGTCCTTGACCGACCAAACCAAATTCTGATTATTGAATTCAGACTGCCCATAATTGCAAACATCCAATTCTGCTACAAATTGTTCATTATTGGTGTATACCGCTTTGGGAAAACGGAGTAAGGGCACTACTGGTGAACAAAATTCTCTGAACCCCGAGCCTGAAATGATTCCTTTACTTTCCCAAAAGGCATTCAAAAGTCCCACCAAAGCAGTTCCCTGTCCAGGAAAATCGTGTAAATCCAATAATTGAAATCCGCTGATGCCTACTGTTTTTAATGCTCGTTCGATCTCTTCCTTATAAAGTATCGCAGCAAGCTTTCCCGAAGCTTGTAAATAGAGAGGTGCTTTATCCAATCGCCCCTTGGCTTCCAAATCATTTCTGACAGCCATTAAATTTAATGGGATCAGCGTACCGGTATATTTGCTGATTTCTGACAAGTCGGGATAAACAGAATATTGCCCCACCTCATGAGTAATGGCGGGTACCTGCATACCTTCTACAGCTTGCTCAAAATCCTTGTCAAAAGATGGTATCTGAGTATTAAACACACCTTGTCCCCGCATCCAGCCCTTATCGGTCCATTGTGTGACAAAGAAATCATCTAATGGCTCTGGTCGTGTACCGTGCCCTTTCTCAAAAGTAAATGAAGTAGTAGTATAAAGATGTCTGTCGTCAACTGATTTAATTTCAGACAACATATTCTTCAATACTTCGAAATCATACTGCAATTCATTTCCTAAACTCCAAAAACAGAAAGAGGGATGATTACCATATTCGCTGTTGATACGCATAGCTTCACTATGCAGGAAGTCAATAGTTGCAACATTTTCCTTGCCCAAAGTCACTGACCACAAGGGAAGTTCGATTTGCAAGTAAAATCCCATCTCATCAGCAACCTCAAAAGCTGCTTTTGGAGGACACCAAGAATGAAATCGCAAATGATTCATGCCATATTCACGCGCAGCTCTAAACACTTTTTCCCAGCCGATTTTATCTGTAGGCGGCGTACCAGTCAAAGGAAAAACACAACACTCCAATGTTCCACGTAGAAAAAGAGGATTACCATTTAATACCAATTTGTTTCCTATTCTCTCCAATTTGCGCAAGCCGAAAGATGAAGATATTTGTGAAGCAACATCATTACCATTAGCAATCTTGACATCCACCTGACAAAGATAAGGATTAAATTCATTCCATAAAGGAGTTTTATCGTCTAGCTGGCATTTCAGTTCTATTTTTGAACACCCTTTAGCTATGGTAATATTCTCACTTTGTTTGCCCCATTTCTTTTTGTCAGACTTTCCGGTTATATCCAAATCAAGATCTACCTTGCATTCTCTATCTGTTGCATTGCAAACAGAAACTACTACTTTTAACTCATGTGTTTCAGCATTGGGATAAAGTTGTATTTTTTCTATATATATATTATCAAGTGCTTCTATATACATATCACCTAATATACCATTCCATTTCACCTGAGTATCTTCCGTATAGGCATGCGCCAATTCCTTGACCGAAATGTCATAACGTTTACGGTTATCAATGCGAATAGTCAAAATATGTTTCCCACTTTTTTTTATATAAGGCGTCAGATTGTAACAGTGTGGAGTTGTAAGACTTTCTTCATGACCATTAACCTGTGTATCATCTATCCAAACTTGTGAATCCCACAACACACGTTCGAGATGCAAAATCAACTGCTTATTTTTCCAATCAACAGGCACTTCTATTTCTCTCGAATACCAAGCTGGACCTATATAACTATATGCACGCGTTAAATGTAATAGTTGTGTTTTTTTCAATTCAGGCTCCAACTGACAAGAAGCACCCAATCCTGCCATATCGGTAGTACCAGGTAAGATAATAGGAGTATTATACAGATGACCATACCAAGATTCTTTTTCCCCCACATCTGCACTATCAAGACGTACAGTCCACGTACCGGACAAATCCATACGATTCATTTGTGTACATGCAGTAAGGTTTAATAAGCATAATAAAACGCCCAACAAGTTTTTCATACATATATATTTAAAATTGAACATATTATTTTGTGGATGGCAAAGTTAAGCCAAATTACAATCATACAAAATGTATGATATATAGTATATCATGTAAAATAGTACGATAGAAATTATATTTTAACCATTTGATTATATCATAATAAAACAATGTTATTATATTGCATTCATCATTAAAAAACACATTGACTTCTGAGAAACTCATTACTTTATGTCTTGAGATATAGTTGAATAATATATAACCCGTTGGCAGAATTAAATTAGCGCATATTTAATTCCACCAACGGGTTAAGGGGGACTCCATTTAATTCAGAGTACCCCTTACTTTCTTTATAAACTAACTACCATAACAATAAAAAAAGGTAAAAGAGCACAAGTTCATTGCAATTGACCAACCAAAGTCACTACAGATTTAGACGGTATGACAATATTATTTGCTAACATATCAGCAACTTTATTCAAATTAGAAGTTTCAGAGGTAATGTAGGGAATTAAAACATTGTTCACCAAATTCAGATTCTCTAGATTGTACTTTCTGTTTAGGGTACCTACATTTACAAATACCAATACCACTTTACGAGTTGCATCATCTTTGAAAGCACTTATCATCACATCTTTGCAAGCTATAATAGGATCTGGATTAGGAGTGGTCACATTGATACGTTTCATGCCCGGACGTACAAAACGAGACCAGTTACCCAACATCCACATAAGTTTGGAATCATGAGCTACTCCATCTTCTTTACAGTAATCTTTTGTTTGAGATCCTGTTGAATTACCATCATCCAAATATATCAGACCATCTTTATAGTCCGCACGAGTTAAGGCAGTCCACCAAGACCAAGATGAAGCATTGGCATGAGTTAAGTCATTATGAATGATGCGAGCCACGAACAAAGCAGTCTGCATGCCCAAGTCACGCATGTTACCGTTTCCTCCCGGAATTTCAGAAGCGCCTGGAGATTCCAATATTGAATACTCAGTTTGCCAATATTTTAGATTACCGTATTGTTTAATTTTATCATTAAGTGTTCTGCGTTGTGCTACCGCGTCGTCAGCAGGCCAAACCGACCAATAACTATGGCCAGTAATTACATTTTCCACGTTAGACAGTCCAACAATACTATAGGGAGAAGAACTATTCCAAAAGTCCTCCACTTGGTTATCAGTCCTGCTGTCATCTTTGTCTTTATAAAGATACTCTATTGCACCAGCCTCGCCCAAAGCAATAGTAGTAGCCAAACCTTTGGTTTGAAGTTTTTCTGAAAGAAGTTTTGTGAATTGAGTCATTTCCTCATTAGTGGCAGATGTACCCTCTTGATTTTCATTTCCCCAATCCCACTGAGGCTCATTGATGGGGCTTAAGTAGTTGAACTTTATATTCTCCAATCTCTCAAGATTATAAACAGACTCAACCAAATAATCAGCATAAGCCGACATCATACCCTCTTTTATATTCATATTTTTATCGCCGCTAATGGAATATCCCTTTCCATTTTTAGACATATGAACTGGTGCGCTTAAGCTAAAAGCCAAGAAGCGTTCCACACCTCTGTCACGGGCAGCACGCAAAAACCAACGTTGCCCTTGATATTTATTCCAATCATAAGTACCGTCTACATTTTGAAAACACTCTGAACGACGCCATTCATCGGCAATACCGCTATCGTCCCCCTGCTCTGTACTACCTGCACCTATATAGAAACGCCAAAGAGAGAGACCAATACCCTTAGGATTTCCATTTTCATCCACTTCCTGACTAAAGAGCCAATCTGCAATCTGTTTTCTTTTCTCTTCAGGCCAATTTTTACCAACGAATTGGCAACGCCAAGCATCGGAAGCTCCAAAACCGTCAATAGTCTGCATTTCTTGATTTAAATCTACAGAGATATGTCTTACGCTATTGAATATGGGAGGGAGCGGTTTATCAACATCCGAAATACATGAAGTTACTGTCAAAAAGGCAGTTACTCCAAGCAAATGTATATATCTTCCGCAATTCATTACAAATATTTTTTTAATTAATAATTAGGATTTTGAGTTACTACACCAAAGCTACGGTCAATTTCAGATTGAGGAATAGGCCATACCATGTGTTTGTTTACATCAAAATTACTACCCTTATTTTGAAGTTCTTTCAGATTGGTAGTCTCAAACTTATCTGTAGATATCTCTGTGTTGTAACGTACAAAGCTACCATTGGGGCCAAACAGACCTGCAATTACGGGTTGGTTGGTCGCAGGATCTATCTGACGGCGGATATCAAACAAACGCAATCCTTCGAAAGCTAACTCCATACGGCGTTCTTTCCAGATAGCATAAAGAATTTGAGTACCGGATACTCTTCCTTTTTTGGGTTCCAAATTTACACGAGCACGAATGAAATCAACATCATTCATGGCAGCATCAGTATCACCCAAATGGTAGGCAGCTTCTGCACGAGTCAAATACATTTCAGCCAAGCGGATGATGGGCGTATTCAAAGGAGCTTCATAACGAGGATTCTCCAAAATACGACGTGTTTCAATGGGAATGTAGAATTTGCGGATGACCCGACCTGATTTATTTTGTTTCAAATCAAAAGTGTAAGTAGGATTTAACACATCATCACCATATACAGGATCACCACACACAGTGATAGTGCTGCGGCGTCTGATTTCATCTTTCTCAGATATATAGCAGTTTTCCAGGTCACTAGTCGGAGTTCCCCAGCCCCAACCATCCATAATATCTTTTGCATCATGACTAGGAAAGTCTTCCAAACTCTCGCCGCGTCCACCGCAGAGGGTAGAAAGGGGGTTACCCAAAATTTTACCAGTCTCAGCCTTAGTTTGTACCTCAATGAGTGATTCTACACCATTATGATTCTTCACACTCCAAATATCCAAGAAGTTAGGTTCCAATTTGCACCCACTATTCACAATAGTAGTATCCGCGTAGTGGTGAGCTTCTTTCCACTTGCTTTGAAACAAAGAAACGCGTGCCAAAAGAGCTGTACAACTCCATACCGTAGCTCTTCCCTTACCATCACCCTCATAAGTGGTATTCACCATTTGAATGGCTTTGCGTAAATCATCTTCAATAAAAGCATAGATTTCTTCCTTGCTTACACGACCTAAATTCATCTCAGAAGAAGCCAGCATTCTATCTACTTTGGGCACACCACCAAAGTTGCATACCAGATCTAAGTAATTATAAGCACGACAGAATAAAGCTTCACCAATGTAACATTTTTTCTTTTCTTCTGAAATGGGAGCTTCGGGTAAAGACTCAATGGCAATATTACAACTCATAATATTCTGATATCTTGTCTTATAAAGTTCCGTAAGATATCCCATACGGTTAGGAGTGAGTGTATACATAGCTGCTGGCTCAAAACCGCTTGCATCTTGACCTGTATTCCCCATCCAAGCATCATCGGTAGCGGTTTCATTGGTTACACGTGTGTGGGCAATAGGTTCCCAGTCATTATTCAGCAATGCGCGTTTATACAAGTCAATCACAAAGTCGTGGCACTCTGTATCTGTTTGGAAATAGTTATCCAAGTCTTGCACACCACGCTTTTCGTGCGTAATAAAATCTTCACAAGAAGTCATGCCCCATCCCAATGAAGCAATTAATATAAAGGTAAATATATTCTTTTTCATATTTTTTAATCTATTAAAAAGTAATGTTAGCACCTACAGAGTAAACACGTTGAACAGGATATGTCCATCCCGCAAAGCCAAAACTTGTTACACTACCAGAAACTTCAGGCTCAACACCAGTGAAGTTAGTAATAGTAAACAGATTCTGGCCTGCAACATAAAGGCGTAGTTTCTTAATCATGGGAATATTTTTAAAAGTATATCCCAATTGCAGATTCTTCAGCCTCAAGTAAGAACCGTCTTCCACATAGAAAGAAGAAAACTTAGCAAAATTCTCATTGTGGTCTTCGACAGACAAACGGGGTACATAATTAGAAGTACCTTCACCATGCCAAGCCATTTCACCCAACCCACTTACCTTATTGGTTTTACCGCCAGCTCCTGATGTGTTATATAATTCTTTGATGTTCTCATTCACCAAGTCATTACCTATGCTAGCATAAAAATTTGCCACCAAATCAAAGTTTTTCCAACCGAAGTTTAGATTTAATCCCATAGTGACATCTGCCCAAGGTGAACCGATTTTTGTACGGTCATAAGCATCAAGTTTACCATCACCATTCAAGTCTTTAAAACGGATGTCACCCACCTTGGCGTTAGGCTGCAGAAACTTACCTTCATTGTTGGTGTGGCGGTTCAGTTCTGTTTGGTTTTGAAACAAACCATCTGTAACATAGCCATAAAAATAGCCAGGTTCATCACCTTGAACAGTTTTAGTGCGCTCTCCGTTACCATACAGAGGGTCCTTATCACCAGTCAATTCGGTCATCTCAACATTGAAAGTTGTTAAGTTTAGAGTAGCACCTAAAGTGAAGTCACCCCACTGGTCGTTATAACTCATAGACATTTCGAAACCTTTGGAACGCATAGAACCCACATTGGTCCAAATCTTAGCATCACCAGGATAACCGGAGTAGCTGGGATATGCTTTCAAGAAAAGCATATCGCGCGTATTCTTCACATAGTATTCAAATGAACCGCTCAGACGATTATCAAACAAACCATAGTCCAAACCAAAATTAAAATCTTCCACAGTCTCCCATTTTACATCACTATTTTTCACGACACTAGGATATACGGTGTTCACCATATTATCACCCAATACATAATAGTCTTGTCCCAACTGTGACATATACACTCCACTAGGTAGATTCTGGTTACCCACACGTCCCCAACCAGCTCTCAGTTTCAGGCTGTTTACCACAGATTTTACACCTTCCATAAAGGTCTCGTTAGAGATGCGCCAAGCCACAGATGCAGAAGGAAAAGAAGCCCACTTATTTTTATCCATAAATTTAGAAGAGCCATCCACACGATAAGTGGCAGTCAAGTAATACTTGTCAGCGTAATTATAAGTAATTCTCCCTAAATAAGAGAGCAGAGAAGTAGTAGATAAGTTACCGCCAGTACGAGGGTTGATAGTACCCGCATCAAGTTCTTGCAGGGGATCAGAATTGTTAGGCATTTTATCATAACTTCCCCACAGAGTAGTGCTATTCCACTCTTCGAAAGTGTTACCTACCATAGCTGTGAAATTGTGTTTATCGGCAAATGTCTTGAGATAAGTCAAAGTGTTTTGTACACTCCAATTGCGATAAACGGGACTGTTACGAGTAATAGAGTTGTTAGTCTGGAACTCATTGGCAGGATCAATCACGAAGTCTGGTGAGAAGTCATCAGAAATACGGGAATCAATCTCGACTGATGCTTGCGAACGAATTACCAAGTCCTTGATGGGACGGATTTCCAAATAGGCAGAAGAAGAAAGTGCATAACTTACATTATGTTGTTTCCACCGGGCCACAGTAGCAACAGGATTCCATACCGTCGACGGGGAACGAGAGTAAATACTATATTCATTCTCAGTACCGGTTAGTTCTTCTTCGGGTTTATAGATAGGAGTAATAGGATCAATACGGTTGAAATCAGCCCAATTAGTAGGATTACCCCAATTTTCATAACGGGGATTCAAGGTAAAACCTGCGGAGAAATACTTATTAAACTTATAATCATTAGTGACTCGGGCTGTAAAACGCTTGTAACCGCCTTTTTCGTAAAAAGGATCTTGCTGAGAATAGTTTAGGCTCACAGAATATTTGTTTTTCTCGGTACCGCCCTGCACACCCATACTAACATTAAAAGAAGGAGTAAATTCACGAATTCCAGCACCCCACCAATTTGTAGTCTTACCGATGTACTGGTCCGGATTGTCAAAAGGCTCAGGATAACCAGATTGATGATTGGCAGTATTGAGGATATTCGCATACTCACAAGCACTAGCCATATCATAGGGATTTTTCATTTGCTGTATCCCATAATTGGCATCAAGATAAAATGAAGGCTTACCCTCCACTCCTTTACGAGTAGTTACCATGATTACACCGTTTGATGCACGGCTACCATAAATAGCACTAGCAGAAGCATCTTTCAGTACCTCAATACTTTCTATTTCGTTTGGATTCAAAAAATTGATCCCCTCGCTCATAGGTACACCGTCTACCACATACAAGGGGTCGGTAGTTAAGTTGATAGTAGAAAATCCGCGAATCATTACTTTAGGCTGTCCGCCGGGATTACCGGCGCCTACAATGGTAACACCAGCTACTTTTCCCTGTAAACTTTCCGTAGCATTACTTACATTCATAGAGCGTATTTCCTTTCCTTTCACTGATGATATGGAACTAGTCAGGTCACTTTTCTTTTGGACACCAAAACCTACTACTACCACTTCTTGCAATGTCTCCGAATCTTCTTGCAGTGTTACGTTAATTACTTTACGATTACCTACAGTCTGAGTCACCGTTTTATAAGAAATATAAGAATACGAGAGCTTTGAGTTAGCATTTGCGACAGTGATACTGTATCTACCATTTATATCAGTAATATTACCATTGGTTGTACCTTCCTCTAAAATATTTACACCAATTAACGGCTCATTTTCTGCATCCACAACGGTACCAGTCACAATAATTTGGGCTTTGGTCACCAAGCAAGTGAAAAGAGTGATAATAGAAAATATAATGTATCGTTTCATTGTTAACATTTTATTAATTGATTAATTACTTCACACATCTAGCACGACCGGTTTCCGTGTTGATAGAGAATTTATATTTACCTTTCGGGAAATCATGATAAGGCTGTTCCGAGCCCATATAGTCAATCACCCCATCGGCAAGTAAACGCCAGTACTTAGCCCAACCCGGAGTAGAAATTGTCATACATACACTACCTATAATATCAACTTCAGCATACCAGATATACTTGTCACCAGCATCTTGAGTCATTTGCATAGCAGTACCTGGATCCCAAGTTGCACCATCAATACCACCACCACAAATCATAATAGGAGCTACATGAGGTGCTGTTTGAGGTTGATAAGGGTTAACTTCATAAGTCAAATTTTTAGTATCGACTTTTATCTCATAGTAACCTTTAGTAGGCAGCACAATAGGAGCTGCAGAGCCATCGTTCACCAATATACCATTTTCATCAAGACCGAAGCAGTGAGGAGCGAATGAAGAACTTTGTCCGAGGAAGTAGATCTCCTGATTGTCATAATTACAGCAATATTTAAATGTGAATATACCGCTGGACTTCTTGTGATAGAGTACAGGTACACCAAATGCATCGGTCTCCAAGTCGGTATCCTTAGCTACATCGGCCAAATACAGAGTAACCATCTCGCTAGAGACCACATAATTAATGTTTTGTATACATTCATTAGCATCTACAAAATTGTCATAAGCTGTGAGCTTTATTTGATAGTTCTCAGCTTTCTGAGGCAATGAGTAAGTCTTTTCAAAAGTATATTCTTTCTCATTATTCAAAGTCACTTCTTCTTTAATTCCGAGAATGGGTTCTTCGATCAAGAGTTTAGATAATCCGCTGTCATCAGTTACTTTAAATGAAAGAGTAAAACTCAACTCATTTGTCCCATCCAAAATTTGTACAGTACCGTCAGCAGGTTGTACATCAGAAAATTGGGGGGCCTTGAAATCACCGTCCAAATAAAGAGTGAGAGCTTTAGTAACCTTATTGCCAGAAACATCTTCCAACATTAAGTTCACAATATAAGTTTCTTCCCTTTTGGTTTCTTGTGGAGCAAGAAATTCATAGCTCAATTCGTACTCGGTGGTCATAGTGTCCGCTAAAAAACTGATGTTTTTATCCAAGAAGAACTCTGGACAAGAGATTTTGAGATTCTTCAGCCCTAAATCATCTTTCAAATTAGCCTTAATCTGAAATGCTCGATTAGGATTTGAATACAGTTCATCACGCGTAACGTTGATTTCAGGCATATCCGAAGCAGGATAAGTCATTACATCATCATCGCTACATCCAGTAAGCAAAACCAACATCATAAAGAATGTTGAAACGAAATAAAATGGTTTCATAGCATAATTATTTAATTAACAAAAGAATATAGAATTCATAAACTCTATTTTCTAAAAACTTGCTTGTTAACATCAAGTTCTCTCACCTTTTTATAATATTCCTCAGCTAATGTGTCATCACCTAATCCACTGTAACCAAGCGCCATTACGTAATAACAATGTATTTGGTTGCGAACATTTAAATCATCGTCCCAAATAGCAAGTTCGGGCAATGAAACTGCGAAATAATCAATTTTACAATTATCAAATAAGTGTTTCTTGCCATGGTCTATCAATTTATTAAAGCGACTGCGCGCCTTACCTTCTTCTCCTAAAGCCCTCCATGCTAATCCTTGATAGAAAATTTTGTCAGGTTGCTGGTCATTATAGAAAAAGGCTTGTTGAGGTTCTGCTAACCCCTTGGTGGCTTTTACTAAATATTTAATAGACTCAGCTTCATTATCCAATCCACGATAGGCAATGCCCTTATAGTAGTCTACTTCATTTTCTTCAGCCGTACTGAGTTTGCCTTCTCCTAAGTTGTGAGGATAAGCATCTGTTTCATGAAGCAAGCACAAGGCCTCTTCGTAATTACCCTCTTTGATAGCCTTTTTAGCCAACTCTACACAGCAAATCACATACTGACCAGTTACTTTACCTTCACCACCTTCCCACGGATGGAACTTGCGAGATGCTATAAGATCCTTGGCGTATTCATGCTGACCAATGAGATTATACAGAGTGATACGTTCTATGCAGAGGTCATCTCGTTGTTCCACAAGGTTTAAGTGTTTTTCAAGGTTACGCAAGCGTGATTCGTACGAATCACCCATCTTTTTATATAGCTGGTCAAGTTCCATAAAGATGCGAGAGTCTGATTCGTCCAAACTGAACGCACGTTCCAAAAGTTGACGAGCATCTAACTTACGATTACGCTTATTGTAATAAGCGAGGGCAAGATTGCGCAATGAAGTGGGGAAATTACTATTTGCCTCTACTGATTTTTCCCAACACTCAATAGCTTCATCATAACGACGGTGAGAATACCAAAAGTTACCCAAATAGTATAGTGCTTTGTAATCATCGGGACAAACGTCAATGACATTCTTCAATACCACAACTTCATCTATACGGTTGGGAAAACACTTATCGGGCGATAAGGCTTGCGCTTTCGCATACCAGTCGAGTGCAGTAATTTTGTCCCCGTCGCAAGCTGCGAAATAACCCAACATATACACAGCTATAGGATATACGTTTTTCTCACCGTTCAAATAGAACTTTATCACTTCAGAAGCCTCTGTATATAACTGAGCTGCGGCAAAGTCGAAAGCGTATTCTATATAATTATATACAGCACCATTCAGTTGATTCTTCATTTCCACCAATGCATCACGGTTTCGATCTATGAAGTATTTTTCAAAACGACAACCCAAATTAAATTCATCAATCTGCAAAGAATCTGCAATGAACTGTAAGGCTTCTTCTTTACGCCCCATTTTTCTCAAAATTGTAGCTTTAAGTTGACGAGCTTTGTGATTATGCCAGTTACGTACCAAAGACAAATCTATGTGCTCCAAAGCTAATTCCCAATCACCACGGATAACATCAATCTGTGCTACCCCCAAATAACCTGCATCCTTCCAGCCCGCATTCCAAGTAGCTTTGAAGAAAGCCTCATAAGCTTCTTCCAATTTGCCTTGCATCTTTAAACTTAATCCCAAATTGTAATAAGGTTCACCATCATAGGGATTTGGATTGCGTTCTGTTTGCGTTTTAACGGCACAGCGGAAATATTTTTCTGCTTCGGCAAATTTAGCACGGCGCAACATTAGCAAACCTACAGCATTGTTACAGCGAATATCACCCGGATCACGTTCCAAAGCTTCGTAATAGTAATCTAAGGGATTATAAGTAGCGTGACGATATTGCTCTAAATGTTGGCCAGTAAGGAAAAGCTGTTCAATAGAAGCGATATCTTTGGGTTGCTTCGCCGACTTCGCAGGAGCGGGAGTAGGTTTGATTTCGGGTTTATCAGCCGTATAAGTAAGCAGTACTTTACCTTCTCTATTCAAAATGATAGTAAGGTCTTCTTGCTTATAGTCTCCAGCATTCAATTCAGTCTTAAAGATTTGTTCAGGAGAGAGGTCGTGCGCTTGGCTATAAAGAACTTTTCCTGCTGCATCCTTTACTTCTACTGTTACATTCTTTTCCTGACCGGTAGCATATACTATAACATATGCTTTACTATTTTCAACAGTCAAATTCATAATAAAATCTTTAGAAGCATTTTTCACATAACCTACTTGCGCATAAGGCATGAAATATTGAGTCCAAGATTTTTCTTCATAGGGTTGTAGCCAAGCAAAATCAGGCTGATTATCAGTAAAGACACCAGTCATCAGTTCAATATAAGGTCCGTCTTCATCTGTAAGATTACGATCCCAAGCTTGTCCAAAATCACCATTTCCCCAAGTCCATTGTTTTTTTCCTGGTGAAACATTATGATCAGCCACATGAAGTAACCCAGCTTGTTTGTCTGTCTCATATCCTCCAACAAAGTTATAACGGGATTTTATAGCCATATAAGAAGTAGGTACCGGAATGTTTTTGTATTTTGAAATATCCACACCTTCCGAATAATCTTGCTTATAATATATCCCAGTAGCTATCGGGAAATTGGAAACAGCACGTTTTCCATGGTCGAAAACAGCATGAACGTCAGCCGGAAATACAGAGTGGTAATGATCGTTTACCACCACTGCCGGATTTGCCCACCACAAAAATGTTTGGGGGAATTGCGTACGATTGTATACTTTTACGTTAATTTCCAAATAAGATTTTCCGGGACGGAGAGTAAATCCCTGCATACCTTTAAGATGAAACATACGTTCCACCTCATTACACCACACAGTTTTACTCCCATCAGGATTTTCCTCAATCATACAATCTGTAGGTAGATAAGTACTAGGCCGATGGTGTTGTGGCCAATTGAATTCTATACCACCAGAAATCCAAGGGCCAGTCAAACCTACTAAGGCTGGTTTAATTACCTGATTGTAATATACAAAATGACGTTTTTGCACTTTGTCATAAGCCATTTGTACACGTCCCCCAAGCTCAGGCAAAATCATAATCTTGAGATATTCATTTTCAATAAAATAAGCTTGATATTCTTTCTCATGTTTTTCATCTGATATTTTTTCTACTACAGGATAAGGATATACTACACCTGAGCTACCCTGATAAACACGTTTTTCCAAAAAAATCGGATTTTTTTCCTCTTCACCTATCTCATAAGTAGGCAACATCACACTTTCCTTCCAAGCTTTCACCACACCCTTTTCTGAGAACGTAGGGCGTATCAGATAATCAGTAATTTTCTCCATATTAGATATTTGTTTGATTTTAATTTTATGAATTCTTTGTTAGTATAACGCAAAGTTAAACGCAATAGGCAACATTAAAAATGCAGGATAATGTCGAAGATATGTAAAATATCACTATTTTTGTAATAAAAACAAGTGACTTAAAGTGAAACAGTTACAATATATGTAAATATCAACTACAATCATGGAAAAATATATGAAAACACATTTTATAGAAAAAGTCGGAGAAGGTTTCAAAGGTGAGAAAGCAATAGTCACCCCTTATAATATCAGAAAATTTCAGAGTGAAAATCCAATAACACAAAGATTGTTTGTGAGCCATATTGGATTTTATCCGAATGCCATCCATCACTATAGAGAGAGGGAGAAAGGATGTCCTGAATATGTTTTTATCTATTGCAAAGATGGAAGTGGCTGGATAACATACAATGAGAAAAATCACATCCTGCATTCCAACCAAGCATTCATTATTCCCGCCAATTGTAAACATGCATACGGAGCTGATGAACATAATCCATGGAGTATTTATTGGTTTCATTTTCAAGGAAAAGACATATCTTTATTTTCATCCATCACTGGAAAAATCATTGATGTGGTAGAATCCGACAGAGCAAGATATGAAGACCGATTTCTGCTATTTGAAGAAATGTTCCAAAATTTAGAATTAGGATATAGTCCGGAAAATTTAGAATATGTAAGCATATGTCTCCTGCATTTTCTTGCTACACTAAAATATATCAACCAATACAGAGAAATAAAGAAAATAAAAAGCCACGATATAGTGCGAGATAGCATCTCATTCATGAAACAGAATATCGAAAACTCTATCACATTGGAAGATATTGCTCAGCACGTTAATTATTCAACATCACATTTCAGTACTTTGTTTTCACGCCGAACTTCTTATGCGCCGATGGAGTACTACAACTCACTGAAAATACAAAGAGCGTGCACATATTTACAATTCTCCAACTTAAAAATAAAAGAAATAGCTTTTAAACTTGGATATTATGACCAATTTCATTTTTCGAAGGTTTTCAGGAAAGAAATGGAGATAACACCCAAAGAATATAGAACAAAATATCAAGAAAACAATATGACGCAACATACAAAAATGAAATGAATTATCAAGAGGCTGTCTCATTTTGAGACAGCCTCCTAATCCATGATAACCTTTACTTTATTCCATGATATAAACTATTGACAATCGCTCTTTTACACATATTATAAAAATAGATATTCGTCAGTTTCTCTAGTCTAAGTTTTCGCAGATAAAAATCACATTCAATTTTGTATATCAAAAACTATGTATTCATAAACAACTTCTTTAAATTTATTTTTTTGCGTTCTTAAATCCACTCCTTTTAAAGTGCAAAGTGACAAATTTGATTAAACTATAGCCCTTTGAGAATATACTAAAACAAAAAATTTTCACTTGAGAATAAATATAATATATTTGCAAAGTATTTACCATACACATTTGCGAAATGAAGAAAGTAACCCTACTGATTCCGGTCTACAACGAAGAAGCGATGCTCCCTACCCTATATCAGCGTTTGATAGAACTTATCAACCGCAACGGCACTTATGCATGGGAAATCCTATTTATCAATGACGGCAGCAGCGACCGGACGCTCGATGTTATCCGCCAACTCCGACAAACGGACAGCAGGGTAAATTTCGTGAACCTCTCGCGCAACTTCGGCAAGGAAATCGCCATGCTTGCAGGCTTCGACTACACCACCGGAGACTGCTGCGTGGTAATGGATGCCGACCTGCAAGACCCTCCCGAACTTGTAGACCGGATGCTGCAATACTGGGAAGAAGGTTATGACGACATCTACGCCAAACGCCGCAACCGTGGCGAAGAGAGCTGGATGCGCCGCCGGCTGTCACTTGCCTTCTACAGCATCTTACAAAAGATGAGCCGGATAGATATCCTGCCGAACGTAGGAGACTTCCGCCTGCTCGACCGCCGCTGCGTACTGACGTTAAGACACTTGCGCGAACAGGAGCGCTATACCAAAGGACTATTCTGCTGGATAGGCTACCGGAAGAAAAGCATAGAATTCGACCGGGGCGACCGCCTTGCCGGACACTCCTCATGGAGTTTCTTCAAACTGCTGAACCTGGCAATCGAAGGAATCACCTCCTCTTCCACCGCTCCCCTGCGCATTGCCACCGTTTGCGGTATCCTCTGTTCCATTTCCAGCTTTATCTACGCCATCTATTTCCTGATAAAGACCATCATATACGGCGACCAGGCCGCCGGTTTCCCCACCCTGATAGTCGTTATTCTGTTCTTAGGCGGCATCCAACTGTTCTCATTGGGCGTTATCGGAGAGTATATCGGGCGCATTTTCAAAGAGACCAAAAGACGCCCTGCTTATATCGCATCGGATTACAATGAGAAGAAGTTGGGATATGACGAATAAATTACTATCGCCCGCTAATTTCCGTATGGCTAAAGAGGCGGTTGCTCACTTTTCCGCTTCCGCCACAACTGATAGCTATTGAAAATATTTTGCCACATATTATATCTTAACTAACCTATCAAACTGATTATCATAGAAGAATTCCACCTTTTACCAACTGTGGGTAACCAAAGGCTATTACCTGCCCCAAAAAGAAGCAAGGCTTTTGCCTTACAATAGCTTTTTCAGTTCCTCAATGTCCGGCAAAGCGTTACGAAGCCGTTCCGGCATATCTTTAGAAGCACGGTATGTAGCAACTCCCATCGGTTTGTTATAATCACGAACGGCAAACTCTACAAAGGTCTGATTCATTTCTCTGCAAAGGATTATTCCGATAGAGGGATTCTCGTGCGGCTTTCTGATATATGTATCTAAGGCGGATAGATAAGTATTCAACTGCCCCAAATAAGATGTACGGAATTTCCCGGATTTCAGTTCGACTGCAACTAAGGAATTAAGTTCCCGATTGAAAAAGAGCAAATCAATGAACATTTCTTCTCCTGCAACCTCCATGCGATATTGATTGCCTATAAAACTGAAATCTTGCCCAAAGGTCATGATGAACTTCTTCACATTGGCAACAATCGCCTTTTCTACTATCTTTTCGTCTAAATCTTCTTCCTGTTCATTCAGTTCCTCCACATTAATGAAATCAAGCAAGTATTCATCTTTGAATGAACAAACAGCTTTTAGAGCTTGCTTAGTATCGGGCAATGTTTGTGCGAAATTATTAGGTAAAGTTCCCCGATGGTTGTATAGGTCTGCTTTTAAGTAATCCCTTAAAGTGTATTTACTCCAATAGTGAATGGCGCACTCATGTATATAAAACAGCCTTGCTTCCAAAGTCTTAGCTTTGGATATTATTTCGGTATGATGACTAAAGCCGATTGAAAGAAAATCAGACCAGTTAAATTCGTCAGCCAGTGGCTGGCAAATTACGCTCAACAGCAATTTTTCATCTAATATCAAATCGCCAGCCGCTGGCTGGCGATTTAAGACAGGCTCCCATTCTTCATAGAAAACTCGCATATTCTTTATATTCGAAACCGAAAATCCCCTTAACCCCGGCAATTCTTTTTGCAACAGAGAAGATATCTGTTCAATTGCACCTTTCCCCCAAAAGCCTGTACGGGAATTTTCCGATACATAACGTCCGATGCCGTAATAAAGAGATAGCTGTTCCTTGTTCACCGATGCGGCTGCACGGTACTGACTGCGTAGAATAGCTTCTTTTATGGTCTTTACTGCTTCTATATAATTCTGATTTATATTCATTTGCGATTTGTTATATGCGACAAAAATAATGCCGGCGATTTCTTCTTCGCCATACTCATGTTTTTATATTGTTAACGATGGGCAATATAGATATTATTTTTGTTACCCCATAGCATTTGAGTAACAAACTGGTAAGAGAATAAGGGAATTTATAGGCTAAGTCAAGAAAACAAGCCAAACAAAAGGAATAACGCAGAAAATACCGCAATTACATATATCAATTGTTTGCATTAATTTACCAACTCTTTCTTTCTCTTTTTCCATAGTTGCCAGCTGTTGAAAATGTTTTGCCACAGCACATACGAACCCGGCCCTACGGAAGAGAGCGGATTCAAATAAGTATAGGACATCCAAATGGCAAGCACCGTATTCTTCTGTCCCAGCGCCTGTCCGCCACTGATACGGTCATTGTAATGCCCGCCGATTCTTTTACCTAAATAGAATTGGACACAACAGGCTGCCAAACCTGCTAAAGCAATCAGGACTTCCACAAACACCGGAGCATCACTGTTCGCCAACGAACGCATCGTCTGCCCCGATACAATGGCAAGCGCCACCGCCCATAAGTAGAAAGCAGCATCGTGGAACTCCAATAAGCATCTATGCACATTCTTGACAAACACCCGCAGAAACCAGGCCATGAAGAAAGGCAGAAGCAACAGCGGAAACACCTTACTCAGTATTTTCAAGAAAGCCGCAAAAAAAGTAACATCCGCATGAGGTTCAACCCAAGGAAATACCAACGGAACAACCACCGCAGCCAAAAGATTGGACAACAACGTATACGTGGTAAGACTCGACGCACTTCCGCCCAGCTTACCGGTAATGACCGCAGCAGCAGTAGCCGTAGGACAAATAAGGCATACCATAGCCCCTTCAAAAACTTCCCGATACATCTCCTCCATCGGACAGCACACCAGCAAAGCCGCCACAACCAGACACGCCACCGTCTGAAACAGCAACAGCCAGCCATGCCATCCTTTCGGTTTCAAATCACGCGCTTCTACCTTACAAAAGGTTAGCAGCAATTGTGCAAAAATCAAAGCCGGAGTCAGGAGAGCCACCAACCCGTTCAAACAAGGTTTTACCGGTGCAAACCAGGGAATTTTCGCAAAGAAGAAATATCCGGCCGTACCGGCAAGCATCGCCAAAGGCAATGTCCAATTCTTTATAAGACGAAGAAGCATACCTGTATCTACCAATTAATATTTGTGCGCAAAGTTACAGATATTATCAACAAATAGGCTCATCGCAGAAAATAAAAGGGAAAAAAGAGAAGCATTGACACAGAACGTAGTATTTTTAATTCGTTAGACAGTCGTCGCCCTTTCGTTAGACCCGGGTCATCCGTTCGTTAGACCTAGGTTGAACGAACGGATGACCCGGGTCTAACGAATTATGCACAGCCAACCGCCAAACAGAAGCAAGTATAGAAAACATGTAAATTTTGCAAACGCAAAGACTAAATCTCCCTAAAAAGAAGCTGTTACGAATAAAACTTGAAAGCAAAGTGTGAGTTTTCTATAAAATTACATTACTTTTGCAGGGCGATAATAGACCTTTGCGCTATCTTTGCAACGATATTTTAATATGAAACGATACAGACAACATATCTTATATATAAGCCTTTGCCTGGGACTGCTCATTGCTCCTTTTTGTTGCAGCAATATCGGGGCGAAGGATTTTGTTGTCGTTATTGACGCCGGACACGGCGGACACGACCCCGGCGCCATCGGCAGAATCTCCAAAGAAAAGAACATAAACCTGAATGTCGCACTCAAGCTCGGCAAGCAGATACAAAAGAACTGCCCGGACGTAAAAGTCGTATATACCCGTACGCGGGATGTCTTTATTCCCCTAAACCGACGCGCGGAAATAGCCAACGATGCCAAAGCGGACCTATTCATCTCGATCCATACCAATGCGCTTGCCAATAACCGGACTGCCAAAGGCGCATCCACCTGGACGTTAGGTCTTGCCAAATCGGATGCCAACCTTGAAGTTGCCAAACGGGAAAACTCGGTCATTCTTTACGAAAGCGACTATAAGACCCGCTATGCAGGATTTAATCCCAATTCCGCCGAGTCCTACATTATCTTCGAGTTCATGCAGGATAAATATATGTCGCAAAGCGTGCATCTGGCATCACTTGTACAAAAGCATTTCCGCAACACCTGCCGGCGGGTAGACCGGGGCGTGCATCAGGCCGGTTTTCTGGTATTGAAAGCCAGTGCCATGCCCAGTATTCTGGTCGAGCTCGGCTTTATCTCCACACCCGAAGAAGAACGTTATCTAAACACAGATGCAGGAACCGGTACCCTTGCCGACGGCATTTTCCGTGCTTTCCTTACTTATAAACGGGAACAGGAAATCCGGTTGAACGGAAGCAGCCAGACCATTCTGCCGGAAGACCTGCCACAGCCGGAAGAGAAAACGTCCGCTCCTGCCGATACCACACCCGAGACAGAGAAAAAAGCGACCGCCCGGAACAACAAACCGGCCCCCCAGCCTTCGGAAAAAGCAACCGTTGCGCAGACAGAGGACAAAGCCCCTGTGTTCAAGATACAGATACTCACCTCTTCCCGTCCGCTGGCCAAGAACGACAAGCGGCTGAAAGGATTGAAAGATGTGGATTATTATAAGGAAGGCGGCCTGTACAAATACACCTATGGCGCATCTTCCGATTATAATAAGGTGTTGCGCACCAAACGTTCAATTACGGCAAAATTCAAGGATGCTTTCATCATAGCCTTTAAGAACGGCAGGAAAGTAAACGTAAATACTGCCATCAGAGAATTTAAAAACAAAAGAAATAAATAAAATACATCATGAAGTATATTACCAAAGAAGTCAGAATTGGAATCGCAGGCATAGCAGCGCTTTGCATATTAGTATATGGTATCAACTATCTGAAAGGCATTCACATGTTCAAGCCTTCCAGTTATTTCTATGTCAAGTTCCATAATGTCAACGGACTCACCAAATCAAGTCCGGTCTTTGCCGACGGTTTCCGCGTAGGTATCGTACGCGACCTGTACTACGATTATACCCAACCCGGAAAAGTAGTTGCCGAAATAGATGTCAACACCGACCTCCGCATTCCCAAAGGCAGTACGGCGGAACTGGCTACGGAAATGTTAGGCGGCGTCAAGATGAATCTTCTTCTTGCCAACAATCCCCGCGAGAAGTATCAGGTCGGAGATACGATTCCCGGCACTCTCAACAACGGAATGATGGAGAAAGTGGCTACCATGATGCCGCAACTGGAAAAGATGCTGCCCAAGCTGGATTCTATCCTCGGCTCTTTAAATACGGTATTGGCAGACCCCGCCATACCTGCCACCCTGCACAATGTGCAGAACCTGACCGCCAACCTGGCCGTAACCAGCGGACAACTGCAAACATTGATGAATAAAGACATTCCGCAGCTCACAGGAAAGCTGAACACCATCGGAGATAACTTTGTTCTGATTTCCAACAACCTGAAAGAGATAGACTACGCAACAGCCATGCAAAGCATAGACTCAACGCTGGCCAACGTGAAGATGCTTACAGACAAATTAAACCGTAAGGACAATACAGTAGGATTGTTGCTGAACGACCCGTCGCTTTACAACAATCTGAATGCCACCACGGCAAACGCAGCGAGCTTGTTGGAAGACTTGAAATCGCATCCGAAACGCTACGTCCATTTCTCTTTGTTCGGCAAGAAAGATAAGTAGAAATTCCTCTTAAATAGATTTTGTCTAAATAAGAAGGCTCATTTGTTATTGGGAAAGAAACCCCTTGATAAGTCTGCGTATAAAGGTAAAAAAGAGGTTTATACTCATGCTGTTTCCAATGGATGCAGCAGCTTGTGTATAGGCTATAATACACTACATTACAAGCTGTTACATAAAAGCAAGACTTCCAGCAAAGGCATAGGTTTCATACACTCCGATAAGTAGCTGAAAGTAAAGAGATTATTGTTTTCCTGAGAAATGCAAGAAAAGAGAGATTTGTTTTTTTCAAATAAGATTGCCAATTTTGCAAACGTAGAAGTTTTGCTTAATTAATAAATGTATTAGTAACCGTTATGAGTGGACAGGATCATGTCGGATTGTGGAACCGCTGTCTTGAAATCATCAGAGACAATGTTCCGGAACAGACATATAAAACTTGGTTTCTCCCCATCGTTCCCTTAAAATATGAGGATAAAACGCTCGTTGTACAAGTTCCCAGCCAGTTCTTTTACGAATTTCTGGAGGATAAATTTGTAGACTTGTTGCGTAAGACCCTCTATAAGGTAATCGGAGAGGGAACAAAGTTGATGTATAATGTTATGGTGGACAAAAGTTCACGGCCTGAAAAGACCGTCAACTACGAGTCGACCCACCGTACTATTATGCCACAAAAGCAAACGATAGATAAAGCTATTCCACAGATACCTGTTCCCGATTTGGATCCGCATCTGAATCCGGAATACAATTTCGACACGTTCATTGAAGGATATAGCAATAAACTCTCTCGTAGTGTTGCAGAAGCAGTGGCGCTCAATCCGGCTAAGACCATATTCAATCCGCTGTTTTTGTATGGAGCATCAGGTGTGGGAAAAACTCACCTTGTCAATGCCATCGGTACAAAAATCAAGGAATTATATCCGGAGAAACGTGTATTGTACGTATCTGCGCATTTATTCCAAGTACAATACACCGACTCTGTACGTAACAATACGACCAACGATTTCATCAACTTCTACCAGACTATTGACATATTGATTATTGACGATATTCAGGAATTTGCAGGCGTTACCAAAACGCAGAACACATTCTTCCATATCTTCAACCACCTGCATCAAAACGGCAAACAGCTTATTCTCACTTCAGACCGGGCTCCCGTACTGCTTCAAGGTATGGAAGAACGCTTGATTACACGTTTCAAATGGGGAATGGTGGCGGAACTGGAAAAGCCCACAGTAGAATTGCGCAAAAATATCCTGCGCAATAAGATACATCGTGACGGTTTACAATTCCCGCCGGAAGTAATTGATTATATAGCAGAGAATGTAGGTAACAGCGTGCGCGACCTGGAAGGCATTGTCATCTCCATTATGGCCCATTCTACCATATACAACAAGGAAATCGACCTGGAGTTGGCACAACGCATCGTACGCAAAGTCGTGAACTGCGAAAGCAAAGCCATAACCATTGACGACATCATCACCACCGTATGCAAACACTTTGGTTTGGAAAATGCCGCCATACATACAAAATCGCGTAAACGCGAAGTGGTGCAAGCCCGTCAGATAGCCATGTATTTAGCCAAAAAACATACAGACTTCTCTACAGCCAAGATAGGTACGCTAATCGGAAATAAAGACCATGCCACCGTACTGCATGCCTGCAAAACAATCAAGCAACTGAAAGAGGTGGACAAATCATTCCGCGCTGAAATCGAAGAAATTCAGACCGCCTTGAAAAAAGTATAAGGTACGGAATAAAAGTATAAGGTATGAGGTATAAAGTCATCATGCAAAAAACTGCATGGATACGCTTTATACCTCATACGTTATACTCAAATTAAAATCCCTGTTGTTTCATTACTTTCCAAAGGTTCTCGGACATAGCCTCGCTGTCTTTCTTTGTATAGCGTACATCCGTAAAGACCTGAGCCAATGTTTCTTTATTATTTTCTGCGATAAACTGTTTATTCTCAGGCAAAGACTCCTTATAGGCATATAGACGGTCGATATCCTCAGGAGTATAATCATGATAAGTTTCTTCATGGACAATGGCTTCCAAAGGCAGGCGGTCTACCTGTGCAGGAATCTCTGCCGGCCAGCCTACGGTAACGGTGGTGATAGGGAAGACCAATTCGGGCAACTCCAATGCCTCAATAATCATTTGGGGGTTGTAGGTGGTAGTACCCAAATAGCAGATGCCCAAACCTTTTTCTTCGGCTGCCACACAGAATGTTTGCGCAGCCAACAAAGCATCCACAGCTCCGGTAACAAACCATTCAAAATTGTTATATCCCGGTTCTGCCTTCCGCTGCTCGCACCATTTGCTAAAACGGCGCAAGTCGATGCAAAAAGTAAGGACTGCCGGCGCCGTCTTCACCATAGGCTGATTGAAATGCGCCGGTGCCAACCTGGCTTTCCGGTCAGCGTCACGGGTTACAATTACGCTATACACCTGCATGTTTCCAACCGTAGAAGCACGGAAAGAGGTTTCAAGCAAATCATTTAACAAATCAGAAGAAATATCTTTCTGCTGATACTTACGGATTGTTCTCCTTTGTTTTAGACTTTCCATTCTTTCTTTTTTCTGCAAATATATGAAAAGAAACACAGAATATCATCCAATAGTTCCGAATATGTGCAGGCATGTTTTCTAAAAAGGGCAAACTACCCGAACTGTATTCTTTATAAAATTTTCTTTTTAGAAAACTTTTTGTTAATTTACAAAAAGCCATTTTATTATAAACCAACAAATTAACCGATTAAAACTGAAAACTAACAACCGGTTAATAAAAACATCAATTTTTATTTTGCCATAACAAAAAACATTCATAGATTTGCAGCCACATTTGTTAGCAATAAGTACAACTTCTACACTTTTACTTATTCATAATTAAATCTAAGAGTTATCGCATCGTGGAAAAGAAAGTTTATTCTTATGACGAAGCCTACGAAGAATCTTTACGATACTTCCAAGGCGACGAACTGGCTGCAAGGGTTTGGGTGAACAAATACGCAGTCAAAGATTCTTTCGGAAATATTTACGAAAAATCTCCGGAAGACATGCATTGGAGAATAGCCAATGAAGTAGCCCGCATCGAAGCCAAGTACCCCAACGCACTGACTTCCGAAGAACTCTTCGGCTTGTTGGACCACTTCAAATACATCGTTCCGCAAGGCAGCCCGATGACCGGAATCGGAAACAACTACCAGGTAGCTTCCCTTTCCAACTGTTTTGTGATAGGTGTGGATGGCGAGGCCGACTCATACGGTGCAATCTTCAAGATTGATGAAGAGCAGGTACAACTGATGAAACGCCGCGGCGGTGTAGGACACGACTTGTCACACATCCGCCCGAAAGGTTCGCCGGTAAAAAATTCCGCCCTGACATCAACCGGACTGGTTCCCTTCATGGAACGCTACTCCAACTCCACCCGTGAAGTAGCCCAAGACGGCCGCCGGGGTGCGCTGATGTTAAGCGTATCCATCAAGCATCCGGATTCGGAAGCCTTTATAGATGCAAAAATGACAGAAGGTAAAGTTACGGGGGCCAATGTATCCGTCAAGCTGACCGACGCATTTATGCAGGCAGCCATCGACGGCAAGCCATTCGTACAGCAATATCCCATTGACGCGGACGAACCTCTGTTCAAGAAAGAAATCAGCGCCACCGATTTGTGGAAAAAAATCGTACACAACGCATGGAAGTCCGCCGAGCCCGGCGTACTCTTCTGGGACACCATATTAAGAGAGTCCGTACCCGATTGCTACGCAGACCTGGGTTACCGTACCGTGTCCACCAACCCTTGCGGTGAAATTCCCTTGTGCCCCTACGACTCCTGCCGTTTGCTGGCCATTAACCTATATTCATATGTAGTCAATCCGTTCAAACCGGATGCCTACTTCGATTTCGATTTGTTCAAGAAGCACGTAGCACTCGCCCAGCGCATCATGGACGACATCATCGACCTGGAACTTGAGAAGATAGAACGTATCATGGCCAAAATTGACTCCGATCCGGAAAACGAAGATGTAAAGCATACCGAAAGCGTTTTGTGGCAGAAAATCTACAAAAAGAGCGGACAAGGCCGCCGCACCGGCGTAGGCATCACCGCCGAAGGCGACATGCTTGCAGCATTGGGACTGCGTTACGGCACTGAAGAGGCTACCGAATTTGCAGAGAAAGTACACCAGACCGTAGCACTGAGTGCATACCGCTCTTCTGTGGAAATGGCTAAAGAACGCGGCGCTTTCGAAGTATACGACAGCGAACGCGAAAAGAACAACCCGTTCATCAACCGCCTGCGTGAAGCAGATCCGGAACTGTACGAGGAAATGAAGAAGTACGGCCGCCGCAACATTGCCTGTCTCACCATCGCACCGACAGGCACGACAAGCCTGATGACGCAAACCACTTCCGGCATCGAACCCGTATTCCTGCCGGTGTACAAGCGACGTCGCAAAGTCAATCCGAATGACGCCAACGTACATGTGGATTTCGTGGATGAAACCGGAGACGCATTCGAGGAATACATCGTATTCCATCCCAAGTTCGTCACCTGGATGCAGGCGCAAGGATACGATCCTGCCAAGCACTACACCCAGGACGAGGTAGATGCGCTGGTACAGAAGTCACCTTATTATAAAGCAACTTCCAATGATGTGGACTGGCTGATGAAAGTAAAGATGCAGGGACGTATCCAGAAATGGGTAGACCACTCCATCAGCGTTACCATCAACCTGCCGAACGATGTAGACGAGGAACTGGTGAACCGCCTCTATGTAGAAGCGTGGAAATCGGGATGCAAAGGCTGTACGGTATACCGCGACGGCTCACGTTCGGGCGTGCTTATCTCCACCAAAAAAGACAAAAAAGAGGAGTTGCCCCCGTGCAAACCGCCTACGGTTGTCGAAACCCGCCCGAAAGTGCTTGAAGCAGACGTTGTACGCTTCCAGAACAATAAGGAGAAATGGGTGGCATTCGTCGGTTTGCTCGACGGTTATCCTTATGAAATATTTACCGGTCTTCAGGACGACGATGAAGGAATCATCCTTCCGAAGAACGTTTCAACAGGACACATCATCAAGAACGTTGATGAAAACGGCAACAAGCGTTACGACTTCCAGTTCGAGAACAAGCGCGGCTACAAGGTAACCATCGAGGGACTGTCCGAGAAGTTCAACAAAGAATACTGGAACTATGCCAAACTCATCTCCGGCGTACTGCGTTACCGCATGCCTATCGAGCAGGTAATGAAGCTGGTAAGCTCACTGCAACTGGACAGCGAGAACATCAATACCTGGAAAAACGGCGTGGAACGTGCCTTGAAGAAATACGTTACGGACGGCACCGCAGCCAAAGGTCAGAAATGCCCGAATTGCGGCAACGAGACACTGGTTTATCAGGAAGGCTGCCTGATCTGCACCACCTGCGGTACATCCCGTTGCGGATAAGGTTCAGGCAAGCACAAACGTTTGCATAGGAATTTAAATGAGATAGCCGGCAATAGCTGCATGATTATGAGGAATATTTTCTATACTTGCATAATCATTGCAGCTATTGTTGTTTCTAAATCTAATATATATGATTTTATTATTCAATATCGAGTACAGAACCAATTGGGGTGAAGAAGTCAGAGTTTCAGGCTCCATCCCCGAACTCGGAAACGAACATCCCGACAAAGCTTTGCCGCTACAGACCATAGACGGTATCCACTGGACTGCGGAAGTAAACATTGCAATGCCGGAAGACGGACTTGTCCGATACAGCTACCATATCTTCCGCGACGGCCGGCATACACGTGCAGAGTGGAACAGCCTGCCCCGTACGCTTTACCTTTCCGGAACTTCCAAGAAAACGTACCGGATACAGGATTGCTGGAAAAACCTGCCGGAGCAGCAGTATTTCTATACTTCCGCCTTTACGGAATCTCTTCTGGCACACCGCGAACGCAACGCCGCACCCAAAGGACACAAGAAAGGGCTGCTGATAAAGGCATACGCACCCTGCATAGACAGTGACCACTGCCTGGGCATCTGCGGAAACCAGCCTATATTCGGAGAGTGGAACCCGGACAAAGCCGTGCTTATGAGTGATGCCAACTTCCCGGAGTGGCAGATAGAGGTGGATGCCACCAAAATCAGCTTCCCGCTGGAATATAAATTCATTCTATATAACAAGAAAGAACGCCGTGCCGTTTGCTGGGAAAACAATCCGAACCGGTATATGGCAGACCCGCAAACAGGCGCCAACGAAACCCTTGTTGTCGGCGACCGCTACGTATATTTCAGCCTTCCCGCCTGGAAGGGCGCAGGTGTTGCCGTGCCCGTATTCTCACTCCGCTCCGAAAAGAGCTTTGGTGTGGGCGACTTCGGCGACTTGAAGCGTATGATTGACTGGGCGGTAAGCACCAAACAGAAAGCCGTACAGATTCTGCCCATTAACGACACTACCATGACGCATACATGGACGGATTCCTATCCTTATAACAGCATCTCCATCTATGCTTTCCATCCGATGTACACCGACTTGAAGCAACTGGGAACATTGAAGGACAAAAAAGCCATGGCAGACTTCAACAAACGGCAGAAAGAGCTGAATGCCCTGCCCGCCGTCGATTACGAAGCCGTCAACAAAACCAAGTGGGAATATTTTCATCTCATATTCAAGCAAGAAGGAGAAAAAGTATTAAGCTCGGCAGCTTTCCACGATTTTTTTGAATCAAACAAAGAGTGGCTGCAACCGTACGCCGTTTTCAGTTACCTGCGCGATGTTTATAAAACGCCCAACTTCCGCGAGTGGCCTAAATACAGCAGCTACGATGCCGCAGAGATTGAGAAGCTCTGCCAACCGGAATCAGCCGATTACCCGCATATAGCCATCTACTTTTATATCCAGTTCAACCTGCATCTGCAACTGCTTGCCGCTACCGAACATGCACGTGCCAATGGTGTTGTGCTGAAAGGTGACATACCCATCGGCATCAGCCGCAACAGTGTAGAAGCATGGACAGAACCCCACTATTTCAACCTGAACGGACAAGCCGGCGCACCGCCCGATGATTTCTCTGTAAACGGACAGAACTGGGGATTCCCCACCTACAACTGGGATGTCATGGAAAAGGACGGCTATGCGTGGTGGATGAAGCGTTTCCGCAAAATGGCGGAATACTTCGATGCCTACCGCATTGACCATATCCTCGGTTTCTTCCGAATCTGGGAAATTCCGATGCACGCCGTGCACGGTCTGCTGGGACAGTTCGTGCCCGCCCTGCCCATGACGCGTGAGGAGATAGAGAGTTACGGTCTCTCTTTCCGCGATGAGTTCCTGAGACCTTACATACACGAGTATTTCCTCGGACAGATGTTCGGCCCGCATACCGATTACGTAAAGCAGACGTTCATCGAACCGACAGATACGTGGGAAATTTACCGGATGCGTCCTGAATTCGATACCCAGCGCAAGGTAGAGGCCTACTTTGCCGGCAAAACGGATGAGGACAGTATCTGGATACGCGACGGCCTGTATGCGCTTATCAGCGACGTGCTGTTTGTGCCCGACCGCAATGACCCGTACAAATACCACCCGCGTATCGGTGTGCAGCACGACTATATCTACCGTTCCCTGAACGATTGGGAAAAGGCTGCCTTCAACCGTCTGTACGACCAGTACTACTATCACCGCCACAACGAATTCTGGCGTGAGCAGGCTATGAACAAACTGCCGCAACTGACGCAATCCACCCGGATGCTGGTATGCGGTGAGGACTTGGGCATGATTCCCGGTTGCGTGGCATGGGTAATGAACGATTTACGCATTCTGTCCCTGGAAATACAACGCATGCCTAAAGACCCGGCACAGGAGTTCGGACATCCGGACTGGTATCCGTATCGCTCTGTCTGCACCATATCCACACACGATATGTCCACCTTGCGCGGCTGGTGGGAAGAAGACTTCCAGCAGACACAACGTTACTACAACACGATGCTCGGACATTACGGTGCCGCTCCCGCCGTTGCCACGCCCGAACTTTGCGAAGAGGTTGTACGCAAGCACCTGCAAAGCAATTCCATACTTGCCATCCTCTCCCTGCAGGACTGGATGTCGATGGATGGCAAATGGCGCAACCCCAATGCGCAGGAAGAACGTATCAATGTACCTGCCAATCCGCGCCACTACTGGCGCTGGCGTATGCACCTGACACTGGAACAACTGATGAAAGCCGAAAGCCTGAACGAAAAGATAAAAGAGCTTATCGCACAAACAGGACGATAAACAGCATATTGACTGATAATGAGTAAAAAAGCGGTGGAGACTTTTTAATAGTTTTCCACCGCTTTTTTACTCATTGCATCTCCTTACATAGAATTTTCTGCTATACCCCTACTTAATAAACAGACCTATGATACCAAACAACTGACTAAATCATACAAAAACTTCCCCACGTTTCGCAACGCAGGGAAGGCAAACAAACAAAAAAACCGTATGCTCTCCGAACCGCAGAACACTTCCGTAATCCGGAAAGCAACAGTTGCATCATCTCCTCTTGCGAAAGAGACAAGTTCCATGAATGTGCGTCAAAACTAAAATCCGTGCCTAAAAGAAATCGTCAAATGTATTTTGACACACTCTCTATCAATATCTGGTACCGTTAATAGTCAGCGAAGGATGGGCATCCGTGAAACGCACTCCGCCCAACAAGCCCATATATTCTGTCTTATCAAGCGGCTTCCCGTTAAAGGTCGAACCCTGAATATACCCGAACGGCATATCTATAACCAGCGACTGCCCCGCTACACCGTGCAATGTACCTACACAAATACTACTTTTACGGTGTTCCTCACCGGCATTGGTATTAGCCGGAGCTTCCACCTTGGTGTCGATAATGAAATTTCCGCTTACCTCATTCGCTGCCGCCACTGAACCGATATATCCTAAAATACCGCCACATTGGCCATATTCCTGATTCTCTGTATCTACCTTTACGACCGAACCTTTCACGGTACAGTTTCTGATACTGATTCCATTTTCTGCCTGGAAACCGGCTATGCCACCCACCTTATTGATGCCTTGCACGGTACTGTTTTCGAGTGTACAGTTTTCTACCACGTTCGTACCATAGGCACAGCCGATGAACCCACCGGCATAAGCATTGTTTTTGCCGTCGTCAACAGCCGTAATGTTCGCATTCTTCAAAGTCAGATTCCTGACAGTCACACTAATGGCATTAGGTAACAAACCTGCATATTGCTTGTTCGATAAAGTATAATTGGCAATGGTATGATTATTTCCGTTAAAAGTGCAATTACTTATACTTTTAAACGAAGTGCTCAATGTTATATTATGGCTGCCCATATCCAAATCGCGTACAAGCACTACCTCTGCCCCTTTTCCATTAGCTCCGCCCTGAATAAAGCCGGCCAGCACATCCGGATCGCCTATATAAATCTTACCGTCATCGGCAACCGTTCCTACAGAAGCATAACTGTGTCCGCTCCATTTATTGCTTGGCAGCACTGTTACACCTGCCGCACATCCGTCCAAATTTACCGAACCGTCGGCAAGCACTTCATTACGCCATGCATTGGTATTGAAATCTACTACATGCGGCAAACGCGGAGTCTGAGTTTCACGGAATTTCGTATGATTCTTCAGTATCAATTTATTATAATAGGGAGAACGCATGCTGATGCCATACTGATAGTTCGTCTCTGTTTGTGGTGCATTGTCACTCACTACATCACAGTTATCCAATGTAATCGTATTGTTACGTACATACTTCACCGATGCTACATCATTACTATTGTAGTCATTCAGCACAACCGTAGCAAACTCTTCCGTAGGACCGGAGAAACAGTTACGCCCTATCAACTTGGAATTCTTCACATTAAAAGTTGAACCGGCTTTTGCAGTAGACCAGATATTGAAAGCTGCACGCCCGTCGAGAATGGAGTTATCCACATCGACATTCAGCGATACATTATGCAGTGTGTTGATAACATAATATACTCCTTCGAAAACACAACGGTTTACAGTCAGGTTTGTCACAGCCGTCCCGTCATACGCTTTAGCACTATTATACCCTACGGTAATCGCTCTCGACCAGGCAGATTTGGTAAAGTCACCCTTTTTCTCATCCGTATAAGTATAATCCTGCGACTTATCCACATTCAATTTCGTTACTCCAAAACCGATATAAGTATCTTCCAACAAGGCTGTAATCGTATTCTCATGACCTCCATTCTGAATATTGAAGCCGGACTGGTTGGACTTGCCGGAAGTCAACAACAGAGAACCGTTACGGATAGTGACTTTCTGACCGGTTCCTACTACCTTCACCAATGACTGTTCATTGGTAGAAGATACTGTCAGGTCATCGAATACCACGTTGGCAGCTCCGTCTATTATCTCAATAGGAGATACGGCAGCCTGGTCTACATGCATTTTTAAATGAGCAATAGTAGCGTTAGCAGCAATCTGCATCGGTTTTCCTACGGTTGCCGAAGCATTGGCAGATGCCTTGGAAGCATCAAACGAAGTCTCACGCTCAATCAAAATACTGGTGTAACCCGATACATTATCGGCTATCAGGTTGTCATAACTTTGCTGATTATCAAGACAGCGGATGATAGTTCCGCTCCAACCTGTATCCTTCGATACAGAAGTAGTTATCTTTCCATAGAGTTTAACATTGCCTTTCTTCAGCGTCAGTGTTCCGATAGTAACACTGCTTTCCACAATCAACGTATTATCCGCTGTAGTAGCCTCAACAGCCGAATAAGACTGTCCGTTCAACGTTACGGTAGATTCCGAAGCGTCAATGATTATCTTGCTGGCGGAAGGGGCGGTTATATTCAGTTCCTTAGGAGCATTTTTACTATCCCCACCGGTTTCTGTCGCATAATTAATGGTTATGTCATTCGATGTTTCAGGCAATGTTATGGATACTGCAACATCCCCGCTCTCATATTTGGGCAGTGAAATAGTCGCTGCTTCTTTCGGTGCTTCCGTTACAACCACATTAGTATTGGTTTTCAAAGCTTCAGCCACTTCGCTTACGGATGCTACCTCTATTACTTTTTCACTTAAAGCAGGAGAAGAGAATGCAGGAGTAACCATTACGTTTACCTTACCGTCAACCGTCAGTAAATTACCCGTTACATTCGTCTTGTAGTTACGCTGAACAGGTATGTTATTCAGGGCTTTCGTGGTAATCTGTCCACCGGTAGCGTTGTATACGGCAAGCGTCATATTTACCAGATGTTGTCCGCCCGCAGTATTCGGTGCAAAGAGATAGTCCACAGTCAGGTTACCGTTGGCATCCGCCACAGCCGAAGCCGCTTTGTAAGCTACAGCCGTCGGTTCGCCGAGCAAGTCACCCGTGGCAGCATTAAAACCGGTATAAAGGTTCTTGAATGACAAGCCCGCCGTTACCGGAACAAATTCTTCTTTTTGATTGTCAGGAATAGAAGCCAAATCTTCCGTTTTGATGTTCAACTGTCCGAACGGACGGGTCAGCTCCACACTTTCAGAAAAAGCATTAGTCACCAGCTTCTCCAGACTGGCAAAGAAAGCATCCCGTGTATCGTCCTTACCGCTTCCGTTATAATCCCCTTGCATGGAAATGTTACGAAGGTCGGCAGTGTTGTAATGCAAATCGGTCTTAATGGCATCACCTTCCACTGACTCAACGTGGTCTGCCCAGAACACGAACTTATAAGTCTGCGAAGTAACCAGGCGGATATCAAAGCCGGCCGTCAGACCATCCGGTTGAATCGCACCTATCTGCCGGCTATAAAGTTCGTCGTTCAGGTAGATTTCCATGATACAACGGTTCACCGATGTACCGTCACCCGCCGTTGCAGCACGGGTTACAGCATCGTTCCCGTTCCCAGGCAACTGTACACTGAAAGAGGCGGCTACTTCGCCGTTTCTTCCGCCATTCGCCAGCTCGTCACTCTGACAGGCTGCGAATACAAGCAGGATAATACCTGCCATTAATAAAAAACGCTTTTTCATGTTCGTTTTGTTTAAAATGAGACATCTGTTTATTCTGTTTGAATAAGTCATGTTTAAATAAGCCGTCAGGGAACCACCACATTTATCTCTCCGTCGAAACCGGGGTTGATACCGATGCCGGGAGCGAACTCACGGGTAAGAAACGCATCACGCACCGTAGTAATCCTATTCCGTCTGACGGGCACTTCCACGCCGCCGACCCGGTTCACCTCCTGTCCCTTTTCGTTGCAGATAACCATTTCCAGCGTAACGGAAGACTCCGTACCATTCACCAGCACATAGTCGAAAGCCAGACAAGCCTCATTGTTGGAAATAACAATGGGAACGGAAGTAAATTGTATACCTGTGACCGCCTCATTGGGACGGTTGGAAACGACATTAAAACCTGTGGGGAAATAACCGGTGTAACCCAGTTGCACCGTAAAATCTTCTATGCCTGCAGGACGGACAGACTTCATTTGTTCCAACTTGTTGAGGTACTTGATGACATCGGTAGTAATCAACTCTATTTTCGCCAGCGGACGTTCCAATTGTATCTCTTCGCGATGACGGGCTGCCAAACGGCAACGATAAGGGGTAAGGTCGAGGGTTGCCTGCCCGCAAAACACATCTTTATAGTCGGTTCCGCCCGTATAATCACCTTTCAGCTTGACGGCAGCAAAATCGGAAGTGGTATAAAAACAGTCGGCAGCAGTGTTGCCGGAAACCTCGGCAGCAAGTACAAAGTCCCGCCATGCCACCACCCGATAGTTACGTGCATGAAGCTCACATTCCAATGCCACTTCTCCTGCATCTCCTTCCTCACAAATCAACTGACGGCGGAATTGCAGGCTTTGGTCGAACCTGTCATCGGCATATACTTCCACAATATAACGCACCTTGTACTTGTGCACATCGGCGGTACGTGTAGAGAACTCTGGAACATCGAACTGTGTCATATCAGCACCGGGTAGCAGGACAATTTCGGTATGTACGGTTGTAGGGTCTATCCCACCTCCTTCCGGCATTTCGCGTACGCTGCATCCTCCCCACAAGAGTGCAGACAGCAAGCTACAGACAGCCACAAACAGTTGTTTCATCGCCGGCCTCCTTTCCAATCAATACGGTAGCCCACTGAAACACCCGCATGGTCGATGCCGAAAAAATTCTTATGACGAGTATCGACATAAGCACCACCGGGAATATTGAAAAAGCGGTCATAATCCAGATAAGCATATCCCGCTCCCAAAGAAAACTCCAGACACCAGCATCCACCCTTTCCGAGTGAAAGCCGGTAACCGGCAGTAAGCCCCATGTTCAGCAATGGAACACCCGTATCGCTATTCTGATAGCGATATGTACTGTTCTTAAGAGCATAGTTGTAAGAAGCCACCCCGATATGCACACCGGTAAAAAGACCATCCACCTGCCCGAACCAATAACGCACTTCGGGCTGCACGCAGAAAGTGCGCAGTTTGCGGGAAGAAGTAAAATAATTGAAAGGAGAATAGTAAAAAGGAATAAGGACAGAAATTGCAGGCGAAATATCATACTCCACCGCTACGTTCATAACCGCCATTCCCCACGCCACAGCATTGGTCTTCAACAACAACGAATGGTTATTGCGCCCGATGCTCGAATTCGGACTGAATGTTCGCCCGGCGTAGTACAAGGTATCTTCCCCATTACCGGCTTTTACATACCCATCAATCGGAGTCATGAGAAATATGCACAACAGAAACAGCAACAATCTTATCTGCATAAACGTCTTATAAACTTCTGTCTGCACAGGCAGACCGGAAGCATGCGTCCTCCAAACTCCGAAAGGACCGGTTAGAAACAGAAACGTGGAGCTGCGTGCTGTTTCTAACATGAAGGCCCTAGGAAAACCCGTTAAACAAAACAGACAGCAGTCCCACGCTACAAACGTGAGAATCCACTGTGCTGTCCATTGTTTAACTTCTGAAAATTTCCTAGGTTTTCATGTTAGAGGACAAAGCACAACGCTTCTAATATATTTTTCTCCTTAAAAAATCAAGCTACAGTCGCTACCGAACTTCAATGCAAAGTTATAGAAATATAATTAGAATGAAAATTTTCACGCCATTTTTTGCAAAAAAGCATAGAAATCGTGCTCCACGAGTTGTAGAACAAAAATATTATCCATAAGTTTGCATGAGAGACTATTTTTTCGTTTATGAAAAGCTACATATTTTTAGACCGGATATGCTTTTTCGCCCACCACGGTGTAGGCGAACAGGAAACACTGGCAGGTAACGAATTCACCATCAGCCTGCGACTGCAAGTAAACATCGCACCTGCCATGCAGACCGATGATGTGGCGGATACCGTGAGCTACGCAGATGTGTATGAAGCCGTAAAGGCAGAAATGAAGGTTCCTTCCAAGCTATTGGAACATGTCGGAGGACGTATTGTGAAACGGTTGTTCGGCGATTTCCCCCAAATAGAAAATATTGAATTAAAGTTATCAAAGCGCAATCCGCCAATGGGGGCAGACATCGAAGCGGCGGGAATAGAGATTTGCATCTCACGGGAAGCGACAGCAATAGCTACTTAAAACAAAAGCAACCCTGTACAGGCACTTCGGACATCCCCGCCTCATTATATGCACAGAATGAATTATTGCTTCTTCTTTCTTTTCTTAGCCGATTCAACCGCCTCGGCAACAACTTGCTTGTTCTCGAACCTCTTGGCATAGTTGCTATAATCGGGAACAGTACGTTCATAAGTAGGATCAAGGAAGAGCGGACTCGAAATGATATGGTCTGCCGTACTGCGGTTACAGCAAAACACGATGTTCTCCACGCTGGCAAGACGGGTCAAAGCCTTAACATCCGTATCGTGCGGCTGCAAAGTCATGGGATCTGTAAAGAAGAAAAGATAATCAATTTCCCCGTCCACAATGCGCGAGCCCATTTGCTGGTCACCGCCCAAAGGACCGGATTTGAGAATGGTAAAATCCCATTCGACATCGGAATGCTTCTCTTTCAATGCTGCCAAAATAAGGGTTCCCGTAGTACCCGTACAATAGAACTTATGCCCCATAAGCAATTCCGAATTCCAAAGCACCCACTCTATGAGGTCTTTCTTCATGGCATCATGCGCCACCAGGCCAATCTTTCTAACCAATTTTTCCATAAGCAAATAACTTTTACAAAACAAACAATCAAGAATAGATAACAGTTCCTACAACTGAGAGAAAAATTTCTTCCCACGCAGATAAAACCCTACCAAGATACTACTTTTTACCCGTTCGGGAATCATCGGGAGTGATGTTTTTTTCAAGTTCTCTTTACGGGCATCCGCAAACGAGGGACGGAGCAAATGGAATGCACGACGTGCGCGAAGCACTGCCCACATATTGGGAAACTGCCCTTTGAGCAGAAAACTCAAAGCCGCAACATAATCAAGCACTGCGCGCACACGCATTACAGACCCCAATTCTTCTTGCGGCAGATTCTTATAGAGCATTACAAGATTGTTACGGAAATTGAGAAAAGTCTTATGAGGATTCTCCTTTTTCAAGGTTGCACCGCCTACATGATAAACGGTACTTTGGGGTACACAAACCAGCATCCGCCCGCGGGCACGAAGTCGCCAGCACAAGTCTATCTCTTCCATATGAGCGAAAAAACGTCCGTCCAATCCGCCGGCATCCAAATAGTCTTTCCGACGGATAAACAAGGCAGCGCCTGTAGCCCAAAACACAGGAACGACAGTATCATACTGTCCGTTGTCTTTCTCTACTGCACTCATTATCCGCCCCCGGCAAAAGGGATAACCGTAACGGTCTATAAATCCGCCGGCCGCTCCTGCATATTCGAACAGTTCCTTTTGCCGCCAACTCCGGATTTTAGGCTGGCATGCCGCAACTTCAGGATGAGCGTCCATGTAGCTTACAAGTGGCGCCAGCCAGTGTCCGGTCACTTCCACATCGGAATTAAGCAGCACCACATACTCTGCAGATACCTGCTGCAAGGCAAGATTATACCCTTCGGCAAAACCGAGGTTCTCTTTTAATATAATAAGATGCACGTCAGGAAACTCTTGGCGAAGCATATCAACGGAAGCATCTGTCGAACCGTTATCCGCCACATAAATTTTCGCACCTTCCGTCTTGGAATAGCGCACTACGGAAGGAAGAAACGAACGAAGCATTTCACACCCATTCCAGTTCAATATGACAACAGCAATCTTATCCATGTTGTATGGTATCCTCACGCTTTAGTTTCCAACGCTTATGCGACCAGAACCAATAGGGCGGTTCTCTACGGATTGTCTGTTCCAGGCGACGGGCAAAACATTCCGTTATCTCACCGTCTGCCATCGCTTTCGGAGTTTCGGTTATCAGATCAAAACGAACCCGGCAATATCCCCTTCCCTGCTTTTCCAGTTCACAGTAGAATACAGGAAAGTCCATAAGTTTGGCAATACGTTCGGCACCATCCATAAAGACGGTATCCTGATTCAGGAAAGTTGTCCAGTAATGCGCCTCGTTAGGATTGGGCGACTGGTCGGTTATCATTCCCACCGCCACACGCTTGTTGTCACGGCACAGTTTTATAATCTCGCGCGCCGTAGAATGTTTGGCCACATTGTAACCGCCAAAACGGGTACGGATGCGTTTAAACATAGCATCCATATATTTATTATGCAACGGTTTATAGATTTGCACCGGTATATCTCCCTCTTGCATGATACTGCTCATTCCCGTAATCCACTCAAAGTTAGCATAGTGCGGTATCAGCAACACAATACCCCCATGTTTTTCAATCATGGCAAGATACTCTTCCTTATTGTCATATTCCATGCGTCGGCAGAGTTCCTTGAAAGACATACGCAGCATCTTCACCTCCTCCAACATATAATCACAGATATAACGGTAGAACTCACGCTCTATATCCCGCAGTTCAGCCGCGGATTTTTCAGGAAACGCATTGCACAAATTAGCACGTACTACTCTGCGCCGATAGTGCACGACGTGATGCATCAAAAAGCAAAGCCCGTCGGACAGTATATAAAGTACCTTAAAAGGCAATAAGGCCAACAACCACATGCCCGCATAAGTCAACCAATAAATCAATCTTGATTTCACCTTGTCAATTCCTTATTACAGATTACTGAGTAAATCACTTATCGCCAAACGCTCCCGAAAGCGCCGTGCCTTCTTCATTAAAATCGCCCATACGCACCGGAATTACCTGATTGTCCAACGCATCATCATGCGGCACTTCCACCCGGATGTAATTCGGAGTGAAACCGTGCATCGGCGTTCCCGGTTTAGAACGTTCCAACAGCACAGGCATTGTCTGCCCGATATGGCGGGCATAAAACGCACGTGTCTTTTCGTCCGACAAATCCAGCAGAAGCCGGCTGCGTCTGTGCTTTTCCTCGGAAGACACCACATGCTCTATCTTCAAAGCCTGCGTACCCGGACGTTCGGAATAGCTGAACACATGAAGCTGCGTCACATCCAGACTTTGAATAAACCGGTATGCCTGCTCAAAGTATTCTTCCGTTTCTCCACGCGTTCCTACAATCACGTCCACACCGATAAAGGCATCGGGCATCACTTCCTTTATCCGTTTCACTTTAGAAGCAAACAACGCCGTATCATATCGTCTGCGCATCAGTTTCAGCACTTCATCACTACCCGATTGCAACGGAATATGGAAATGAGGCATAAACCGCTTGGAACGGGATACGAACTCAATGATTTCGTCCGTCAGCAAGTTAGGTTCAATAGAAGATATGCGATAGCGCTCAATGCCTTCCACATCGTCCAACGCCTTCACCAGGTCGAAGAAGGTTTCTCCCGTCGACTTTCCGAAATCGCCGATATTTACCCCTGTCAATACAATCTCCTTACCGCCTTCGGCGGCTGCCTGACGAGCCTGTTCCACCAAAGATGCGATGCTTCCGTTACGACTGCGGCCGCGGGCAAAAGGAATGGTGCAATAAGAACAGTAATAATCGCAACCGTCCTGCACTTTCAGGAAGAAGCGGGTACGATCACCACGCGAACACGATGGAGCAAACGACCGGATATCTTTCAAGGCAGAGGTATGCGCCTCACCGCTTTCGTGCTTCCGCAAATCGCCCAGATACTGAAGCAGGTCTTTCTTCTGCTCCGCACCCAGCACTACATCCACACCTTCTATCTTTGCTACGGCATCCGGCTTCAACTGGGCATAGCACCCCGTTACCACCACAAAAGCTCCCGGATGCTGCTTCACCAAACGATGAATTGCCTGGCGGCACTTCTTATCCGCCACCTCGGTGACCGAACAGGTGTTTACCACACATATATCCGCCTTCTCTCCCTTGCGCACCGTACGCACGCCTGCCTCCCGCAAAACCTTACCGATAGTCGAAGTTTCCGAGAAATTCAGTTTACACCCCAACGTATAGTAAACCGCTGTCTTATCTTGAAATATACTGGTATCTATCATGAGTCTAAATCACATTTTCACGACAAAGGTACACATTATTATTATATTTTTCCTACTTTTGCACAATTCATCAAAAAACGTGCAATGATACAAGAAAACTTTATCAAGCTATACGAGCATAGTTTCCGCGAGAATTGGGATCTTCCCTGTTACACCGATTATGGAGAAAACGAAAGTTATACCTATGGAGAAGTAGCGCAGGAAATTGCCAAATTACACCTTCTGTTCAAGTATTGCAGCCTGCGCCGCGGCGATAAGATAGCGATTATCGGCAAGAATAATGCCCGTTGGTGCATCGCTTATATGGCGGTTATCACCTATGGCGGCATCGTGGTTCCTATTCTGCAGGATTTCAACCCCAATGATGTACATCACATCGTCAATCATTCCGAATCGGTATTCCTCTTCACCAGTGATGCCATCTGGGAGCATCTGGAAGAAGAACGGCTTACCGGATTGCGCGGTGTGTTCTCTCTCAACGATTTTCGCTGTTTGTACCAGCGTGACGGAGAGACTATCCAACGTTTCCTCAAACATCTGGGTGATAAAATGGAAGAAACTTATCCGAATGGTTTCACACGGGAAGATGTAACTTATACCGACCTCTCCAACGACAAAATAATGTTGTTGAACTATACTTCGGGTACAACAGGCTTCAGTAAAGGTGTCATGCTGACAGGAAACAATCTGGCAGGTAACGTAACTTTCGGCATACGTACCGAACTGCTGAAGAAAGGAGATAAAGTACTCTCTTTTCTACCACTGGCACACGCTTACGGTTGCGCTTTCGACTTCCTGACCGCTACGGCCGTGGGTACACATGTCACACTGTTAGGAAAAGTTCCTTCTCCCAAAATCCTGATGAAGGCGTTTGAAGAAGTAAAGCCAAACCTGATTATAACCGTCCCCCTTGTTATCGAAAAGATATACAAGAACGTCATCCAGCCTATTATCAACAAAAAGTCCATGAAATGGGCGCTCAGCATTCCTTTGCTGGACGGACAGATATATGGGCAAATCCGTAAGAAATTGGTAGATGCGTTAGGTGGCCGATTCAAAGAAGTGATTATCGGTGGCGCTGCCATGAATCCGGAAGTGGAAGAGTTCTTCCATCGTATCAAATTTCCTTTCACCATCGGCTACGGCATGACGGAATGCGCCCCGCTTATCAGCTACGCTCCCTGGAACGAATTCGTAACCACTTCTTCCGGACGGGTACTTGATATTATGGAAGCCCGCATCTATAAAGAAAATCCGGATGACAGACTTGGCGAAATACAGGTACGCGGTGAGAATGTAATGGTTGGATATTATAAAAATCCGGAAGCCACCAAAGAGGTTTTTACTGAAGACGGTTGGCTACGTACCGGCGACTTAGGTACTTTGGACGAGCATAACAACCTTTATATCCGTGGGCGCAGCAAAACTATGATTCTTAGCTCCAGCGGACAAAATATTTTCCCGGAAGAAATAGAAGCCCGTCTCAACAATATGCCGTTCGTTTTGGAAAGCCTTGTGATTGAGCGCAATAGGAAATTGGTAGCTTTGGTTTATGCCGACTATGAAGCACTGGATTCTTTAGGGTTGAACAATCCGGAAAACCTGAAGACCATCATGGATGAAAATCTCAAGAATCTGAACAACAGCGTTGCCGCTTACGAAAAAGTCAGCCAAATACAGCTTTATCCTACAGAATTTGAGAAAACCCCGAAAAGAAGTATCAAAAGGTATTTATACAACAGCATTGCAGAGGATTAATATGTTATAGAACATGCTTGAAGAGGGCAAAATGGGCTTTCCTCAAAAAAAAGTATAAAAAAAGTTGGGTTTTGGAGAACAACATATCCAAAAAGTACATACCTTTGCAGCGTTTTAATAAAGCAATTGATTGTATTACGTTTTAAAAGTAAAGAAAATGAAAAAATTAGTTTTGATGGCCGTAGCTATCGTAGCAGTATCTTTCGCATCTTGTGGTAACAAAGCAGCTAACGCTGAACAAGCAACAGCTGATTCAATCCGTATCGCTGACTCAATCGCAGCTGTAGAAGCTGCAGCAGCTGAGGCAGCAGCATCAGTAGCTGATACTACTGCAACAGATAGCGCAGCAGTTGTAGCTGAATAATTTCAGAACAACAATTAGAGAGAATTGAAAGTCTGACGTACGAAAGTACGGACAGACTTTTTTT
>CAUAWO010000008.1:0-84354 GCA_958432865.1 Bacteroides stercoris
TTTGTTAACCTTAAATCTAATACTATGAAAAACACAGTGCAAAGGTACGGACTTTCGGGAAATTTCCAAATAAAGCAAATAAAAAAGTGTGTTTTATAACATGTTTTAGCAAAAACACCGGCTTTGTTAAGGCTTGCTAAGGATTAAAACCCTTTACATACGTATTTTCTAAAAAAGGATTATCTTTGTGACATTAATCAATGAACACAGAGATACGGTGGCACAGAGTTGCTTGTGCAGAGCGTCTGCTTCATGAAACCGGGAGTTCATACCGTTAAAAACTCTGCGCCACCGTGCTTCTGTGTTCCGCAAAGATATACCTGTATGCACGAAGATATTGTCCTTACCCCGATGATGAAGCAGTTTCTTGAGTTGAAGGCAAAGCACCCCGATGCGGTCATGCTGTTTCGTTGCGGCGACTTCTATGAAACTTATTCCACCGATGCCGTCCTGGCTTCTGAAATATTAGGCATTACCTTGACTAAGCGCGCCAACGGCAAGGGAAAAACGATTGAAATGGCAGGCTTTCCCCACCATGCGCTCGATACGTATCTGCCCAAACTGATACGTGCGGGCAAGCGCGTAGCCATTTGCGACCAGTTGGAAGACCCGAAGCTCACCAAGAAACTGGTGAAACGCGGTATCACCGAATTGGTAACGCCGGGCGTATCCATTAACGACAACATACTGAATTACCGTGAAAACAACTTCCTCGCTGCCGTTCATTTCGGTAAAGGCGCCTGCGGGGTGGCGTTTCTGGATATCTCCACCGGTGAGTTCCTGACCGCCGAAGGCTCCTTTGACCATATAGACAAGCTGCTGAACAACTTCGCCCCGAAAGAGGTGCTGTTTGAGCGTGGCCGCCGGGGAATGTTCGAAGGCAATTTCGGCAGCAAGTTTTTTACGTTCGAGCTGGACGACTGGGTGTTTACGGAAACCACCGCCCGCGAGAAACTGCTGAAACACTTTGAAGTGAAAAACCTGAAGGGGTTCGGCGTGGAGCATCTCAAAAACGGTATCATCGCTTCGGGGGCTATCTTGCAGTACCTCATTATGACGCAGCATACGCAGATAGGACATATCACCTCGCTGGCACGTATAGAGGAAGATAAGTACGTCCGTCTGGATAAGTTTACGGTGCGCAGCCTGGAGCTGATGGGCAGCATGAACGACGGCGGCAGCAGCTTGTTGGATGTGATAGATAAAACAATCAGTCCGATGGGGGCCCGCCTGCTGAAGCGTTGGATGGTATTCCCCCTGAAGGATGTGAAGCCCATTAACGGACGGCTGGACGTGGTGGAGTATTTCTTCCGGAAGCCCGACTTCAAGGGAGTGATTGAAGAGCAGTTGCACTTGATAGGCGACCTGGAACGCATTATCTCCAAAGTAGCCGTAGGACGTGTTTCTCCCCGCGAGGTAGTCGCTCTGAAAGTGGCCCTGCAGGCTATCGAACCGATTAAGGAAGCCTGTATGGATGCCGATAACGCCAGTCTGAACCATATCGGCGGACAACTGGACATCTGCCGTTCCATCCGCGACCGCATCGAAAGGGAAATCAACAACGACCCGCCGTTGCTTGTCAATAAAGGCGGTGTGATAAAATCCGGCGTAAATGCCGAATTGGACGAGCTGCGCCGGATAGCCTATTCCGGCAAGGACTATCTTTTGCAGATACAGCAGCGGGAGAGTGAGCTTACGGGCATTCCCAGCCTGAAAATCGGCTATAACAATGTGTTCGGTTACTATATCGAAGTGCGCAACGTGCACAAGGATAAAGTGCCGCAGGAGTGGATTCGCAAGCAGACACTGGTCAATGCCGAGCGTTACATTACGCAGGAATTGAAAGAATATGAGGAAAAGATACTCGGCGCCGAGGACAAGATACTGGTGCTGGAAACACAGCTTTATGCAGAGCTGGTGCAGTCCTTGAGTGAGTTTATTCCTGCCATTCAGACCGATGCGAACCAGATAGCCCGGCTGGACTGCCTGCTGTCTTTTGCCACCGCAGCCCGCGAAAACAATTATATCCGTCCCGTAATCTCCGACGACGAGGTGCTGGAGATACACCAGGGACGTCATCCGGTCATCGAGAAGCAGCTTCCGATAGGCGAGAAGTACGTAGCCAACGATGTGATGCTGGACAGCAGTACGCAGCAGATAATCATCATTACCGGTCCCAACATGGCGGGTAAGTCGGCATTGCTCCGTCAGACCGCCCTGATTACGCTTATGGCGCAAATCGGCTGTTTCGTTCCGGCGGAAAGCGCGCATATCGGTCTGGTGGACAAGATATTCACCCGTGTGGGAGCCAGCGACAACATCTCCGTGGGCGAGTCTACGTTTATGGTGGAGATGAACGAGGCGGCCGACATCCTGAATAACCTTTCTCCCCGCAGCCTGGTGCTTTTTGACGAGTTGGGGCGCGGCACTTCCACCTACGACGGCATCTCCATTGCCTGGGCCATTGTGGAGTATATCCACGAACATCCGCATGCCAAGGCGCGTACGCTCTTTGCCACGCACTACCATGAACTGAACGAAATGGAGAAATCCTTCAAGCGCATCAAGAACTATAATGTATCGGTGAAGGAAATCGACAATAAGGTCATTTTCCTGCGCAAACTGGAGCGCGGCGGCAGCGAGCATTCCTTCGGTATCCATGTAGCCAAAATGGCGGGTATGCCCAAAAGTATCGTGAAACGCGCCGGTGATATATTGAAACAGCTTGAAAAGGACAACCGCCAGCAAGGCATCGCGGCCAAGCCGATGGTTGAAGTGGGAGAGACGCGCGGCGGCATGCAGCTCAGTTTCTTTCAGCTCGACGACCCGGTGTTGTGCCAGATACGCGACGAGATACTGAACCTGGATGTGAACAACCTGACACCGCTCGAAGCGCTGAACAAGCTGAATGACATCAAGCGGATAGTCAAAGGAAAGTAACCTGCGACGTAAGTCGGGTTTCAAAGAATGAAATAAAAAATTTCTCCTGAGGGAACGGTTTGTTTCCCCGCGAGAAACTCTTTGTTTCACGTAGTGGAACAAGAAGTATCAAGGCATGGAACTTTCAGTTTCCTTAGGTGGAACTGTCGGTTTCATGCCTTGATACTTTTTTATTGTTGCGGAGTTCTTATTTTCCTGCCGTTTTCTTGCCGTGGAAACACATGAAGTACACTCCGATAAGTATGAACGGAATGCTGAGCCATTGCCCCATATTCAGCGTCATTGCGCTTTCAAAATCCACCTGATCCTCTTTCAGGAACTCGATGAAGAAGCGGAATACGAATATTTCAGTCAGGCAGAGACCGAAGAAGAAACCGCGGTGATAGGGTAGGGTAGCGCCGGTTTGCATTGCGGTGGACTTGGCTTTGGTGGTGCTGAAGTCCGTTTTGAGCTTGTTTTCCTGCTGCTTTTGTCCGCGCCTGTACAGGTAGACCATGCCCAGGAAGAAGATGAAGTAGGCGATTGCTTCGTAGAGCTGTGCCGGATGGCGGGGCAGCATATCCACCCGTTCAAAGACGAAAGCCCAGGGCACATCGGCCGGCTTGCCGATAATCTCAGAGTTCATCAGGTTGGCAAGGCGGATGCAACAGGCGGTGACAGGTGTGGCTACGGCTATCATGTCCAGCACATCCATATAGTGCATCTTGGTTTTGCGGCAGTACATCCAGAGGGCGATAATCAGTCCCAGCGTACCGCCGTGACTGGCAAGCCCTTCGTAGCCGGTAAACTTCCAGTCGCCGTCCGGCAGGAACTTCACGGGAAGTATCATTTCCCAGAAGTGATTCAGGTAATAATCCGGCTGGTAGAACAGACAGTGCCCCAGTCTCGCTCCTATCAGGATGCCGAAGAAGCAGTAGAAGAACAGCGGTTCGAATGTCTTTTCGTCGATTTTCCGGTCGTGGTATTGGCGGTGTACTATTACGTAGGCAAGAGCAATACCTACCACCCATAACAGGCCGTAATACCGGATTGGAAGGCTGCCGAAAAGGTTGAACAGTTCCGGGTTGGGATTCCAGTTGATAGAGAGGAGAGTCAGCATATTCATAAGCAATTTAAGTTAGTTTATATCTTTGTTTTCGTCCTTCGGAGCGTAGCGCAGAATCTGCTCTTTTTATGTATGTATTGCACGGAAGAGGTTCTGCGCTACGCTCCGGAAGACGAAACTGTATAAGATGGTGAGGCAAAGGTATAAAATTATTTGAATTTCTCCGCTACCATTCTGTATGTAGGGATGTCGATATTCTGTTCTTCGGCTGCCGCAATCATGTCGAAAAGCAATCCCTGCACTTCGCTTTGGTGGCCGCGCGCCATGTCTTTTTGCATGGAAGCGGTGCTTTCGGGGGCAAGCTTGTCGATTACCTTGAGGTTGTACGCTACGATATCTTCCTCGAACCCGATGCCCAGTTTCCGTCCCAAGGCCGCGCTTTCCTGCGAAAGCCCGATGAAGGTGTCGCGTACTTTGCCGGGCTTCTGCACTTCGCCCATAGGCACGTCGTAGTAAGCTCCGGTAACGGCCATGGCCGAGATGAAAGACCATTTGACGAAGGTGTCGCGGTTGATGTCGGGAGATATGTCGGCCTTGATGCCGCTTTCCTGCAAATCCCGCTGTATGGCTGCCAATGTTTCACGGGAAACAATGGTGTCTTTGTGTGCCCCGTAAACCAACCGGAATATCTTGCCCATTTGCGTGATTTCGCCTTTGCCGGATACGAATCCTACGATGTAGATGCAGCCGTCCAGTACCGTGATGCCGGGAACCAGCCGCTGGATGCGCGGACCTGTGCCATAGACGTTCAGGATGGGGATTACTACCGTGTCCTTGTGTGCGGCGTGCCTGATTAATTCCGTAATGGAGTCTACGGAATAGCCTTTGACGCATACGAAAATAACGTCTGCCTTGTAAGCGTCCGCCGAAGAGGCGAGGGCAGCATATTCCTCTGCCGTATAAGCCGGAACGTCCAATGTATGCTCGCCTTTTAAATCGGAATGTAACTTCAATCCGTTTTCACGTAAGGCGGCAAGATGTCCGCCACGGGCAATACAGGTGACGTCCTTTCCGGCGAGAGCGAGAAATGCGGCTATTGAACCGCCTACGCCGCCGGTTCCTGCAATGAGATACTTCAGGTTGTTATTTTTCATTTGTAGCGTATCTTTAGAAGATTAATTATTTCTGTATTTCTGTCAGCATCCTCTCAATCAGTTCTTGCGGGGAGAAATGCAGTTTTGAAAAAGCAAACCATTTTTTCCAAGATCTTTCAAGGAAGCCCCTATGTGGAAAACTTCGGAGTCTATGATGAGGAAACGGTCATGAGACTGCTTGTATTCATGGATGGCTATTGCCGGATATTCAGCATTGTGTCGTTGCAGGTCCAATTGCAACTGTTTGGTGAGTTTGGCTGTATATACAGTAGCTTCCACTTTTTCATTTCTCTTACTAAGCATCATAAGGGTATTTTCATCAATATAATTGTCAATGAGAACAATTGTTTTTTGGGCTGATTTTATCAGATTAGAGGCGAAAACATAGGCATCGAAGATTTGTCCTTCAAAAAAGATACCTTCTACGGGTGGAAGGGCGGTACGGACAAAGAAATCTATTTTTTCTTCTATTTGCCCGATACGTTGTTCGTGTTTCGGTAAATCATTGTTTATTCTTTGCTCGATGTTGTTTAGCCGTTTATTAATCGAATATCCTCTCAGCAGGTATTCTTTTAATATTTTGTTTGCCCAACATCTGAAAGAGGTTGCATTTTTACTATTGACACGATATCCTACGGATAAAATCGCATCAAGATTATATATCTTGGTTTTATAGGTTTTGCCGTCCGCAGCAGTTAGTTCCAAAATGGAACATACTGAATTTTCTTCCAATTCATTGCTGTTGAAGATATTTTTCAGATGTTTGGTAATGGCTTGTCTGCCGGTACCGAATAATTCTGCAATTTGTGCTTGCGTGAGCCAAACTGTTTCGTTTTCTAATCGCACTTCGAGTTTGAAAGTTGTTTCTGGCTGATAAAGTACTATTTCTCCTTGCTGTTCCATAAATTTTAGGAGTAAAAAGGATGATTATTGAATTGTCTCGAAATGCCGAATTCAGCTTTATGATTGAGGATGTCGAAATTTTTGATTGCTACATCATTGGCCCTGCCCAAAACATATAGTTTGTCATTCATTTCGACATACCCTCTTCCTGTTATTTTTATACGTTGAAGCGGAAGTGCATGATGTCTCCGTCCTGCACCACGTATTCCTTGCCTTCCACGCCCAGTTTTCCGGCTTCGCGCACGGCGGCTTCACTGCCATACTTAATGTAGTCTTCGTACTTGATGACTTCTGCACGGATAAACCCTTTCTCGAAGTCGGTGTGGATAACACCGGCGCATTGCGGGGCTTTCCAGCCTTTGCGGTAGGTCCATGCCTTTACTTCCATTTCGCCGGCGGTGATGAAAGTTTCGAGGTTCAGCAGGCTGTAGATAGCTTTAATCAACCGGTTGCAACCGCTTTCTTTCAGGCCGAGGTCTTCGAGGAACATCTGCTTTTCTTCGTAAGTTTCCAGTTCGGCGATGTCGGCTTCGGTCTGTGCGGAGATGATGATGAGCTGGGCATCTTCGTCTTTGATGGCCTCGCGCACCTGCTCTACGTATTGGTTGCCGGTGGCGGCGCTAGTGTCGTCTACGTTGCAGACGTAGAGTACCGGTTTCGTGGTGAGCAGGAACATCTGTTTGGCGCATTGCTCCTCGTCATCGTTCTGAGGTATTACGGTGCGGGCACTCTGTCCCTGTTCCAATGCATCTTTGTAGCGGAGCAGGAGTTCGTACTCTACTTTCGCCATTTTATCTCCGCCAACTTTGGCTATCTTCTCTACACGCTTGATGCGGTTTTCTACCGTATCGAGGTCCTTGAGCTGGAGTTCGGTATCGATGATTTCCTTGTCGCGCACCGGATCTACGCTTCCGTCCACGTGTACGATGTTGCCGTTGTCGAAGCAACGCAGCACATGGATAATGGCGTCGCACTCGCGGATGTTGCCCAGAAACTGGTTGCCCAGTCCTTCACCTTTGCTGGCGCCTTTCACCAGTCCGGCAATATCGACAATGTCGCATACAGCGGGCACGATGCGTCCCGGATGAACGATTTCGGCGAGTTTGGTCAGTCGCTCGTCAGGCACGGATACCTGACCCATTTGGGCGTCGATAGTACAAAAAGGAAAGTTTGCCGCCTGTGCCTTTGCACTGGACAGACAGTTGAAAAGAGTGGATTTCCCTACGTTGGGCAGTCCCACTATACCTGCTTTTAATGCCATAAATATATTTTGTTTTTTAATTATTATTCAGTTAATTGGCTGCAAAGATAGTCTTTTATCTTTTCTCTTCTTCGAACATGCGGTGAAAAATGCTTTTCAGGCGCACCTCATCCGCTATGATGCTTTGCAGTTCTTTCAGCCTTTCGGCGTTCTTTGAGTCGGGAAGCCAAAGTTTAAGGTAGCCGCCGGGTGCGTACTTTTCCATCAGATGTTTGTGAAAACGTTGGTAGTGCCATGCTTCGTCCGCCGCAGGATTTTGTTTCAGTCCGTATTGTACGGTACGGCGCAGGGTGATGTCTGTGTCGATGATACGGTCGGCTTCGGCCACGATTTTTCCGTAGATGCTGCGCGGCTCATGGTCGCTGGATGCCCGATGGTCTTCCACGGCTTCCCGCATGATTGCCATCTCTTCTTTGCCGAACCATTGCAGAAGGTTGCTGTCGGCGGCTATGATTTCTCCCGAAACAAGGTGATGCGTGGCGCGGTCGCGGCAAAGCCCTGTGTCGTGATAGGCTGCTATGGTGTAGACAAGGCGTTCGTCTGCCTGGGGATAAAGCTCGGCAAGAGCGAGGCTTTCGTCAATGACTGTTTGTACATGCGAACGGTTGTGTGCCTTGTCGAAGTGTTCGTATCGGGGGATAATCTCCGTTTCGACGTAGTGGATAAGTGCTTGGGGTATCATGCTTCTATGTTTTTATTGGAAAGCAAAAATACAAAAAGAGCCGGAATGTATTTGTTCCGGCTCCTCAGTTTATGAAAAGGTTTTGGGTTATTATTAGTTATTAGAGTATATTTATGAGAGAAAATGAATGGATTACATATCGGGATTATCCATTGTTATTGTCATTTCAGGGATAAGAATATAGGTATTCTTTTTATTGCTCCATTTATAATAAGTAGTAGTTATGGATTTGCCTTCATAGGCATAGCGGATGCACATGTCATGAGTCCATGCGTTTTTTACGGCATTCCATTTCAACGCTTCGCTTTCTGTTATACGCTTTTGGTCATCGTATTTATAATTGTACTTCATATAGTTGGCAAGCGTACTGCCGTCCATCTTGTAAACAGTTTCGGCAACTTTCATTCCATTTACTTCTTCCGAATTGTAAATAAGGTTACTTTTGTTGTCTGCTGACGCATTCATTCCACACACAAAAAGAAAAGAGAATAAAATCAAAGTTTTTAAAGTTTTCATGATTTATGTTTTTTAGAGTATTACTTACTATTTTCTATCATATCTTTCTTAAAAACGGTGCAAAGGTACGCATATAATTGACATAAATAAAATATATGGCTAATATTTTATCAAATTGTCAAAAGCAACAAGAATAGTATGCTTTCTTTTTGGAGCGGTTAGTGAATAAAAAATATCCGGCAGCAAAGATGCCGGATATTCTGATGAGCAAACTGTATTTTAAAGCGATTGCTTCTGTTGCTTTCTGATTGTAAGTTAAATAAAGTTATCGAGCGGATTAGTGTGCTTCCAGCCAGTTCTTTCCCCACCCGAAATCGGCTTTCAAGGGTACCAGCATGCGATATGCCCGTTCCATCTCTTCGATTACAATTTTTTGTATAATCTCTTTTTCTGCCTCGGGAACGCTGAAATTCAGTTCGTCATGGACCTGTAAAATCATCTTTGCTTTCAGATTGTTACTTTGAAGGCGCCGGTAGATGAGCGACATGGCTACTTTGATAATGTCGGCAGCACTTCCCTGAATGGGAGCGTTAATGGCATTGCGTTCTGCATAACCGCGTACTACGGCATTCCGTGAGTTGATGTCGGGCAGGAAGCGCTTGCGGTGGAAGATGGTTTCCACATATCCGTTTTCGCGCGCCACCTGTATGCTTCTGTCCATGTATTCCTTGACTTGCGGGTAGGTTTCAAAATACCCGTCTATCAGTTCTTTGGCTTCCTGACGGGGAACGTTCATACGCTCCGCCAGCCCGAAGACGGAGATGCCGTAGATGATGCCGAAGTTGGCTGTCTTGGCTTTGCGGCGCATATCGGCGGTTACGTCATTAATATCCACCTTATATATTTTGGCGGCAGTGGCGGCATGAATGTCATAACCGCTGAGGAAGGCATCAATCATATTCTTATCCTGGCTCAGATGTGCCATGATGCGCAGTTCGATCTGCGAGTAGTCGGCAGAGAAGAACTCGCATCCGTCATCGGGAATGAAGGCTTTGCGGATTTCCTTGCCGTCCTCGTCACGAATGGGTATGTTTTGCAGGTTCGGATTGCTTGAGCTGAGTCGTCCGGTAGCGGTTACCGCCTGGTTGAACGAGGTATGGATACGTCCCGTACGCGGATTTATCAGCTGGGGCAATGCATCGATGTAGGTACTTAGCAGCTTTTTCAGTCCGCGGTATTCAAGTATCTTACCGATGATTGCGTGTTTGTTCCGAAGGCTCTCGAGTACTTCCTCGGAAGTGACATACTGTCCGGTCTTGGTTTTTTTGGCTTTCTCTACGATTTTGAGTCTGTCAAACAATACTTCGCCTACCTGCTTGGGTGAGCCGATATTGAAGGTTTCGCCACCTGCCAGTGCATAGATTTCTTTTTCAATCTCCTGCAGGCGGAGCGTGAAATGCTCGGACGATTGTTTAAGCGCTTCCGTATCGATACGCACTCCGTTGCTTTCAATGTTGACGAGCACCGGTACGAGCGGCATCTCTATTTCGTAAAAGAGATGTTCGGCAGCGTGCTCTTTCAGTTCTTTTTCGAGTACGTTCTTCAGTTTCAGTGTAACGTCCGCATCTTCGCAAGCGTAGCGGTATACGTCTTCCGGCGGAAGGTCGCGCATGTTCTTTTGGTTCTTGCCTTTGGCTCCTATAAGTTCATCGATGTGGATGGTCTGGTAGTGCAGATAGATTTCGGCAAGGTAGTCCATGTTGTGCCGGAGCTCCGGTTGCAATACATAATGGGCAAGCATGGTGTCGAAAAGTTTTCCTTTTACCTGTACTCCGTAGTTTTGAAGGACAATCATATCGTACTTGATATTTTGTCCTACTTTCATGGAATTTTCATTTTCGTAAAGAGGGCGGAACTCATTGACGATTTTTAACGCTTCGTCACGATTTGCCGGAACGGGTACATAGTAAGCCCGGTTTTCGGCATCACTGAAGCTCATTCCTACCAGTTCCGCTTCTATCGGTTCGGTTCCGGTGGTTTCCGTATCTATTGAGAGAATTTCTTTTGTAAGTAACTTTTGAATAATTTTCTTTCTTTTCTCTTCTGTATCAATCAGTTGATAGTCTACATTGAGCATTTCTAAGCGCGTGAGAATCGAATTTTTTGCATCACCCGTCCCGTTGTCCGCAAAATTTGCAAACAAATCGCCTTGAACCGGAGCGTTGTTTCCGGAAGTTGTGCCGTCGGTGGGTTGGGCAAACAAAGTTCCCGCATAAGGATCGGGCGAAGCGGAACTGGAAGAAGAGGGAAGGGGAGAGCCTGTCTTTTTCAGGACACGGTCGATGAGGGTACGAAATTCCAGCTCTTCGAAAATCTTGCGGAGCTCTTCTTCGTTCGGCTCTTCGCGGACGAGTGTATTCATGTCGAGCTTGATAGGTACGTCCACTTTGATGGTTGCAAGGAATTTGGAGAAAGCAATCATTTCCCGGTTTGCCTCTACTTTGGTTTTAAGCGCACCTTTCAGCCGGTCGGTATGGGCAAGCAGGTTTTCGATGCTGCCGAATTCAGCCACCAGCTTTTGTGCGGTTTTCTCTCCCACGCCCGGACAGCCGGGGATGTTATCGGAAGAGTCGCCCATCAGTCCCAGCATGTCGATGACTTGCTCTGTGGACTGGATATCGAACTTCGCTTTTATCTCCTCGATGCCCATGACTTCGAATCCGCCGCTGTGTTTGGGGCGGTACATGAATACATTCTCCGACACCAGTTGGCCGTAGTCTTTGTCGGGCGTCATCATGTAAGTGACAATACCTTGTCTGCCGGCTTCGGTGGCAAGCGTGCCTATTACGTCGTCGGCTTCATAACCGGGCACTTCCAGGATAGGAATGCGGTAGGCACGGATAATATCCTTTATAATAGGTACGGAAAGGCGGATAGCCTCGGGAGTCTCTTCCCGTTGCGCTTTGTATTGTTCGTAAGCCTCGTGGCGGAATGTAGGTCCCGAAGGGTCGAAAGCTACTCCTATATGTGTGGGATTTTCCTTTTTCAGCACCTCTTCCAGGGTGTTCACAAACCCCAGAATGGCGGAAGTGTTGAATCCTTTGGAGTTGATTCGCGGATTTTTGATGAACGCGTAATAAGCACGGTATATCAATGCGTAGGCATCAAGCAAGAAAAGTTTATCGGTTGAATTCATATATTTATCCTTTTTTTCATGGTAAAAGTACAAAAAAATACCGTATTAACCGTTTTATTACTATTTTTGTGCTCAAATAGCGATGTATGGACAGTATATCCTTCATAAAATCCCCGATTTCTGCGGAGTTGGAAGACTTCAAAAAGCATTTTGATAGTTGCCTTTCCAGTTCTAACCTTTTGCTGAACAGCGTGATTGCGCATATACGGCAGAAGAATGGGAAGATGATGCGCCCGATTCTGGTTTTGCTTGCGGCGAAGCTGTACAATGAGATTTGTCCGGCAACGCTTCATGCTGCGGTTGCCTTGGAGCTGCTGCATACGGCAAGCTTGGTGCATGACGATGTGGTGGACGAGAGTACCGAACGCCGGGGGCAGCTCTCCGTGAATGCCGTTTTTAATAATAAGGTGGCGGTGCTTACGGGAGATTATTTACTGGCAACGGCTTTGGTGGAAGTGGGGATGACGCGCAATTACGGCATTATTGATATTGTTTCGAAGCTGGGACAGGATTTGGCGGAAGGGGAGTTGTTGCAGCTTTCCAATGTCAGCAATCCCGAATATTCCGAGGATATTTACTTTGATGTCATCCGCAAGAAGACGGCCGTACTGTTTGCCGCGTGCATGAAAGCGGGTGCGCTTTCGGTGGGAGCTGGCGATGAAAAGGCGGAATATGCACGTCTCTTTGGCGAATACATCGGTCTTTGCTTTCAAATCAAGGATGATATATTCGATTACTACGAAAGCAAGGAAATCGGCAAACCTACCGGCAATGATATGCTGGAAGGAAAGCTGACCTTACCTGCACTTTATGCCCTTAATTCAACCCGCGACAAGCAGGCACAGGAGATTGCCGCGAAAGTAAAGAGCGGAACGGCTACAACTGATGAAATAGCCCGATTGATCGAGTTTTCCAAGGCAAACGGCGGCATTGAATACGCTACGAAAGTTATGATTGAGTTTAAGGAAAAGGCACTTTCGTTATTAGCTTCCATGGAAGATACGGATGTCAAGAAAGCACTTGTTTGCTATCTTGATTACGTAGTGGAACGCGAAAAATAAGTTTGTTTTTTATACAATAAAGACGGAATATCTATCAAAGTTTCTTTTATATCCCGTCATTCAAAAACGAAGCGAAGAACCTTGTTTCCTTAATATAGAGAGCAGGTTCTTCGCTTTGTTTTATATAACGGATATATCAACCGTATTCCTCTTAAAAGAACTTCATTTCTTCGCCTTTGATTTCCGACAGCAGGAGATTTGCCAGACGGCTGGTTCCCAAACGGAACAATCCGTTGTTCAGCCATTCTTCGCCCAGTACTTCTTTTACAATGGTGTAGTAGATGAGCGCATCGTTTACGCAGTTGATGCCTCCTGCCGGTTTGAAACCTATCTTGTTGCCCGTCAAAGCATGGTATTCCTTAATAGCCTGACACATTACGTAGGCTGCTTCCGGAGTGGCGGCAGGCTGCTGTTTGCCGGTGGAAGTCTTGATGAAATCGGCTCCGGCATACATGGATAGGATAGAGGCCTTTTTGATGTTGGCTGCCGTTTTCAGCGCGCCGGTCTCCAGGATTACCTTCAGGTGATGCTCCTTGCAGGTGGCTTTCAGCTCCTGTATCTCATCGCACATGGTTTCATAGTCGCCGCTCAGGAACTTTCCTACGGAGATTACAATGTCTATCTCATCCGCGCCTTCCATGATTGCCATGGCGGTTTCGGCTACTTTTACTTCTATGAAAGTCTGTGAAGAGGGGAAACCTGCCGATACGCAGGCTATCTTTACGTCTTCCACTTCCAGCGTATCCTTTACTACTTCCGCAAAGTTGGGATATACGCAGATGGCCGCTACGTTCTTCAAATCGGGAAATTCTTCGTCAAACTGGTTTACCTTTTGGGTGAATTTCATGACGCTTTCATCGCTGTCCGTACTGTTGAGCGTGGTCAGGTCGATGCAGTTGAACAGGAACTTCTTTACTTCCGGAGTATTGTTTGCAGGGACTTTCTCTGCGATTATTCCGGCTACTTCCGCTGCCACTTCCGCATCATTCAAATTGGTGTTGTACTTTGCCAGAGCGGCATCGTACTTGCTCTGTGTAGATTCGTTATTCTCCATGGTCGGATAATTTAGGATTATTGATATGTCTTGCCTGGTCGCGTTTGGTTTTCTTCTCGATGCTGCGTGCAAATGCTTCGGTGATGTCTACACCGGTCTGGTTGGCAATGCAGAGAAGTACCCAAAGGACGTCCGCGATTTCTTCTTCAACGTTGTCTTTCTCTCCTTCCTTAAAAGACTGGTCGCCGTATTTGCGTGCCATAACTCGTGCCAGCTCGCCGACTTCTTCGGTCAATACGGCCATATTGGTGAGCTCGCTGAAGTAGCGTACTCCGTATTTTTTTATCCAGGAGTCCACTTCTTGTTGTGCTTCTTTTAACGTCATTATTCCTTGTTTTTTGTATCCATACAGATGGTCACAGGGCCATCGTTCACTAATTCTACTTTCATATCGGCTCCAAATTCGCCGGTACCTATCTCTTTACCTAATGCAAAACTCAATTCCTTGCAGAATTGTTCGTACAGCGGAACGGATATTTCCGGTTTTGCCGCCCGTATGTAAGAGGGGCGATTGCCTTTCCTGGTAGATGCGTGCAGCGTAAACTGGCTGATTACCAATATCTCACCGTCAATGTCGAGTATGGATTTATTCATAACGCCATTCTCGTCGTCAAAAACACGCAGGTTGACAATCTTTTTACACAACCAGTCGATGTCTTCCTTGCCGTCCGTCTCCTCTATGCCTACCAATATCATAAATCCTTTGCGGATGGCGGACTTACAGGTTCCGTTGATTGTGACAGACGCATGCCCGGTACGTTGTATAACTACTCTCATGTTTTAGTCCTAAAAAAATATTTTGCAGGTTGCAAAGTTACGAATAAATTCGTGATTGCCGCGGTGTGGGACAAGAATTTGTATTGAAGGACTATTTGTCTGTGAAATAGTCCTTTATGATTTTCGCTTTCGCCTCGCCAATCACTTTGGCAATATCTTCCGCCGATGCCTCCTTGATTCGTTTTACGCTTTTGAACTCCTTTAGCAGAGCGTTCTTTGTCTTTTCTCCAATCCCTTTTATCTCGTCTAAGGCCGAAGCTACCTGCCGCTTGCTGCGCTTGTCGCGGTGGAAGGTAATGGCAAACCTGTGTACCTCGTCCTGTATCTGCGTCAGCAGGCGGAAAAGGGGAGAGTTTTGTTTCAGTCCGATGGTCTGCGGCGGGAAACCGTATAGCAGTTCCGATGTGCGGTGTTTCCCGTCTTTGGCAAGTCCGGCAATGGGGATGTCAAGGTTCAGTTCGTCGACAACCTCTTTTACGGCGCTCATTTGCCCTTTTCCACCGTCGGTGATAAGAAGGTCGGGCAGGGGGGCGTTCTCCTCGATAGCGCGCTGATAACGCCGTTTTACAACCTCTTTCATGGATGCATAGTCGTCCGGTCCTTCCACGGTCTTGATGTTATACTTCCGGTAGTCTTTCTTGGACGGCTTTCCTTTGATGAAGACAACGCATCCGGCAACAGGGTCCGAGCCTTGGATGTTGGAGTTGTCGAAACACTCTATCCGCATAGGCAGCCTGTCGAGGTGCAATTCTTGCTGGATTTCCTTTAAAAGGCGTACCGTGCGTTGTTCCGGATTCAGCTTTTCCGCTTGTTTCAGACGGTCGGCCTTGTATTGTTTAACGTTCAGGATGGAGAGTTCAAGCAATTTCTTCTTGTCACCGCGTTGCGGGATGGTAAAGATAACGTCTTTAAGCTCCATGTCCAGCTCAAAGGGCACGATGATTTCGCGGGAAAGGCTCTTGTACCGTTCGCGCATCTCGATAATGCCCAGTGACAGGAGCTCCTCTTTCGTTTCGTTCAGCCGTTTCTTGTACTCAAAGGTGAAAGCCTGGTTGATAGCCCCGTTTGTGATATGCAGATAGTTGATGAATGCGGACTTTTCATCGGTGTCTTCCTCGATGGAGAACACGTCGATATTGTGCAATACGTTGCTTACCACTTCCGATTTGGAACGGTAATTTTCCAGCAGCAGATACTTTTCCTTGATTTTCTGCGCCTCTTCAAACTTCATTTCCGCCGCAAGCTCCTGCATCTGCTGATACAGCATCCGCTCTATCTCCTGGGTATTTCCCTTGAGTATTTCCTTTATTTCGGCAATGTTTTTGAGGTATTCTTCCTGATTCTGCTTGCCTATGCAGGGGCCTGCGCAGTTCTTGATGTGATATTCCAGGCATACATTGAACTTCCCTGCCCGGATGTTTTCGGGCGAGAGATTCAAGTTGCAGGTGCGTAGCGGGTACAAATGCTTGATGAGGTCGAGCACTGCATACATGGATGGTATATGGCTGTACGGGCCGTAGTAGGAAGAACCGTTGCGTATGATTCTCCGCGTCTTGAATACGCGGGGGAAATATTCGTTCTGCACGCAGATGGACGGGTAGGTCTTGTCGTCTTTCAGCAGTACGTTGTAACGGGGTTTGTATTTCTTGATAAGATTGTTCTCCAGCAGCAAGGCATCCTCTTCCGTGTTGACCACGATATACCGGATATCTGCAATCTTGCTCACCAGTACCCGTGTCTTTCCCGGTTCATGTTCTCTGTTGAAGTAGGAAGAGACCCGGCGCTTCAGGTTTTTTGCTTTCCCTACGTATATAATCGTTCCCTCGGCATTCAGATATTGGTAAATACCGGGACTTTCAGGAAGGTTCAGAACGATACCCTTCAGGTAATCATTTGTTTTTAGTTCGTCCATATCGTAAGAAAAAGGTAGTAAAGAAAAAGGTGGTAAAGCAATACGATGCCAAGAGCATGCGGCGATACATTCTCATGCAGCGATGTGATTGCTTTACCACCCGGTTGTTTCTTTAGAGTGTCAATACCGATTCTACATCTACATCTTTGCTGAATATATCCTTTCCATGCAACTCTTTCAATTCGATAATGAAGTTTACATATACCTTTTTAGGGTTCAGTTTCTTCACCAGTTTGCAGGCTGCTTCCATTGTTCCGCCCGTAGCCAGAAGGTCGTCGTGCAGCAATACTACATCGTCCGGCTCAATGGCATCCTTGTGGATTTGTACCGTATCTTTGCCGTACTCTTTGTCGTAGCTTTCTTCGATTGTTTCCGCAGGCAGCTTTCCGGGCTTGCGCATGGGTACGAATCCTGCGCCTAAGCGGGTGGCGAGAATGGGGCCCATGATGAAGCCTCTGGATTCTATACCTACCACTTTGGTTATCCCTTTATCCTTGTACATTTCATACAAGGTGTCCGAAAGTTCTTGCAGTGCCGACGGGTTTTTAAACAGAGTGGTCACATCGTAGAATAAAATCCCGGGGATGGGGAAGTCGGGAATTTCCCGAATGGTCTTGGCAAGTGTTTCTTTGCTCATAATCAGTTTATTTAATACGTTTATTGAATTCTTTGTTTCACGTGGAACGTTGCCCCTTATCGCCCGCAAAGCACCAGCAGCACGTTGATATCGCTGGGAGACACTCCCGGGATTCGGCTTGCCTGGGCTATCGTTTCCGGATCTATCTTCACCAGCTTCTGGCGGGCTTCGGTAGAAAGAGACTGGATGGAATTATAGTCGAACCTTCCTTTAATCTTTATGCTTTCCAGCCGTGCCAGTTTATCTGCTATGATTCGCTCGCGTCCGATATAGCCTTCGTACTTGATAAGTATTTCCGCAGCTTCGACTATTTCGTCTCTTCTGTCTGCAACTTTATCCTGTTCCGTAATCTTGTCCAGTTCCCGACGGAAAGCGCTGACATGTTCTGCCATGTTTTCCAAGGTTACTTGCGGACGGTTTATTAAGTCTACCAACTTGCATCCCTGGCGGAGCGGGGTAGTGCCGAGCTGTTCCAGCACCGGGTTGATTAATGCCGGTTTCATCGAATAACTCCGGGTGAACTCTATGATGCTTGTAACGGCTTCGCGCTTGCTCTTTAATAGTTCGTAGCGGTCTTCTTTGGCAAGTCCCAGTTTCCAGGCTCTTTCGGTCAGCCTCATATCGGCATCGTCCATGCGGAGCAGGATGCGGTATTCCGCACGTGAAGTAAACATGCGGTAAGGCTCATCGACGCCTTTGGTAACCAAATCGTCGATTAATACGCCTATATAGGCTTCGTCACGTGCCAGGGTGAACGGTTCTCCGCCGTGGCAATTGATATGCGCGTTGATACCTGCAATGATTCCTTGTCCGGCAGCTTCTTCGTAGCCGGTCGTTCCGTTTACTTGTCCGGCGAAGAATAGGTTTTTGATTTTCTTCGTTTCCAACGTATGTTTCAGTTGGGTGGGATCAAAGTAATCGTATTCTATTGCGTAGCCGGGGCGGTAAATCACCAGGTCGCGGAATGCCGGAATCTTTTTCAGCGCTGCAATCTGTATGTCCATCGGCAGGGAAGAAGAGAAGCCGTTCAGGTAAAGTTCCTGCGTCGTTTCACCTTCCGGTTCCAGGAAAAGCTGGTGCTGTTCCTTGTCGGGGAAGGTTACGATTTTGGTTTCTATACTGGGGCAATAGCGGGGCCCTATGCTTTGAATCTGCCCGTTGAAAAGGGGAGAATCCGGCAGCCCTTCACGAAGGATGCGGTGTGTTTCCTCATTGGTGAAGCAGGTCCAGCACGGCAGTTGCTTCAGGTGGCGTACGCCGTTGTTCATAAAGGAGAATTTATGGAAGTCGTTTTCCCCTTCCTGAATCTCCATATCTTCGTAATGCACGCTCCGTCCGTCGATGCGTACCGGGGTTCCCGTTTTCATTCGTCCGTATGTGATGCCGTGTCGGGCGATGGATTCGGTCAGTTGATAAGATGCGGGTTCTGCCATGCGCCCGCCCGGAAGCATGGTGCGCCCTACGTGCATCAGTCCGTTCAGGAAAGTTCCGGCAGTCAGTACGACGCATTTGGCGCGGAAGGTCACTCCCCAAACGGTGGTGAGTCCGGTTACCTCGCCGTTTTCAACGAGGATTTCCTGTACGGTGTCCTGCCAGATGTGCAGGTTGGGAATATTCTCCAGAATCTCGCGCCATGTCCAGATGAATTTGTTGCGGTCGCACTGCGCGCGCGGACTCCACATGGCGGGGCCTTTGGAGCGGTTCAATATGCGGAACTGGATAGCCGTTTTATCGGTTACCAATCCCATATATCCGCCTAAGGCGTCTATTTCGCGTACAATCTGTCCTTTGGCAATACCTCCTACGGCAGGGTTACAACTCATCTGTCCTATCTTATTCATGTCCATTGTGATAAGACAGGTATTTGAACCCAGGTTTGCGGCGGCGGCAGCGGCTTCACAGCCGGCATGTCCGGCGCCGATTACGATAACGTCATACTTAAACTCCATTCGTTCAATCTCTTTTAAAACCATGCAAAGTTACTAAAAAGTTATTTTGTAGCCGCGATTTATCTCCTTTCCTTGTGAATTCTTAGGAAATACCTCGCGGGTTTCTTTCCGTTTTGCCTGTATGTAATCTCCTTTCGCCTTGTATATAATCTCTTATTCGTTTAAGGGAAATATCCGAAAGGCAGGTTCTTTTCTTCGTCCCGCAGTTGCGGGACGGACGGTTGCCGGCTGCGGGCCCGGCAGCCCGCAATTGGCAACCGCGGAGCCTGCAATTGGAAAACGAAGAAAGTAACGTGGTAAAACGGTATTATATACGGTGCAAAACAAAGAAAAGAAAGAGGGAATGGAACATTTATCTACGGGATTAGCTTCCCGATTGCCCGTATAAAACCTTTTCAGACCTCGGAAATCGTTGAAAAAGTCGCTTATATGGAATTTCTGATTATTGGGTTAATGCATTGACCCATAGTGCATAGCCTGTTTTTGAGGGTGACGACCGATTGTTTGTCATCACCCTTATCATGTTGGTCGTCACATCCGCAATCCCTCTCTGGTAAAGGGATGCGAGGTGGTTAGTGACGAGTGACGAGAGATTGTGCAAAAAAACAATAGGGAGGAGAGTTGAACTTTGCTTGCCGATGCGCCTTTTGATTTTATCGCATGGCGAGCGCCTTGTTTTCGGCGGCTTCCATGATTTCCCGTTCTCCCGGTCCTTTGTCGTTAATGCCGCAAAGGTGCAGGATGCCGTGGATGATGACGCGGTACAGCTCCCGTTCGTAGTCATTGCCGGCAAACTGTTCGGCGTTGGTGCGTACCGTATCCAGGCTGATGAAGAGGTCGCCGCTCAGGCGGTTGCCTTCGCAGTAGTCGAAAGTGATGATGTCCGTGTAGTAATCGTGCTGAAGGTACTGTCGGTTCACTTCGAGGATTTTCTCGTCCGAACAGAAGATGTAGGCTATTTCGCCGATTCTCTTGTTGTAGGTGGCGGCAACGGCTTTGATCCATTCCGTTGTTTCGCGCTTCTTGATTGCGGGCATTTCGATGCCGTCTGTCTGATAACTTATCATACTATTTCCAGTTTTTTTAAAAGAAGAATATATAGCTGATGATGATAGCGGCGATGATACCGGAAAAGTCGGCTATCAGGCCGCAGGTGACGGCGTTGCGGGTTTTCGTGATGCCTACGCTGCCGAAGTAGACGGCAAGGATGTAGAACGTGGTATCCGAGGCGCCGCGTGCCACGCAGCTCATGCGGCCGACAAAAGAGTCGGCGCCGTATTGCTTCATTGTATCAATCATCAGTCCGTTGGCTCCGCTGCCGCTTAACGATTTCATCAATGCAGTGGGCAGCGCACCTACAAACTCGGTGTCCGCTCCGGATAGTCCGACGATGTAACCGATGCCGTTTACGATGATATCCATCGCTCCTGAAGTGCGGAAAACGGCGATTCCAACGAGGAATGCCACCAGATAGGGAACGATGCGTATGGCGGTTGTAAATCCTTCCTTGGCGCCTTCGATGAAAGCATCGTACACATTAATCTTTTTCCATAATCCCCACAGGATGAAAAGCAGGATGATGGTGAAGAGAATGATGTTGGCAACCAGTGTGGAGTAAACGCCCATTTCTTCGCGGCTTACTTGGGTGAACAGGTAAATAAGCCCGGAGAAGAACAGGCTGATGCAACCGATCAGAATAAGAATGGGTTTGTTCAGCAGGTTTATCCGTTGCGCAATGCTGACGGCGGTGACACCGACAATGGTAGAGATGGCGGTAGTAATCAGCGTAGGGATGAAAATGTCCGTAGGCTGCGTAGCGCCCATTTGCGAGCGGTACATCATGATGCTGACGGGTATCAGTATCAACCCGGACGTGTTCATTACCAGAAACATAATCATCGGGTTGGTAGCGGTATCTTTTTTCGGATTCAGCTCCTGAAGCTCTTTCATGGCTTTCAGTCCCATCGGGGTGGCGGCATTGTCCAACCCCAGCATGTTGGCGGAAAGGTTCATGAAGATGGAACCCATGGCGGGGTGTCCTTGGGGAATTTCCGGGAAGAGGCGGCAGAACACGGGACTCAGCCAGCGCGAAAGCGCGTTTATCATACCGCTGTTCTCGCCGATTTTCATGATGCCCAGCCATAAGGACAGAATGCCGGTGAGCCCCAGTGATATTTCGAATGCGGTCTTGGATGAGTCGAATGTGGAGTTGACAAGTTCCGTAAATATCTCCGTATCTCCCATAAACAGGAGTTTGCAGAGTGCTACAATGAAGGCGATTACGAAAAATGCTACCCAGATGTAATTTAAAACCATGTGTCCTTACTCTTCTTCTTAAATATTAATAGTTGCTTTCGTTGGCAAGATTCCATACGTTGAGGAAGGATGCCTTGGTTATCTCCACGACTTTTTCCCAGTTCAGTAATGCGGCGTGGTCTGACGGCTGGTGATAGTCGGGATGGCCGTCGGTGTGATACCAGATGACGGGGATGCCGGAACGGGCGAACGAGGCATTGTCACTTCCGCCCACGGGGTTGTCCCAGGGACGGTAGTCGGGTTGCAGTTGCAGTCCGTAGCGGGTGATGTCCCGTTTCAGCCATTCGCCGAAGGCAGGATGGGCGGCTGTGTAGAAGTAGACTACGTGCTGCGGTTGTTCGGGCTTGTTGTTACGCCCTATCATGTCGAAGTTGAGGTAACCCTTTATCTGTTTGAGAAACGGACAGTGCTGTACGAAATGTTTTGAACCGAGCAATCCTTTTTCCTCGCCGTCCCAAAAGGCGAAGATAACATTTCTCAGCGGCTTTTCTCCGCTGAGGGCAAATGCACGTGCTATCTGCAATACGGCGGAGACGCCGGATGCGTTATCGTCCGCACCGTTGTATATCTTATCGTCCGCCAGCGTTTCGTCTACGCCCAGGTGGTCGAAGTGAGCGCCTACAATGACATATTCATCGCTGCGCTTGCCGGGAATGTATGCCAGCACATTATCCATTTTCAGGGAACGGTGCGTGCCTTGTTTCAGTACGGCAACGGAGTCGGGGTGTACCTGCCAGCGTCCGCGTTGCTGCCTTTCCTTGGCGTATGCCTCGAAAGGCTGGTAATAGCCGTTCTTGTCCAAAGGGCGGATACCGGCTTCTTTCAGGCAGGATACGATGTAGCGGGCTGCTACCCGCGAACCATGCATGCCTGCTTCGCGTCCTTGCAGTTCGTCATCGGCCAGAAACTCCACAATGGCTTCTGCGGAAGTACGGTTGATGCTTTGCAATCCTTTTTCGAGCGGGGACTGTGCATGTAGCGATAGGGCGGAAAACAGGAAACAGGCGGTTCCTAAAAATACTTTATGCATGGTGTTCCGTTTTTAGTGACTAAAGTGTGTATCTGTTGCAAAATTAAAGATAACTTTTCATAGTTTCTATAGATTTGTCGTATTTTTGTCTGCTGGCAAGATAATTCAAGTACATGTAAATCAAACGGTGAGTGATGAGAAAAAGGAAAATCCCATTGGCAGGTACGCTGCAGAATAATCCGATTTCAACGGAAGAAATAGCGGATATTGCCGCAGATATCCAAAGGGAATTGGAGACGTATGCCGATCCGGTAAAAAGGGAATATCTTCCCCGTTTCTTTAAGACGGGAAAGGGAGAATACGGCGAGGGCGATAAATTTCTGGGTGTAGTGGTTCCGAATACCCGCACGGTGGCGAAGCAACACAAGGATGCTCCGTTTGCTGTAATGGCGGAACTGCTGCAAAGTCAGTGGCACGAGTGCCGGCTTTGCGCTTTGCTGATGCTGGTGGAGCGTTTTAAGAAAAGCGGTGAAAAGGAAAGGAAGCTTATTTATGACTTCTACCTTTCGCAGACGGCACGTATCAACAACTGGGATTTGGTAGACTTGTCCGCTCCGGGTATCGTGGGAGAATATCTGAAAGACAAATCCCGCGACGACCTTTATCGCCTGGCAGACGGTGCGTTGCTCTGGGAGCAACGCATTGCGGTGGTTTCTACTTATACGCTTATCAAAAACGGTGATTTCACCGATATTTTGGCGCTTTCGGAACGGTTGCTGCACCATCCGCACGATTTGATGCGGAAAGCGGTGGGCTGGATGCTGCGTGAGATGGGAAAGAGGGATAAGGATTTGCTGGTGCAGTTTCTTGAGAAACACAGCAAGGTGATGCCGCGGACAATGCTGCGCTATGCCATAGAGAAATTCCCGGAAGAAGAAAGGAAGGAGTTTATGAAACGTTGAAAGATTTCTTTATCTTTGTCCGGAAGCGGAGATAAGCGGCATTTCGATATAAAAAATGAATGGATTCATTTTATTCTGCTCTTGGTTTGCACTATCTTTGTCGTTGTATAGATTGAATTTTAATGGAACAAGAAGATTTTAACATACGCGAGCATCAGCTCACCAGCAAGGAGCGTGACTTCGAGAACGCTCTCCGCCCTTTGAACTTCGAGGATTTCAGCGGACAGGATAAGGTGGTTGATAATTTGCGCATTTTCGTGAAGGCTGCCCGTCTCAGGGGCGAGGCCCTGGACCATGTGTTGCTTCACGGTCCTCCCGGATTGGGAAAGACCACACTTTCCAACATTATAGCCAATGAATTGGGAGTAGGTTTCAAGATTACTTCCGGTCCGGTGCTCGACAAGCCGGGCGACCTGGCAGGCGTACTCACCAGCCTGGAGCCGAACGATGTGCTTTTCATCGACGAGATACATCGGCTGAGTCCCGTAGTGGAAGAGTATCTGTATTCGGCAATGGAAGACTACCGCATCGACATCATGATAGACAAAGGTCCGTCGGCGCGAAGCATACAGATTGATTTGAATCCGTTTACGCTGGTGGGGGCCACCACCCGCAGCGGTTTGCTGACGGCTCCGCTACGTGCCCGTTTCGGCATCAATCTCCATCTGGAGTATTATGACGATGATGTGCTGAGCGGTATTATCCGCCGTTCGGCAAGCATATTGGACGTACCCTGCTCCACAAGAGCCGCTTCGGAAATCGCAAGCCGCAGCCGCGGTACGCCGCGTATCGCCAATGCCTTGCTGCGTCGCGTGAGGGACTTTGCACAGGTGAAAGGTTCGGGCAGCATCGATACGGAAATCGCCAATTTCGCACTCGAGGCGCTTAACATTGACAAGTACGGACTGGATGAGATAGACAATAAGATACTTTGTACGATTATCGATAAGTTCAAGGGCGGTCCGGTGGGACTTACAACCATCGCTACGGCCTTGGGAGAAGATGCGGGAACCATCGAAGAAGTTTATGAACCGTTCCTGATAAAGGAAGGCTTCCTGAAACGCACTCCCCGCGGTCGTGAAGTAACTGAACTGGCCTATAAACATTTGGGGCGGAGCCTCTACAATAGCCAGAAGACGTTATTTAATGATTGACGCTTATTGATAAGCGACCGGTTAGAGAGTATAATAAAACACTGAATAACGTGGCTGGATTGAAATCATTGGCAAAAGAAACTGCCATTTACGGGTTGAGCAGTATTGTGGGGCGTTTCCTCAACTATCTGTTAGTGCCCGTATACACCATGGCCTTGTCTGCACAGTCGGGGGGCTATGGCGTTGTGACTAATATCTATGCGTGGGTGGCACTGTTGCTGGTGCTGCTGACGTGCGGCATGGAAACGGGCTTTTTCCGCTTTGCCAATAAAGGAGAGGACGACCCGATGCGGGTGTATTCCACAACATTGCTCAGCGTAGGCATCGGTGCGCTGACATTCCTTGCGCTGGGACTGCTGTTTCTTCAACCGGTTGCCGACTGGCTGGAATATGGAGAGCATCCCTGGTACGTGGGAATGATGATGATTGTAGTGGCGATGGATGCCATTCAAAGCATTACTTTCGCTTATTTGCGCTATAAGAAACGGCCCGTCAAGTTTGCAGCGCTCAAACTGCTGTTCATCTTCCTGAACATAGCCTTGAACCTGATTTATTATGTCTGGATGAAGGGCGATGATGTGGCGTATGCCTTCCTCTTCAATCTTGTGTGCACTTCTACCATCATGCTGTGTATGATACCCGAATTGCGCGGTTTCGCTTATGTACTGGACAGGAAACTGCTGAAGCGGATGCTTGCTTATAGCCTGCCGTTGCTGGTGTTGGGCATTGCGGGCATCCTGAATCAGGTGGCGGACAAGATTATCTTTCCCTTTGTCTACCCCGACCAGGCGGAAGCCACCGTACAACTCGGCATCTATGGAGCCGTCAGCAAGATTGCCATGGTGATGGCGATGCTGACACAGGCTTTCCGCTACGCCTACGAACCTTTTGTATTCGGCAAGAGCCGCGATAAGGACAACAAGCAGGTGTATGCGCAGGCCATGAAGTTCTTTATCATCTTTACACTGGTGGCTTTTCTGGCAGTGATGTTCTATCTGGATATTCTCCGCTACATCATCGGCCGCGACTATTGGCCGGGGTTGCGTGTTGTGCCCATTGTAATGGCTGCGGAAATCTTCATGGGAATTTATTTCAATCTCTCTTTCTGGTACAAGCTGATTGACGAAACGCGTTGGGGAGCTTATTTCTCACTGATAGGCTGCACGATTCTGGTGGTGATGAATATCTTTTTAATTCCGAAATTCGGGTATATGGCTTGCGCATGGGCCGGATTTACGGGTTACGGCGTTGCGATGCTGCTCTCTTATTTTGTCGGTCAGAAGAAATACCCGATTCAGTACGATTTAAAGTCGATAGGGTGCTATGTGCTGTTGGCTGCGGTGCTTTATGTGGCTGCGGAATGTGTACCTATTGAAAACATCTGTCTGCGTATGACGTTCCGTACGCTGTTGTTATGCCTGTTTATAGCCTATATTATAAAGCGCGATTTGCCGCTTAGTCAAATACCTGTTATCAATCGTTTTATCCGAAAATAGAATTATTTTTATGGAACAGCCTGTCAATCCCAACCGGAATGTATTTGCCGTCAAGAACTTCCTGAAAGAATATCTCGATTTGCGCAAAGATAAAGACAATGAACTTGCCACTGTAGACTCCATCCGTAAGGGTGTCGAGTTTAAAGGGGCCAATTTATGGATTCTGATATTTGCCATCTTTATGGCTTCACTCGGTCTGAATGTCAATTCTACCGCTGTAATTATCGGTGCGATGCTTATCTCGCCGTTGATGGGACCTATCATGGGAGTGGGGCTTTCAGTGGGTCTGAACGATTTCGAGCTGATGAAGCGCTCGTTGAAAAGTTTCCTGATAACTACGCTGTTCAGTGTCACCACGGCTACCGTCTTCTTCCTGGTAAGCCCGGTTGCCGAGGGGCAGTCGGAGTTGCTGGCGCGTACCTCACCGACGATTTATGACGTATTCATCGCACTGATGGGCGGTCTTGCGGGAGTAGTGGCACTCTCCACGAAGGAGAAAGGCAATGTGATTCCGGGTGTCGCCATTGCCACGGCATTGATGCCGCCGCTGTGTACGGCAGGTTATGGACTGGCAACGGGAAACCTGATTTATTTCCTCGGTGCATTCTACCTTTATTTCATTAACTCCGTATTCATCAGTCTGGCTACTTTTATCGGCGTACGGGTAATGCACTTCCAGCGCAAGGAGTTTGTGGATAAGAACCGTGAAAAGAAAGTGCGGAAGTATATCGTGCTGATAGCTGTCCTTACGATGTGTCCGGCGGTGTATCTCACAGTGGGAATTATTCAGGATACCTTCTTTGAAAGCGCTGCCAACCGCTTTGTAAACGAGCAGCTTGCCTTTGAGAATACGCAGGTATTGGATAAGAAAATCCACCATGAGGGCAAGCACCATGAGATACGGGTGGTCCTGATAGGTCAGGAAGTGCCGGAAGCCTCTATTGCCATCGCCCGCAGTAAAATGAAAGATTATAAACTGGACAATACGAAGCTGGTTGTGCTCCAGGGAATGAATAACGAGTCGCTGGATATGTCGTCTATCCGCGCCATGGTTATGGAAGATTTCTACAAGAACAGCGAACAGCGTCTGGTGGAGCAGAAGCAGCAGATTTCTTCTTTGGAAAAGAACTTGGAACAGTACCGTAAATACGATGAATTGGGCAAAAAGATTATCCCTGAGCTGAAGGTGCTTTATCCCTCCGTCAAGTCGGTTTCCATTTCGCACGCGCTTGAGCTGACGGTCGATTCGGTACGGATAGATACCGTTACGCTTGCCGTCCTGAAGTTCGGCAAGCACCCGGATGCCCGTGAAAGGGAGAAAATAACCGAATGGCTGAGAGCGCGTACGGGTTCCGAAAAGCTGAGGCTGATTGCGGAGTGATGTCCGGAGGCGGTGAAAGAGAAGCGTCCGGCCGCACAGGCTGTCGGTGTGGGAATACAAAACGGGCAGGCAAACTTATATAAAGTTAAGTAGAGAACGATATGGTTTTGAGATTTGTAGCAGTGGTTGTTTGCTGCCTTTCTGCGTGGGTGGTGCAGGCGGATGAGGGCATGTGGATGCTGGGTAATCTGAATAAACAGACGCGCCGGGCAATGAAAGAGCTCGGTTTGCAAATGCCGGCAGACAAGCTATACAGTTCCAGACGTCCCTCATTGAAAGATGCCGTAGTGAGTTTCGGCGGTTTCTGTTCGGGGGTGGTCGTGTCGGAAGACGGACTGGTATTTACGAATCACCATTGCGGTTTCAGCAGCGTCCAGCAGCATTCTTCCGTGGAACATGACTATCTGAAAGACGGCTTTGTGGCACGTAACCGCAGCGAGGAACTGCCGAATCCGGAGCTTTATGTCCGCTTTCTGCTGCGGACGGAGAATGTAACGAAACGGGTGCTTGGTGCGGTAAAGCCGGAGATGACCGAGCCGGAGCGTTCCGGTGCGGTGGATTCGGTGATGTTTGCCATCAGTGAGGAAGTGGCGCGTAAGGACTCTACTTTGGTGGGAATTGTAGATGCGTACTATGGCGGCAATGAGTTTTGGCTGTCTGTTTACCGCGACTATAACGATGTCCGGCTGGTATTTGCACCGCCTTCCTCGGTAGGCAAGTTCGGTTGGGATACGGACAATTGGGTGTGGCCGCGTCATACGGGCGATTTCTGTGTATTTCGCATCTATGCCGGTAAGGACAACCGCCCGGCGGATTATTCGCCGGAAAACGTCCCTTATCGTCCCGAATACGTAGCGCCGATTTCTCTGGACGGGTATAAAGAGGGTTCTTTCTGCATGACATTGGGCTATCCGGGCAGCACGGAGCGTTATCTCTCTTCGTTTGGCATCGAAGAGATGATGAACAACGGCAATCAGGCACAAATAGATGTCCGGGGCATCAAGCAGGCTATCTGGAAGCGCGAAATGGACAGGCGGGACAGTATCCGCATAAAGTATGCTTCCAAATACGATGAAAGCTCCAATTACTGGAAGAACAGCATCGGGGTGAACCGGGCTATCCGGAAATTGCATGTTTTGGAAAAGAAGCGTGCCATGGAGCGGGAGCTTCGCCGCTGGATACAACAGACACCCGGAGAACGTGAGAAGCTGTTGCGGTTGTTTCCCGATTTGGAACTGGACTATAAAAATACCCGTGAAGCCAACCGTGCTCTGGCCTATTTTGTCGAATCTTTCCTGAATGGTCCCGAACTGATACAATTGGCGTTGTCCATTTTGAATTTTGATTTTGAAGGGGAACGGAAAACGGTTGAGGCCAATCTGAAAGCAATTGTAGAAAAGTACGCCAATCTCGATTTGGAAATCGACAAGGAAGTCTTTACCGCCATGGTGAAAGAATATCGTTCCAAGGTCGATTCTACCTATTTACCGGAGTTTTACGGTACGATTGCCACCCGGTACGGCGGTAACGACAAGGCCTATGCGGATAGTTTGTATGCCGCTTCGGAACTGACTACCCCTCGCGGATTAAAACGTTTTCTGGAGCGGGACACTACCTATAACATCTATGACGACCCTGCCATAAACCTGGGCATAGACCTGATTGGCAAGATGTTTGAAATCAATATGCAGACGAGAGAGTCCGCCATGAATATCGCCCGTAATGAGCGCTTGCTGAATGCTGCCGTACGCAGGATGTATTCATCGCGTAATTTCTATCCGGACGCCAATTCCACCATGCGCTTGAGCTTCGGTACGGTATGCGGATACACCCCATTTGACGGTGCTGAATACGATTATTATACCACGACCAAAGGTATTCTTGAAAAGGTAAAGACCCATGCAGGCGATGTGGATTTTGAGGTGCAGCCGGAACTTCTTTCTTTGTTCTCCAACCGCGACTTTGGCAGATATGCCGGTGAAAAGGGAGAAATGAACGTTTGCTTTATCTCCAATAACGATATAACTGGCGGCAATTCGGGAAGCGCCATGTTCAATGCCAGAGGCGAACTTCTGGGACTGGCTTTTGACGGCAATTGGGAAGCGATGAGCAGCGATATACTCTATGAACCGAAGATGCAGCGCTGCATCGGGGTCGATGTGCGCTACATCCTGTTCATGATAGAGAAGTACGGCAAAGCCGGAAATTTGATACGGGAGCTGAAAATCGTTTCCGGAAAATAGCCGGTTATGCGATTCCCCTGATGCGGTCGTCGAAAGCGGACAATGCCGCTTTAGCCCCTTCACCCATAGCTATGACAATCTGTTTGTAGGGTACGTCGGACACGTCTCCGGCTGCATAAACACCCGGAAGCGTGGTGCGGCAGAATGCGTCTGTCTTGATTTCACCGGTCGGTGTCGTTTCCAATGCGTCCCGGAAAGGTGCGCTGTTGGCTGCCAGGCCGATTTGTACGAAGATACCGTCCAAAGGATAGTCGCGCTCCTCGTTGGTGATGCGGTCTTTGATGCGGATACCGGTTACTTTCTCTCCGTCGCCCGTCACTCGGGTGGTTTGTGAAGAAGTGAATATCTCCACGTTGGGAAGGCTTCCGGCTTTTTCCTGCAATACCTGGTCGGCTTTTAGCGTATCGGCAAATTCGAAGACGGTAACTTTCCTGCAGATTCCCGCCAGGTCGATGGCCGCTTCTATGCCGGAGTTCCCGCCGCCGATGACGGCTACATGCTTGCCTTGGTAGAAGGGGCCGTCACAATGCGGGCAGAAGGCTACACCGCGTCCGAGGTATTCGGCTTCTCCCTCTACGTTCAGTTTACGCCAGCTTGCGCCTGTGGCAATGATTACCGCAGGGGCTGTAAACGTTTCTCCGCCACCGGAGAAAACCTTTTTCTCTTTGCCCTGAAGCTCTGCTCTTTCAATCTTCCGGTCTTCAAAAATCTCTATCGGGTAATGTTCTATGTGCGTCCTGAGTGCGTCGGCAAGTTGTGAACCTGTTGTCCGGGGTACGGAGATAAGGTTCTCGATGCCTACGGTTTCTTTTACCTGTCCGCCTATTCGTTCGGCAATAATGGCTACGCGCAATCCTTTGCGGGCGGAATAAACGGCTGCCGAAGCCCCGGCAGGACCCCCGCCCAGGACCAGTACGTCGAACTCCCTTAAGATGGGTGCTGCATTCTCTTGCGGCAGGCTGCCGAAGGTATCTTCCAGTTTTTTCAGGAGTTCCCCTAAAGAACCGCGTCCCACATGAAGTTGCTTCCCATTGGCGTAAACGGACGGTACGGCTTGTATTTTCAGCGCATCCGCTTCTTCCTGAAAGACGGCTCCGTCTATTGTGTCGTGGGTGATATGGGGATGCAGCAGTGCTACGGCATTGAGCGCCTGCACAATGTCCGGGCAGTTGGTACAGGCCAGCGACACATAGGTTTGCAGGTGGATTGGGCCTTGCAATGCCTTGATGCGGCGGCCGATACCCTCGTCCGGGAGATTTTTGCCCTTTCCATCGGCGTTTAGCACGGCAAGAAGCAGCGAACTGAATTCATGTCCGCCCGGAACGGCACGGAATTTTATTCCGGTTTCTTTCCCTTCTTTCAGGAGCGTAAACTCCAGTTTGGGCTCATCGGTTTCGGTCACCTGGCAGGACAGTTTGTCGGAACAGCTCGCTATGTCATTCAGAAAATCAATCATCTCACCGGCCTGTTCATGTTCCGGATTGCAGGTGATGTGAAAGGTATAGCGGGCTTCCAATGGTTGGAATATGCTCCGCACTTGGTCTAATATAGTTGCTTCTAACATGATGATGCAGGTTTTTAAATGTTGGAGTATAAAAAAAGACTATCTCATTTCTTGTACTCTTGCAAGGAAGAAATGGAGATAGTCTTTACATAGTAATGTCTATCGTATGGGGGTACGATTAAATCTTGCCGACTAAATCGATGCTCGGCTTCAACGTTGCACCGCCTTTCTTCCATTTGGCGGGACAGACTTCACCGTCGTGAGTGGCTACGAATTGCGCAGCTTCCACCTTACGGAGCAGTTCGTCCGCATTGCGTCCGATGTTGTTGTCCTGAATCTCGGCAATCTTGATTTTTCCTTCAGGATTTACAAGGAATGTACCGCGATAAGCCATACCTTCTTCTTCGATCATCACACCGAATGCACGGCTCAATGTTCCTGTCGGGTCTGCCAACATCGGGTATTTAATCTTGCGGATGCTTTCGGAAGCATCGTGCCATGCTTTATGTACAAAGTGAGAGTCTGTACTTACGGAATAGACCTCTACGCCCATGGCTTGGAACTGGTCGTATTTTTCTGCAATATCCACCAGTTCGGTAGGACATACAAACGTAAAATCTGCCGGATAGAAGAAGAAAATGGCCCATTTGCCTTTTACATCTTCGTTAGTTACTGTTTTGAAACTTCCGTTTTGGAAAGCCTGAACTTTGAATTCAGGGAGTTGAGAGTTGATAATCGGTTCCATAATTATACTTTTTAAAAGGTTTGGTTTTTGTTTTACCGGTGCAAAGATTGTGCAGACCGAATGCAGAAGCAGGCTTGCCTGATTATGCCGAGGTGCAGCCGATCTTTGCTTTTCCTGTTTGCAAAAATATAGCATTTTTCTCCGGTAGAACAAAAAATCCGATTGAAAGGTTTTATGGGCCGATAGACAAAATCTATACGAGTACCTGAGTGGCTTTCAGGGAGAGCATTTCTTTGGGCACTGCCGCTGTTACCTCTTGGGCGATTGTATTTAAAAGCGTGTTGCGGATAAAACTCCGGTTGGTCAGCATGATAATTTGCCGGGTAGGACAGGGGATGGCAAAAGGATGTACCAGTTCTTTCTGCGTGCCGTTCAGTTGCAGGACAGCCAGTTCGGGAATGAAAGTGATGCCCTTGCCGCTTTCTACCATGCGCATAAAGGTTTCCATGCTGCCCAGATGGTAGGCCAACTGGCTGGCACGGGCTGCCTTCAGTTGGCAGAAACGCTCCAGCTGGTCGCGAAAACAATGCCCTTCATCCAGTAGCCAAAGCTGTTCTCCCGTCAAGTCCGAAGTCCGTATGACTTCATTGCTGAAAAGACGGTTTTCCCGCGCAATATACGTGTAGAACTGTTCATAGAATAACGGTATTTGCCGGAATTCTTCCATTCCTGCCAGACCGGCTACGATTCCGGCATCTATGTCTCCCGTTTGCAGGGCTTTCTTGATGTCGTTCGTCTTCATCTCTACCACCCGGATATCAAGCTGCGGATATTTCTTCATCAATTGCGGAAAGAAACGCGGCAGCAGATAGGGGGCTATGGTGGGAAGTATGCCCAGTTTGAAAATTCCGCTGAGCGAATGCTTTTCTTCTTCTATAATGTTTTTTATACGATGGGTCTGAACCAACACATTCCGGGCTTGTTCTATGATGTGAATGCCAATGGGAGTAGGGCACACAGGCTGCTGGCTGCGGTCGAAAATCTTTGTGTCCAACTCTTCTTCCAACTTTTGAATCATGGCGCTCAAGGTGGGTTGTGTGACCCGGCAATATTCAGCGGCTTTGGCGAAATGACGGAACTGATTGACAGCAAGTATGTATTCCAATTGTTGTAAAGTCATAGAAACAGGGCTTTTGAATGTTATATATAGAATCGTTCTATGCAAAGATAGAAATTATCTGTTTGACAAGCACTTATTTGCCGCTTATCTTTGCAACAGGAACAAAGAAAAATAGTATGAACTTTTAAAATAGAAAGATTATGAAAACTTTAGATTACTTACATTTGAATGAAAAGAAAGTTGCTGACGTAGTATCGGCATTGCATCAGCTATTGGCAGACTTTCAGGTACATTATACCAATTTGCGCGGTTTCCATTGGGATATTAAAGGACACGGGTTCTTCGTGCTGCACGGCAAATTTGAAGATATGTACAACGATGCCGCAGAGAAAGTGGATGAAATCGCAGAACGTATCCTGATGTTGGGCGGTACGCCCGAAAACAAATTCAGTGAATATCTCAAGGTTGCCAAAGTGAAGGAAATCTCCGGTATTACTTGTGGCGGTGAGGCTGTTGAGCATATCCTCGAAACTTACAGTTATCTTATCGGTGAAGAAAGAAAAGTGATAGAACTGGCCAATGAAGCCGGTGATGATGCAACGGCCGACTTAATGACCGGTTACCTGAAAGAGCAGGAAAAAATGGTTTGGATGCTCGTTGCTTTCAGTACCAAGAGCTGTACGAAATAGGAGATAAAAAGCAATAAGATAATAGGGTGATAAAGTGATGATGCATTGCTTTGTCACCCTATTGCTTTGTTACACTGTTATTTATCACCTTGTCACTCCATCATCTTTTTAGAATAATGACGGTTACGGCTGAAATGATGAGCAGGATGCCCAGTGCTATGCTTCGGGTAAACGGCTCTCCGAAGATGGCAATGCCTACGCATACCGCCGTTACAGGTTCCATAGCTCCCAATACGGATGTCAGTGTGGAGCCTATGTTTTTGATGGCGCGTACCAGTGCAAGGTTGGATATTACGGTAGGTACTAACGCAAGCATCACCAGATTGCCCAATGTGGTGCGGTCCGGAATGGCCTGTAACCCTATCCCGGAGATTTCCGTTCCGGTGAATAACAGGATACCGCCGAACAAAAAGACGTAAAACGTCATTTTAAGCCCTTTCATTTCGAGATTTTTCAGTTGGCTTACCGTTACCAGGTAAAGGGCATATCCCAATGCAGAAAGCAAAACAATGAATATGCCGGACCAGGTGACGCTTCCCGTACCGTCTCCGTTGGACAGGAAAAATACGCCGGCTACTGCCAGTGCAATGGCCGCCATGCGCCACAAAGATTTCTTCTCGTGGAAGAATATCATCATGATAAGCGTAGTCAGCACCGGATACATGAAATGAAGGGTGGTGGCCACACCGCTCGACATGAACTGATACCCCCAAAAGAGGAATACTGCGGAACTGTCGTAAAGGCATGCCAGCAGCAGAAGCGGCAATATCTCCTTACGGCGTATGCGGAAAGACTGCTTGTCGAGCAGCAGTATGCCTGCCAGTGCCAGCATGGCGAAAAGAAAACGATATAATAGAATAGACCAGAAACCCATTCCTTGCTGCATGGCGGGGATTGTAAATAGCGGAATCAATCCGAAGCTGGCAGAAGACAATAGTCCATATAAAAAACCGTTGACTTTGTTCACGTCGTTTACTTATTTCTTTTTAGGTGTCCGTTTTGCCCAGCCTTCTTCGCTGAAGTCCGGTTCTGAATCTTTAAATTCGTTATTGCCTTGAAAGAACTGTTTCCAATCGTCTTTTTTGCCGCGTGCCTTGGTATAACCGCGTTCTTCGCGACTGGGCTTGTTCTTTTTCTTGTCGGTAGCGGCATATTCGGTCTTATCGCTGCGTTTGCCGGCAACCTCGCTGCGACGCTCATCCTTGTAGCTGCGTTTTTTGCCGTCGAATTCCTTTTTGCCGTAGTTGCCGCCTTCGTTCCTGCGTTTTCCTTTGGGAGCGTCTTTCCCTTCTTCTCCCGCAATCTCTACAGAAACCTTACGGCCGTTCCAGTTGGCCCGGTTTAAGGCTTTTATAACGTTGCCCGCTTCTTTGTCTTCCACTTCAAAGAAAGAGAACTTCTGCATCAGGTCGATACGGCCTAATTCAACACGCCCGCGGGTATTGTTGTTCAGGAGGCTGATCAGTTCGTTGGGGAAGAAGTTGTCCATTTTACCGAGATTGATAAACAGACGTTTAAAGCCCGGAGTTGCCTTACGGGCATTGCTGCCGCGTTCGCCGCTTTTGGCGCTGCGTTCGCTGCCGGTGGCAATTTCTATTTCCTCACGGTCGCGATAGTAGTCCAGGAAGCGGTTGAATTCGAGGGAAACCATGCGTTTAATCAGGTCTTCCTTACTCAACCAGTCCAGCTTGCGGTAAATGTCGGGCATGAAATCACGGATTTCATCCTCATTTACTTTTACTTTTTCGAGTTCGTCAATAACCTTCAGCAACTGCTTCTCGCAGATTTGCTTGCCGGTAGGCATTTCTCCCTGAATGAATTTCTTGCCGATGATGCGTTCGATTTCACGCATTTTGCCTTTTTCGCGCAGGTTGATGATGGCGATGGATGTGCCTGTTTTTCCGGCACGTCCCGTACGTCCGCTGCGGTGTGTGTAGCTTTCCGTATCATCGGGCAGGCCGTAGTTGATGACGTGGGTGAGGTCGTCAACGTCCAGACCGCGTGCGGCAACGTCGGTAGCCACCAGCAGTTGCAGGTTGCGTATGCGGAATTTCTGCATGACGGCATCGCGCTGCGCCTGGCTCAGTTCACCGTGCAAAGAGTCGGCATTGTAACCTTCCTGCATCAGTTTGTCGGCAATTTCCTGGGTTTCCTTGCGGGTACGGCAGAAGATGATGCCGTATATCTGCGGATAGTAATCTACGATGCGTTTCAGGGCGGCGTACTTATCTTTGGCATGAACGGTGAACACCACGTGTTTCACGTTGCTGGTTCCTTCATTTCTGCGTCCGATGGTGATTTCCTTTGCATTGTGCAGATATTTTTTGGAAATACGTGCGATTTCGGGACTCATGGTCGCGGAGAACAGCAGTGTGTTACGCTCTTGGGGCACATCTGCGAGAATGGCATTAATGCTGTCCGTAAATCCCATGTTCAGCATTTCGTCCGCCTCGTCCATAACCACGTTCTGGATGGTGGAGAGTGAGACGGTCTTGCGTTCCATAAGGTCGAGCAGACGTCCGGGGGTAGCTACGATGATGTGTACCCCCCGCTTCAGGGCACGTATCTGGCTTTCGATGGACGAACCGCCGTACACGGGCAATACCCGCAGACCGTCGATGTACTTGGAGTAATCATTCAGGTCGCCCGCTATCTGTAAACAGAGTTCGCGGGTAGGGCAAAGAATAAGTGATTGGGGTATTCGGTTGTTAACGTTGATTTGCTGTATAAGCGGCAGACCGAACGCTGCGGTCTTTCCTGTTCCTGTTTGTGCCAGTGCTACTACATCATTATTTTCTCCCAAAAGGTAAGGGATTACTTCCTCTTGTACCGGCATGGGACACGCATATCCCATTTCTTCAATGGCGCGGCGTATCTCCGGCGACACACCGAGCTCTTCAAATGTCTTCATTAAATCTTTGTATATCTTTATATTTCAGGTGCAAAGATAATGCAAGCCGGGAGCATAATAAAATAAACTTGTCTGTTTTTTATGCCGAGGTGCGGTTTATCTTCGCATTTGGCGCAAAGATAAGAGTTTTTTGGCGATTAATCATTAATTACTGAGCAAAATACTCCGTAACCTTTTTATTTCGTTCTTGCTTAGTCCGATACCTTTCCGCAGGTAAGTATCCATGTCACCGTATCGGCGTTCCGCTTCGTCTTTGGCAGCGTTCAGGAAATCCTCGCGTGCGGAGAAAAGGGTAGTGATGGCTTCCTGCGAGCGTGCAGGCAACTGATAAGCGTATTTGGAGGCGCTTGGAATGTTGAAGTAATCATTGCTCAGCCGGTAATCTTCCATGATTATGTCCTCGTTTATTCCCAGTGCAGCAAGCACCAGTGCGGACACGATGCCGGTACGTCCTTTGCCGGAGGAACAGTGTATGACTACCGGATAACTGTTTTTATCCAACAGGATATCGAATATCTGCCGGTATTCTTTGGTATATTGGTCTATTAAAATGCGGTTCATACGCTCTACCATGCGGTAGACGGTGTCACTTTTGATTTTTTCTTCCCGTATGCCTTTCAGTATGCCTTCCATATCTCCTGTGGCAAGCGGAATATGCACGACGTTGAACCCTTTTTGCAGCGGCGACTGCCTGCCTATCTCCGAAGAAGCCCGCAAGTCGATAAGTGTCTTGATACCGAGGTTTTTGAGCTCCCTGCGTGAGGAACATTCAAGGCTGTCTATCTCTGCCGAGCGGTAAATCATTCCCCAGCGCATCTGTTTCTTGGTGGAATAAGAAGGATAGCCGCCCAAATCACGGAAGTTCTGTACACCGGGAATGTTGATGTTGCGCGTGGCAATCTTAACACGATATTTGTCGTCGAACAAAAGGGTGTAATAATAACGTTTGGTCGGATCGTTCGTGACGATGGTCATTTTCAAGTCCGAGATATCGGCCATGGCCACGGGAACATCTTCCGGAATGAAGTCAGGATCGGTCGAAGCATATACTTTTATGTTCCCTTTGATAAGCGGAGCCATTTCCCATTTGACGATACAGTTCCCTACATTATTTTCTTCGCATACAACGGATATGTGTGGAGCTGTGCCGCTGCAAGAAGGAAGCAACACTGCCAGAACAAGCAAGTTCAACAGATTCTTATACATAATTCGTAAACTCTCTAATGTCGTTTACAGCAAATATATGGTTTTTCGTTGCAGATTATACAGCGTATATGAAGCTTTTATAATTTTTAAATGATAATTTATTTTTAAGTGCTGATTGGAGAGGAGCCTCAATATTTGCATCTCTCCGCAAACTCGTTTGACACCGAATTGCTGTAGCTTTTGCAGACTTCTGCGGCAAATTCCATGCCGTAACGGATAATCTGGTCCCACTTGGCTTCACCGATTGTATTCAGGTCGTCATAGCGGACATCGTATTTCAGCAAGCCGTAAATGATGCCTGCATTGAAGTTGTCGCCCGCTCCGACGGTACTTACGGCTTTCAGTGGCGGTATGTCATATTCTTTGGAGACGGAAGCGGTGCGGAGCGCAATCTTTTCCGCTCCTGCCGTGCATAGGAAATTGGGACAGTAGAATTTAATCTTGTCCTTGTATATCTTGTCTGCTTCGCGCAGGTTGTACATATAGAAGAAATCGTCCTGCGAGCCGCGTACAATGTCTGCATATTCCAGATTTTCAATAATGGTCGGCGCCAATTTTATGGCCTCTTCCTTATGGGAAGAACGAAAATTGGGGTCGTAGTACACGATGGCTTTCTTTTCGCGTGCCTGGTCGAGCAGCTCCAACACTTTCTCGCGCAGCACCGGATTCAATGCGTAGTAAGAGCCGATGACAACAATGTCGTCCTCTTCCAGTTTGGGGTATATGACATCCAGCCGCTGTTTGGGATAATCCTTGTAGAAGATATATTCGGCATCGCTGTTATCATCCAGAAAGGCAAGCGAAACGGGCGATTTCCCGTCAGGAAATACGTTGACGTAGTCCGTAGAGATATGATTGTCACGCATGAACCTGAGGATGATATTGCCTACATGGTCGTTGCCGGTTTCACTGATGAAACAGACAGGAACGCCGGTGCGGCTCAATGAAACGATTCCATTGAATACGGAACCGCCCGGAACGGCAGCCGAAGGTTGCTCGTTACGGAAAATAATGTCTAATATCGTTTCCCCGATGCCGATTACTTTACGCATAACGCTCTTGATTTTTCTCCGAGGTAACCGCCGTGGTGACGTTTGGAGTAGTCTTCAATGGTAAATCCGGTTTTCTGCATGGTCTGTACTACCAGAATATCTCCTATGACGGTCATTACCGTTGTGGAAGTGGTAGGGGTCATGCCCAGTATGCAGACTTCCTTGGGACTTCCTGTGCTGAGACATACATCCGATTCCTGTGCCAGCGGACTGTCCGGATTTCCTGTAATGACGATAAATTTCAGTTTCGGATTCAGGTTATGCGCCAGCTGTGTCAGTTCGACGATTTCCCGTGTTTTGCCCGAATTGGAGATGAGCAGCAGCAGGTCATTCTCCTGCAGGATACCCAGGTCTCCATGCTGTGCTTCGCTGGGATGCAGAAATACGGAAGGAATGCCGGTCGAGCAAAAGGTTGTAGCAATATTCATGGCTATTTGCCCTGCTTTACCCATGCCGGAAGTTACCAGTTTGCCTTTTTTACGGTGTACCTGTTCTACGATAAGTTCTACCGCCTTTTCGTATGCGTCCGTTACAGGGATATTCAATACGGCCTGCGCTTCTTTCTGCAAAAGCTCTTGAATGGATGCTATCATTGTCTCAATTTTGATTTATGGATTATAAGTCTACAAATATCCGTAATTTTCCATAAACGGCAATAAGTTTTATTGTATTTTTGTGCCGGTAAACTGTTTGTAGCGTAAGAATGAAGAATTTAACAGAAGAAATACAGCCTCGCCATAATCAGCACACATTGCCGAACGGCTTGCGCATCATCCATGAACCCTCCTTGTCGAAGGTGGCTTATTGTGGTTTTGCGGTGGATGCCGGAACACGCGATGAACTCGAAAACGAGCAGGGGATGGCGCATTTTGTGGAGCATCTTATTTTTAAAGGCACCAGGAAGCGCAGGGCGTGGCATATTCTGAACCGCATGGAGAATGTGGGCGGCGATTTGAACGCTTACACCAATAAGGAAGAAACCGTAATTTATTCCGCATTTCTTACCGAACATTTCGGGCGTGCTTTTGAGTTGCTGACGGATATTGTATTCCATTCCACTTTCCCTCAGCGGGAGATTGAAAAGGAGACAGAGGTCATTATAGACGAAATCCAGTCGTACGAAGACAACCCGTCCGAACTGATTTTTGATGATTTTGAGGATTTAATCTTTCGCGGGCATCCTCTGGGACGTAATATCCTCGGCAATCCGGAACAGTTGAAGAAGTTCCGCAGCGAAGATGCGGCGGCCTTTACTTCCCGCTTTTACCGTCCGGGCAATATGGTGTTCTTTGTTTTAGGCAATATGGATTTCAGACAAGTGGTGCGTTGGGCGGAAAAACTATTGGCTGATATTCCGGCTGAGGCTGTCGATAACCGTCGTACGCCCCCGCCTTTATATGTTCCGAAAAATCTGGTTTTACACAAAGATACCCATCAGGCGCACATCATGATTGGCAGTAGGGGGTACAATGCGTATGAAGACAAGCGTACGGCGCTCTATCTGCTGAATAACATCCTCGGAGGTCCGGGCATGAACAGCCGGCTGAATGTGGCCTTGCGCGAACGGCGTGGGTTGGTCTATAATGTAGAGTCCAACCTGACTTCTTATACCGATACCGGAACTTTCTGTATTTATTTCGGTTGCGATCCGGAGGATGCGGAGCTTTGTACCCGCCTTGTGTATAAAGAACTGAAACGCCTGCGCGATACCCGGATGACATCTTCCCAGTTTGCCGCCGCCAAAAAACAGCTTATCGGGCAGATAGGCGTGGCTTCGGACAATAACGAGAACAATGCCCTCGGCATGGCAAAGACTTTCCTGCATTACAATAAATATGAAACAGCCGAAGCCGTGTTCCGGCGTATCGGACAACTGACTCCCGAAATTCTGTTGGAAGTGGCAAACGAGATGTTTGCGGAGGATTATTTATCGACACTTGTTTACGATTGACAGCCTTTTCCGTTGCTGAACTCTGGTGTTGAAGCAGGGATTGTTATGCCGGACTCTTATTGAATTTAATTCGTTAGACGGATGTTGCCCTTTCGTCAGACATCCGTTATCTTTTCGTCAGACAGTTGTTGAACGAAAGGGTAACAACTGTCTGACGAATTAGGATGTGTGGTCCGGCTGCTTGTTTTTGGAATCTCCCTTTACTAAAAATGCCTTATTCCCGCTTATTCTCTTCAGGCTGTTCCAACCGCTTCCTGCTGAATTCACAGCCGCAGTACAGTTGGTTATAGAAGTCATACTCTTTGAGGAGCTGGTTGCGGCGGTCTTGCAATCCGCCTTTCCGCCAGTTCTGTTCCCAAAAGATTGTACCGGGATAAAGGGCGGCTGCCCGTTTTCCCGCTTCGTTTATCTGGTCGAGGCTTTTCCAACGCGAAGATGCGAGGGTAGTGGTAAAGACAGAGAAGCCGTGTTCGGAAGCATAGCGTGCCGTTTCCGTCAGGCGTAATGTAAAGCATTTCAGGCAACGGCTGCCTCGTTCCGGTTCGTTTTCCAGTCCCAGCATTGTGTTCCGCCAGTGGGTATAATCGTAATCCGCATCGATGAAATCGAGGTTTTGGGATGTTACGAAACGAACGGCTTCCTGCTTTCTTATCTCATATTCCTCTTGCGGATAGATGTTGGGATTACAATAAAACACAGTCGGGCGGATGCCGTTTGCCAGCAGGCATTCAATGATGGCGGAGGAACAGGGAGCACAGCAGGAATGGAGCAGAACTCTGTCTTCGCCGTTGGGAGTTTGAATTTTCAACATAGTCATGAAGTATTTTAAACTTTCAGTTTTATTTTGCCTTTCACCAGCAGTCCTGTCAACTGTACGATGATGATGGAGAAGACAAGCGATTTGAGCAGTCCCGGTACACCGCTTCCCAATGCTTCCGGATAAGTCCAGCCGGCTAATTGCTGGACGGAGTACCATATATAGGGAAGAATGTAACAAGTGAGCGTTGCCGTTCCTGCGGGTTTGATTATATCGAACCGGTTGGTTTTGCCCTTTACATCGGTCAGCCAATAGAAAAAGCCGAATAACGGGAAGAAGGCGGCAAGACAATAAAACAGCCAGGACGGGGTAGCCTGTATCTTGGAGATAATCCAGTATGGATGCGAAACCAGTGCAAGAATCAACATGCCGGCACCAAGGATGCAGAGCATACCGATGAATTTGCCTGGGTGTTCGCGATTGGCGTAGCGTTGCATGAGCAAGGAGGTCAGCAGACCCGACATTCCGAATGCGTGCAGCGTCCAGTCACTGGGAATGAAAGGCAGCAACAGGATGCGGCTTCCGTACTCTTCCGGGATAAGGCCGGAATGGCTGATTACAGCGAGCGTTATCACTGCAAACCATGCAACCGCGTTTTTACGCAGGCTTTCGCGGGTGAACAGATAGATGCCGGCACATACGGCATATGTCCAGCCTATAAGACCGAGGATTCCCCACCAACTTGTATGGAACGGTTTCCCGTTGAGGTCTTTATAAATAACCAGCGTTGCAAGCAATACCACGCCTGCCACTTTCATTACGGTGAAAAGGGCTTTTTTTGTACCTTCGGCCTTTGGATATACTCCCCATGTCAGGAAGAAACCTATTACCATAAGGATAGTAAACCAGGAATGGGAAAGACCGCCTTCGATGCCGCCGCTGTTAAGCGAGAACAGCCCCATGGCAATGAGCGCCACCGTACGCCAGAATATATGTGCAATGACCTGTGTGGTTGTATCACCCTTTTTATAACGGTTCTGTATGGCAAAGGATACTGACATGCCCATGCAGAACAGAAAGGCCGGGAAGATGGTATCGGAAAATCCCAGCATATCCTCATCGGCAGCGGCGTGCATCAGCCAGTGAGGAACATTCTTCAAACCGGGAATGTCGTTTACGAAGAGCATAAGGAACATGGTGAGTGCGCGGAATACATCTACCGCAGCCACTCGTTGGAGTGTTAAGTTTTTCATGATAAATCTGTTTTGGGGGTTCAAGGGGCAAATATAGGAAAGAATTTCTCAATATGGGATATCAGGTTATAAAAAAGCCATTCAATCGCAGTATCATTGCAGTTGAATGGCTTTTAGCACGTTTTTAAAGGAATTCCTTATTCAAACAAGGATTTGGCGATTCCCATTTCCAGTCCTCTCAGCTCTGCCAATCCTCTCAGACGGCCGATGCAGGAGTATCCCGGGTTGGTTTTCTTCTTCAAGTCATCCACCATCTGGTGACCGTGGTCGGGACGCATCGGGATGGAAACCTTACGGCGCTGCTGCAGCTCGAGGAAAGCCTTCATCACATGGTACATATCGACGTTGCCTTCCAGATGGTTGGCTTCGTAGAAGTTGCCTTCCTCATCGCGTTGCGTGCTGCGCAGGTGCACGAAGTTAATGCGGTCGCCGAACTGCTCCATCAGGGCGGCACAGTCATTGGTGCTGCTTACGCCCAAAGAACCGGTGCAGAGGCACAGACCGTTGCTCTTGTTGGGAACAGCGTCAATCAGAGCCTGGAAATCGGCGCCGCAGCTCATGATACGCGGCAGGCCCAGGATTGAACAGGGCGGGTCGTCCGGATGGATCACCAGCTCGATGCCGGCCTCGTCGGCAACGGGACAGATTTCGCTGAGGAAATATATCAGGTTGGAGCGCAGCTTTTCGGGGGTGATGTCCTTATAGCGGTCAAGCTCTTTCTGGAACTGCTCCAAGGTAAAGCTCTCTTCCGAACCGGGCAGGCCGGCAATCATGTTGCGTACCAGCAACTGCCTGTCGTCTTCCGTCATCTGCTCGAAGCGGGCTTTGGCCCTGGCCTTTTCCGCGTCGGTGTAATCGGCTTCCGCACCGGGGCGCTTCAGCAGGAAGAGGTCGAAAGCGATGAAGGCCGCGCGTTCGAAGCGCAGGGCGCGGCTGCCGTCGGGAAGCTCGTAGGCAAGGTCGGTACGCGTCCAGTCCAGTACGGGCATGAAGTTGTACGTCACGATGTTCACACCGCATTTGCCGAGGTTGCGCAGGCTTTCCTTGTAGTTGTCGATATACCGTTGGAAATCTCCGGTCTGCGTCTTGATGTGCTCGTGTACGGGTACGCTTTCAACGACCGACCAGCGGAGACCTGCGGCTTCAATCATCTCCTTGCGTTTCATGATTTCTTCCACCGTCCACACCTCGCCGTTGGGGATGTGGTGCAGGGCGTTCACGATGCCGGTGGCTCCGGCCTGTCTGATGTCCCATAGGCTGACGGGGTCGTTAGGGCCGTACCAGCGCCAGGTTTGTTCACAAAGTATCATATTGTAATGGTATAAGTTTATAAAGTATATGTCTGTCTATTATGAATGAGGATGTGCCAAAATACACTTGATGATTTCTTTTTTAGGCACGGATTACACGGATAGACACGGATTTATTTTATCCCTTTTTCCGTGAAATCCGTGTAATCCGTGCCTAAAAAGAAACAGATAGCAAGTGAGTTTTATTTTGGCATACTCTCACGGATTTCATCAGATGGAGAATGCGTCGAAACCGCCGTCCACCACCGAGAGTGCCCCGGTCACGAAGCTGGAAGCATCACTGATGAGGTAGTGGATGGTTCCGAACAGTTCTTCCGGTTCGGCAAAGCGTCCGCACGGAGTGTGGGCAATGATGGTCTTTGCACGGTCTGTGTACGAACCGTCGGGGTTGGTGAGCAGCGCACGGTTCTGGTTGGTGAGCAGGAATCCCGGAACAATGGCGTTCACGCGGAGTTCGGGGCTGAATTTGGTTGCCAGTTCGGTCGCCATATAGCGTGTATAATTGCCGATGGCCGCTTTGGCTGAACCGTAACCTACTACGCGCGTCAGCGGACGAAGGGCGGATTCGGAGCAGAAATTAACGATGGCGCCTTTCTTGTTCTTTGCCATGACGTCTACGAACACCATGGTGGGAAGCACCGTACCGAAGAGGTTCAGGTCTACCACTTTGCGGAATGCATCCACATCGAGGTCGAGCACGGTCTTGTCCGGAGCGATGGTAGCGCCCGGCATGTTGCCGCCTGCGGCGTTCAGCAGCACATCGATAGTGCCGAAGCGTTCGAGGATGGCTTTCTTGTTTTCTTCCAGCACTTCCTTGTTCAGTACGTCGGTTACGAGAAACAGGGCTTCGGACTTTCGGTTAAGCTCGGCTTCCAGTTCCCTGCCTGCCTCTTCCACACGGTCCAGAATTACAATTTTAGCTCCTTGCTCGGCCAGATAGTTGGCGATGTTTTTTCCTAAAATGCCACAACCGCCTGTTATGACGATTACTTTGTTTTTAATGTCGAATAAGTTTTTCATGATTTATGTATTTAGTTATACAGATGTGTATTCTTTAGGTTTGTATGGCAAAGATATGGAATTAATACTTCTCTTATTGTTAGAAAAGTCTCAGAATTTATATAATTTGTATCAGGTGATGGAATTGGAATGAACAGATGAATTGCTTTGTTGCAATATCAATAAGCTTTCCGGTCCCATATTGAACAGCAAATCGATAATGCTGAGGTTGGGCAGGAAGCCGAGTTTTTCCTGAAATACCTGGTAGTAGGGTTGCGGAAAAAAATCCGTATCTTCCAAGCGGAAGTCTTTCTTAGGATGAATGCGTTCACGAAAATCTACTTCGTTGGGTGTAAATATAGCTTTGTACTCTGAGGTACGTTCTATAGTTGGCTGTATGTCTATCAGGGAGCAGACGAGGTGGCAAAGTTCTTCGTTGAAATCGGCTAAAAACTCATATTTCTTTTCATAAAAAGGGCGGAAATCATCTTTGTAATATTCAAAGAAAGGTGTATGGTTGTATGCCGATTCAATGGCATTCCAGTGCAGATGACGCCAGTTGCCGTGGTCGGAGATACGGATATCACGCATCGGGCATTTCGGTGTGTCGGGTTTGACTGTAGGAATGGAAAGGGCAAGTTCACCGTCGGGCGCAGCAATAGTGCAACGGTTACGATATGTCTGTTTGGTATAATGGTCGTGCTGTTCGATATATATTTGGTCGTATGCCAACAGTTTGGTATAGTATTCAACCGGAGCCAGATAGGCGGAAGAAAGATAGACGGTCATTTGAATTGAGCATTTAAGAATTAAAAATTAAAAAATAAGAACCGGCAGGAGTTACTGCCTGGTACTTTATCATTTGGCTGTTTGATTATCACTTTATTCTTCTCCATATCCTGTCCCAGCGATACCCGTTGAACAATCCCGTATCCTGCTCCTTTGAGAACCAGATGACGGCGGCCTTTCCGATAACATGGTCTTTGGGGACAAGTCCGAACAAGCGGGAGTCTGACAGGTTTATCGAGTTGTTGGCACCCACCCAATAGTAATCTTTCATAAAGTAACAATGCTGTACAGGTTTTCCTTCTATGTATAGTGTATCATTTTTGATGTCTGCCCGTTTCCTTTCATGCAACACCAATGTGTTGCGCAGCAGTGTCATGTTCCAGGGATATACACGTACGGCTTTCCCTTTGCCAGGGATGATGAGAGGTTTCAGTACGTCAACCGAGTCTTCTTTATCGGCAGGCTCTATCCAGTTGTTTGTTCCTAAAGCCTGTTCCAACAGATAATACTCGTACCTGCTGAAGCTGCGTACGTTTTTTGCTGTATCCTGTCCCAATAATACGTTGGGGCGGATAGAAAGGATAGTGAGCAGTGAGTCTAACTGCTTCTCTTTCTTCCGGGGATATGTATAAAGGAACTTCTGGTCGGGAGCGTTTTTTTCCGAAGGAATTACGGAGAAAAGAGAATCTACCCACAAAGTATCTCCCGGTACTCCCAGACAACGGCCGATGTATACTTCTCTCTGGTCGATTGCTGTTTGTGAGAGGTTGGCAGGGTTATTGAATACAAGAATGTCATCCTTACGTACTGGTTTGTCGCCCCAACGGTGATACCCCCATAAGTTTATGAAAGGCAACCGTAGTCCGTAGCTCCATTTGTTTACCAGGATACGTTCACCGCGGTACAGTGAGTTTTCCATTCCTGTGGAAGGAATCAGATAGGAAGTTGCAACGCAACTCCGGAGCAATATCACTGTAAGTATTACTCCGGTCAGGGTAGCTGCAATCTTCCAATTCCTTCTCCGCATAGTGTGTATTGATCGCTAACTTCCGGTCACTGTATTAATGTACCCACTTGAAGATGCGGTTCCAACGGATTTTTCCATCAAGCCAACCACGGTCTTTATCTAATGAGAGCCAGACAACGATAGGCTTACCTACTACGTGGTCTTCCGGTACGAAGCCCCAGTAGCGGGAGTCAAGGGAATTATGGCGGTTGTCGCCCATCATCCAATAGTAGTCCAGCTTGAAGGTGTAGGTGTCTGTTTTCTGTCCGTTGATGTAGATACCGTCCGGTTTTTGTTCCAGTGTATTGCCTTCATAAGCTACGATGCAACGTTCGTAAATGGGCAGGTTATCTTTGTTCAGGGTAATGGTCGCACCTTTTTCCGGTATCCAGACTGGACCGTAATTATCCCGTGTCCACTTTGTATAGAGGTTTTGCGGATACATTTGTCCTGAAAGGTTTTCCGGTTCCATGACGATGCGGCTGACCAGTTTTTTATTGCCGGCGAGCGTATCGTACATTTTCTGGGTGAGGGGCAGGTGGTACACCGGAGTCAGTCTGCCTTGAGCATCGCGGCGGTCCAATCCCATCTGCATAAGTCCTTCTTCATAATTGAAGTCATCGGTCATCAGTATCTGGTCGTCGTTACTGATGCCCAATTCGCGAAACATCTCTTCCGGTATGTACGGGCCGGTGGTCTGTACGAAATAGTTGAGCTGCATCTCTTCCGGATTCTCGATGGCTTTTCCGTCGATGTACACTTGTGTATCTTTGATTTGCAGGGTATCTCCCGGCAGGCCGACGCAGCGTTTTACATAGTTCTCGCGGCGGTCGACCGGACGTACCACAATATCACCGTACATTTGCGGATTGGTACGGATCAGATTACGGCCGGCATTGTAATAAAGGTCGTAGACGGTACGCTGCTGGTCGCGCGTCAGACTGTCCATATTGATTTTATTGGGATATACGCGCTGTCCTTCCCTGTAAGCCAGGCTGTAAAAATCTTCTTGCTGTCTGTTAAGCGCTACCGTATCACCCGCAGGAAAGTTGAACACGACAATGTCATTCAGCTTCACTTTTCCGAAACCCGGTACGCGTTTGTATTTCCATTGCGGCCATTCAATGTACGATTTGGTGTTGAATATCGGCAAAGTGTGTTGTGCCAACGGCATGGAAAGCGGTGTGTTCGGTACACGCGGACCGTAGCTCATTTTACTTACATACAGAAAGTCACCCACCAGCAATGATTTTTCCAGTGAAGACGAAGGTATCTGATAGTTCTGGAATATGTAGATATTCACAAAATAAACAGCCACCAAGGCGAATACAATGGCGTCTACCCAACTCATAATGCCACGCACAGCCGGATTCTTGGATTTTTTCCAGAAACTCCAGGGTATCTTCTTGCTGATGTAGACGTCAAATATGAAAGGAAGGACAATCAGTCCCCACCAACTTTTCACCCAGACAAGGAACATCAGGTAGAGCAGGGTAACTATGCCGAATTTGACCCATTGGGCACGTGTTGCTTTTCTCATAATACTTTAGTCTTTTAAAAATGGAAATAAATCGCTCATGCCTAAGAAACCTTGTTTGCCGGCTGTATATTCTGCTGCCAACACAGCTCCCAAAGCAAAGCCGCTGCGGGTCTTGGCATCATGGGTAATGGTGATGCTGTCTGCCTCTGAATCGTAGCGGATGCTGTGAATGCCCGGTACTTCTCCCTCGCGGATAGAGCTGACCGGAAGTTCGTCGGCAGCGCATTCGACAGAGCCTGACACGGTTCCATCCGGTGCTTGCAAGGTACCTTTTACCCAGCGGCTTTTGCGGTCGAGATTATCCAGAATACCTTCGGCCAGGGTAATGGCAGTGCCGCTTGGAGCATCCAGCTTGTGTATATGGTGAGTTTCGCTCATTGTTACGTCGTAAGCAGGGAACCGGTTCATGATCTTCGCCAGATATTTGTTGACGGCCGAGAATATGGCTACTCCCAGACTGAAATTAGATGACCAGAACAGGGTTTTTCCACCTTCGGAACAAAGCTTTCTTACCTCTTCACCATGTTCTTCCAGCCAGCCTGTACTGCCCGAAACCAATTTTACGTCTGCCTTGAAAGCTTTCATATAATTGTTGTAGGCTGCCGTCGGATTGGTAAATTCTATGGCGACATCGGCACTTTTGAATGCGGCCGATTCAAAATCCTCCTGGTTATTCACATCGATGATGCTGACAATTTCGTGTCCGCGGCTTAAGGCAATCTTCTCGATTTCCTTACCCATTTTTCCGTAACCGATTAATGCGATTTTCATTGTTTCTTTGGTTTTTATTCAGTTTATCAACGAACTATATGTCGCAAAGGTAATCTTTTTCTTACATTTGCGCACAACATTAACGATAAGTTAACAATGGAACAATTGCTGCATTACGTTTGGAAGCATAAGATATTTCCTTTAATGCCACTCCAGACAACCTCCGGACAGCCGGTCGAAGTGATAGATCCCGGTTTGCCGAATACTGATGCAGGCCCCGATTTCTTTAACGCAAAACTGAAAATAAACGGTACGCTTTGGGTGGGTAACGTTGAGTTGCATACGCAGGCTTCGGACTGGTTTCGTCACGGACATAACCGGGATACGGTTTACGATAATGTTATTCTGCATGTGGTGGGCGAGTCGGATTGCGAGGTGTACTATGCCAACGGCGGTATTGTTCCCCAGCTACTGTTGCACTGTCCGGACAATGTCCGCCGGTGTTATGACGAATTACGTCAGACGGAAATATACCCTCCTTGTTATTCCATTCTTGCTTCCTTACCGAAACTGACGGTCCATTCCTGGTTATCGGCTTTGCAGGTAGAGCGTTTTGAACAAAAGGCACAGGCCATTGCCGCACGTCTGGAGCGTTGCAACAATCATTGGGAAGATGTATTCTTTATTACCCTTGCCCGTAATCTGGGTTTCGGTCTGAATGGCGATGCTTTTGAAGCGTGGGCCGCTCATCTGCCTTTCCGTGCAGTAGACAAGCATCGGGATAGCCTTTTTCAGGTAGAGGCGTTCTTTTTGGGACAGGCCGGGCTTTTGGAAGAAGATTGGCAGGAGGATTGTTACTACCGGGAACTTCAGAAAGAGTTCCATTATTTGCAGCGCAAGTTCGAATTGTCAGCTCCAGTGAGCGGTGACCGGTGGCGTTTTTTACGTTTGCGTCCCGGCAATTTCCCCCATGTGCGCCTGGCACAGCTTGCCTGGCTGTATCATAAGGAACAATCTTTGTTTTCACGAGTTATGGCGGCCGAAACTGCGGAAGATATAAAGAAGATAATATCCGCACGGACTTCGCCCTATTGGGAGACGCATTTTACGTTTAAAAAAAGCTCGCCCCATCAAGAAAAGCGTTTGGGAGAGAATGCTTTGAACCTTATTCTTATCAACACCGTTATCCCTTTTCTGTATGCTTACGGAATGCACAGAGCAGATGAACGGCTTTGTGACCGTGCAACTTGTTTTCTTGAAGCATTGAAAGCCGAGAACAATCATGTCACCCGTCTGTGGAGTGGAGCCGGACTTCCCGTTTATACTGCGGCCGACTCACAGGCTTTGCTTCAGCTTCAAAAGGAATATTGCGACAGGAAGGACTGTTTGCGCTGTCGCTTCGGTTATGAGTATCTGAGGGGTAAGAAGTAACAGATGTAAATTCCCGCCGGCTTTTCATTGTAAATTTCCGGCTTGTCGTATATTTGCACTTTAAATCGGAATAATTCGTATCTATTATGAAAGCTATTAATTTTGTTGTTTGTCTGTGCATGGCGTTTATGCTCTCAACTTTCAACAGTCTGGCAGCCGGAGAGGATTTCAAGTCATTTCTCCATAAGTTTACATCCAGTGCTTCATTTCAGTATTCACGTATCAAGTTTCCTTTGAAATCGCCTATCGTATTGTTGCAGGATGACGGCGAGACAGAGCAGACTTTTCCTTTTACCCGTGATAAATGGGCGTTGCTGGATAGTGAAACCTTGAAAGAAGGACGTATCACAGAAGAGGAAGGAGGAGTTTACATCTCACGTTTTACCCGGGATGAACCTGCCTATAAAGAATTTGAGGCGGGGTATGACGAGTCGGAGCCCTCGCTCCGGGTTGTGTTTGAGCTGGTGGATGGTAATTGGTATGTGACCGACTGCTATAATGATTGGTATAATCTAGACCTGCCTATCGGGGAGCTGGAAGAGACTGTCCGTACAATGCAGGAGGAGAATAAAAGCTTTGAGGAGCTTCATCCTTAGACTCCTTATCATACAAAGAGAAAACTGTTCAACCGTATACTGAAGCGTGTTCAGTATGCGATTCAAATGGATTCAGTATACGACTGAATAGAATCTTATTTATATGTGTTGATAATCAGTGGATTGTAAAATTAATTTAGGTGGTTATAAATCATAACAAATGTTGCTGGTGCAGTTCTATGCACCACTTAACTTCTTTGTGGGTAAAGCGTTGGTTTACGAAGTCGTCCTGTTCTGTATCTTGTATAAAGCGTTATAACATTTTTAGACCTCTTCTGTACGATTTATGTCGCTCTTTTTTCTGAAAGAGGACTTTCTTTGTAAACGGTATAGTAACCTTAAATGAACAAATATGATGCAATTTAGTAAATGGACAATGGGAGTAGGGATGCTCCTCGGGACTTTGTTACCGGTAAGTGCAGAAGCCCAGGTAGTGAAGAATGACAAACTGCTTTCTTTTGAAGACCCGCAAATACCGGTATTTATTTCGGGAACGGATTCCCGTTTGGAAATCAGTGATGAACATTATAAAGATGGTTTGCAGAGCTTGAGTTGGACATTTAATCCGGGGGCTGTGCTTTCTATCAAAAAGGATTTGAAGTTCGAGAAAAAAGACCCTACCGGAAAAGATACCTATCTTTCCGCTTTCATTGTATGGGTGTACAATGAGCAAGCACAGGACAAGAAAATAGAGTTTGAATTTTTAAAAGATGGAAAGAAATGCACTTCTTTCCCATTTGGAATCAACTTTACCGGTTGGCGTGCAGCATGGGTGTGCTATGAACGTGATATGGTGGGGACGCCGGAAGAGGGGATGAATGAAATCCGTATTATTGCTCCCGATACAAAAGGGAAGTTATATTTAGATCATATTATACCCGCCAGTAAGGTGGATGCCCGCCAGCAGACGGCTGACGTGCAAGTTCCGTTTGTGAATAAGGGAACTACCAATCATTGGCTTGTTATTTACGAACATTCTTTGTGGAAGCCGGATATACCCTTGACTGCCGTTAGCGAAACGCAGAAACAGGAAATGCGGAAAATAGAAAAACGCTTCAGGGATATGCTCTATACACCCGGAAGGTTGTCAGATAAGGAAATGACGGCTATCCGTAAACAGTATGACTACTATAAGATTACGTACAAAAACGGGAAAGTGAGCGGTCTGCCTATCTTCATGGTGCGTCAGGCAGAAGCTTACGAACGTATGATACCGAATTGGGATAAGGATATGTTTACCAAGCTGGGTATGGAAATGGACAAGTATTTCAAACTGATGAAACGTATTGCCATAGCCTATAACAATGCAGCGGATGTTGCTGCGCAGGATGAATTGAAGCAAAAGTTCCTTGCCATGTACGACCATATTACCGACCAAGGTGTGGCTTACGGCAGTTGTTGGGGAAACATCCATCATTACGGTTACAGTATGCGCGGACTCTATGTAGCCTATTTCCTGATGAAGGAGGTACTGAATGAAGCCGGCAAGCTGAATGAAGCCGAACGCACGCTGCGCTGGTATGCCATCACTAACGAGGTTTATCCTAAACCTACCGTAAACGGTATAGATATAGATTCTTTCAATACGCAGACCCAGGGACGTATGGCCAGTATCCTGATTATGGAGGATACTCCGGAAAAGCTGCAATATCTGCGTTCTTTCTCGCGTTGGTTGGATTATGGATGCCGTCCGGCTCAAGGATTGTCGGGTTCTTTCAAGAAAGATGGAGCTTGTTTTCATCATCGTAATAACTATCCCGCTTATGCTGTCGGTGGGTTGGATGGAGCCACGAATATGATTTATTTATTGAGCGGAACAGAGTTCAAGGTGTCTGAACTGGCGCATTCCACTGTTAAGAACGTGCTGCTCACGATGCGGTTTTATTGTAATTTGAAGCAATGGTCTCTTTCCATGTCAGGTCGTCATCCTAACGGAAAAGGAGAACTGATTCCCATTCAATATGCTACTATGGCTATTGCAGGAACACCGGACGGTAAGCAGGAATATGATGCCGACATGGCTGCTGCTTATCTGCGTTTGATGGCTTATGTCAATAGGCTCGATGAAGATGCTCCTGATTATCTTCCGAAGGCTTCCACTCGTCAAGAGTTGGAGATGAAGAAACTGCTTGAAGCACAGGGATTCCGCCCCGAACCCGATCCGCAGGGCAACCTTGCATTGGGCTACGGTTGTGTTTCCGTACAGCGTCGGGATAATTGGGCGGCTGTAGTGCGTGGACATTCCCGTTATCTGTGGGCTGCCGAACACTATCTTCCCGCCAATTTCTACGGCCGTTATCTGGCACATGGCAGTATGCAGATATTAACGGGTAAACCCGATGAAATGGTGACTTTTACTACTAGTGGCTGGCAAGAAAACGGCTTCGACTGGAATCGCATTCCGGGAGTGACGAGTATTCATCTGCCTTTTGAGCAATTGCGCGCCAAGGTATTGAATGTGGATGTTTACTCAGGTATGGAAGAAATGCTTTATTCCGATGAGGCCTTTGCCGGTGGGCTGTCTCAGGCCCGCCTGAATGGTAACTTCGGTATGAAGCTGCATGAGCATGATAAATATAACGGCTCTCACCGTGCCCGTAAGTCTTTCCACTTCTTTGACGGTACGATAGTATGTTTAGGTACGGACATTGAGAATACGAATACAGAGTATCCTACCGAGACAACTGTTTTCCAATTAGCAGCCATTACTCCTGAGAATCATAAATACTGGAATGGTTACAAGAGTGACGGACAGACTTATATTGATCCGAATGGGGTAGGGTACTATCTTTCCAAATCCTCTATGAGAAGTGCGAAATATGAAAAGAATTTCCCGCAGGTTACAGTCGGTGAACGAAGTACAAAGCCGACTTCAGGCGATTGGGTTTCCTTGACGCTGCAACATGGTAAGGCTCCGAGAGGTGCTTCTTATGAATATGCCGTATTGCCCCGTACGGATGCTGCTTCCCTGAAAGCATTTGCGAAGAAACCTTCCTATAAAGTTCTTCAGCAGGATCGTAATGCCCACATAGTCCGTTCTTTGACGGATAATCTTACCTCTTATGTTTTGTTTGAAACTCCTCAAACGCTTCCTGCAGACGGTCTGTTACAGAAGGCGGATACTTCCTGTCTGGTTATGATTCGTGAAGATAGAGGCAAACTGTTACTGACTGTTTCCCAGCCGGATTTGGCATTGTACCGCGGTCCGAGTGATGAGGCTTTTGATAAGGATGGAAAGCGGATTGAACGGAGTATCTATTCTCGTCCGTGGATTGATAACGAGAGTGGAGAAATTCCCGTGACTGTTACATTGAAAGGTTGGTGGAAAGTAGCGGAAACACCGTATTGCAAACTTGTTTCGGCAGATAAGAAACAAACAGTGTTGCGTTTTACGTGTAAGGATGCTGCAAGCTTTGATGTAGAGTTGTTGCGTAAATAGGTTTTGATTAAATCTTTTTTGTCATGACGGAATTAAAGAATATCATGTTTTGTGCAACTGCCTTTGCCCCCTCTTTATTGGGGGCAAAGGAGCTGCCTAATATTATTTATATTGTAACCGACCAGCAGACAGCTTCTGCCATGAGTTGTATGGGAAATACAGATGTACACACGCCGAATATGGATCGTTTGGCACAGGCAGGTATTTTATTTAAAAATGCTTATTGCTCCGCTCCGTTAAGCGGTCCTTCCAGGGCATCCATGTTTACAGGACATACTTCCCACGAAGTCGGACTCTTCCGAAACAACGTTCCTATGGCCGATTCTTTGCGTACTGCCAGTTTAGGCTGGTTAATGCAACGTGCCGGTTATGAGTGTGCTTATGGTGGAAAATGGCATGTACATACCCCTTCCATGCCCGATGGTGAGTTCGGCTTTTCTACCATTCATCCGCATAATGATAATGGCTTGGCTGAAGCTTCCGTTGCTTTCCTTGAGCAGAAACATTCCAAACCCTTTTTTCTTGTAGTGGGTTTTGATAATCCCCATAATATCTGTGAGTATGCGCGCAGTCAGAACTTGCCATTTGGCAATTTGCCCGAACTTCCTCAAGATGAATGGCCCGGACTTCCTTCAAATTTTGCCCGTAATCCTTATGATGCCGATGTAATAGATTATGAACAGACATTGAACTATTCGGCTTATCCAACCCGTCATTATTCTCCTGATGATTGGCGGCGTTATCGCAGCCTTTACTTCCGGTTGGTGGAAAAGGTGGATGCTGAGATTGGTAAGATTGTCGATGCAATTGATAAACAGGATTTGTGGAAGAATACGGTAGTTATCTTTACAAGCGATCATGGTGATGGTATGGGTGCGCATCATTGGAACCAGAAATCGGCTTTATATGAAGAGGTAGTGAATGTCCCTTTGATAGTTACCCTTCCCGGAAAGAAGAATGCCGGGAAAGAAATGCCCCAACTTATTAATGAAGGTGTCGATTTCTTTGCTTCCGTATGTGACTGGGCGGGAATTTCCCTTCCTGGAGGTTTACATGGCGTCTCTTTTAGGCCTTTGGTGGAAAAAGCTGATCCTCAACAGGTACACCAGCCTTATATTGTCAGTGAGACTACATTTGATAAAGGAGTTGCCCGAGGTTGGGCCTTGCGTACTCCGCGTTATAAATATGTATTGTATGATAAAGGGCTGTATCGTGAGCAGCTTTATGACATGGTGAATGACCGCGGAGAAATGAGGAACTTAGCTATAGAGAAAAAGTATCGGCAAATTCTCTTACAACATCGTGCTTATTTGAATGAGTGGATGAAACTGCATCATGTAGTTCAAATACGTCCTGAGGTGCATTTAATTCCGAATATGTAAATCGGAAAGTGTGTTAAAATGCTGATAATCTTACATCCTGTCATTAACTTTGCTTAGAATGTTCTTTCATTTCTGTCATTAAATCATCGTTGGAAGACGTTAGGCCGATAATGACCGAAAAGCATTTTGACACACTTTCTTTCTCTGTTGTTATTCTTATTGGTATGAAGATAGCAAATCGTTTACTGCTATCCGGTAATTGGTTAGTTTACTGGTTTTATGTATAGTTTTTTTAGCTTTACGGTTACCGTTGGGCAGCAGATATTCCCAAAAGTTCTTCATTTTCATCAATAACTGTGTTTCACCGCCTTGTAACTGTTCTTCATAGCTGTTGTATATCGCTGTATGTAGCTGTTTTACTTTGGATAGCATTTCATCAGGAGACAGCTTTCTGTTTTGCTGGTATTCCCAAGCTAAAGCCGGATTGGCAAGCAGACCACGCCCTATTACAACTCCTGCCAATCTCGGAAAACGTTCGGTAACGGTCTGTATATCTTCTATTGTATGCAGGTCCCCATTATACAACAAGGGTTTATCGCATCCATGATAAAAAGCTTCAAATCCGTTTAAATCTACCTCTCCTTTATATTGCTGTTTCCCTAAACGCGGATGCAGGATGATGTGGGATAGGGGAAGTGTATTCAGTAACGGTAGGAGTGCAAGGCATTCATTGGCGTTTTCCCAGCCTAATCTGAGCTTGACTGAGAAACGGATTTGAGGATATTTTTCTGTGGCGGCGGTCAGTAGTTCTTTTATTTCTTCGGGATACGGCAACATTCCTGCTCCGTTATGCCGTTTGGCCAGCATGGGGAAAGGACACCCCAGATTGATGTCTGCTTCCTGGTAATTATGCTCGATAAAAAGGGATACAATCTGTTCCAACGTGCTTGGTTGGGGGGCAATCAGTTGGGGGATCAGGTGTATATTCCGATTGTTTTCCGGGTTTATATCGCGTATGTCTTTTCGGCGGATTTCACCGTGTTCCACACGTACAAAAGGAGAATAATAGGTGTCGATACCGCCGAAGATACAAGCATGTGCTTGTCGGTAAGCAGCATCTGTATATCCTTGAAGAGGAGCGAAATGGATAGGCAATAAATTCTTGTTCATAACCGCAAAGATACGTTTTTATTCTTTATCTTTTATAGGAATAACCATATTCCAAGAGTGTGACGCATTCTCGAATCCGCCGGGACCATCCATAGTGGCAAAGAAAATGTAAGTAGGTTTGCCGTTTTCAAAGAAAATAAAGGGGCGTTCCAGTTGCCCTTGCATCTCCACTTTTCCGTCTTCCCATTCTATGGTACGGGAATAGGCTTTGGGAGCCTTGTCTACTGTCCACTGGATACCGTTTTCAGAGTGTGCCATAACACCACCGCCCCGTTCTCCTGTAAATTTGGCTACATGGTCTTTGAATAGGATGTGATAGCCTTCGGTGTCTTTCCATAGGAAAGGGTCTTCGGCTTCACCTTGTCCGTCTACTTCAAAGATAGGCTGATTGTTGTTCAATACATGGTAAGGACCTTCTATTGCAGGAGCATAGGCTATTCCGAGACTCATTGCCGAATGTTCGTAATTGTTAGTGTAATGGCGCCCTTTGAAGATCATGAGAACTGAACCGTCTTCCTGTATGATTGGAGAAGGATTTGAGGTAAGGAAACTATAGAATGTACCCGGTTGGGTTTTGAGTATCGGTTCGTCCAGACGTTTCCAGGGACCATATGGAGAATCGGCTACAGCCAGTCCGATGCGCTTATTGGCGCGGGCAACGGTGCACCAGGGGCTGTCTAAGGTGAGCTGCGCGTATGTCGGTTCGGCAAACGGGTGTGTAGATCCCATATAAATGAGATAATATTTACCGTTTTGTTTCAATATGCGCGGATTGTGTGTAGAACGCCCGTCCCAATACTGTGCACCGCGTGCGGGAAGTGCGATATCACTGAAACGATAAGGTCCTTGCGGTATATCGGACACAGCATGTACAATTTCAGACGCGACCATCCATCCCGGATGAAATGGTAATTTCTTGGGAAACCGGGATACGAACATGTGATATTTACCGTCATCTCCCTTTACTATTGAGCTGCCCCATACCCAATAACCTTCGGATGCAAAGGCAGGTGTGCGTGGGGCTTTATCCAGGCGGTGAAACAAACGGTTTTCCGACTGTTGTTTTAACTCAACCAGGTTTTCTATTTTTTGCGCAGATGCTGTCAGAAGAATGAAAATATTAAAGAAAAGTATCAGCTTATATCTTTTCATGAATGTGATAATGTTATAGCGTTAATTGGATGTGAACAAAGATACAGGTTTTTCGTATACCGGGTATATTGTTTATAAGAAAAAGAGAGAAGAATCTCACGATCCTTCCCTCTTTACATGTTAAATTGATTAAGGTCTGTTTATCAGATTATTGCAAATAAAAATAAGGTTAGAAGTTTTGTGGTATATTAATATCCTGCATTATTGGTCCAGCCGGCAAGGTCTACCTGTTGATAAGGTACCGGGAAATAGTAATGGTGATTTGTGTTGAAAGTGGAAGCATCCCATTCTTCAGCACGCACCTCTTTTACTTTTTCCAAACGTACCAGTTCGAACCAGCGTTTCATTTCTGCAAAGAATTCCCAACCGCGTTCGTTGGATACGGCTGTTAAGAATGCGGCAGGTTCGGTTGTTGTGGTCAGTTCTATTTGCCTGTTTTGATAACCGGCGCGTTTCTGTACCTCCTGGATAGCATTCAGGGCATCTTGGTTCACAGAGTTTGTAGCACGGGTAGAAGCTTCGGCGTACATTAAAAGAACTTCTGCATAGCGGTAAATACAAGTTATACCGTTTGATTGTGCACTTTTACCGGGGGCTCCTTCGTCATAATCATAGTACTTGGAGATGGCGGGAAGTTTGTCTGCACTTTCGGTATATGGGATAATCTCTCCGCTTTTTATTTTCCATTCTGTCATATAGTTCCATTCTTTGCGGTCATCATTGGGATACGCCTTGAAGAAATCTTCATTGCCGTAATAGTCTGCCCATCCTGCATTAGGAGAATAATCGCTCGGATAGTAAGATTTACCGTAGTTACTTGCTATCTTATGTTTGGCACTATGTTGCAGGGCAAACATTACTTCGTTGGTTTCTGTTTTCTTGTCTTCTTTCCATAAATCGGAATATTCGGCTGTCAGTACAAGACCGGCTTGGGCCTTATTGTCCATGATTTCTTTGGCTTGGGCTGCTGCCAGACCGTAATATTCGGTTCCTTTGTTTAACGGCCATCCTGCCATTGTCATATAAGCATCTGCCAAGCATGCTTTTGCGGCCCATTTTGAGGGAGTGCTGTTGCCGCTACGTCCTTTGTTGGGCAACCATTCGGTAGCTGTAGTCAGACTGGGAATAATCGCTTTATCGTATATTTCGGCAACTGATGTTCTCGGCATGGTGATGGTTGCCTCATCGTTTTCCAGTAATAAAGGCACATCGCCATACAGACGGGTCAGATAGAAATAGGAAAGACCGCGCATGAAATAGGCTTCGCCCAATACTTCTTTAAATGCTTTGGCTTCTTTTTCGTTGGTGGGGATAGTAGTTCCCTTGATAATTTTGTTGGAACTGCTGATGACCTTATAGAACAGGGTCCAAGTAGTTGAGAAGTCAGCATCATTAGCTGTAAGATTCGGAGTCAGTCTGCTATAATAAGCCAGTTCGTTATTGGCCTTGGCTGCACGGTAGGTAATATCATCCGCACATACATTGATGCGTTGCAGACGGCTGTTGAATCCGTAATTTCCTTGCCATAAATCGCTGTAAAGGGCGTCTGCCGCTTTTTCAAGGCTTGCTTGGTCTACCGTATTCCAGTATTCTTCTTCTGTGATAAAGGATTCGGGTTCTTGTGTGAGGTCTACGCAAGAGGTCGTCAGTAATAAACTTCCGGCAACTGCTGTTAAATATATTAATTTCTTCATGTTGTTCTTATTTAAGTAGGTTATTCATTAGAATGAGAAATTCAGACCGATTAAATAATTGCGGCTGTTAGGATAGGCTCCCCAATCAACACCTTGTACCAAAGGACTACCCATAGTAGCTTCCGGGTCCAGACCGGAGTATTTGGTGATGTGGAATGGATTCTGTACGGAGGCATATACACGCAGGTTGTTGATACCCAATGAACGGCAGGTTGCTTCAGGAAGAGTATAACCTAATGTGATGCTTTTCATCTTGATGAAACTTCCGTTTTCAACGAAACGCGTGCTGAAGAAGTCTTTATTTTCAGTTCCGCCTTTCACGAATCCCGGTATATCTGTATTGGTGTTGGTCGGTGTCCAACGGTTCAGCAACTCGCGCATAGGGGTTACGCCTGCCATTTGTTGGCTCTTAATCAGGTTATATCCCATTTGGTGAGTGGCATTGTAGATGTCAAATCCATGGAAACCTACTACGAAGAACGAGAAGTCAAAGTTTTTGTAATTGAATGTATTGTTCCAGCCCCAGTTGAATGTCGGTTGTCCGCATCCGATAATGCCTTGGTCTGCATCATTGTATACGCCGTCTTTATTGACATCTACATATTTGGAGTTACCCGGTTTTACTTTGTACACTTCTCCGTTGGTTTTGCCGTTTGTTTGACCATTGGCATCTACGAATGGAGCATTTACATCATCCTCCTGCCATACTCCTGCGAATGTGTATCCCCAGAATGAACCTAACTTCTCTCCTTCAATCATTTGGAATATCTGGTTTTGGAAGTTTCCGGCCTGTTGTTGGCGGTGGTTGGCTGTCGGAATCTTGTTGAACGTACCTTTGTTGTGAGATAACGTCAGGTCTGTGTGCCAGCTGAATTCTTTATCACTGAAAGGATCTGCACTGATTGTAAACTCAACACCTGTGTTCTTGATTTCACCTGCGTTATCAAGGATGGCAGTATATCCCATGTGTGAGGGACGTGCCACTTCCAGCAAAATATCTTTTGACAATTTGCTATACCAGTCTGCTGTTAAGCGTACGCGACCGTTCAGAATACCGAAATCAACTCCGACATTGAACTGGTCGTTGCGTTCCCATTTTAGGAAAGGAGCAGCCGGTCGGTCTATCTTATAGGCGGTAGAAGAACTCCCGTTTGGAGTAGTAACGGTAACAGGCGTCATTTTGGAATAGATACGGTAAGCCTCTACAGCTTGGTTTCCTACGGAGCCGTATCCCAAACGGAGTTTCAGTTGGTCGATGAAACTATTCTCCTTCAAGAAATTTTCTTGCTTCAAATCCCATGCCAATGCAGCAGAAGGGAAGTAACTCCATTTATCTTTCAGACGTGAGGAACCATCGGCACGGATAGAGGCGGTAAGCATGTAACGGTTCATGAATACATAGTTGACACGTAACATTCCTGACATAAGGGTATTGATGCTGCGGTCGGATGCAATGGCTGCGAGGTTTGAATCGGACCATGCCAGATTATTGACACCGATCATGTCGATATAGTCTAAGTTATATCCTGTACCGGTATGGTTGTAGTTGTTGTCATAAGACTGCTCGAATACGGCAGTTGCATTGATACGGTGATTTTCATTGAATTCCTTTACATAACTCAAAGTATTGGTATTCAGCCATGAAGTATTCCAATAGCTACGTGCCTGTCCTTGAGTCAGACTGTTTTTGTAGGAATAATAACTGTCTTCGTTTTCTACCGAAGTATTCAGTCTGTTATCAAAAAGCACGCCTAGTTGAGAGCGGAAACTCAAACCGTCCAGAATATCGAACTGGACATAGCCCTGTATGCGGTTATTGATTGTTTTGTTAGAGTTGCTGGATTCCCAGATGTATCCCATAGGATTGTATGCCTTGCCACCATCGAAGAAGCTATTGTTATATTCTCCTTCTTCGTTTTTGGGTTCGATGGTACTTGGAAAGTACATGCTTTGCTGTATCAAGCCATCGTATTCGGTAATACGGGGTTTGCTTGTTTCACGATAGTGACCGTATATATTCAAACCTGCTTTCAGCCATTTCTTGATTTTGGTATCTACCTTTAAACGCCAGCTGTAGATTTGGCTTCCTGATTCTTTAATGATACCTTGGTCGTCCTGATAACGGAGAGAGGCTAAGAACGTTGTTTTTTCACCACCACCGGCAATGGAAAGTTCATAGTTCTGAGTAACTGCCGGGCTACGGAAAATTTCTCTTGAATAGTCATATCCTGCCTTGCCGGATTTGAATGCTTCGAGTTGTTCCGGGCTGTAAAAATGATTATCGCCATAGCCAAAGTATTCTTTACCGTAATCGTTTACCAAGTTGGCATATTCGTACGGAGAGAGGTTATCGGGGTATTTGGCAACGGTTTTAATATTGGCAAATGCGTTGAAAGAGACAGTTAGCTTATCCTTTTCAGGATTTTTGGTCGTTACCAGGATAACACCATTGGCACCGCGTGAACCGTATACGGCTGTTGCTGAAGCGTCTTTTAATACCTCAATGGAGGCGATATCCGCAGGGTTCAATGACTGGAGAGAACCACCGATGAATCCGTCAATTACAACAAGCGGTCCTGTTTCTGCCGTAATAGAGTTGATACCACGGACGCGGATGGTGTTGTCGCCGCTGGGGTCACCGGAACCTGAGAGTACGGATACACCGGCCATACGCCCTTGCAAGGCATCGGATACATTACCTGTCGGGGTACTTTTTAATGCATCGGCTGTCTTTACGGAAGCCACCGCACCGGTCAAGTCACTTTTACGTTGAACGCCATAGCCCACTACCACCACTTCTTGCAATAATTGACTGTCTTCACTTAGCGTTACGTTAATATGCGTTTTGCCGGCTACTGCTATTTTTTGGGTCTGATAACCGATATACGAGAATACAAGAGTCGCATTGGACGGTACGTTGGGAAGTGTGTAATTTCCGTCAATGTCTGTAATACATCCGTTGCTGGTTCCTTCCACTTGTATGGAGGCACCAATCACAGGACCTAAATTGTCACTTACTGTACCTGTTACTGTAATGTTTTGTGCATTAGCTTGTGTGGCGAATAGCACAAAGAGCAACATAATACCTAATGTTTTGAATAGATTAGATTTCTGTTTCATAAATATTAATTTAATTGGTTATTTAAAAAAAGGCTTTTATCAGTCTTGTTCAAAATCGGAAAATCTCTTCGCAAAAGTATAGGCTAATAAAGGTAGAGATATTCACTAATTGTCCGCAAATAATCTGATATTGTACATTATCTGCGGACAATCGGTGCTCTGCTTAGTCCTTATTTACTTGGTTTTTGCAGCTTTTACTTTTTCCAACAGAATAGCCAGCTCTTTTACTTTATCTGGGTGAGTTCCAGCCAAATTTTCTTTTTCGGAAGGGTCTACAGATAAGTCATAAAGTTGTGGTTGGGGATTGTTTCCCGTTTCCATTTTAGTCCAATGTTCCAAAGCCGGTTTGTCACTCGGTTCGATGTATTTCCAGTTATTCTGAATGATGGATAGAGTATTATTCAGATTCTGTTGTACCACATAGTCGCACCCGATGGTATCCGTGCCAAGGAAGTTGTTGAGTTGGTCGCGGCTGTCAGGGGCAACACCTGTAGGAAGTTCATGATTCAGCAGGGCTGCAAATGAAGCATATACATCAATCATGGAAAATGGAGCCTGTTGTTTGCCCGGTTTGATACCATTCGGCCAGCGTACGATAAATGGAATACGGGTTCCGGCATCGAATGCGCTATACTTGCCGCCCCGGTAATGTTTCATGGGGGTGTGACCGTTCAGCAATTCAAAGGCCTGGTCTTGATAACCATCATCAATGACGGGACCGTTGTCGCTGCATAATACGAAGATTGTATTATCAGCAATATCCAGACTATCGAGGGTGTGCATGATCTCGCCGACTGTCCAGTCCAGTTGTAAAATAACGTCACCACGCGGTCCTAAACCGCTTTTCCCTGCAAAACGCGGATGGGGGACTCGGGGAACGTGTACATCTTGTGTACCCATATACAGGAAGAAAGGTTCGTTTTTATGTGCAACGATAAAATCTTTGGCTTTTCCGGTAATGATATCTGCAATATCTTCATCCACCCAAAGAGCAGATTTGCCACCGGTCATCCAACCGATACGGGGGATACCGTTGATAATGGTATTATTATGTCCCTGGCTGGGTTTCATCTTTACCAATTCAGGATTTTCAAGTCCTGTAGGCCAGTCGCCCACTTTGTGCTGGTAGCTGACAGTAATGGGATCTTGGGGATCAAGCCCTACAACATGGGCATTTTCTACGAACACACAAGGAACCCTGTCTACTGTGGCAGGAATGATAAATTCATAGTTGAAGCCTATGTCTTGAGTATTCGGCCTGATTTCGCGATTGAAGTCCGTGCCACCTTTAGGACCTAATCCCAAATGCCATTTGCCGACGGCTCCGGTGTAATAGCCTTCCTCCTTGAACATATCGGCCATTGTGACACAAGCTGTATCAATAATCAGTTCGGAATTACCCGGTGCAATGCCTGTGTTCTCTTGCCGCCAGGGATACATACCTGTAAGCAGTCCGAAGCGGGAAGGGGTACTTGTGGAAGAGGTGGCATATGCATTGGTGAATTGCATACCCTGACCGGCAAGGCGGTCTATATTCGGGGTACTTATTTTAGTGGCACCGTAGCAGCTGAGGTCGCCGATGCCCAAGTCGTCAGCGATCAGGTAGATAACATTAGGCTTTTGCGGTTGGTCACTCTTGGCTTCTTGTTTAGACGGATTGCCACATCCTATCAAAAGGACCGTACTTGGAAGATACGGTAGAAGATTAGATAAATATTTCATAGCCTTTGGACTTTAAAGTTTTATTCCAAGTCCAAAGATATGCGCTATCTTTCGGTCTGTGTGTATAAAAGAGTACACACGGAATCATAAAAAGTACAAAAGTGCAGAATTCTTATTTTTCATTTACTGCTTCTTCCTCGTCTTTATCAGCTTCCTCTCCTTTGCGATAAGCCAGCGGGCTGACATGATAGATGTCCTTAAAGCACTTGCTGAAGTAGCGTGAGGAACTGAATCCTATCTTATCGGAAATTTCCGTAATGTTCAGTTCCGGATTATTGCGCAACATCAAAGCACCTTTCTTCAAACGGATAGTCAGTATAAATTCGTTTGGGGTTTGTCCTGTAATGGCCTTCAGTTTGGTGAACAGGTTGGTGCGCGCCATTGCCATTTCTCTGGCAAAGACATTGACATTGAATTCTGTGTCGTCCAGATGTTGTTCGATGATAGACATGGCACGGTCCAGAATGTCTTTGTCAATCGGATTGGTAGCAAGCATATGTGCAGCCGTTTGCGGTTGCTTGCTGAATTTTTCCTGTAAGAGGATGCGTGAATTCACCAGGTTGTTGCAGCGGGATATCAGTAAGTTTGTATTGAACGGTTTGGTTATGTAATCGTCCGCGCCGATCCGCAATCCTTCGATATTCGATTCAATGGCAGTGCGTGCAGTCAATAACACTACGGGGATATGGCAGGTGTTGAAATCCGTTTTTATGAGTTTGCATAGTTCTGTACCCGACATTTTGGGCATGACCACATCGCTTACCACAATGCAGGGCATTTCACTGCGTACCAGTTCCCAGCCTTCTTCTCCGTTGGCTGCCATCAATATCTGATAGAATGGCTTGAAGATGTTGGCAAGCATTTCGCGGATGGACTCATTATCCTCTACAATCAATAGTTTGGCATCCGGAATACGTTTGATGGGAGCATTTTCTTCCAGTTCGGTTTTCAGGAAAGCATCTGCTTCGGATTTGGAAATTTCAATCTGATGTACGCAATCCGGATTCCGGTTGATTTGTTCTTCTGTAAAGAATTCGTTACCCAAGCGTAGTGTAACGATAAAGCTTGTACCTTTGCCAAGTTCGCTTTCTACACGGATGGAACCATGATGTAATTCTATAATACCTTTGGTCAAAGCCAGTCCTATACCAGTGCCGCTCTTGCCGGCATCAGTAGAACCGGTCGGTTCTATCTGATAAAAGCGGTCGAATATCTTATCTATCTCCTTTGCATCGATACCGCTTCCCGTATCTTTTACACAAATTATAACGTTATTCCGTTCTTCCTTTACACTGAGCGTAATGGTATCTTCTTTTTCCGTATGCTTGATAGCATTGGATAAGAGGTTATTGATAACTTTCTGCATTTGCTTCTGGTCGTACCATACTTCGAGTTCGTCAGTCTCTTTTTCAAAATTGAAGTTGATTTGTTTGGCACTGGCATATTCAAGGAACAGCAGATAGTTTTCATACAGAAAATTCACGATGTTGTGCGGACTGACTTTAATCTTCATATGGCCCTGTTCCTGCTTGCGGAAGTCGAGTAATTCGGTTATTAGCTCGCGTAGCTGGATACTGTTTTTATAAATGCCCAATATCTTGTTGTAGATGGCAGGTGTGAAGTTCTGTAATTGCAGCAAGGTTTCTACCTGAGCCACAATAAGAGTCAGAGGAGTGCGGAACTCATGCGAGATGTTGGTGAAGAAGCGCAATTTGGATTGGTTCAGCGCTTCTACATCCTGAATATGTTTCTGTTCGTATTTCAAAGATTCGCGTAGTTTGATTTTTGATTTGTAGGCGCGTATCAGATACCACAGAACCGCTCCCGTTATGATAATATATATGAAGTAGGCAAGTGTTGTTTTGTAGTACGGCGGCAATACATGAATGGTGAGCTGTGCTTGCGGACAAAGGTTTTCGTCTTTTCCTTCCGGCTTGATGAGCAATGTGTAAGTGCCTGCATTCAAATTGGTGTAAGTAATGGTATGCAGCCCTCGCGTGCTTGTCCATTCATTGGAAAAGCCTTCCAGTCTGTAAATAATATCGTCTTTGTTGGCAGGTATGTAATTGGATGTGGCAAACTCTATACTGAACATGCTTTGGTCTGCATTGAGGGTTATCTCTCCGGTGTGGCATAAAGAGTGCTGCAAGATGCCGGTTTTATCTCCTACAGAGATTTCCCTACCGTTGACGATGAGCCGTGAGAGGATAATCTTATAAGGTTTTGGGGTAAAGTTCAGTTCCATTTCATGGAAAGAAATCATGCCTTGTATGCCTCCCAGAAATATTTCACCGTCGCAGGTGACACAGAGTGCATTTTCGTTGACGGCTGTCAACGGGAAACCGTTTTCAGCACTGTAATTATTAAAAGTCTTATTTTTGTAGTTAAAGATGGAGAATCCTTCGTTGGTGATGAGCAGTAATTTGCCGCTGCTGGGAGATTCTTGTGTTTCATAAATGCAGTCACTGGCCAGACCGTTCCTTTCCTTGTCGAAATTTTCAAAATCATTGGTTGCGGGGCGATATAAGTCCAGACCGCTACCCGAGGTGGAGAACCACAGGTTGCCTTTGCTATCTTGCGTTATATTGTTCACATTGTTATTGCTGAGACTGTTCGGGTTGGTGGCATCATGGCGGTAGTTTGTCAGTCTGCAGGTGTCAAAACGATAACTGAATACTCCTTCTCCAGTGGCAGCAATCCATAGTGTACCCTCCGAATCGAATGTGACATCTGCTACCATTTTAATGGATTTTCCTTCTTTGCTATCTTTGAACAGTTGTTGGCATTGTCCGTTAGCGGGGTCAAAGAGGCATACTCCGTTTTGTGTGGCTATAATCAGCAGGCTTTTGTAGGGAATGATATCGCGGATAATGTCTGATGGAAGAGTGTTAGGATTACCTTCTTCCATGCGGTAATGGGTAAAATGCCCTGAGCGTATATCCAGTTTGTTAAGACCGCCCAAATGAGTGCCTATCCATATAATTTCTTTATCGGCATCATAATAAAGCGCTTTTACATTATTATGCGAAATGCTGTTACGTCCTTCCTGTGGGCGATACCATTTGAATTCGCGTGTGCGGCGGTTGTAATAATTCAGTCCGCCGCCTTCGGTTCCTATCCACAGATTGCCGTCTCTATCCTCAATGGTGCGTCCTACAACCGGATTGCTCAGCCCTTTCTTCTCGTTGGAAGAGTAGGAATAACGGGTGTAGATTTCATATTCCGGATTGAAGTAGTTGACACCGCCGAAATAGGTTCCCAACCAAAGTGTACCTTGGTTATCTTTTACGATACACCAGATGGAAGAGTGGGTGAGCCCGTCGGCTTGTGTGTCATTGGCTGTATGGTTCTGGAATAATCCGGTTATTTTATTGTATCGGTTTAATCCGTTGAAAGTACCTATCCATATATTGCCCAAATTGTCCTCACAGCAGGCCCTGACGAAATTGGAGGAGAGACTGTGTGGGTCTTTGGCATTGTATTTGAAGTTTTCTATTGTTCCGTCTGCTTTTACACGGAACAGTCCTTCTTCCCAACTGCCAATCCACAATTCACTTTCGCTGTCCTGATAAAAACTGGTAATATTTCCTTTCTGAATGGGATGCGTCAGTTCTTTTTTGTCAATATTCAGGCAGTATACGCCGTTGGTTGTTGTTCCCAGCCATAGTACATCCTTATTGATGTGTATACAGACTATTTCCAGATTTCGGTCCGGGAGTTGATAGTAAAGGTCGAAATTTCCAGTTTCCTCGTTATAACGGTATATTTCATTCTTTTTGCCGATAAAAAGTCCGTCATTGTAATAGATGCTGTTGATATTGCCTTGTATTAACGTAGTGAATTTTTGGGTGGCAAGGTTGAATTCCGCCACTCCTTCGGTGCAGAGCAGATATATTTTCCCGTTATGATTGCCCGTAATGCGGGATACGGTATTGCAGAAAAGGCTGTTGGGATTGTTCTTCTGTAGCTTGTAGGTCTGTATATCGTCTCCATTGTAACGGTTCAACCCTTCGCGTGTGCCAATCCATAGGATGCCGTTTTCATCAACATATAAGCTGTTTACGGAAAACTGAGATAATCCGTCGTCGGTGGTAAGGTGGTTAAAGGTTATGTTCTGCCCATACACATTTGCGAAAGCCGCACTCGCTAAAATAAAGAATAATCTGATGATAAGCTTCTGCACGTTGAGTCATTTTTAAGGTTTCAGTCACAAATATAAGGATATTTTGTACAAAGATTCTCATTTATTATTTGGATTTTGCGGTTATGTTTGTTTAAATGTATATTTTTGGATGTTCATCGGACAATAATAAACTTATTATATGTAATAAAGAGCGTATATTTGTATCATAAATTAATTTATTTATTATCATGAAAGACCTTTTATCTATCGTATCTCATTTTCAATTGCAGGGTACAGTTCAAGAAATCAATCCTTTAGGGGCCGGTCTTATTAATGACACCTATAAAGTAAGCACTCTCGAGGCTGATGCCCCCGATTATGTATTGCAGCGTATCAATCATGCCATTTTCCAAAACGTAGAAATGTTGCAGGCCAATATCAATGCCGTAACCACTCATATCCGTAAGAAACTGGAAGAGAAAGGCGAGAAAGACATTGAACGTAAGGTGCTGCATTTCTTTCCTGCCGATACAGGAAAGACTTATTGGCATGATGGTGAGAGTTATTGGCGTGTCATGGCGTTTATTCCCAATGCAAGGACCTACGAAACGGTTAACCCCGAATATTCGTATTATGCAGGCGTAGCTTTCGGTAATTTCCAGGCAATGCTTGCCGATATTCCCGATAAACTGGGCGAGACGATTCCCGACTTCCATAATATGGAATTCCGTTTGAAACAGCTTCGCGATGCCGTGGCGGCCGATGCTGCCGGACGTGTAAAGGAAGTACGGTATTTTCTGGATGAGATAGAGCGCCGTGCAGAAGAAATGTGCAAAGCGGAGCGCCTGCATCGTGAAGGCAAGTTACCTAAGCGGGTTTGCCATTGTGATACGAAAGTCAATAATATGATGTTTGACGAAAGTGGCAATGTACTTTGTGTCATCGACCTCGATACCGTAATGCCCAGTTTCGTCTTTTCCGACTTTGGCGATTTCCTGCGTTCGGGAGCCAATACCGGTTTGGAAGATGATAAAGACCTTGCGAATGTGAATTTCAATATGGAAATATTCAAGGCATTCACAAAAGGCTATCTGGAATCGGCCAAATCTTTCCTGCTGCCGGTAGAGATAGAGAACCTGCCCTATGCGGCTGCTCTGTTCCCTTATATGCAGTGCGTGCGTTTCCTGGCCGACTATATCAATGGCGATACTTATTATAAAATTCAATATCCGGAACATAACCTGGTGCGCACAAAGGCTCAATTCAAACTGCTTCAAAGCGTAGAAGAACATACTCCGGAAATGCAGAAATTCATAGCTTCATGCATTTGAAAAGGTGTATAATGGCGGCGATGATGGGTTGCTGTGTCTTACCCTTATTCGCATTAACTCCTAAAAATAAGATGATGAAAGAACTGGATGTCAAGAAAGTGAGTATGGCAAATATACCGGTAGAAGCGGTGCCTGCTCTTTTGGATGAAGAAAAAGTGGCTTTTCAGCCGGTTAATACAGTGAATTGGGCGGCATATCCATACTGTCCGGACGTAAAGTTCCGTATTGCTTATACGGACAACGCTATCCTGATTCATTATAAAGTGAAAGAAGCCAGCGTACGCGCAGTAGCGGGCAAAGACAACGGGCCGGTTTGGGAAGATGCCTGTGTGGAGTTCTTTTCTATTCCTGCCGGAGACGGAGTATATTATAATATGGAATGTAACTGTGTTGGAAGATTGCTTATCGGTGCGGGAGCAGGACGCTCCAACCGTCAACATGCACCGCAGGAAGTACTTGATAAAGTGCAGCGTTGGTCTTCTTTGGGGCAGGAAGATTTTGAGGAACGGATAGGAGATTGCAGTTGGGAAGTGGCTTTGGTGATACCTTATTCCGCTTTCTTTATGCATAATATCACCTCATTGGACGGTAAGGCCATTCGTGCCAATTTCTATAAATGCGGTGATAAGTTGCAGACTCCTCATTTCCTGTCATGGAATCCCATTGATTTGGAAAAGCCGAACTTCCATTGTCCGGAATTTTTTGGGATGTTGCGTTTCAAGTAGGTACGAGGGGTATAATACTCTGAATAGCAATAAAACCGGCATATAAGAAAAAAGGCTTGCAGATGTCTTATTCACAGGACTTCTGCAAGCCTTTTTTCTTATATGCCGAGGTTTACTTTACAATACCTTTTGAGTTACGGATAAAGTTGATGATATTATGTATCTCATCACTCATTGGAACCTGATCTTCAATCTTCTGTAAAGCGTCCTGTATGCTGAAATTCCCTTGATATACCAGGCGGTAAGCATTGACTATATGGCGCAGAATACGCTCGGTAACCTGATGCTTATGCTGGAGTACCACCGCATTGATACCGTGATATTCTGCCGGATTGCCGTTCATTATAACATAAGGCGGTACATCTTTTGAGATGCGGCAACCTGCCTGAATCAATACCCAACTGCCTATGTGACAATTCTGATGTAGGATAACATTACTGCTCAGGATTGTACAGTCGTCTATGTGGCAGTCTCCAGCCACTGTGCTCTTAATTCCCAGTACACAGTGATTGCCTACTTGTACGTCGTGGCAGAGGTGAACACCGTCCATTAGATAGTTACTATCGCCAATGCGCGTACATCCGCTTTCGTGCGTAGCACGGCTGATAACCACATTTTCACGAATGTCGTTGTTGTCACCGATAATCAACCGACTTGCTTCGCCTGTGTAATGAAAATCTTGCGGTTCACTACCCAGTACGGCACCATGGTGTACTTTATTTCCTTTACCTAAACGCGTACCCTTGAGGATACTTGCATTTGACATAATCACGCAGTCGTCACCGATTTCCACATCTCCTTCGATGTAAGCGAAAGGCTGAATGGTTACATTCTTACCGATTTTTGCGGTAGAATCTACAGATGCTAATGGACTAATCATAGTAATTAGTTATGAGTTATAAATTATAAGTTATGAGTTATGGGAGATGAGCCGTCAAAAATAACTTATAACCCATAACCCGTAACTGATATTATTCTCTTCCTCCGCCTAATGCTTGATACAGGCTGATTACAGACTGCATGCGGTCGAAGGTGTCGGCCACTTCCGAAAGCTGTGCGCTGAGGTAAGACTGTTCGGCGGACAAGACTTCCAAATAGGTTGACGTGCCTAAGTTAAACAATTCTTTTGTATCTTCCGCAGCTTTACGGGCAGAATTCACTTGAATTTCACGTGAAATGGCTTTGTCCGAGGTCATTTGATATTGATACAAAGCATTGCTTACTTCATTTCCGGCCTTGAGCAGTGTGGTCTGGAACTGGATTTTGGCTTGCTCTTCCTGTGCCTTTGCTTGTTTCAACCGGGCAATGTTGGCACCGCGGTAGAACAGAGGTTGTGTGAGCGAACCGATAGCGGATGCCAGCAGCTTTCCTGGATTGATAATAGCGGAACCTGCACTGTTGGTCCAGCCGGCAGAACCGCTTAAGGTGATTTGCGGATAGAAAGCTGCACGTGCGCTGTTGGTGTCGTAGTAGCTTGCTGCCAGTGACATTTCAGCAGCTTTTACATCGGGACGGTTGGACAACAGTTGCAAAGGAATACCGGTAGAGAATTCGGCAGGTAACTGCTGCTGTTCCAATGTACCACGTGCAATGCTCTGTGCAGGTTGGTTCAGCATCAGGCATAGTGCGTTTTCCGTTTCACGGATGCTTTGGCAGATATCGGGCAGGGAAGCCAGTACTTGTGCATAGGCGGTGCGGCTTTGCTCTACGGCTGCACTGTTAGCCATAGCAGCCTCTTTCATTGCTTCTACGGTTTCAAGGTTGCGTTTCAGGATGTCACAGGTGCTTTCGCTTATTTGCAACTGGCGGTCGAGCATTAGCAGCGTATAGTACATATTGGCTACGTTTGCAATCACTTGTGTCTGTACAGCCTGTTCATAGAACTGTGTCTGTTTCAGTGAGACTTGAGCCTTACGCTTGGGGTTCAGCAACTGACCGAACAGATCTATCTGCCAGCTTGCTGTCACAGGAAGCGAATACGTCTGTGTGGCTTTACCTTTGTCGAAGCTGCTTACCGTTCCTTGCGGAGAGAGAGCCAGCATGGGAGCATAAGCCAGACGTGCGGACATCAGTGCTGCCTGAGCCTGCTTTACGGTGAGTGCAGCACTGCGAAGGTCGGCATTGTTGGTCAATGCCTGTTCGATAAGTGTCTGTAACTGTGCATCCGTAAACACTTCTTTCCAGGGCAGATTACCGAAATTGGCAGTATCTGCGGCAAGTGTATCGCCACCGGCAATGGTGTCCCGATATAGGCCTTCTACTGTAATATCTTCGGGTCTGTCGTATGATTTGTAGATATGGCAACTGCTCAATAAAGCAGTTGCGCACATCAGAATTATTATTTTCTTCATGATAAACTATATTTTAGTGTTTAGCGGTTAGTGTTTAATAATTAGTAATTTGCTTGTGGATGTCCACTATCCATTAATCGTTAAACGCTAATCACTATTTTGTATATTGTTCAATCTCAGGTTCTGCATCCGAGTTATCCACATCTTCCCATTCCATCGGTTTAACCTTCTCCTGGAGATATTGGAAAGCAACGAACAGGGCAGGTACGATGAATATCTGCAGAATCATACCGATTAACATACCGCCGATAGCCGAAGTTCCCAGTGTACGGTTACCGTTGGCTCCTGCACCGGAAGCAAACATCAACGGGAGCAGACCGACAATCATTGCCAGAGAAGTCATCAGGATAGGACGCAGACGGGCGGCGGCACCCAGCACGGCAGCCCATGTAATGCTCATACCCATTTTGCGGCGGTCGAGGGCGAACTCTACGATCAGGATGGCGTTCTTGGCCAACAGACCCATCAGCATGATAAGTGCAATCTGCATGTAGATGTCGTTAGACATGGTTCCCAAAATCATTTTCAATGCAGGAATGTTACCCAATGAACCGATGCCGCTGACAAACAGGAAGCTACCCAACAATCCGAATGGTACGGAGAGCAATACGGAGAGCGGAAGAATATAACTTTCATATTGTGCACTCAACAACAGGTAAACGAATACGAAACAGAGCACAAAAATCAAACCGGTTGTGCTACCGCTGGTTTCGGCTTCCTCACGTGCCATACCGCCGAGTTCGTAGGCAAAACCGGCAGGCAGGTTCTCTTTGGCCACTTCTGCAATGGCAGCAAGTGCCTGACCGGATGTATAACCGCTGGCAGGAGCCACCATCACTTTCATAGATGTGTAAAGGTTGAAACGGCTGATGATATCCGGACCGTATACCTTCTTGACGGATACGAACTGGGTGATGGGAGCCATCTCATTGCCGTTACGCACCTTGATACTGGAGAGTGATTCCAGATTTTTGGTTGCATTCGGTTCTGCCTGAATCATGACACGGTACATTTTACCGAAGCTATTGAAGTTAGAAGCGTAAAGTCCACCGAAATATCCCTGCATGGTGCTGAGGATGTCGCTTGGGCTGAGGCCTGCTTTCTTACAGGCAGCAGCATCGATATCCAACATATATTGCGGGAAGTTAGGGTTGAAACTGGTCTTTGCGGAGTTGATTTCCGGACGTGCTTCCAGTGCGGCAGTATAGTCGTTCACTACATCGAAGAAGTGGTTCAGGTCGCCACCGGTTTTATCCTGCATGTTCAGTTCGATATCGCTGGATGCCGAATAACCCGGAATCATAGGCGGAGCAAAGAACAGTACCTGTGCTTCCTTGATGATTTTTTGCGCACGCATGAAAAGTGTGGCGTAAACTACCGTTGAATTCTGCATAGTGGAACGTTCTTCCCAATTTTTCAGCTTGATAATGAGCGAACCGTAGGAAGGTCCCTGACCACCGATGAAGCTGAAACCGGAAATTACCGTACGCGATTCTACCGCAGGGTCGGCTGCAACGAGACTGTCTACACGGTTCAGCACTTCCATGGCACGTTCTTGTGAAGTACCGGGAGGAAGCGTTACTACACCCATGATGGTACCGGTGTCTTCGTTGGGCACCATACCTGTCGGTGTGATGTTCATAAACACCATCAACAGTACAATGGAACCTACCACAATACCGCCGGAGAGCCATTTCTTCTGGATAAAGCGGAGCACTTGTTTCTTGTATTTACCCAGGATGGAGTCGTAGGATGCGTTGAAAGAGTGTTTGAACTTATCCGTAGTCATACCTGCTAATGCCAATACGCTGATAACGATCATTACCAGACAGAGTACAGGATGGTTCTCAAAGTTGAACAAACCGAAAATCATACCCAAAATGGCGATTGTAGTAAAGAGCAGTGTAAGGCCGGGACGCATCATTCTGCCGATAGAATCCACATAACGGGCTATCATGATTTTACGTGCCTCTTTAGTTGCGACACCGATTCGTTCTTTCATGGTGGCATCACTGTTGTGCGGTTTCAGGAAGATGGCACACAAGGCCGGACTCAGTGTCAAGGCGTTCAATGCGGAGAAACCGATGGCGATGGCCATTGTAAGACCGAACTGGCGGTAGAATGTACCGGCTGTACCACCCATGAAACTTACCGGCACAAACACGGACATCATCACTAATGTAATGGAAATGATAGCGCCGCCCAGCTCGCTCATGGCGTCGATAGATGCAGTCCGTGCCGATTTATATCCCTGGTCGAGCTTGGCATGGACACCTTCGACGACAACTATGGCGTCATCCACTACAATTGCGATGGCAAGCACCATAGCCGAGAGTGTCAGCAGGTTAATACTGAAGCCGATCAGTTGCAGTACGAAGAAAGTAGCAATCAAAGCTACCGGAATGGCAATGGCAGGAATCAGCGTAGAGCGCATGTCTTGCAGGAAGATATACACTACGATGAACACGAGGATGAACGCCTCAATCAATGTTTTGATTACTTCATGGATAGAAGCGAACAGAAAGTCATTGGCACTTTGGGCGATATTGATTTTCAAACCGGAAGGCAGCGTTTCGGATGCTTTTCCAAGTACTTCTTCCAGGTCACTGATAGTCTGCGTAGCATTGGTTCCTGCCATCTGGTATACGATACAGGATACTGCCTTATGGCCGTTTACCGTATTATTGAAGTTGTAGGACAGACGTCCGAGTTCAATATCGGCAATGTCTTTCAAACGGAGAACTTCACCGTTCTCAAGGGCTTTGATTACGATATTCTCAAATTCTTCCGGCTGTTGAAGACGGCCTTTGTAGCGGATGGTGTATTGGAAGCTTTGGTTGCCGCGTTCACCAAACTGTCCGGGAGCCGCTTCGATATTTTGTTCGGCCAGTGCACCGGCTACATCGTTAGGAATCAACTTGTATTGTGCCATTACATCCGGTTTCAGCCAGATACGCATGGAGTAGTCCTGACCGAGCACGGTGGCATCACCCACACCGTTTACACGCTTTACTTCCGGAATAAGGTTGATGTTGGCATAGTTCTCAAGGAATTCGATGTCGTACTGGTCTTTCTCATCGTAAATGGAGAATACCATCAACATGGATGTCTGTCGCTTCTGCGTAGTCACACCGACTTTGGTTACTTCGGCCGGTAGCAAACCCTGAGCCATGGAAACGCGGTTCTGTACGTTAACGGCTGCCATATCAGGGTCTGTACCCTGTTTGAAGTAAATGGAAATTTCGGCGGAACCGTTATTGGATGCACTGGAAGTCATGTACATCATGTTCTCCACACCGTTGATTTGGTCTTCCAGCGGCGCAATGACAGAGTTCAACACCGTTTGGGCGTTGGCACCCTGGTAAGTGGCGCGTACCGATACCGTCGGTGGTGCAATGTCCGGATATTGGGTGATAGGCAGCGTTGCCAGACCAATAAGTCCCAGGATTACTATCAGGATGGAGATTACCGTAGATAGTACCGGACGATTAATAAATCTATCTAATTTCATGTTACTTAATGATTAGGGGCGTTAAATGTTAATTGAACGCAGTTTGGATATTACCTTCTTTTTGGTCTTTGAGGGCTTTCTGATATTCAGCCTCTTTCTCTTCAGGAGTGATAGGAGTGATGCTTTGTCCATCTTTCAGGTTCTGTACGCCTTCTATCACGATTTTATCGCCGGCCTTCAAGCCGCCTGTAACGTAAAAATATTTGCCATCATTCAGGCTGAATACCTGTATTTCGGTATTTTTCAGCGTGTTGTCAGGTTGTGCAACGAATACGAATTTCTTGTCCTGTATTTCTGTGGTGGCCGATTGAGGAATCATGATTACATTCTCCATCGGATTGGGGAATACTACGTTTCCTGTACCGCCGCTACGCAGAATGTTGTGTTTGTTGGGGAAGAGGGCACGCATATTTACTGCACCTGTAGTCTGGTCGATAACGCCGCTGATGGTTTCTACACGACCACTGTCGGCATACATGGTTCCGTCAATCAGTTGCAGTTGTACCTGAGGCATCTTTGCCAGAATATCCTTGGTGCTTCCGCCTTCGCGTATCAGTGACAGGAGCTGTCTTTCGGTCATGGAGAAATAAGCGAACATTTCGGAGATGTCGGCAACTGTGGTCAACGGGGTGGCCATGGAGGGGCTTACCAAACTACCTACACGGTAGGGGATAGTACCTACAATACCGTCGCTGGGGCTTGTTACACTGGTGTATGACAGGTTGTTTTGAGCATTGATCAGTTGCGCTTCCGCCTGTGCCAATTGTGCTTTGGTTTGTGCCAACTGGTTTTCAGCCATTTGCAGGTCGTAATCGCTGATGATGTTCTTTTGGTTCAGCGTGCGTTTGTTGCTTACAGTAAGTTCTTGTGTGTTTACAGCGGCTTTTGCCGTTTCAACCGCAGCCTTGGCCGAATTTACTGCAGCCTGGTATTGTACAGGGTCGATGCTGAACAATACTTGTCCTTTGTGTACGACGGAACCCTCGTCCACATGTAATTTGGTGATGAAACCGCTTACCATCGGACGGATTTCCACATCTTGTTTTCCTTTAATAGTAGCCGGATAACTGTTTGTCAGGTTGGCAGTGGTTGTTTCTACTGTAATCACTGCAAATTCGGGTGCTTTTCCCGTGCTTTTGTCACCTTGTCCACAACTGCTGAGCAGTGCCAGGCAACATGCCAATAATACTAATCTACTCTTCATACTCTTTTATTCTCTGTATAATTTTATTCTAGTTAATCCGAAGCTTTTGTGTGTAAATCATAGAAGAAGGATAACGGTGAAAACTAAATCATAATGTTTAGTTTTCGGTCGCAAAATTATTCTTTTCTCCGTATATAAGGTATGAATTTCCCTCATTTTTAACTATGTTTTATATATACTTGAAGGAAATATTTGTTTTTTGATTAAAATACTGTAAAGCATACTGCTAATTGCAGGATAACCTTTATTTTTGCATCATGTTAGATTGCAAGCATCATATTAAGATGAAACCGTTTGTACGCCGGTTGTTAGGGGCAGCTGTAAGTGTGGCTGTTTTATATTCCTGTGCCAGTGTGGGCCGACTGGAAGGTGGTCCGATTGATGAGGAACCACCTCATTTTGTCACCGGTTCTCCCCTGCCGGGTGCACTCCATAACAAAAAGAGTAAAATCTCTATTGAGTTCGATGAGTTTATCAAACTGGAGAAAGCCAATGAAAAAGTGGTTATTTCACCTCCTCAAGTGCAGCAACCGGAAATAAAGGCAAACGGTAAAAGGGTAGTGGTCAACCTGCAAGATACGTTAAAGGCTAATACTACGTATACTATCGATTTTGCCGACGCGATTCAGGATAATAATGAAGGAAACCCGATGCAGGGGTTTACCTATACATTTTCTACCGGAGCAGAGCTTGATTCAATGGCCATTGCCGGTACGTTGCTTGATGCATCGAATTTGGAACCGGTAAAGGGGGTACTGGTAGGATTACATGCCAATTTAGCCGATTCGGCATTTACCACGTTGCCTTTCGACCGTGTAGGCCGTACGGATAGCCGTGGACAGTTTTCCATTCGTGGAGTCTCTCCTGGCAAATATCGTATTTATGCTTTAATGGATGCCGACCAGAATTTTAAATTTTCCCAGCCTACGGAGGTCATAGCTTTTAATGACTCCGTTATTATCCCTTCCATGGAAAGGCGTATGCGCCAGGATACCTTGTGGAGAGACTCTTTGACCGTAGATACGATTGTAGAGAGACAATATACCCATTTCCTGCCGGATGATGTGCTGTTGCGCAGTTTCAAGGAAAAAACTTTCTCGCAGCGTCTTATGAAAACGGAACGTCTTACTCCGGAAAAATTCTCTTTTTATTTTACGGCTCCTGCCGACAGTCTGCCGCTGATGAAAGGGTTGAATTTCGATGAAAAGGATGCTTTTGTCATTGAGCAGACAACCGGGAGGAACGACACGATTCACTATTGGATAAAAGATTCTTTGCTTTATCAGCAAGATACATTGAGGATGAGCTTGAGTTATTTGTATACAGATACTTTGAATCAGTTGGTTCCCCGGACAGATACTTTGAGAATCGTATCGAAGGTAAGCTGGCAGAAACTGCAGGAAAAGAAACTGGAAGAGAAGGAAAAAGCCGAGAAGGAGAAGAAGAAAAGAAGGAAAAAGGGTGAAGAAGAGCCGGAACCGACTCCTTTCCTTGCAATGGATGTGTATGCGCCTTCGGCAATGGATGTATACGACTATATCACATTGAGCTTTACGGAACCGATAGCCGGCTTTAATGATACTGCCTTGCATGTAAGGCAGAAGGTCGATACACTATGGCAGGATGTGCCGTTTGACTTTATGCGGGATTCGTTGGATTTGAAACGTTACAATCTGTATGCAGACTGGAAACCGGGTGAAAGTTACGTTTTTGAAGTGGACTCGACTGCTTTTCACGGGTTGTACGGTTTGTTTACCGATAAAGTGAAGAAGGAGTTTACTGTAAAGAAACTGGAAGAGTACGGACAGATATTTTTCAACATTACCGGAGCTGATTCTACAGCATTTGTAGAATTGCTGGATGCTCAGGACAAGGTGGTACGTACTGTTCCGGTTGTAGAAGGAAAAGCGGATTTTTATTATTTGAATCCGGGTAAATATGGAGCCCGGCTCATTAATGATACAAATGGGAATGGGGTATGGGATACCGGTGATTATGCTGCCAGGCGCCAGCCCGAAATGGTTTATTACTATCCGCAGGTATTGGAATTTAAGGCCAATTTTGATTTGATTCAGGACTGGAACGTAAAAGAAAAACCGTTGGATAAGCAAAAACCGGATGAACTGAAAAAACAAAAGCCAGATGAAGACAAGAAAAAGAAGAAAAGCCAGAATAACCGCAACAACAGCAACCGTAACAGCGGTAGGGGATATAGTTATTAAACGGAAGCGGGCTGCAGGATTGTTTTTGCTGGCCGGACTTCTGTGCCTGTGCAGCATAATGCCTGTGCAGGCTCAATGCGTGGCTAAGAACGAAGCGTTTCAGTCGGGCGAACATGTTATGTACGATTTGTATTTTAACTGGAAATTTATCTGGAAGAAAGTAGGGCTGGCAAGCTTGACTACCAATGCTACTACTTACCGCTTCCAACCGGCCTACCGTTTCAATCTTCTTTCTGTGGGCAGCAAGAAAACGGATTTTTTCTTTAAAATGCGCGATACGCTGACTTGCTATGTCAGCGATAAACTGGAACCGCTTTATTTTCGTAAAGCAGCCGAGGAGGGAAAACGCTATACGGTCGATGAGGCATGGTTCTCGTATGATGACGGTATAGCTACCGTAAAGCAGAGACGTACCTGGCATAATCCCGTGCGTGAACCGCAGGAGATGGAGTACAGCGACAGCCGCTGTATCTTTGATATGCTGAGTATTTTGGCGCAAGCCCGTTCTTATAACCCTAAAGACTACAAGATAGGCGAGAAGATACTTTTCCCTATGGCAACAGGGCGCAGAGTAGAGGAGCAAACCTTGATTTATCGCGGAAAGGAAGATATAGAAGCGAATAATGATACAATTTACCGCTGCCTTGTATTCTCTTTCGTGGAGTACAAGAAAGGAAAAGAGAAGGAGGTGATTACTTTCTTCGTTTCCGATGATAAGAACCACCTTCCCATACGTTTGGATATGTATTTGAATTTCGGCTCTGCAAAAGCTTTCCTCAAAAGTGTAAGGGGGAATCGTTACCCGATGACTTCTGTTGTTACAAAGTAAACGGCAGTGCGTCTCCTTTTCTGAAGATACTTGACTCGAATGTGGCTACCAGCTCACCGTTCTGGTTGGTGATGTCAATCTGATAATGTCCGGTAGTACGTCCGATGTACCGTTCGCGGGCTTCGGCATATAATATGTCGCCCGGACCGCTGCTACGCAGGAAAGTGATATTGGAAGACAGTGAGAAAGCCAGTGTGCCGTGAGAATTGGCTGCCGCTGCCAAGGCGAGGTCGGCCAGTGTAAAAAGCGCTCCGCCTTGGGTGCGATTTCCGGCATTGAGATGTGTTTCCGTAATCACCAGACGGGCTTTGCTGTATCCTTCTTTTATTTCTATCAGTTCTACACCTGCTTTATCGGCAAAACAGTCTTTCTTGAAAAATTCTTGCGGCGTCATGTCGTTTGGTAATAAATGATTAATATTAAGGAGAAATCTGATGTTTTGGACACAAATGTAATATTTTAGCTTTTAATTGGATAATTTAGGTGGGTTATTTTCGAAAGCATGCACTACTTTTGTCTTCGAAAAAATAGACATAATTAATAAATAAATCCCTTATTATGAAAACGACTCTTACTACATTGGGTATTTCCCTTCTTGTTTTAGCAGGTTGTGCAGGACAAAAACAGACTGCAAATGATTTCATTCAGGAGAATATTGATAATGCGGTGGCACAGGAAACACTTCAGACAGACATTATCGAAAAAACTGGCAAAATTCTTAATCCGCGTACCATTAATAAGGATGGTAGCATTCACTACGTTCCTATCGACGACTGGTGCTCTGGTTTCTTTCCCGGTAATATTTGGTATACATACGAACTGACCGGTGATAAAAAGTGGTTACCGCTGGCAGAGAAGTATACTGAAGCATTGGATTCCGTACAATATCTTACTTGGCATCATGATGTAGGCTTTATGATTGGTTCCAGCTATCTGAACGGGTATCGTTTTGCCAATAAGGAAGAGTACAAGCCCGTAATTATCCAGACTGCTAAATCATTGTCTACCCGTTTTCGTCCGGGTGCAGGTGTTATCCAGTCTTGGGATGCCGACAAAGGCTGGCAGGCCGAACGCGGATGGAAATGTCCGGTTATCATTGACAATATGATGAATTTGGAGCTGCTGTTCGAAGCCACTAAACTTTCGGGCGACTCTACTTTCTATAATGTGGCTAAGAAACATGCCGACACGACTATGGCCAACCACTTCCGTGCAGACAACAGTTGTTACCACGTGGTGGATTATGATCCAGAGACTGGTGAGGTGCGCAAAAAACAAACAGCGCAGGGCTACGCCGATGAATCGTCTTGGGCTCGCGGACAGGCATGGGCTTTGTACGGTTATACAATGTGTTATCGTTATACTCATGATGCCAAATATCTGGCACAGGCAGAAAAGGTGTATAACTTTATTTTCGGAAACAAGAACCTTCCCGAAGATTTGGTTCCTTACTGGGACTTCGATGCTCCGAAGATTCCGAACGAGCCTCGTGACGCTTCTGCCGCAGCATGTACAGCTTCTGCCCTCTACGAACTGAGTACCTATGTTACCGATAAGGGGTATAAGGAAACGGCTGACAGAATTATGGAAAGTCTTGCTTCTCCGGCTTATCGTGCAGAGGTAGGGACAAACGGGAACTTTATCCTGATGCACTCGGTCGGCAGTATTCCTCACGGTGCTGAAATCGATGTTCCGCTGAACTATGCCGATTATTATTTCCTGGAAGCTTTGAAGCGTAAAAGAGATTTGGAAAAATGAAAAGTCAATTGAATATATTGTTAGGTGGTTTAGGCTTGTTCGCCTTGCAGGGTTGTAAAACTCCGCAGGCAGAGCAGGCCCAACAGCCGAATGTTATTTATGTTTTTCCCGACCAGTTCCGCAATCAGGCAATGGAGTTCTGGGGGCAGGAAGGTTTTCGGGAGAAAGTGAATTTCCGGAATGATCCGGTGCATACTCCTCGTCTGAATGATTTTGCGAGAGAGTCTTTGGTACTGACCTCTGCCATGAGCAATTGCCCGTTGAGCAGTCCTCACCGGGGTTCGTTACTGACAGGCATGTATCCCAACAAGAGTGGCATTCCTTTGAACTGCAATTCGAACCGTCCTATCAGTTCGTTGCGTGAAGATGTAGACTGTGTGAGCGATGTATTCAGCAATGCGGGATACGACTGTGCCTATTTCGGTAAACTGCATGCAGACTTTCCGACCCCCAATGACCCCCAGCGTCCGGGAAAATATGTGGAAGACCGCATACCAGCATGGGATGCTTATACACCGAAAGACCGTCGTCACGGATTTAACTATTGGTATGCTTACGGAACTTTTGATGAACATAAGAATCCGCATTATTGGGATACGGACGGTAAACGGCATGATCCGCGCGAATGGTCTCCGCTGCATGAGTCAGGTAAAGTTATTTCTTATCTGAAGAATGAGGGAAATGTACGCGACCCGAAGAAACCGTTCTTTATCATGGTCGGCATGAATCCGCCGCATAGTCCCTATCGTTCGTTGGACGACTGTATGGAACAGGACTTCAACTTATACAAGGATCAACCGTTGGACAGCCTGCTGGTTCGCCCCAATGCCGATTCTAAAATGGCAAAGGCGGAGAGTGTACGTTACTATTTCGCTTCCGTTACAGGTGTTGACCGTGCTTTCGGGCAGATACTCGATGCGTTGAAAGAACTGGGATTGGATAAAAACACAATCGTAGTCTTCTCTTCCGACCATGGTGAGACTATGTGCAGCCAGCACACGGACGATCCGAAGAATTCTCCTTTCTCCGAGTCGATGAATGTGCCTTTCCTGGTTCGCTTCCCCGACAAGATTCAACCCCGTCTGGATGATTTGATGCTTTCTTCTCCGGATATTATGCCTACTTTGTTGGGGTTGGCGGGTCTTTCCGATTCTATTCCGGCAAATGTGCAGGGACACAATTATGCTCCGCTGTTCTTTAATGAAAAAGCTGATATAGTGCGTCCTGCAGGAGCTCTTTATATTCAGAACGTAGACGGCAAGAAAGATGAAGATGGTAAGGTCCGTTCCTATTTTCCATCGTCACGCGGTTTTAAATCGGCCCGTTACACATTGGCTCTTTATGTAGACCGTGATAATCACAAGCTTGTAAAGAGTTTCTTGTTTGACGACGAAAAAGATCCGTATCAGATGAATAATCTTCCGTTAGAGGAGAATAAGGAAATAGTAGATGAGCTGTGTGCAGAGATGGGAAAAGTCTTGAAGGAGATTGACGATCCCTGGTACAGAGAGCGCATCTTGTCCGACATGATACCGTACGATAAATAAAAATTGTTGTTTCTAAACTGAATTGAAGGTGTGTCGTAATGCACGATGCACCTCTTTTTTGTTCATCACTATACA
>CAUAWO010000009.1:0-79600 GCA_958432865.1 Bacteroides stercoris
CTCCCTCAGATTGTTACGTTGATCCATAAAATCCCTCAGATTGTTACGTTGACCCCCGAATACCGATTATGAAAAATTTGCACATGGTCGAAAAGCAATAAAAACCCACTAAAACTTGCGATTTTAGTGGGTTTTTATCGGTGTGTTGTGTTGGGCTACCTGGATTCGAACCAGGAATGACAGGACCAGAATCTGTAGTGTTACCATTACACCATAGCCCAATTGAGCATTTCATTTCTGTTTTGCGGTGCAAAGATACAAACTTTTCTTTAATCCAAAACATTTTTCGCTATTTTTTTCATTAAAATCTGATAAGATACCATGACACAAAGAATTATATACCTAAAAAAAAACAAAAAATGAAAGACTTTTCCCCTTTTGCGTGTTTGATATGATAAATCAACGTATATTTGTCGCCTGTTTAATATTAATAATGTGTAATGAACGAAGCTAAAAAATTAATTCAACAAATAACAGAAGGTATTCAAGATAAAAAAGGAAAAAAAATCGTCATAGCAGACCTTACCCGGATAGACGACACAATATGTAATTATTTTGTCATCTGTCAAGGAAACTCCCCAAGCCAAGTAAGCGCCATAGTGGAGTCCGTTAAAGACTTCACCCGCAAAGGAGCGAACAGCAAACCTTTTGCGATAGACGGTCTGCGCAATGCCGAGTGGGTAGCCATGGACTACTCTGATGTACTGGTTCACGTTTTCCAGCCGGAAGCGCGTGAATTCTACAACTTGGAACACTTATGGGCAGATGCCAAACTAACCCAAATCCCCGATCTCGATTAATTTAGACTTATGGACAATAACACCAATAAAAAGCCCACAAAAACCAATATGCCCAAGTTCAACTTGAACTGGTTGTATATGATTATAGCCATGATGTTGCTGGGACTGTACCTCACCAATGAAAGCGGTTCGGCCAGCAAAAACATCCCTTATGATGAATTTCAGGAGTATGTGCGCAACGGCTATATAAGCAAAGTGACCGGTTATGACGACAACTCCGTAGAGGCATACGTCAAGCCGCAATATGTGCCCAATGTATTCAAAGCAGATTCAAGCCGTGTGGGCAAGAATCCCCTGATTACAACAGAAGCTCCCTCACGCGAAAGCTTGGGCGACTTTCTGCAGAAAGAAAAGGACGAGACACGTTTCGACGGTTCTATCAGCTACGAAAAGAAACACAATTACTTCGGTGCAATCCTCTGGCAGATATTGCCGTTTGCATTCCTTATCGGCTTCTGGATATTCCTGTCCCGCCGTTGGAGCAGCGGTGGCGGCATGGGTGGCGGCAGCGGCATCTTCAGTGTCGGCAAATCCAAAGCCCAACTGTTTGAAAAGAACTCTCCGGTAAAGGTTACTTTCAAGGACGTTGCCGGACTTGCAGAGGCCAAGCAGGAAGTGGAGGAAATCGTAGAATTCCTGAAACAACCCCAGAAGTATACAGACCTGGGTGGTAAGATACCCAAGGGTGCATTGCTCGTAGGCCCTCCGGGAACAGGTAAGACCCTGCTTGCAAAGGCTGTGGCAGGAGAAGCCAACGTACCGTTCTTCTCACTGGCCGGTTCCGACTTTGTGGAAATGTTTGTCGGCGTAGGTGCTTCCCGCGTCCGCGACCTGTTCCGTCAAGCCAAAGAGAAAGCGCCTTGCATCGTATTCATCGATGAAATCGATGCCGTGGGACGCGCCCGTGGAAAAGCTGCCGCCATGGGCGGTAACGATGAACGCGAAAACACCTTGAACCAACTGCTGACGGAAATGGACGGATTCGGTTCCAACAGCGGTGTCATCATCCTTGCCGCAACCAACCGTGTGGATGTACTGGACAAGGCACTGCTGCGCGCCGGACGTTTCGACCGCCAGATACACGTCGACTTGCCCGACCTGAATGAACGAAAAGAAGTATTCGGCGTACACCTGCGCCCCATTAAGATAGACAATACGGTGGATGTAGAGTTACTGGCACGCCAGACTCCGGGATTCTCCGGCGCCGACATCGCCAATGTCTGCAACGAAGCCGCCCTGATTGCCGCCCGTCATGGAAAGAAATTTGTAGAGAAACAGGACTTCCTGGATGCGGTAGACCGTATCGTAGGCGGTCTGGAGAAGAAAACCAAAATCACAACCGAAGAAGAGCGCCGTTCCATTGCCATACACGAGGCCGGACACGCCAGCATCTCCTGGCTGTTGGAATATGCCAACCCGCTGATTAAGGTAACCATCGTTCCACGCGGACGTGCTTTGGGAGCAGCCTGGTACCTGCCCGAAGAACGCCAGATTACCACAAAGGAACAGATGCTGGACGAGATGTGCGCCACTTTGGGCGGACGCGCCGCAGAAGATCTGTTCATCGGAAGAATCTCTACCGGCGCCATGAACGACCTTGAGCGTGTAACCAAGCAGGCATACGGCATGATTGCCTATTTGGGCATGAGCGACAAACTGCCGAATCTCTGTTATTACAATAACGACGAATACTCGTTCAACCGTCCGTACAGCGAGAAGACCGCCGAACTGATAGACGAAGAGGTGAAGCGTATGGTAAACGAACAGTACGAGCGTGCCAAGAAGATACTATCCGACAATAAAGAAGGGCACAACAAGCTGGCCCAACTGTTGATAGACAAGGAAGTAATCTTTGCAGAAGATGTGGAAGAAATCTTCGGCAAGCGTCCGTGGGCTTCCCGTTCCGAAGAGATTATCAGCGCAAGCAAAACTTCCAGGGAGCTGAAAGAAGCCGAAGAAAAAGAGGCTGCCAAGGCAAAGGAAGCGGAAAAAGAGGTAAAAGAAGAAGAAAGCCATAACACCGGCTCGAACAATTAAAACGAAAACACCTTGAAAAATAATTTCATACAACGTGCTGTTACAGGTGCATTATTTGTAGTTATACTGGTGGGCTGTATCCTTTACAGCCCCCTCTCATTCGGGATTCTATTCACTATCATCGGCGCATTGAGCGTACACGAGTTTGCCCATCTGGTAAACAGGAACGGCGGAGTCAGCATCAACAAGACGATTACCGCTTTAGGCGGAGCCTATCTGTTCCTTGCACTCATGGGATTCTGCACATCCGCCATCGATGCGCGCGTATTCCTTCCCTATCTGGGCTTATTGCTCTATTTGATGATTACGGAGTTATACCTGAAAAAGGAGAACCCCATCGGCAACTGGGCGTATGCAATGCTGAGCCAGCTATATGTAGCCTTGCCTTTCGCATTGCTGAATGTACTCGCTTTCCAGAATTCACCTGAAACGAGCAGCGTAACCTATAACCCCATCCTGCCGCTTTCCATATTCGTATTCATCTGGCTGAGCGATACGGGTGCTTACTGCGTGGGCTCTCTGATAGGAAAACATCGCCTGTTCGAGCGCATTTCGCCTAAGAAATCATGGGAAGGCAGCATAGGCGGCGCGATTTTCTCCATCGCCTCATCCTTTGTATTTGCCCATTTCTTCCCATTCATGTCTACATGGCAATGGGCAGGACTGGCAGTCACCGTAGTGATTTTCGGCACTTGGGGCGACCTCACCGAATCGCTGATGAAGCGTCAACTGGGCATCAAGGATTCCGGCAACATTCTTCCGGGACACGGCGGAATGCTCGACCGGTTCGACAGCGCTCTCATGGCGATTCCCGCAGCGGTAGTCTACCTGTATGTAATGACAATGATTTGACAGGAAATCTTAAACGAATATAAGCCAAAGGGCATAGAGGAAAGATACTGTAACCTCTATGCCCTTTGGCCTATATATACGGTATAAGGAAACGCTTACTTCAATTGCATCTTCGACAAATCAAGGTTCTGTATATTCTTCGTATTATCACCGGTAACCACCAGGTCGAACGTCAGTTCCACCTCGCCATTCTTTTCCGAATTAATTTTCAGCTTGATACCTTTGGTTTCAGAAGTCACGTTGAGACTGTTCAGATTATAGGACACCGCACCGGGCTTGCGCAACCCCGTCAAATCGTCATAGTCGTTATAGCGGAGAGCCAAATGTATATAACCGTCTTCTCCATACAACTCCGCATCATCTTGCGGACGTACCAGGCTGATACGATGTTTAGTGCCGGAAGGCAGATTCTGCATAAATATGATATTCATATATCCCCCGCTGATGCTTATATCACCTTCAAATATCAGGACAGGGTCATTGCCAAACTCTTCCTCGGTCTCGGGAGTCAGCGTCTCGACCTCTTTCGTCAACACATCCTGCAAACTCAGGATCTTCACAGCATGGTCGTAACCGTCAAACTCATCGGACAAAGGATTGAACATGGTAATCACACGCTTTCCGTCAACCGGTTCGTACCACCACAAGTCTGTATTCACAGGCCAGAGCGTTCCCCACACATCACAGTCCAAATAAAAAGCATTGCCGGTAACACGCACCGTAGCCCACAGCGGCGGAGTGAAATCACCGATCGAATACCCCTCATCGTCATCACAGGATTGCAGTACCGGCATCACAGCCAGACAAACTGCCATAAATAACCAATGTAGCTTTCTCATAATCAAAGTCCTTTTGTTTATTTCTTTCTGTATAGAAAATACAAAAGCCGGACATTTACTGCACCGGCTTTATTCCTTTTAACAAGAAATTAAATATCGTCCTACTTTTTAAAACGTTTCTTAAGCAAAGCCACCATTTCACGGGCTGCATGCACAGGTGCTCCCGCCTCGCCCAGGCGGGATGCCATATATTCGTAACCATCGAGCATCTGCCGGCGGTACGCCTCATCGCATAAGATACGTTGAAGCTCCGCACGTATCTGCTCCACCGTCATGGTATCGGCCACCAGTTCCTTCACCACCTCACGGTCGGCAATTAGGTTTACCAGAGAAATGTACCTGACTTTCAGGACATGCCGTTTCAGGAAAGCGATAACCTTCCCTATCGGCGTATGGTAGCACACCGCCTGCGGAACCCGGAACAATGCCGTTTCCAGCGTTGCCGTGCCCGAAGTAACCAATGCCGCTTCCGCATGCCGGAGCAAAGGATAAGTACGGTTAAAGATTATCTTCACGTCCGCATTGCCCACATACTCCTTATAATACTCCGGAGCGATACCCGGCGCTCCCGCCAGCACCAACTGATACTCCGGAAATGAAGCGGCCGCCCGAATCATATCCGGCAAATTATCCTTAATCTCCTGCTTGCGGCTGCCAGCCAGCAAGGCAATGACAGGCTTCGGCGAAAGGCCGTTGGCCCGTTTGAACTCATCTGCAGTTTCCGAATAAGCGGCTTGGAAGGCAGTGACTTCATCCACTGTCGGATTGCCTACATAATGTATGGGATAATGGTGCTTGCCCTCGAAGAACTCCACCTCGAACGGAAGAATGGAGAAGAGTTCGTCCACATCCCGTTTGATATTCCGGATACGGTGCTCTTTCCAGGCCCATATCTTGGGAGAAATATAATAGAACACCGGTATTTGCGTACGGGCATGGACAAACTTGGCGATATTCAGGTTGAACCCCGGATAATCCACCAAAATAAGAACATCCGGCTGCCAGGCTGCAATGTCTTCCTTGCAACGCTTCATATTGGCAAAGATGGTGCGCAGGTGCAACAAGACGGGAATGAAGCCCATATACGCCAGTTCCTTATAATGCTTCACCAACGTTCCGCCCACAGCCGCCATCAGGTCACCGCCGAAGAAGCGGAACTCGGCCTGCGGGTCTTCCGCCTTCAAGGCAGTCATCAGGTGCGATGCATGCAGGTCGCCCGAGGCCTCGCCCACAATCAGATAATACTTCATAAGCGCCTATGTTTCAATATCCTGTAAATCCGTCAGAACCAGGTCTTCAATTCGTCCATCAGGCCATAGGCGGTTACATCCACCGTGGTCGGAGTCACCGCTACATAACCGTTGGCAAGCGCCCAATGGTCGCTCTTTTCATTCTCCTTTTCCGACTCCTCAAACTCTCCGGTCAGCCAATAGTAGTGCGCATCGCCTCTGTGGGCGAAGTTCTCCCACTCGTTGGTCCACTGCCCTTTTGCCTGTTCGCAGATTTTCACCCCTTTCAACTCTTTGGTATCGGGGAAGTTGACATTGAGGCAGGTCAACGGCGGCAAGCCTTTTTCCAGAACCTTGCGGGCAATCTCGCGGATATACTCTCCCGCCGGCTCAAAATCGGCGTCCGGCGCGTGGTTGCACAGTGAAAAGCCGATAGAGGGAACACCTTTCAGGCAGCCTTCGATAACCACACCCATTGTTCCGGAATAATGCACATTGACCGAGGAGTTATCGCCGTGATTAATGCCGCCCACCACAAGGTCGGGTTTGCGGTCGAGCACCGTATGGAATGCCAGCTTGACGCAATCGGCGGGCGTACCGGAACACTTATAGACCGTCAGCCCTACATCCTTGCGAAGCAACTGATAATGAATCGGTTCTGTCACGGTAAGCGCACACGCATTACCCGAACGCGGCGCATCCGGCGCCATTACCACAATCTCCCCCAGCGGACGGAGGAACTTTATCAACTCGCTGATTCCTTTCGCAATGATACCGTCGTCATTGGAAATCAATATCAAAGGTCTCTGATTTTCCATATTTCTTTTTAATTTTGCTACAAATTTAGCAAAAGAGAACCACATATTAACCACCAATACACAAAAAGATATGTTAGACGTCTTTCTCATTCTGATGGGTATCCTCTGCCTGATAACGGGACTGGCAGGCTGTTTCCTGCCCGTAATTCCCGGTCCGCCCGTGGCCTATACCGGTTTGTTGCTGCTGCACTTCACCGACAAGGTGCAGTACTCTGCCACCCAACTGTTGCTGTGGCTGCTGATTGTCGTCATCGTACAGGTGCTCGACTATTTCGTCCCCATGCTGGGCAGCAAATACAGCGGCGGAACGCGCTGGGGAACACGCGGATGCCTTGCCGGAACCCTCATCGGGCTGTTCTTCATGCCCTGGGGCATTGTACTCGGTCCGTTTTTAGGGGCTTTTATCGGCGAACTTTTCGGCGGCAGGGAAACCCGGCAGGCTCTGAAGTCGGGACTGGGCTCCCTGTTCGGCTTCCTCTTCGGCACGGTACTGAAATGCGTGTTGTGCGGATACTTCGCATGGGAGTTTGCATCGGCACTGCTTTAACATAAGTTTATCCCCATTAAACTTCAGGTTTAATCCTAATGAACCCGAAGTTTAATAGGAATAAACTCCGAGTTTAATTCGGACAAACTATTGTAAACTCCAAAGAAACGGCACGCATTTCCCCGGACACGGTAGCCGCGGCAGCTTATCACCGGAACATCTCGCCGCCCGCCATCTCATTGCTTTAGAAATCTTAATCTTCTGCAAGTGAGACAAAAAAGCTGTTCCTTTTCAAGATAAATACGTATATTTGCCCCACTAATCAGGAAAAAGAGTGCCTGAGACACACGTCTTCAGGCAACGGAACGGTAAAGGCATCCGGGAGTTATTAACAAAAAGGGTGACTTATCAACCGTTTTTGCAATCTTTCTCTTTTTTAGTAGGTGCTATACGGAATTATCACTTATTTCGCTGCCAATAAACATTGAAATTATGGGAAAAATAATTGCTTTGGCAAATCAAAAAGGTGGTGTAGGAAAAACAACAACAACCATAAACCTCGCAGCTTCTCTCGCCACACTTGAAAAGAAAGTGCTTGTCGTAGACGCAGACCCGCAGGCAAATGCCTCGTCAGGGCTGGGCGTAGACATCAAGCAGGCAGAATGTACTATCTATGAATGTATTATAGACCGCGCCGATGTGCGCGACGCTATCCACGACACGGAGATTGATACATTGAAAGTTATTTCCTCCCACATCAACCTGGTAGGCGCCGAAATAGAAATGCTCAATCTTAAAAACCGGGAAAAGATACTGAAAGAGGTGCTCGCCCCGCTACGGGAAGAGTTTGATTATATCCTGATAGACTGCTCACCGTCGTTAGGATTGATTACAATCAACGCGCTCACGGCCGCCGACTCGGTTATCATTCCCGTACAGGCCGAATACTTTGCACTGGAAGGCATCAGCAAATTGCTGAACACCATCAAAATCATCAAGTCCAAGCTGAACCCCGCACTCGAAATCGAGGGATTCCTGCTGACCATGTATGACTCGCGGCTGCGCCAGGCCAACCAGATATACGACGAGGTGAAACGCCACTTCCAGGAACTGGTGTTCAACACCGTCATCCAGCGCAATGTAAAACTGAGCGAAGCCCCCAGCTACGGACTCCCCACAATCCTGTACGATGCGGACTCCACCGGAGCCAAAAACCACATCGCACTGGCAAAAGAGTTAATCAGCCACAACGAGGACTAACCGTCCGCATGGCAAACATAGTAAACAGTAAATCGTAAAACAGAAAAGAATAGATGGTACAGAAAAGAAATGCATTAGGACGTGGGCTGGACGCCCTGCTCTCCATGGATGAGGTGCAGACCGAAGGCTCTTCCTCTATCAATGAAATAGAATTGTCGAAGATTGCCGTCAACCCCAATCAGCCCCGCCGCGAGTTCGACCAGACAGCGTTGCAGGAGCTTGCCGATTCTATTGCAGAGATTGGTATCATCCAGCCTATCACCCTGCGTAAGCTGTCCGATGATGAATACCAGATTATTGCCGGTGAACGCCGCTTCCGCGCCTCGCAAATGGCAGGGCTGACGAGCATCCCCGCCTATATCCGCACGGCCGACGACGAGAATGTCATGGAAATGGCGCTCATCGAAAACATACAGCGCGAGGACCTGAACTCCGTGGAAATAGCGCTTGCCTACCAGCACCTGCTGGAACAATACGGACTGACGCAGGAACGCCTCAGCGAACGCATAGGCAAGAAGCGTACCACCATTGCCAACTACCTGCGCCTGCTGAAACTGCCGGCTCCCATCCAGATGGGATTGCAAAACAAGCAGATAGACATGGGGCACGCCCGTGCACTGGTAACGCTGGGAGACCCCAAACTGCAAGTGAAGATTTTTGAAGAGATACTCGAACAAGGTTATTCCGTACGCAAAGTAGAGGAAATCGTGAAATCCCTGAGCGAAGGAGAAGCCGTGAAAAGCGGCGGCCGCAAGATAGCCCCCAAGCGCGCCAAACTGCCCGAAGAGTTCAATATGCTGAAGCAGCAGCTTTCCAGTTTCTTCAGCACCAAAGTACAGTTGACCTGCTCCGAAAAAGGCAAAGGAAAAATCAGTATCCCGTTCAGTAACGAAGAAGAACTGGAACGTATCATCGGTATTCTCGATACGCTGAAAAAATAAATGACAAAGAAGAGAAGAATATATCAAATCAGTATCGCCCTGCTGCTTTGCCTGATGCAGACGGCAGGGATTGCTATGTATGGTCAGAGCCGCCCGCGTGCCGCCGCAAAGAGGATACACAGGCTGCAGGCAGACTCTCTTGCCGCCGTACGGCAAGCAGCGCGGATGCAGGCCGACAGCCTGAACCGGACTATGGAAGAAGTGCCGCCTCTCCAGGCCGTTGCCCCGGCAGACAGCATTGCCACTGCCGACAGCATTGCCGCCGAGAACAAGAAAAAGTTGCTGGAAATGACTTCCGCTCCCGTCCTGAAAGAATCGGAAGTGCCGGCAGACAGCCTCAAAAAAGAAATCGATCAGAAAATATGGGTTCCCAACCCTACAAAAGCCACCTGGCTGGCGCTCGTAATTCCCGGCGGCGGACAAATCTACAACCGGAAATACTGGAAATTGCCCATATTCTACGGCGGCTTTGCCGGATGTGCCTATGCCTTGACGTGGAACAGCAAAATGTACAAGGACTACTCCACCGCATATAAAGACGCGATGAACGGCAATATGCAGTCCAGCAGCATCACCGACCTGCTGCCGCCCGGATACAAGATTTCCGAAACCCAGTTGAAAGAGCTGTTGCGCAAGCGCAAGGACACCTATCGCAGATACCGCGATTTAAGTATCTTCGCCTTCATCGGAGTATACCTGCTGTCCGTCATCGATGCCTATGTGGATGCCGAACTGTCCAATTTCGACATCACCCCCGACCTCAGCATGAAAGTGGAGCCGGCTGTCATCGACAACCGGATAAACAACTCCTCCAACCGCTCCGTGGGGTTGCAGTGCAGTTTCCGATTTTAAAAACAAATAAACAGATTTATCCATGACAAATAAACCTACATATATGAAAAGAATAATCGCGGGTTCCTCACTTCTGTTCAGCATACTGCTGGCAACTCCGCAAGCATACGCCCAAGAAAGCGTAGATGTCATTATCCGCGAAAACGGAACGGAACGGCGGGAAGTCATCGACCTGCCCAAGAGCATGACCTACCCTGTAGACAGCCTGCTCAGCGACTGGAAAGCCAAGAACTACATAGATTTAGGAAAGGATTGCAGCACCTCTACCGTCAATCCCCAATTCAGCGATTCCGTATACATCGACCGGCTCTCGCGCATGCCGACCATTATGGAGATGCCCTACAACGAGATTGTACGCAAATTCATCGACATGTATACCGGACGCCTCCGCAACCAGGTGGCTTTCATGCTGAGTGCCTGCAACTTCTACATGCCCATTTTTGAAGAGGCGCTCGATACTTACGGGCTGCCGCTGGAACTGAAATATCTGCCGATTATCGAGTCTGCGCTTAATCCCTCGGCCGTATCCCGCGCCGGAGCCTCCGGCCTGTGGCAGTTCATGCTGAACACCGGCAAGATATACGGCCTGGAAAGCAACAGCCTTGTGGACGAACGCCGCGACCCGATTAAGGCTACCTGGGCCGCCGCACGCTACCTGAAAGATATGTATGCCATCTACCAGGACTGGAACCTGGTAATCGCCGCCTACAACTGCGGCCCCGGCACCATCAACAAAGCCATCCGGCGCGCAGGCGGCAAAACGGATTATTGGGAAATATACAACTATCTGCCCAAAGAAACACGCGGATACGTACCCGCTTTTATAGCCGCCAACTACGTAATGACGTACTACTGCAAGCACAATATCTGCCCGATGGAAACCAATATTCCGGACGCCACAGATACTATACAGGTGAACCGCAACCTGCATTTCGAACAAATCACGGATGTCTGCGGCATCGGAATGGATGAGGTCAAAAGCCTGAATCCCCAGTACAAGAAGAATATCATTCCGGGAGACAGCAAGCCTCAGACACTCCGTCTGCCTATAAACTACATCAGCACTTTCATCGACAGCCAAGACACGATTTACGCCCACCGCAGTGCGGAACTGTTTAAAAACCGCAGAACCGTTTCCGTGGCCAATACCCGCAGCACAGCACGTAGCAGCAAAGGGAAAAGTTCTTCACAGGGCGATGTCACCTACCACAGAATACGCAACGGGGAAACCCTGTCGACCATCGCCCGCAAATATGGCGTCACCGTCAGCCAGATAAAAAGCTGGAACGGATTGAGAAGCACCAGAATCAATGCGGGAAAGAGGCTGAAGATTTACAAATAAAAACATAAATGCTTGTCCGGTGTTGAAAATTGCTTATTTTTGCAAAAAGTGAAGAAGAAAGGAGAAACAGTATATGGAAGAGAGCGTAAGCCAGAAGGAGAAAGAGAGAGCCGAAGAAGCAATGATTGAACAGGCATTCCAGGAACTGTTGAACGATTACTTGGCAACCAAACACCGCAAGCGTGTCGAAATAATAACCAAGGCATTCAATTTTGCCAATCAGGCACATAAGGGAATCAAACGCCGCTCGGGCGAACCGTATATCATGCACCCCATCGCCGTAGCGAAGATTGTGTGCAATGAGATAGGGCTGGGGTCTACTTCCATCTGCGCCGCCCTGCTGCACGATGTGGTGGAAGACACCGATTACACCGTCGAGGATATCGAAAACATCTTCGGCCCCAAAATCGCCCAAATCGTTGACGGACTGACCAAAATCTCAGGCGGCATCTTCGGCGACCGCGCCTCGGCGCAGGCAGAGAACTTCAAGAAACTGCTGCTTACCATGTCCGACGACATCCGCGTTATCCTCATAAAGATAGCCGACCGGCTGCACAATATGCGCACACTCGGTTCCATGCTGCCCAACAAGCAGTTCAAGATAGCCGGTGAAACATTGTATATCTATGCGCCGCTTGCCAACCGGCTGGGGCTGTACAAGATAAAGACGGAACTGGAAAACCTGAGCTTCCGTTACGAGCATCCGGAAGAATACCGCGAGATAGAAAAGAAACTTGAAGCGACAGCCGTAGAACGCGACAAGGTTTTCAAAGAGTTCACCGCTCCGATACGTGCCCAACTGGATAAAATGGGATTGAAATACCGTATCCTTGCCCGCATCAAATCCATCTATTCCATTTGGAACAAGATGCAGACAAAGCATGTGCCGTTCGAGGAAATCTACGACCTGCTTGCCGTACGTATCATCTTCGAGCCCCGCAACATGGAAGAAGAGCTGAATGACTGCTTCAACATATACGTATCCATATCCAAAATATACAAACCGCATCCCGACCGTCTGCGCGACTGGGTGAGCCACCCGAAAGCCAACGGCTATCAGGCCCTGCACGTCACCCTCATGGGCAATAACGGACAATGGATCGAAGTCCAGATTCGCAGTGAACGTATGAACGACGTTGCCGAACAGGGATTCGCCGCACATTGGAAGTATAAGGAAGGCGGCGGCAGCGAGGATGAGGGCGAGCTGGACAAATGGTTGCGTACCATCAAGGAGATACTCGATGACCCCCAACCGGACGCCATTGATTTTCTGGATACAATCAAGCTGAACCTGTTTGCTTCGGAAATCTTTGTGTTTACTCCGAAAGGCGAAATCAAGACCATGCCGCAGAACTCCACAGCACTGGACTTTGCCTTCTCCCTGCACACCGACATCGGCAGCCATTGCATCGGCGCCAAAGTAAACCACAAGCTTGTTCCCCTCAGCCATAAGTTGCAGAGCGGCGACCAGGTAGAGGTTCTTACATCCAAATCGCAACGCGTGCAACCGGAATGGGAAGCTTATGCCACTACCGCCCGTGCCCGTGCCAAAATCGCATCCATCCTGCGCAAAGAAGCAAAAGCGCATCAGAAAGAGGGCGAGGCAATCCTTGCAGACTTTCTCAGGAACGAGGATATACGCATGGATGACTCCGCAATAGACAAGCTCACCCGCCTGCACAATTTCCATACCCGCGACGAGCTGTTCGTTGCCGTGGGCAGCAAGAAACTCGTATTGGGCGACGCAGACCGGAACGCCTTCAAGGAAAAACAAAGCACCAACTGGAAGAAATTCCTGACTTTCTCGTTCGGCAATAAAGACAACAAAGACACGAAGGAGCAGTTCGAAGAGAAAGTTCCGCAAGAAAAAATCAATACCAAGCAGATATTGAAACTGACGGAAGAGACCATCCAGAAGAACTATATCATGGCCGACTGCTGCCACCCCATCCCTGGCGACGATGTATTGGGATATATAGACGAGCAGAACCGGATAATCATACACAAACGCCAATGTCCGGTAGCCGCACGCCTCAAGAGCAGCTATGGCAACCGTATCATCGCTACCGAATGGGACACCCACAAGGAGTTGTCATTCCTCGTGACGATTTATCTGAAAGGTATCGACAGTATGGGATTGCTGAACGAAGTAACGCAGGTCATCTCGCGCCAGCTGAATGTCAATATCCGCAAGCTGACGATTGAAACCACCGACGGTATTTTTGAAGGTAAGATACAACTTTACGTACACGATGTGGACGATGTACGCAGCATCTGCGACAACCTGAAACAGATACAGAACATCAAACAGGTGACAAGAATAGAAGGATAACCCCTATCCGGGCTGTTCCTTCATAAGATTCTCTTTCAATGCCTCTACATCCTCATAAGTAAAGGCATCGAGGGATTCTTTCATACCGATAAGTTCTTCACGGATACTTTTCAGCCGCTCTACGATTTCAAAATTCCGGAGAGTGGCTTCCTTATTGTCTTTCATGCGCTGGCGTGCGCCGGGCAGCGTCATGCCGCGCTCCTTGACCAGATGATAAATCAACTTCACCGTTTCAATATCTTCCTTACGGTATTGGCGTATCCCCCGCCCTCCCTTCTTCGGTCTGAGCTGCGGAAACTCCTTCTCCCAGAAACGCAGCAGCGATTCGTTGACATCGAACATTCTGGCAACCTCGCTGATGGAGTAATATAGTTTCAGTTCTTTATCGGTATTCAGCATAGAGTACTTCTTTTGAAATACAAAAATAGCCTTTTTTTTATCTTTCACCTTTTAAAAAGTTAAAATACTCGTACCTAAGTTTCAATTACCACTTTTTTATTTGAACGACACGTTTTGTCGTCTAACCCTGCTATCTTTGTTCACAGAAATAAATGAGGAAAGAATATGGGCAGAAAGTTAGAGGGATTACAACGGATGCTAATTATTATCAACAAGCTGAAAGGATTGCAACACTACGTACCACGAGAAGAACTGGAAAAATATGTAGCACTCCGGATGGAAGAGCGTGACGGTAGCCCCGTAGACCTACGAACCCTACAACGTGATTTCAACGAAATAGAAAGTCTTTTCGGAATACGCATCTGCTTCGACAAAAAAATGAATGGCTATTACATCAATGAGGAAGATGATTTAAGAAAAGAACAGTATGAGCGCCTGCTACTGAATTTCGACATTCTGAATGCTTTGGACAGCATATCCAATCTACATACATATATCCTGGCCGAACATCACCGTCCGGCGGATAATGAACATCTTCCATTGCTGATTAAAGCCATCAAGTCTTCCCATCCCGTGACGTTCAACTATATATATGTTCGCGAAAATGGCAGAATACGTACAAAAACTGTTCTTCCTCATTATCTGAAAGAAGATCAGCAACGCTGGTATCTCCTTGCCTATGATGACAATATATTAAAAACATTTAGTATTTGTTACATCCAGGACCTGCATATCAACTATGATAAGACATTTAAACGTAATATGGAAATTGACGTACACAGGCTGTTCAGAGAAAGTTATGGCATATGGAATCAACCCGACATTCCGGTAGAGGAAATAGAACTGAGTTATGATGCATTGGACGGCAGTTTTCTTAAGTCCGTTCCCTTGCATCACTCACAAGAAGTAGTTGTAGATGACGGACAAGAATTTCGTATCAAATTACGGCTACGTATCACAAATGATTTTGTAATGGCATTACTGTCACGTAGCCGTTCACTTACCGTTATCCGCCCAAAGCATTTACGAGAACGGATACAAAAGATATATAAAGATGCGTTGAAGCGGAATTCAAGCACTGAACTTAACTTTGATGAAAAGAAAGGAGCAATATGATGAACAGAAGTAAAAAAAACAGCCATGTTCTGAAAACCATCATCTGTTTGGCAATATTTATCTATTTTGGTTACTACTCTTATCAAGAGCAAATAAGAGAAAGAAATTCAGCAAGAGTTTCTTATAAGAACACATCATCACCACAACGTGATTTTGATTATAGCAGTAAACACCCTTGCCTCCTGTCCAAAGACACTCAGCAAATGCAAAAATTTAGAAAACACATGGATGCCTTGCCTCGGCACCAAGGCAAAAAAATTAGTGAATACAATAATATAGATATTTTCAACGATAATCTTGAAGACTTCCTTTTCGATCCGGAAGACGAACTGACCTATCCACCGGAAATCTACGAAGACCAACTCGATGACGAAGAGAAGGATTACATAGAAAACGAACTTGACTATTAAATAAAAACAATATCCCTTTTGAGTTTGACAATCAATAGACTTTTTGTATTTTTGCAACGTCTTGTAACAACAATGTCAAGACATTACATAGTTTATTGATGAAAGTGTAGCTTTTATCCTTTGTTGGAAAGTCTGGTAAACTTAACGAATGCAAGGAATAGCAACCACACTCATCACTTGTCTGTATATACTTACTCAAGTTATATACACCACAAGTGTGGGGATATTGTCTATTTGCATTCAGGTTTTACCAGAGCCTCCAACAAGATAGATGATGTGACTCCACACTTTCTTTTTTATCCACTACGCTTAAAGAGTCACGAGCTCAAAAAATTACATATGAAAAAAAGTGCAACATCTACCATTAAACAAATTATTGGAGTAGAAATTGTCCAATCACCCAAAATAGGAGTCCATAAACATGAATACATGTATCCAATCATCTTCTTTTTCACAATTTTATTTTTTATCTGCTGGATTATAGCATTAATCTGATTCATCTGTCTATAACAAAAAAAGAAAAAATATGGAAGAAAAGAAAAATCAAAACAGTAATAATATTGCTATGGTAGAATGTCCATTCTGCAATAAACCTATTGAAGCACCAGACAAAGCTGATGTCATTTTTACATGCCCAAACTGTCATAAAGAGTTAATCACTTATGATAAAGTCGAAAGGAAAAAAGAAACATTAAGAAATGAAAGAATAAAGCAAGAGCAAATTTATAAGAGATACAAAAAAAAATTCAAATGGGGAAGTATTATAGTTCTTATCATAAGTTTATACTTATACACAAAAAACACAAGCGATTATACATATAATAATCCTAGACAACAAGATATACAAATGGCAGTCAAAAATTATCTCAAACAAAATTTAGACGATCCTGATAGTTACAAAAGCGCCAGCTGGTACGGCTTTACTTACAATAAAGCAGACAAGACATATTCAATATGGCATCAGTATAGACATAGGAACGAATACAATGCTGTACAGTTAGAAACACAATTCTTCACATTAGACTCCCAAAAAAATGTTATCCAAGTAAGAGATGGAGAAGATTTTGTATTTAATTAATGATAATTGATTATGAAAAAGACACATTGCAATAAAAAAAGATTCAAACTTATAATTGCCCTAATAATACTATTAGGTATTCATGCAAAGGCAAATCCATTCAACCATTCAAAGCCATACAAAGAATATGTTGGTATAGATTGCCAAAAGAAAAATTTTGTTTATACTAAAAATACAATTCTTGAAAGGATAGAGGATACAGAAATTCATTCTCAAGCCAACGAAAAGCAACCAAAGAATATCCAAATTATTGGTACATGGTATGACCGAATTACTTCTGATTTCAGTTATTCCTATAAACTTTACAAAAGTAATGGCAAAGTCTATTTAAACTTTGCCGATAAAGACATTCAATGTACCCCTTACAAGATAAAAGGAAAAGAATTTACTTTCCGGGATGAAATAAATGGAATATACACATTAGCTTCAGGAACATTGGTGTACATAGGCAAAAATTTTTTAGAAGCTGTAGATAGAAATATACAACCTTACCAAAGTAACATGGTTCTTCTTATTCAAGATGAATTTCTATTTGTATATGCCAATAATTTAGACAAAAACATTTACGATATATACTGTGCTGCAACACTTTAAATAACATAAATGCAATCATACTAATAGAAATGTTCATTCTTATCGCTTCATCATTTGTTTCTCCGGGATAAACTCTCACAGAGATACGAATAATCATAATAGATAATTAAGTTAAATAGAAAAACATTAAAAAAACGACATCATGGAAAACATTAGACTAAAACCATTTGTAAGGGAAAACTTGGATATTCTATTCGTAGGCTTAAATCCAGCCGTCGTATCCAATAAAAAAGGGCATTACTTCTCCGTAAAACAATCTCTTTGGACACAGTTGTACCGCAGTGGACTCATACAACGAGAAGTCAGTAAAGAGAATGCCGACGAACTAATTTTCGGTGACACCGCACTTAACGTTGGACATATGAACTTCGGTATCACAGACTTAGTAACACATGTTGCCAACAGTAATAGTAGTGAAGTGAAACCAACAACAAACGATTGCATCAGGTTGGCAAACGACATCTTAACCTACAAGCCACGAGTTGTTATTATTCTTCACGGAAAAGTCCTCAAGAAGTTTGTGTTTGGACATTTAGGCATACAAAAATGTAAATCGAATTCAGGTAATATGGGTAAACTGCTAAAAGGTTGTGATACGATATTCTACAACATTGCATTCCCGCATGGAAATGCAATCCCCGATGAAGATAAAATCAAAAAGTACAAAGAGATCAAAGCATTAATTTCAAAAGAGTAATATTAGCATTTTAAAGTGCCACTTCTGAAACGTAAAGTGGTACTTTAACAACACCAAGCCTACTCCCTAAGAAAGACAGCACCGCCGCTAATCCATCATTTTTCCATGATTTGCCGCAATCTGTATCATACGGTCGTAGTCTTCGGCACTTAAATCCATAAAGTAATAATTCACGGGATTTACGACCTGCCCTTTCACATGCACTTCGTAGTGCAGGTGGGGTCCTGTACTTTTGCCGGTACTTCCAACCGCACCGATAACCTCGCCCCGCACCACCCGTTTGCCGAGTTTGGTACGGAATCCCTGCAAGTGGGCATACCACGTCTGGTAACCGAAGCCATGATCCACGATGATAAGATTTCCATAACCGGTTTCCCATCCCATTTTAACAACAGTGCCGTCACCGGTTGCATATACATCCGTTCCCGGATGGGCCGAAAAGTCCATGCCGGCATGAAAACGGGTAGTTCCGTAAATAGGGTCGATGCGCGTTCCATAACCGGAAGCGGTCTTGCGCAAATCCTTATTGGAAATGGGCTGAATGGCAGGGATGCAACGCAGCATCTCATCATGGTTCTTGCACATCTCCACCACATCATCGAACGAACGGGACTGGATATAAAGTTGCTTCGTGAGCATATCCATTTTCTGCGTAGTATTCACCACCAAATCGGAATTGGCCATATCCATCAGATGTTCGTAACGGTTTGTACCGCCGTATCCTGCCTTACGGATAGCCGAGGGAATAGGGTCGGCCTGGAATATTACGCGATACAGATTATCATCGCGTTGCTGCACATCCTGCAATACTCCCATAGCCTCGTCCATTCTCCGCGAAAGGACGTTATACTGCGCCTGAAGCCGGCTGTTTTCTTTCCGCAGTTCCTTCTCGGACGGCGAACCGAAAATCAGCAACAGTACGATAAAGCTGCCGGCTCCCAACCCCATACCGAAAAACAACCGGCGCAATATGCTCAACGCCCGTTGCCGGACGGTAGGATAAATTCGGTCGTAAGTCTGTGTCCGCGGATTATAAATGTAGTAAACTTTGCGCATCGAGAGTAAATATTTCATTATCAATGCGGCAAAAATACGAAAAACAAGCTATCTTTGCACAGTTTTTTCAAGAATTATAAGATTTATGATTTATGATTTATGATTTCATAGAAAGATGGGTCATAGAATGCGTAAGTCATAAATCGCAAGCTGTAAATCGGAAATCATAAATCATAAATAAGAAGTATGTTGACTGCAAATGAAATCAGAGACTCGTTCAAGAGTTTCTTCGAAAGTAAAGGTCACCAGATTGTGCCTTCGGCTCCTATGGTGATTAAGGACGACCCCACGCTGATGTTTACCAACGCGGGTATGAACCAGTTTAAAGATATTATTTTGGGGAATCACCCGGCGAAATATAAAAGAGTGGCAGACTCACAGAAGTGCCTGCGCGTCAGCGGAAAGCACAATGACCTGGAAGAAGTGGGGCACGATACGTACCACCACACCATGTTCGAGATGCTGGGCAACTGGTCGTTTGGCGACTACTTCAAGAAAGAAGCCATCTCCTGGGCATGGGAATATCTGGTCGATGTGCTGAAGCTCGACCCGAAAGACCTCTACGCCACCGTATTCGAAGGCAGCCCCGAAGAAGGCCTGGAACGCGACAACGAAGCCGCTTCCTATTGGGAACAGTTCCTGCCGAAAGAGCATATCCTTAACGGAAACAAACACGATAACTTCTGGGAAATGGGTGATACCGGCCCTTGTGGCCCGTGCTCCGAAATTCACGTGGATTCGCGTTCGGAAGAAGAAAAGGCCAAAGTACCCGGTTCGCAACTGGTGAACAAAGACCATCCGCAGGTTATCGAGATATGGAACCTCGTATTCATGCAGTTCAACCGCAAGGCAGACGGCAGCCTCGAAGGACTCCCCGCCAAAGTAATCGACACCGGTATGGGCTTTGAACGCCTGGTACGTACACTGCAAGGCAAGACTTCCAACTACGACACCGATGTTTTCCAACCGATACTGAAAGCCATCGGTGACATGACGGGAGCCACATACGGCAAAAACGAACAGCAGGACATCGCCATGCGCGTAATTGCCGACCACATCCGTACAATCGCCTTCTCCATCACCGACGGCCAGCTTCCGAGCAATGCCAAGGCAGGTTACGTAATCCGCCGTATCCTCCGCCGTGCAGTGCGCTACGGCTACACGTTCCTCGGACAGAAGCAGGCTTTCATGTACAAGTTGTTGCCCGTACTCATCGAGAACATGGGCGGCGCATACCCCGAGTTGAATGCACAGAAAGAACTGATAGCCAAAGTCATTAAAGAAGAAGAAGATTCTTTCCTCCGTACTTTGGAGACCGGTATCCGTCTGCTGGATAAGACCATGGCGGATGCCAAGGCAGCCGGCAAGACCGAAATCAGTGGTAAAGATGCCTTTACGCTCTATGATACATTCGGCTTTCCGCTCGACCTCACCGAACTCATCCTCCGCGAAAACGGCATGACCGCCGACATCAAAGAGTTCGATGCCGAAATGCAGCAGCAAAAGCAACGTGCACGCAATGCTGCCGCCGTTGAAACCGGAGACTGGATTACACTGCAGGAAGGCACTACCGAATTTGTAGGCTACGATTATACAGAATATGAGACATCTATTCTGCGCTACCGCCAGATAAAGCAAAAGAACCAGACACTGTTCCAGATTGTACTGGACAAGACTCCGTTCTATGCCGAAAGCGGCGGACAGGTAGGCGATACCGGCGTACTGGTCAATGAGTTCGAAACAATTGAAGTCATCGACACCAAAAAGGAGAACAACCTTCCTATCCATATCACCAAGAAGCTGCCCGAACACCTGGAAGCACCGTTCATGGCATGTGTAGATACGGACAAACGTGCCGCCTGCGCCGCCAACCACTCTGCTACCCACCTGCTGGATGCCGCATTGCGCGAGGTATTGGGCGACCACGTAGAGCAAAAGGGTTCTTTGGTGACTCCGGACTCATTGCGTTTCGACTTCTCGCACTTCCAAAAAGTGACGGACGAGGAAATCCGCCAGGTGGAACACATCGTGAATGCCAAGATACGTGCCAACATCCCTCTGAAAGAGTACCGCAACATACCTATCGAAGAAGCCAAGGAACTGGGCGCCATCGCTCTTTTCGGCGAAAAGTACGGTGACCGTGTACGTGTCATCCAGTTCGGTTCTTCCATTGAATTCTGCGGTGGTACGCACGTAGCCGCTACCGGAAACATCGGAATGATGAAGATTGTATCCGAAAGTTCCGTTGCCGCCGGTGTCCGCCGTATCGAAGCCTATACCGGAGCACGCGTAGAGGAGATGCTCGATGCCTTCCAGGATACGATGCGCGATTTGAAAGCACTCTTCAACAACGCTCCCGACCTGTCAGGCGCCATCCGCAAATACATCGAAGAGAACGCCGGTCTGAAGAAACAGGTGGAAGATTTCATGAAAGAGAAAGAAGCACAACTGAAAGAGAAACTTCTACAGAATATCCAAGAGGTGAACGGTACGAAGGTTATCAAGTTCTGTGCAGCCATGATACCCGCCGACACGGTTAAGAACATCGCATTCCAACTGCGCGGAGAGATTACGGAAAACCTTTTCTTCGTTGCGGGAACGGTATTCGAAGGCAAACCGATGCTGACAGTGATGCTGAGCGACAACCTCGTAGCCGGCGGACTGAAAGCCGGTAACCTTGTGAAAGAAGCCGCCAAGCTGATACAAGGCGGCGGCGGCGGTCAGCCCCACTTTGCAACTGCCGGCGGAAAGAACTCGGACGGCTTGAACGCAGCCGTAGACAAAGTCCTGGAACTGGCAGGATTATAATCCGTAAGATTGCCGGAGAGGCAGATATTTCAACTTCAATTTACAATAAAAGGAGAAGCCATCGCTTCTCCTTTTGTTTTTCCCGCTTGCAACTCCTGCCCGAAAGGTCCCGGATTCTATTCCAACTTCAACAGGAAGTGCTCGCGATAAATGACCGTCACCCCCTCAGGCAGCAGTCCGGGCGAACAGAACGGGGTTACATTCTCTGCAAGCACGCATATCGCCGTAGCCACTCCGTCACTTCCGGCAAGGCTTCGCGTAAAGATTCTCTGCTCTCCGTCATAAGTAAACCGCCACAGCGCATGTACGTCCCCGTCTTCCCCTGCCATCGGAACTGTCTCTTAACTTCCCGTAAGAGGTGCATCTTCCTTCCCCGTAGGATAGATTTCCAGCACTCCCTTATCCAGGTAATAGGAAGAGCCCTTGTCGGGTATCAACACATAATATCCGGAATCTTCCAGCCAGGAACGGCCGGAGAGTTCTTCCGACACCTTACCCAACAGTTCCACAGGCGCATCGCCGCTGATTCCATACTCAAATCCCTGCTTCGACATCTTATATTCCCGGCGCTCTTTCACCGTAATGCGCAATTGCGCACCGGACCCGGAACCGTCCATCACCCGCACTACCGTTTCTCCCGCCGCCAAAGGCTGTATGCTTATACGCCTGTAACCGTTGCTATCACCCGCAAACGTTACGGAAGCCACCGATTCATGCTCATTCGTCAAGGTATAAGCACCGTCGCCACCGTCTATGCCGAGCACCGTTTCCCCTTCGGTTTCAGAGAGGAAGAAAGCCAGAGACGAGACCAGGTTATCACATGTTCCAACCTGATAAACCGGTTCCGCACCCTCAAAAAGCACCACACTGCGATAATCGTCCTTACAGCCGGAAATGGCAAACAGCAACCATGCCAAAGTCAAAAGAAAATACTGTTTCTTCATAATCGTCAGATAACAATTGTTCTATCTGTAAAAATACAGAAAATAACGGAATACTGCATCATTATCCGTCTTTTTTTCAGCAGATCTGCTCATTCGGATAGTTCACCAGATAGAGAGTGCCCGTGGCCCGGGTAAATGCCGTATAAAGCCAACGGAAATAATCAGGCGTCAGATATTCGTCCGTCATATACCCCTGGTCCAGAAAAACATTCTTCCACTGCCCGCCCTGCGCCTTATGGCACGTCACGGCATAGGCATACTTCACTTGCAAGGCATTGTAATAAGGGTCGGCTTTCATCTTCTTCATCCGTTCCCGCTTCACGGTGATGTCGGCATAATCTTCGAGAACGGTATAGAAAAGGCGGTCGTTATCCGCCTTGGGCAGTGCAGGCGCATCACTGTGCAATGTATCCAGCAGAAGATTTGCTTCCAGTTCGAAGTTGTCGTAATCGGGAAATTCCAGCGTGACATCCGCAAAACGGAAACCATACAGTTCGCGGGTGCGACGCACGCGGCGCACCACCGCTGTCTCGCCGTTGGCTATAAAGTCCATCTCCTTCTGTTTTTCCGTCCAGTAATAATTATTTTTCGCCACCATCAGCAAGTCGCCCGTATTCAGTTCATCTTCCCGCCAGAGTATCCGAGAGCGGATGCCGTTATTGTAGATATTAGCACGCTTGTTGGAGCGGCATATCACAATCGTCTCGTCCAGCCCGTCGCGGTCGTAACACGTTTCGAGCGCATCTATCAGTTCATCGCCCGGCAGAACTTTGATGTCGGCAAACCCCGCAACCTTTATCTTCGGCAGAGCCTCGCAGGCATCTTCGGCAATCAGTTGGCGCAAGCGCGTAGCGTTCCACAAAATACCCGATTGCTGCTCCTGGCGTACCACTTGGGTCAAGTCCACTTCCTGCACCTCCAGTCCGTAGCCTTTCAAGGCATCTGCAAACAGAGCGGGACTCTGCTCCTCGCCCACCGGCGGAAGCTGTGCCGTATCTCCCATCAGCAAAAGGCGGCATCCCATACCCGAATAGACAAACTGTACCAGGTCGTCCAGCAAACGCCCCGTGCCGAATGTCGAACCCGACAGACCGTCATTGGCAATCATCGACGACTCATCGACAATATATAATGTATGAGTTGTCAAATTATCGTTCACCGAAAAGTTGCCCGTCTCATTGGAAAAAGATTGCTGTCTATAAATTTTTTTATGAATTGTAAACGCCGGATGTCCCGCATAAGCGGAGAAAACCTTCGCCGCCCGCCCCGTCGGAGCCAGTAATACCGACTTCTGTTGCAGCTTGTCCAAAGTCCTGACCAGAGCGCCCACCAGCGAGGTCTTACCCGTACCTGCATAGCCACGAAGCAGAAAAACCGTCTCACTACGGGGCGCGAGAAGGAAGTCCGACAAAGATTTTATAGCAATTTCCTGCTCCGGAGTTGGTTGATAAGGAAAATTTTCCTTAATTTGCCTTTCTAAATAGTTATTTATCATTTTTGTAAGAGAAAAAAGTAACGGGAACTGTCGTTTTTAAATTTATTTCTTTTATTTTTGCGGTGCGAATATAACAACTAAAAAACATATTTATCATGAAAACAGTTTTTAATATCGTTTTAGGCTTGTGTGCCCTGGCTTTGGTTTACATCTGCTATGCCAGCATCATGGGTCCTATAAACTTTGAAAAAGCCAAGAAACAAAGAGACGCAGCAGTAATTGCCCGCCTTATCGACATTCGTAAAGCGCAGTTGGAATACCGTGGTTTGCACAACCAACAATATACTGCCAGCTTCGATACGTTGATTGACTTCGTAAAGAATCAGAAACTTCCGTTTATCTTCAAGCAGGGTGAATTGGACGACAAGCAGTTGGAAGACGGCTTGACTGAAAAGAAGGCTATCAACATCATCAATAAGGCCAAAAAGACGGGCAACTATGCAGAAGTCAAGAAATGGGGATTGGAAAACTTCAAACGCGATACCATGTGGGTAGCCGTGCTGGACACTATCTTCCCGAAAGGCTTCAATGCCGACTCTATGAGATATGTTCCTTTCGGCAACGGTGCACAGTTTGAAATGGCTATCAAGAACGATACTGCCAAATCCGGTGCTCCTTTCTGCCTGCTCGAAGTCAAGACTCCGTATGAAGTATATCTGAACGGTCTCGACAAACAGGAAATCGCTAACCTGAAAGATGTCCAAACCAAGTTGGGCAAATACTCAGGTCTGATGATCGGTAGCCTGGAAACAGCCAACAACAACGCCGGTAACTGGGAATAATCCACCGACACAATACGTATGATAGAAACGACTGATTTTAGTAAATCGGAACAATATACCTTATCCATCCGTCTGAGTACGGATGGATTTTCTTTTTCTATATTCAATCCGCTCGGCGAAGGCAAGTTTTCTTTCCACGAGCACGGAGTGGACGATTCCCTGTCCCTCACTGCCAACCTGAAACAGGCTTTCCGCGAAACGGACTGGCTGAAGAATCCTTTCCGCCGTATCAATGTCCTTATGGCAGGCAAACGCTTTACATTCATTCCGTTGGAATTCTTTGAGGACGAACAGGCGGAAACCGTATTCTATCATAATCACTCCAGACAAGACAACGAACTGGTGCAATACAACATCTTGCATAAGAACAATATAGTCGTACTGTTTGGAATGGACAAAAGCGCCTGCTCCCTTTTACGCGAACAGTATCCCGACGTCCGTTTCTATGCGCAGGCAAGCCCTCTCATAGAGTACTTTGCGGCAAAGAGCCGCCTGGGCAATTGCCGGAAAATGTATGTGCACCTGCGCAAAGAAGCAGCAGAGATATACGCCTACGAACGCGGCCGGCTGGCATTCGCCAACACCTTTGCCTGCAAGGAGACAAACGACCGCCTCTATTACATTCTCTGTGTATGGAAGCAGCTCGGCATGGCGCAGGAACGCGACGAGCTCCACCTCACCGGCGAACTGTACGACAAAGAGCAACTGCTGCCCGAACTGAAAAAATTTATCCGGCAGGTATTCATCATGAACCCTGCCGCCAATCTCGACCTACAAGCCATCAACCTATGCGAGTAATTAGCGGAATATACAAAAGAAGGCGTTTTGACGTGCCCCATACTTTCAAGGCACGCCCCACAACCGATTTCGCCAAAGAGAATCTGTTTAATGTACTGTCCAACTACATGGACTTTGAAGAAGGCGTACGCGCACTCGATTTATTTGCCGGCACAGGCAGCATCAGCATCGAGCTTGTGTCCAGAGGCTGCGACCAGGTAATCAGCGTAGAGAAAGACCGCGACCATTACGCTTTCATCTGCAAGGTAATGAAAGAACTCAAGACCGATAAATGCCTGCCTGTCCGCGGCGATGTATTCAGATACATACAAGGCAGCCGCGAACGGTTCGACTTTATCTTTGCCGACCCGCCGTACGGACTCAAAGAGCTTGAAACCCTCCCCGACCTCATTTTCGACAACAACCTGCTGAAAGAAGACGGCCTGTTCGTGCTGGAGCATGGAAAAACCAATAACTTCGAGGAACATCCCTGCTTTTTGGAAAGAAGAATCTACGGCAGTGTCAATTTCTCTTTCTTCGGCATTCAAGGCTAAAAGCTACAGTAACGGTGCCAGCAGCCGCACTATGCTTTCTGCCGCCTTACGGTGCCAGGGACGTTTCTCCCAATTCTTGGAGAATACCTGCACACATTCCCGCTGGTCCTGCAAGAATATCTCACGCATCTGCAATGCGGTCTCGGTGTCGTATATAAAGGCATTCACCTCAAAATTATGCTCGAAACTGCGGAAATCCACGTTCGTAGAGCCTACTGTGGACAATTCGTCATCCGATACCATGAGTTTGGAGTGCAGGAAACCTTTTTTATAAAAGTACACCTTGACACCTGCACGCAACGCCTCTGCCAGATACGAACAGGAGCCCAGATGCGTCAGCCTGTTATCCGCACGATAAGGCAGCATAAGACGCACATCCACCCCTGCCAGTGCAGCCGTCTGCATGGCTACGAGCACGGCTTCCGTCGGGAGAAAATAAGGAGTCTGTATATAAAAGTATCTCCGGGCGCCGGTTATCGCCATGACAAGTCCCTGCATGATTTCTTTCCAGGGACCTATCGGTTCGGCCGTTACAATCTGCGCCAGTGAAGTGCCGCAGACATCCACCTTCGGGAAGTAGCGGGCAGACGTAATCAAGGTACGGTCTACAAAATACCAATCGAGCAGAAAAGCCGTTTGCAGACCATGCACAGCCTTACCTTCCAGCAGCAGGTGCGTATCACGCCAGATGCCCCATGAAAAGCCGCGCATATAACGTTCGGCCAGGTTCATTCCGCCTACAAAGCCCACGCGCCCGTCAATGACTACAATCTTGCGGTGGTTGCGGTAATTCACCTTGCTGGTGAACAAAGGAAAACGTACTTTCAGGAAACTGCGCACTTCCACTCCCGCCTCGCGCATCTGTTCATAAAAGCGGTTGGGAACATGCCAGCATCCCACATCATCATAAATCACACGCACTTCCACTCCCTGCTTTGCTTTCTCCATCAGCACATCGCGCACCATACGGCCTATGGCGTCATCCTCGAAGATATAAAACTCCATGTGGATGTGCCTGGTCGCCTTTTGCAATTCGCGCAGCAAGGATTGAATCATGGAAAGTCCCCGCGTATAGACTTCCACACGGTTTCCATCGAAAGGAAAAGCCTGGTTGGTGTTGCGAAACAGAGAGATAAGGCGGCCGTAATTTGCCGGAAGCGCACAGGAATCCTGGGCAAGATATTCGGCCATCGGCTTCTTCAACAGACGGTTGTAACTCTTCTTGCCAATGACACGCACCCGCCTTTGGCTGCGGCCGAAGAAGAAGTAAAACACCAGTCCCACCACCGGAAGGAACATCAGCACCAATATCCACGCCATTGTCTTTACCGGATTACGGTTATCGAGAATGATAACCGTGATTGTTCCGATAATTGCGCCAAAATAGATAATATCGAATGCTACTGTAGCAATCAGGCCGGCTATGAAGTTCCAATCAAGCATACATTTGTCACAAGAAGAAATAAGTCCCGAATAAAAATCAAAACAGATTTTAAAACAAATATATGAAAAAGGAAGGAAGTTTTACGACCTATTACATTGATTAACATTAGAACGGACGCCGCCCGCCGCCAAAGCCACCCCGATGGCCGCCCGGACCGGGACCGCCGAAGCCTTGCCTGCCACGCATGCTTTCGCGCGCACCCTTACCGCCAAAAATATTCAAACGGTAAATGAAATGCAGCATGCAGTAGCTGTTGACACCATTATAAGACGACACCGACCGGCCATCCGCCGTCAACGAGCGGCTGATGTTGCTCTGTTGTTTCAGGATATCGTACATCTCGAAGCTCACAGTCGCCGCACCTTTCAGGAACGACTGCGAAAGTTGCGCGTTCCAGATCAACTCGTTACGGTTCATGCTGCTGTCCGTATAGCCGCGGCGGCTTTGATTGGTGATATTGGTGGAAAGCGTCATCTTCCAGGGCATCGTGATATTGGTCAGCGCACCGTAGGAGAAAGTATAGGGATTCTGGTTATTCTCCGGGCGCAATTTGCTGCGCTCTGCCGTATAGGAAACCGAACCGTTCACTCCGAATTCAAACCAGTCATTGCGGTAGGCCCCGTTCACCCGCTCGCTCAGCATAAGTTCGGTGGTGGTATTCTTGTTATCCTGTTTCGTATTCTGATCGTATAGAAAAGCCACGTTGTTATTGTATCTGAGTTGCGAAAAAGAGTTTACCGTAAACTTCTTGTTCTTCAACGCCGTATTGAATCCGAACATACCGAAAGCGCTCCAGTTGCCGTTGATATTCTTGGGCGTAGTGGTCCGTCCGCCGGTTTGCTCGTTGTACACCGTACTGTTGCTGATGCTGTTCTGCGTGGTCGAGAAACTGAGATGTGTCATCATTCCGCGCTGCAACTCCCCATTATAAGTATTGTAGAAGAGGCGCATATTGTGCGTAAATGCCGGCTTCAGTCCCGGATTTCCGACTCTGATGTTCAGCGGATTCGAGTTGTCGGCAATAGGCAGCAGGTTCTCCATGCTCGGCTGACTGCTGCGTCCACGATACATAAAACGCAACTGGCTCACTTTAGAAAAACGGTAACGGAAATCAATGTTCGGGGCAAAGTTGAATACGTTTCGGGCCGTATCAATCATATAATCCCCGCGCTTATAGGACAATACCGAATGCTGCGGCTGGAAAGACATCCCCGCGCTCAACTGATACTTCTCACGGATGAAGCGCAACGACACGGACGCATCGTGGTTGTAGTATCTGTACTCCGCATATTTGCCCAGGCTATCCACGGCATGCGACTCGTATCCGGACGGCAAAGGCCCGTTGATGTCCCACTCCGGATAGTCCAGCATATCGAATGTGGTCTTGTCGCTCTCGCTGTACTTGTATTGGAACTGATAGCTGAACTGCAGGAAAGTAGCGCGTGCAATCGGTTCGCTGTACGTAACCTGGGCGCTATAATTATAATTGTTGGTAGGTGTTGTGATATACTGGTTGCGATACAGCACGGAGTCTCCGCCCAACGCGTTCAATATCTGGTAATAGCGGGTTTCCGACTGCCTGTACTGGTCGTTGTCGTTGTCGCCGTAGCTAAAGCGTCCGCGGAAGGTTATGTTACGTCCGCGGTTATTCAGCTTCCTGTTGAGTTGCAGCGTGGCGGATGTCGAAATGCTTTTGCTTTTGGTCAGAGAAGCATCATTCGTTGCATTGACACGGATATTTTCCAAAGGGTCGTCTTCCAGCTTGTCGAAGTCGAGAAAATCGTTCGGGTTGGCAATCAGGCTATACGGGTCCGAGTTGAATGTTCCCGATTCCGAACCGGAAGTACCGTTTGTCTTGCCGTAAGAGAAGTTAGGACGGAAAATGATATTCGTCATCGAATCCGGCTTCCACTCCAGACGGAAGTTGGCAAAGACATCCGAATTCTTGTTCTTGTTGACAGCGTTCGAATTGGAGTATGAACTTCCGTTCTGCAGGAAACGTTCCGAAGAGTTGGTACTGATAATGTCCGCACCTTTATAATCATAGCGGACACTACCGTCGAGCTCTAGTTTTGAAGTCTCCGTCGCAAAGTTCGCTCCCAGTGTTTTCGTGGCTACCAAACCGTTGTTCCTGCGCCAGCGCGGACCGCCGCCACCACCGGAGAATCCCTGGTCGTTGACATTATTGGCAGAACCAATCAAAGAGAATTGCGTCTTATCGACAATGTAATTTACCATCATGCGTGCCATATAACGGTCTTCCGTACCATAAGCCACATCCGCATTGCCGAACCACCCCTTATTCATACCTTTCTTTATGGTAAGGTCGAGCACCGTCTCCTCTTCACCGTCATCTATACCGGTGATGCGTGCCAGGTCGGACTTCTTATCGTAGGTTTTCAGTTTATCAATTATATCCACCGGCAAGTTCTTCAAGCCCGTCTTTATATCGCCCCCGAAGAACTCTTTGCCGTCCACCATGATTTTCTTCAGCTCCTTGCCGTTAATCGTCACATTGCCGTCATCATCGATTTCCGCACCGGGCAGTTTCTTCACCAGTTCTTCCAGCATCGCCCCTTCCGGCGTGCGATAGGCAGAGGAACTGTACATCAGCGTATCTTCCACCACCTGCACTTGCGGCGCTTCCGCCACTACCACAGCCTCGGCAAGCATAATGGCATCCGTTTCGAGCGTTATCGTACCCACATTTTTATTGCGCACGTTGGCATAGAGATGCAGCGGTAGAAACTTATTCTTAAAACCTATATAGGAAACTTTCAGCACATATTTCCCCGCATTCACCTTCGGCAGGGTAAAGTAGCCGTTTCCCGTAGTGGCAACACCGGCTGCATAAGCGCTGTCCGGCAACGATAGCAATTGAATGGTAGCTTGCACCGCAGGCTCGTTCGTGTCTTCAAGCACGCGGCCGGATACGGTGATGTTTTTGGTTTGTGAAAAAGCAGACAATGCCGTTGCCAGCAACAGCACCGCCGCAGTGATAATTTTTTTCATGCCCTGTCTTCTAAATAATCAACACTGTTTATTTGTAACTGATTCTTTTGACAAAAGTACGGGCAAAAGGTTTAACGGGCTACAGAATGATTTTGTTTAATTACCGGTTATTCCGCTTGAACAGGTTGTCCACGGTCGCTTTCTTTATGCCGAATTCAAGGCAAAGGACGTTCATAATCAGGAATATCAGGAAAGAAGAAGAATCGACGGACATAATATCGCCCTGCGCCACCCTGTACAGCATGCCTCCGAAAATAAAGAGCACGGTAAGGAACATCGCATTGCGCGTGGCTTTGTTGCGTATCTCCTCTGTCGCCTTGCATTCGCCTTTCGTCAGCGCAAAAAGTATCATCAATGCCCCCAGCATCATCAGGAGTTTGGAGCACTCTTTATAAAACAGCAGATTGGCATCTGTAACCCTGCCCGTCAGCATCATCAGGAACGGAAGGAACAAGGCCAGCGCAATTACGAAATAGCCCAACGGACGGCAGTATACGGGAAGTAAAGCTTTCATTTTCTTACATACAAATTAAAGGTTACGGTGCGGACACCTTACAAATACATAGATTTTCGGAAACAAAGATAACGTTTTATTGTTGAAAGAACTATCTTTGTAGCATAATAAATAAAGAGAGCAATGCTCCCTTCCATAATTTACAACTTCTAATCCGTAATAAGTCAAATGAGTAAACAAGAAGTAATCCTCTGCAAGGAGTTGGAAAACGACCTGACGCATGCCATCGGAAAATGTCCTCACGACAAGCTTTTCATCCTTACCGACGAACATACACACCGCCTTTGCCTGCCGCAACTGCAAAGCATCCCCGCACTGGAAGATGCCGCCGAAATCATTATCGGAGCAGAAGACGTGCACAAAAATCTGGAGACGCTGGCTTCCGTGTGGCAGGCTCTGAGCGAACAGGGAGCCACCCGCCATTCGCTCTTGATAAACCTGGGCGGCGGAATGGTCACCGACCTCGGCGGCTTTGCGGCTGCCACCTTCAAACGCGGCATTGCATACATCAACATCCCTACCACCTTGCTTGCCATGGTAGACGCATCCGTAGGCGGAAAAACAGGCATCAACTTCAACGGACTGAAGAATGAAATCGGTGTCTTCGCCCCTGCTTCCTCCGTCTTGCTGGAAACCGGGTTCCTGCGCAGCCTCGATGCCCGCAACTTTTTCTCCGGCTATGCCGAAATGTTGAAGCACGGACTCATCAGCACTTCCGACCACCTGGCGGAGCTGCTGTCTTTCGATACAGAAAATATAGATTACTCCGCACTCAGGACAATGGTAGGGCGCTCCGTACAGGTAAAGGAAGATATTGTGGAACAAGACCCCAAAGAGCACGGCATACGCAAGGCGCTCAATCTGGGACACACCATAGGACATGCTTTCGAGAGTCTTGCCCTGGCCGAAAACCGTCCGGTACTGCATGGTTATGCCGTGGCGTGGGGACTTGTGTGCGAACTTTACCTCTCCTACCTCAAAGCCGGCTTTCCTAAAGATAAAATGCGCCAGACCATCCAATTTATCAAAGAGAATTACGGTGCTTTTGCCTTTAGCTGCAGGCAATACGACAGCCTTTACGAACTGATGTTGCATGACAAGAAAAACACTGCCGGCATCATCAATTTCACGCTGCTGAAAGAGGTAGGCGATATCTGCCTGAACCAGACGGCGGACAAAGAAACAATTTTCGAGGTGTTCGACTTTTACCGGGAATGTATGGGGGTATAAATCCCTCACTTTCCCAAGAACTGCATATACTGCTGTTGTGCTTTGTCCAATAAAGCCTCATCTATGCGGCTTTCCTGCCAGAAGAGAGAACACCCCGGGCCGCATCCGTTTCTTTTAACCTTCCTGTCCCAGTTCCCTACAATCTGCCCTTCGTAAAGTATTACCGGAAAGAAGAGTCCGTTCCCCGTAAAAGCTTTGGAATAGTGTTCGGAAGGGAGCACATCCGTCCGGTCTTTATAACCCAGCAGCAGTTCATCGTACGGCGGCAGAAACCGTATATGCCCTTTTATGCTGCCGCGGGTCCTGCCGGACTCATGAAGATACCAGGTCTGCCCTTTCCACTGTTCTTCCGTCAATTCACAGCCTATCAGGTATATACCTTGTTTCGCTTCCGTCACGGATAGTCCGGACCACCACACAAAATCCTGTAAAGTGGCAGGGGTATGACTGCGGAAATAGTTCCTTGCCAAACGTGCCAGAGCCTCGTCCTTCGTTATGTCCGGCACAGGTGGCACGCACTCTTCCAGAAGCATGTAAGCATGCTTTCCGCCTTTAGACTCTCCTCCGCAAACGATGCCTTCCACTTCCGCCCGTACCATAAAGCGGGTCATATGATAGTTGTCCGCCGCCAGCCCCGAATGCCGGAACTGTTCCGCTATTTCCAGCCTGGTCAGCCTTTTCTTTCCGGCAAGAATCGTTTCCAATGCACGATTGCTTTTACTGTAAAGTTCCTCGGATATCTCTTCCCTGCCTTTGGCGTATGCCTCATTGGCAGCTTTTATACGCCGGGCAGAGAGCTTCAGCATCCAACGAATATCTTCTGCCGCCACCAGATGCCACGTAGGGCGCATTACGTGCGTTCTTAAAATCTCTCCTCTCTGCAACGCTTCTTCCACCGTCCGGACAGTGGCCGAAGCCAGGCGCATACCCACCGCCCATTTAACCATTGCATAATCCTGTGCCTGGACAGCTCCCATCCAGGACACCAACTCTTTCGGAGAATGAAACAAAGGATTCGCCAACTGCTGGTTCAACAAGCGCAATTTAGGTATATCCATCATCAAATATATTGTTTATACGGTTTATAACTGCTTTTGAGAGATGACAAAGCTAATATAAATAAACAAGAAAAAGGTAATATGCCCCAAAGAATCATCCGTTTTTCCGGCCGGATACTGCAATCACCTACTATTTCAGATTTATTTAACAATAAGAAAACACTGATAAACAGCGAATTTTAAAATAAAGGTAAAATAAAGGCAATAAAAAATCACAGAAGTATTTGCTATTTCAAAATAAAGACGTACTTTTGCATCCGCAATTCGGGGTGTAGCTCAGCCCGGTTAGAGTACGCGTCTGGGGGGCGTGTGGTCGCTGGTTCGAATCCAGTCACCCCGACTGGTGAAAATGAAGGAGTTAAGTTTCTGCTTAACTCCTTTTTCATTTCCTTCCTAAAATAAATCCACAATAACATGATAATTAACTAATCACATTTGCAAGCACGCAAATAAGTACATACATTTGTGTATAAAAGGGAGGATTTATGAAAACAACCAATTATACGGATTTAAGAGCTAATCTAAAAGGTTATATCGACTCGGTTATTGACGATTGTGATACGGTATTTATCAATCGTGGCAATGGTACGGGAGTAGTAATGATTTCTTTGGAAGAATATAATTCTTTGAAGGAGACCGAATATATCATGTCTTCTGAACAGACCATGAATGATATTCGTAAAGGAGAAGAAGACTTAAAGGCAGGCAAAGGAATAGAAGTAAATTTAGATGAACTATGAAACTGATATTTACTCCTATTGCACAAGAACATTGGGAATATTGGAAAAAGAATGACCCCAACATAACCAAACGCATTAAGAAATTACTCGCCGATATATTGGAACATCCTTACACTGGCATAGGTAAACCTGAACCTCTCAAATATGAATTGGCAGGTAAATGGTCACGACGAATTAATACAGAGCATAGACTTATTTATTCTGTGCATAATGATATGATAGAGATTTACATATTCTCCATGAAATATCACTATTCTAAGAAATAACTCATTATCACATCTTATTAATTAAAAGGAGAGTGTGTCAAAATACATTTGATGATTTCTTTCAGGCACGGATTTCGCGGATTTCACGGAAAAAAGAACAAAGAAAATCTGTGTTTTCCGTGTAATCCGTGCCTAAAAAGAAACAAATAGCAAGCGAATGTTAGTTTTGACACACCCTCTTTTTAATTTCTTTCCTAAAATAAATCTACAACAACAGCTCAACGTAAAAAATCCCCGCTTCTTCCATTTTCTTTTGCCTAAGCCTAACCCGTTTTTCCCACACAAAAACAGCACTTTCCTTATTCTTTTTTGTTGAAAAGCAGCATAATAAATGTAGCCGTACCACAATAAAAACCCCGTTTTCCAGTTGCGGGCCCTGCGGTTGCCAACTGCGAACCGCAGGGTTTGCAGCTGCGAGCTCTACAGCCCGCAATTGGAAAACGAGGAATACTACATGCTGTTGCAACATTATACAAGGTGCGATAGCGGAAAAACAACAAGGCAAAATCGCATTTATCTTACGCATTCGGGATGCAAAGTCACGGTTTAACCTTTTTTAGACCCTGATATGAACAAAATCTCCCCAAATGCAGGAAATCTTGTTTTAAACAATAACGCACTGATTATAGGACGATTAAAAACTGAAAGACGGATAAAAAGAGCCTTTTCCCGTGACGACTGAATTTGGTCGTCACCTGTCGCCGTCCGTGTCACCACGTCTGTATCGCTCTCCCACAAAGGGATAGAGACTAAAAGTGACGAGTGACGACCGTTTTTCTTTTTAACCCCTTTCTCTTATTCGGATAAGAATTGCTATTTTTGCAGATAAAAGAACAAAATTATGGGAGCAGGAAAATGGATTGGCGGTATCATCGGCTTCATGGCAGGCGGACCGCTCGGCGCATTGGCAGGATATGCACTCGGGTCGCTGATAGAGCTCGGTGGCAATACTGCAAGTTATACGACAGACTATGGCAACGGACAGACTGAGGAAGATGTCTTTGCCGGGCAACGGAACAGTTTTCTTTTTTCGATGCTGGTAATGGCCTCGTACATCATACGGGCAGACGGACGCATCATGCACAGTGAAATGGAATACGTCCGCAATTTCCTACGGACCAACTTCGGCGTTGCGGCAGTAGGCGAAGGCGAACGGATATTGCTCAACCTCTTCGAGCAACGCAAGCGAATGGACATGCAGAATCCTCTCGCATTCAGACAGACCATCCGTGATTGCGGCAGGCAGATAGCCGCCAACCTCACATACGAGGAACGCCTGCAACTGCTGGGATTCCTTGCCAACATAGCCCGGAGCGACAACAACGTCTGCCGCGAAGAGATAGAAGCGCTGAAAGAAGTGGCAACCTATATGGGACTGTCCGAAAAAGAAGTGGAATCCATGCTCAACCTGGGCGGCAACTCCCTGGAAGCTGCCTACAAAGTTCTGGAAATTCTTCCTACAGCCACCGATGAGGAGGTGCGTGCCGCCTATCGCAAACTGGTACTGAAGCACCACCCCGACCGGGTAGCCACATTGGGAGAAGACATCAAACGCGCCGCCGAAGAGAAACTCCAGGACATCAACAATGCCAAAGAGATAATCTACAAAGCAAGAGGTATCAAATAGCCGCGAAAGACTGTCTCACCGAAAAAGGGCTTCAATCCCCCCAAGAATATTAATAGAATCCTATCCGATATGAAGAAAATTTTTGCTTATCTCACACTGGGTTTCACTACCCTCACCACCTATGCCGCAACTCCTCTCTGGATGCGCGACATACAGATTTCACCCGACGGAACGGAAATCGTTTTCTGCTACAAGGGAGACATCTACAAAGTTTCCGCAAAAGGCGGTACGGCCACACAGCTCACCACGCAGGAGTCTTACGAATCGTCTCCCGTATGGTCGCCGGACGGCAAACAGATAGCGTTTGCCAGCGACAGGCAAGGAAACTTCGACGTATTCGTTATGCCCTCCGATGGCGGTGCTGCACAACGCCTGACCACCAACTCGGCAGGAGAAATCCCTTCCGCATTCACGCCCGACGGCAAGTACATCCTTTTCTCCGCCGCCATACAGGACCCGGCCGGAAGTGCGCTCTTCCCCAGTCCTGCCATGACCGAGCTTTATAAAGTCCCCGCAACCGGCGGACGCACCGAACAGGTATTGGGCACTCCCGCCGAAGCCCTCTGCTTCGACAAAACGGGCGACATGTTTTTCTACCAAGACCAAAAAGGATTTGAAGACCAGTGGCGGAAGCACCACACCTCTTCCATTACACGCGACATATGGATGTACGACTGCCGTACAGAGAAGCACACCAACCTCACCCGCCACGCGGGCGAAGACCGCAACCCCGTCCTCTCGCCGGACGGACAGACCTTGTACTTCCTGAGCGAACGCAACGGCGGTTCGTTCAATGTGTACTCCCTGCAACCGGCACACCCCGAAGCGGTAAAAGCGGTAAGCAGTTTCAAGACCCATCCCGTGCGCTTCCTCTCCATAAGCGGCAACGGAACATTGTGCTATGGTTACGACGGTGAAATATATACCCAGCAGGATGGCGCCGCCCCGCAAAAAGTACAAATAGAGATTATCCGCGACGACCGGCCCGATACAGCCCGCCTGACCTTTACCAACGGAGCCACCTCGGCAACCGTTTCGCCGGACGGCAAGCAAGTGGCATTCATCGCCCGTGGCGAAGTGTTCGTCACTTCGGCAGACTATGCCACAACCAAACAGATAACCCACACCCCTGCCGGTGAAAGCGGCCTGTCTTTCGCACCCGACAACCGCACGCTGGCTTATGCCAGTGAGCGCAACGGCAACTGGCAGTTGTATCTTGCCAAAATAGTCCGCAAGGAAGACCCCAACTTCTCGAACGCCACCATTGTAAAAGAAGAGGCATTGTTGCCGTCAGCCACCGTTGAGCGTGCTTTCCCGCAATTCTCGCCCGACGGTAAAGAGCTGGCATTCATAGAAGACCGCACCCGCCTCATGGTGGTGAACCTTGATACGAAGAAAGTGCGCCAGATTACCGATGGTTCCACCTGGTACAGCACAGACGGCGGGTTCGACTATGCCTGGTCGCCGGACGGAAAATGGTTCACCCTCGAATTCATCGGCAACAGGCACGACCCGTATTCCGATATAGGTCTTGTCAGCGCACAGGGCAACAGCCCCATCATCAACCTGACCAACAGCGGCTACATGAGCGGTTCGCCCCGTTTTGCCCTCGACGGCAATGCCATTCTCTTCAAGACGGAGCGTTACGGCATGCGCGCTCATGCCTCATGGGGTTCGCAGGACGATGCCATGCTCGTTTTCCTCAATCAGGACGCCTACGACAAATACTGCCTGAGCAAGGAAGACTACGAACTGCGCAAGGAGCTGGAAGCCGAACAGAAAAAAGCGCAAAGCAAGGACACTGCCAAAGGTAAGAAAGGCAGCAAGAAAGATGCAGGACAAGAAAAAGCCGCGGACGATGACAAGGCTCAGGTAAAGGACATCACCGTAGAACTGAAAAACATGGAAGACCGCATGGTACGCCTCACCCCGAATTCCTCGGACATGGGCAGCGTCATCATCTCCAAAGACGGTGAGACCCTTTATTACTTTGCCGCCTTTGAAGGCGGTTACGACCTTTGGAAAATGGATCTCCGCAAGAAAGATACCCGGCTGCTTCACAAAATGGATGCCGGCTGGGCTTCCATGGAAATGGACAAAGACGGCAAGAACCTTTTCCTGCTGGGCGGCAAAACCATGCAGAAGATGAATATGGCATCCGATGAGCTGAAGCCTGTCACTTACCGGGCACAAGCCAAAATGGATTTGGCGGCGGAACGCGAATATATGTTCAACCACGTGTACAAACAGCAGAAGAAGCGTTTCTACAACACCGACATGCACGGCGTAGACTGGGATGCCATGAGCGCCGCCTACCGCAAGTTCCTGCCTCATATAGACAATAACTACGACTTTGCCGAACTGTTGAGCGAATGGCTGGGCGAGCTGAACGTATCGCACACCGGCGGCCGTTACTACGCTTCCGGACAAAGCGAACCGACTGCCAGCCTGGGACTGCTTTTCGACTGGAATTACCGGGACAAAGGGATGCGCATTGCCGAAGTCATAGAGAAAGGTCCGTTCGATAACGCCTCAACCAAAGCAAAGGCAGGCATCATCATTGAAAAGATTGACGGCACAGAGATTACCCCTGAAATGGATTACTACACATTATTAAATGATAAAGCCAAAAAGAAAACCCTCGTCTCACTCTACAACCCGCAAACCAAAGAACGCTGGGAAGAGGTAGTAATTCCGATAAGCGGCAGCGCGCTGAATACCCTGCTCTATACCCGCTGGGTGAAACAACGTGCGGCAGATGTGGACAGATGGTCCGGCGGACGGCTGGGATATGTTCATATCGAATCAATGGGCGATGACAGTTTCCGTTCCGTCTACTCGGACATTTTGGGCAAATACAACAACCGCGAGGGCATCGTCATCGACACCCGCTTCAATGGCGGCGGACGCCTGCACGAGGACATCGAAATTCTGTTCAGCGGCCAAAAATACTTCACGCAAGTGGTTCGCGGCCGCGAAGCCTGCGACATGCCCAGCCGCCGCTGGAACAAGCCTTCCATTATGGTGACCTGCGAAGCCAACTATTCCAATGCACACGGCACACCGTGGGTGTACCGCCACCGGAATATCGGCAAACTGGTGGGTATGCCCGTTCCGGGAACCATGACAAGCGTATCCTGGGAGCGTCTGCAAGACCCGTCGCTCGTATTCGGCATCCCCGTGGTGGGTTACCGCCTGCCCGACGGCAGCTACCTGGAGAACAGCCAACTGGAACCGGACATCAAAGTGGCCAACTCGCCCGAAACCATCGTAAAGGGTGAAGATACCCAACTGAAAGTTGCCGTAGAAGAATTGCTGAAAGAGCTGGACAAATGATGATTTCTTTTAGGCACGGATTTCGCGGATTTCACGGAAAAAGAACAAAGAAAATCTGTGTTTTCCGTGTAATCCGTGCCTAAAAAGAAACAAATAGCAAGCGAATGTTAGTTTTGACACACCCTCTTTTTTGTATAACAATATGTCGGGGCTTCCGGCAGCTCCTTTTCAATCGCCCATATCATTCAGATGTATCTCCAATGCCTTCACCGAGATATAAATCTCATACACCGAAATAGCCAGCGAGATAATCAGCAGCACCAATGCCAGGCCGAAGATATAGACCGATACCAGATGAAGCCGGATATAGATAAAGAACATGCTGACCACACACAGCAGCAGGCTTGCTATGCCGGTTACCTGCATAGCCCGCGTCAGGTAAAGCCGTTGCCGCAGATTGGCAATCTGTGCGGCCGTCACCGATGAATGACTCTTCTGATGTTGCTCTTTCAAAGCACGTACAAGACCGGCATAGGACAGAAAACGGTTGGTATATGCCAACATTATCAAAGATATTGCCGAAAACAGCAAAGCGGGGGTAGTTAAATCAATTTCCATAAAACGTTTTTCTTCATTCTTTTAAAACCTGCAAAGGTAAGCAATAAAACCGAAAAGGGAAATAGCCTTCCCTATCTAACTTTTTTCCATTACCTTTGTTCCCAAGAAAAGACCTAATTCATCAAAGCCTATGTTCACAGACTTGCTCAATTCCTCTTATTTCGCCCTGTTCCTCATCGTAGCCCTCGGCTTCATGTTGGGAAGGATTAAAATCAAAGGATTGTCACTCGACGTATCCGCCGTTATTTTCATCGCCCTGCTATTCGGGCATTTCGGCGTCATCATCCCCAAGGAGCTGGGTAACTTCGGACTCGTACTGTTCATCTTCACCATCGGCATACAGGCGGGACCCGGCTTCTTCGACTCCTTCCGGAGCAAAGGGAAGACCCTCATCATCATCACCCTGCTCATTATCTGCTCCGCCGCCCTTACGGCAACGGGACTGAAATATGCCTTCGACATCGACACGCCGAGCGTGGTGGGACTCATAGCCGGAGCGCTTACCAGTACGCCGGGACTTGCCGTTGCCATTGACAGCACCCACTCGCCGCTGGCATCCATTGCCTACGGTATCGCATATCCGTTCGGAGTAATCGGCGTTATCCTGTTCGTGAAACTGCTGCCCCGCATCATGCACATCGACCTCGACCGGGAAGCCCGCCGCCTGGAGACAGAGCGCCGCGGACAGTTTCCCGAATTGCTCACCTGCATCTACCGTGTCACGAACCCCGTAGTTTTCGGACGCAGCCTGATGCAAATCAATGCCCGTGCCATAACCGGTGCTGTAATCTCCCGCCACAAGCACGGCGAGCAAATCTCCATCCCCACCGCACACACCGTACTCCGTGAAAACGACTACATACAGGCAGTGGGCAGTGACGAAGCCCTGAACCAGCTTGCCACCCTGGTGGGCGAACGCGAGGAAGGGGAACTCCCGCTCAGCCACACCCAAGAGATAGAATCCCTGCTGCTGACCAAAAAGGATATGATAAACAAGCAACTGGGCGACCTGAACCTGATGAAGAACTTCGGCTGTACCGTGACGCGTGTCCGCCGAAGCGGAATAGACCTTGCCCCCTCGCCCGACCTCGCGCTGAAATTCGGCGACAAGCTGACGGTGGTAGGCGAAAAGGAAGGACTGAAAGGACTGGCGCGCCTCTTGGGCAATAATGCCAAGAAACTGTCCGATACCGATTTCTTCCCGATTGCAATGGGTATTGTGCTCGGAGTGCTGTTCGGCAAACTGAATATATCCTTTCCCGGCGGTTTGTCGTTCTCACCGGGACTGACGGGCGGTATCCTGATAGTGGCCCTGTTCCTCAGCGCAATAGGCAAGACAGGTCCTGTCATCTGGTCGATGTCGGGTCCTGCCAACCAACTGCTGCGACAGTTGGGACTGCTGCTGTTCCTCGCTGAAGTAGGTACGTCGGCAGGAAAGAACCTGGTTGCCACCTTCCAGGAAAGCGGCTGGCTGCTGTTCGGAGTAGGCGCAGCCATTACCCTGGTTCCCATGCTGATAGCCGTGATTGTGGGCAGGATGGTGTTTAAAATCAGCATTCTCGACCTCTTGGGAACCATTACCGGCGGCATGACAAGTACCCCCGGTCTGGCGGCCGCCGATTCCATGACCGACAGTAATATTCCGAGCGTGGCATACGCAACGGTCTACCCCATTGCAATGGTATTCCTCATACTGTCCATTCAAATCATAGCTACAATGATTTAAGACAATGAAAGCACTGGATAAAGAAACAGCTATTGCCCGGATGAATACGTTCGGGCGCAACGGTACGCCTTTCCTGTTTGTTATCGACTACATGCAGGAACATTCGTACGTAGAACCTCTCGACGGGATAGATGCGTCCGTATGCCTCTACCAGTTCAGAGGAACAGGCAATGCACCTGATGCCGGTGCCCGGTATGCCGGAACGATAGACTGGGAATTCACGCCGCCCGCTCCCGCCGACTATCGCCGTTCTTTCGATACCGTAAGGCGCAACCTGCTGGGCGGCAACAGCTACCTGACCAATCTGACATGCAAAGTGCCGCTCCGCACCAACCTGACGCTGAAAGATGTGTTCCTGCATTCACACGCCCTGTACAAACTCTGGCTGAAAGACCGGTTCGTCTGCTTCTCGCCCGAAATCTTCGTCCGCATGGAAGAGGGCAGGATAAAATCTTTCCCGATGAAAGGCACGATTGACGCCACCCTGCCCCATGCCGAATCAATCCTGCTGGACGATGCCAAAGAAGCTGCCGAACATGCCACGATTGTAGACTTGATACGCAACGACCTCAGCATGGTTTCCGAACACGTCACCGTAGCGTCCTACCGCTACATAGACCGTCTGCAGACCAACAAAGGGCCTATCCTGCAGACAAGCTCCGAAATATGCGGCATGCTGCCCGGCGATTACACAAAGCGTCTCGGCGATATTCTGTTCAGCCTGCTGCCCGCCGGCTCCATTACCGGCGCTCCCAAACCGCGTACCATGCAAATCATTGCCGAAGCGGAAGGCTACGAACGGGGATTCTACACCGGAGTCATGGGCTGCTACGCCGACGGACGGCTGGACAGCGCCGTCATGATACGCTTCATCGAGCAGGAAAACGGACAGCTCTATTTTAAAGCCGGAGGCGGCATCACCGCCCAAAGCCGTTGGGAAAGCGAATACAACGAAGTAATACAGAAAATATATGTGCCGATTTATTGAAACCATACGGGTGGATTGCGGAGAAGTGCGCAACACGGCTTACCATGAACAGAGAATGAACGATACCCGTACGCACTTCTGGCCTGAAAGCCCCGCTCTGCAACTGGCCGGCTACCTGCCCGCCATTCCCGGAAGCGGCGTACACAAGTTGCGTATAGTGTACGGGCAAAACGGCATCGAGGAAGTGACCTGTACCCCTTATACCCTGCGCCCCGTCCGTTCACTGGCACTGATACAGGCCGACGACATCGACTACGCCTGCAAAAGCACCGACCGCAGTGCGCTCAACCGGTTGTTTGCCCGGCGCAGCGCGTATGATGATATTCTGATTGTACGCCGACATCTGCTCACCGATACCAGCATCGCCAACATCGCCCTCTTTGACGGCAGCCATTGGCATACTCCGCAACATCCTCTGCTGAAAGGGACCAAACGTGCCGAACTGCTGGACAAAGGTATTCTTACGGAAAAGGACATACGCATGGAAGAACTTCCGGCTTATTCCACCGTCCGCCTGTTCAATGCAATGATAGACTGGGGCGAAGTGGAACTGCCCGCCGATTGCCTGCATCCGGTATTCTGAAAAGCACGAATGTGAAGCCAACAGTTTCCATTTCCCAAAGATTTGTCTTACTTTTGCAAGCGGAGTATAAAGTCATCCGCTACCGTAACTTAACAAATACAACTATGCGTTATACCGTTTCCGCTCCCGATGTACCGATGCATGCCGCTATCCGGCTGCCGGCATCCAAAAGTATCAGTAACCGTGCGCTTATCCTGCACGCCCTTGCCCATGGCAGGCAGGCACTCTGCAATCTGAGCGATTGCGACGATACCCGCGTCATGGTGCGTGCGCTGCAAGGCAACCCCGAACATATAGACATCATGGCGGCAGGGACGGCCATGCGTTTTCTCACCGCCTACCTCAGCGTAACGCCCGGTGTCCGTATCATTACCGGAACGCAACGTATGCAGCAGCGGCCCATCCGTATTCTGACAGACGCCCTGCGCCAGCTCGGTGCAAACATCGAGTATGCAGGCAATGAGGGCTTCCCGCCCCTGCGCATCACCGGTTCGGAATTGCAAGGCTGTGAAATATCACTTGCCGGAAACGTGAGTTCACAATATATATCCGCCTTGCTGATGATAGGAGCTGTTCTTCCCCAAGGGTTGCACCTGCATCTTACGGGCTGTATCATCTCCCGTCCCTACATCGACCTCACCCTCAAGCTCATACGGGACTTCGGCGGATGTGCCGAATGGAGTTCCGAAAACAGTATCACTGTATATCCCGGCGGTTACCGGGATGTTCCGTTCACTGTAGAGAGCGACTGGAGCGCGGCATCCTACTGGTATCAGATACTGGCGCTGAGGGGGAATGAAGAACGGAAAACGGGGAGTGGAGAGTCACCGAAAGAGAATGAAGAGGAAACGGTAGAGTTGCTCGGACTGTTCCCCCACAGTTACCAGGGTGACAGCCGCGGTGCGGAGATTTTCTCCCACCTGGGCGTACATACCGAATACACGGACAAGGGGGTGCGGCTCACACTTGCGGGGACGCCCGTTGACCGTCTCGAAGAAGATATGGTAGATATTCCCGACCTTGCGCAGACCTTTGTCGTCACTTGCTGCCTGATGAATATCCCTTTCCGCTTCACCGGCCTGCAAAGCCTCAAAATCAAGGAGACCGACCGCATCACCGCCCTTATCGCCGAACTGCGCAAATTAGGCTATGCGGTACGTTCCGAGCAGGACAGCATCCTGCTGTGGGAGGGTGAACGCTGCCCTGCCGAAAGCGCTCCCGTTATCGCCACCTACGAAGATCACCGCATGGCAATGGCATTTGCCCCCGCCTGCATCGCACTGCCGCAGATAAGGATTGACGAGCCCCAGGTAGTATCCAAATCCTATCCGGGCTATTGGGAAGATTTGAAGCAAGCAGGCTTTACCATCTGTCATTAACATCGCCCGACGCTCCGCTGCGGACAGCCTGATTGCATGACGGCCGAAAAGCATTCCGGCACACTTTCTTTTTGCCTGTTCAAAAGCGGGCAGATACGAAAACAATGTGTATCTTTGTCCGTTCTATTGTATAAGGACACTTTTTTTCAAGGAAAGAGAACGTATGTGGATACTGATTATTAGCCTGATTGCCCTTGCCGTCGTAGCTGCCATAGCCGGAACCGTACGCAACCGCAGACTCCAGAAGAAAATTGACAATGGCGAACTGGACGCTATGCCCGAAGTGCAGGAAGTGGATGCGGAATGTTGCGGACAGCACGAGGTATGCGAAAAAGAGAGCCTGCTCGCCGCCGTCAGCAAGAAGATAGAATACTATGACGACGAGGAGCTGGACAAATACATCGGAACCGCTCCCGACGAGTATACGCCCGAACAGGAAGATGAGTTCCGTGACGTGTTCTACACCATGCAGTCGGAAGACGTGGCAGGGTGGGTGCGCAGTCTGCAACTGCGCGGCATTGCACTGCCCGACAATATAAAAGACGAAGTATTCCTGATTGTAGGAGAAAGAAGAAATAATCACTAACCCCCGCCGCATGGAACTTTTACAATATACATTCTTTCAACATGCCCTTATCGGCAGTCTGCTGGCAAGCATTGTCTGCGGAATTATCGGTACGTACATCGTCACCCGGAGGCTGGTTTTTATCAGCGGCGGACTGACGCATGCCTCTTTCGGCGGTATAGGCCTGGGACTGTATGCGGGGATTTCACCGATTCTGTCGGCAGCGGTCTTTTCCGTACTGTCGGCATTCGGCGTGGAATGGCTCAGCAAACGGAAAGACATGCGCGAGGACTCTGCCATTGCGGTATTCTGGACACTGGGAATGGCATTGGGCATCATATTCACATTCCTGTCTCCCGGATTTGCACCCGACCTCTCCGCCTACCTGTTCGGGAATATCCTGACTATTACGTTTGGCGACATCGCCCTGCTGGGCGGACTGGCAGCACTGCTTATCCTGTTCTTCTCGTTTTTCCTGCATCCGATAATCTATGTGGCATTCGACCGCGAATTCGCCCGTTCGCAAGGAATACCCGTACAGACCTTTGAGTATGTACTGATGATGTTCATTGCACTGACTATCGTAGCCTGCCTGCGTATGGTGGGCATCGTGCTGGTCATCTCATTGCTGACAATCCCGCAGATGACTGCCAATCTCTTTTCACATAGGTTTCACCGCATCATCTGGCTGTCTGTGGGCATCGGTTACCTCAGTTGCCTGGGCGGACTGCTCATTTCATACTATCTCAATGTTCCTTCGGGAGCAGCCATCATCTTCTTCTCCATTATTATTTATGCAATCTGTAAAGGGGGAAAAAGTTTTTGGTTAATTCTGAAAAACTTCTATTAGTGCCTTATACAAAAGACTTTGTGAGAATTACCCAATTTTAAGGTAATGACTTGGCAACAGTGCCATATACTGCGTTCTGCCTTGATCTGCTATTCAAGTAACTTGTTTGGATACGATACCCTCACTTGGATTCTCATTGTCCTCATAGACACCATAGACATTTTCCAAAGGATTAGGCTGTGTTTGTGGAGCAACGTGTTCTAGACTTTCTTAGATATGACATATTCAAAAGAGACCTTGGAAATAGAATAATTGCCATTACACAAGTATTGTTCATATCTCCACAACAGGTAATTGTCTATCCGATTTCCGTAAAATGAACCACTTTTTAGCTGGCTGAACATTTCGGTGTCACTCCAATAGCCCCACCCACTATTTGTTATCGGCCTTTAACTGTAGTTTCCAAGATTCTGTTTCTTCTACGTTGTTATTGGTTTTAATGCTGTTTGCAAATGGTAATATAACATATTTCCAGTCTTCTGTAATAAGGATAAAACCATTACTCTTTGATTCTAGTATGCCCCAATCATCAACAATTCGAACACTTTTGTAGATATTTCCGATGTTTTCGAGAGGAATGATAGAATTGGGGTCAAAACTTATCTGCATATTTTTCAGTGGTAACTTCTTTATATCTTGGGTAAATAATTTAGTTAACTGCTTTTTCTTTATTGTCTGTATTGAATCACGTTGATTTTCAAATCTTACAATATTGTTATAATCATATAATGCCTTTCTTTGTTGTATATGCTTTTCTTTGTCTGTAGGAATAACAACACCATAAGCCTTTTGGATTAAGTATCCCAAATCTGAATTTCCATCTATCTGTTTACGCCATTCACTCGTACTTTGATCAAGAAGATACCCCATTATCGCCCCTGAAAAGTATGCAAAACTTCTGACTAAATTTTCTTTCTTTGCATAAGATTCCATTTCTTTATCAAGTATATGAAGATACATGGAATCCGACGAAACAGATAGTTTTATTCCTGTATATTGTGCCAAACCTTCCTGAATCTCAAAAGCCGTTTCATCTGAATAGTATTTGCTGAATTTTTGTTGTCTTTGCTTTCTGAATGTAAGAGCATCACAGATGGCAATTTTTCGTAATGAGGAATCTGTTGTTTTACAGGCAGATAAAAATGCATTCCATTCCAATTTAAGGAGAATTCTGGCATCTTTAGCATCCATGTGAATATTATTATAGGCTCTTGGAACATGACCGAGAAAATCTTGCCAATAATGGAATATTTCATGGCAAAACAATATATTACGGTTTATGACACCAACAGGTATTGGAAGTGCTATCATCACCCATTGTTGCCCAAATACATTTATTGTGGAATTGGCGATGTTCTTATTGACTGGAAATTTTCCAATAAACACTTCCCCACATGCTTGAAGTTGTCCTTGTGAATCCTTTTGGTTACTCCACAAATCACGTTTCTTGTTTATACATAAAATTGGTGTATACAAATTGACTCCCCATAGTTTCCCATTATCTTTATCGCATAGAGTCTTGATATTGTTGAATATGTTTGAGAACTCAACGCAAGAAGCGGAATTCCCACTGTCGTTTTTATCTTGAGCTAACAGTGTATGGCAAACTATCAATATGAGGAATGATATTAGGAATTTTTTCTTCATGATTATTTTGATATTGCTTTGAATAAACAAAAGTACATAAAAAGTATGTTTTTTACACTGGCATAATAAAGAAATCATTTTTTCTAAAAATCAGAGTGGCTGTCGTACAGACTTACAGATTTACTGACTGCATTACGTCAGTATCTCACTCAACTTTACGAGAGGTATTTGGATTTGGCGATGTCGGTAACATTCAGCGAAAAGAAGATGCTTGTTTTCTCTTTTCTTAGGTATAGTCTTTCAAGAACGGCATTGCGTACCCGTTCCGCTCCGAATGTGCCGATGCTGCGGTCTTTGCCGACACGTTTCAGGAAATTGGCGCAATCCTTGTCAAAAGCCTTTAGCAGTGTCTCATACTCACTTCCGACCCATTGGTAGGCATTGCGCACCATTTCAGCCGTTACGTATGCTCCACGGAGGGATATGCACTGATAGTGCTTGATGATTTGCACCTTGATTTTATCCAAAGCCAAATTGATGTTCCGTGCTTCGGCACTCTTGCCTTTCGTCCGGTTGCCTTTCGCATCCTAAAGGGGCTTCGGAATGGTCTGCTTGCAACTGAACTATGCCACAGTACCGTTGACTGTCACTCGTCCCATGATAGGGACAATACCGTCTTTCTCCTTGCTGCCGTCACGTAGAACAGCACTTTGAATGTACTTCTTGCCATACTCGTTTTTTGCTTGCAAAGTTAAATATCAACGAGTTAGACCTTGATACGCAAATCGGTGACAAACGGTGCAATAGCATCTCTCATGTGTTAAATCTTACTCTTTCACGGGTAATGATTTGCAAACCGTTCTTCTTAAATCCGCTTTTTCTTGCGTTTTCTGTTTTTTCAGCTTGTCATCATTTGGCACCGTAACAACACTGATATTAAGTCATTTAGCGTCATTTCTCCCATTTTTTTGAGGTTATTCCAGAGGTTTACATTATCTTTGCAGAAAAATACAAAATAATGGAAATCAAGATTCAGTCATTAGACCAGATTCATGAAGCCGCCCGCCGGTTCGTCGAGGCAATGGGCGACAATACCGTGTTTGCTTTTTACGGCAAAATGGGAGCCGGCAAGACCACCTTTATCAAGGCGGTTTGCGAAGAGCTCGGCGTATCCGATGTTATTACCTCCCCTACTTTCGCCATCGTAAACGAATACCGTTCCGAAATTGCCGGAGAGTTGATTTACCACTTCGATTTCTACCGGATCAAGAAACTGGAAGAGGTGTACGATATGGGATACGAAGATTATCTGTACAGCGGTGCGCTCTGCTTTATCGAATGGCCGGAACTGATTGAAGAGCTGCTGCCGGGAAATACCGTGAAAGTCACTATCGAAGAGATAGAAAACGGTGAACGGGAAGTTACACTGCAACCGCTGGATTAGTACCGGCCGTTAATCATCAACCGCTAATCGCACTACATGAGCCAATACATCGTTCAGGGTATCTTTGCCGTTGCGGGAATTATCTCCCTGCTGGCTGCAATCTTAGATTGGGATTGGTTCTTTACCGCCCAGAACACGCAGTTTGTCGTACGGAATGTAGGCCGCCGGCAAGCACGCTGGTTTTACGGGGTATTGGGAATGATACTTATCGGAACGGCGGTATTCTTTTTTCTGAATACTCCGCCGGTAGCATAAACGGAAAGACTGATATATAACATACCGGAAAAAAGGAAAGGCGCAGGTTTTCATCCCGCGCCTTTCCTTTTTCATTATAATCCAAACTGTGAATTACTCATCCTCCAATGACTCCGTGTATTCCATTTCGCCCTGCACGATGAAAAGGATTTCATCCGGATCATAATCGCCCATTTCGTCTTTATGAGCTTCCTTGATGATGTAATCTACGATTTTTCCCAGATCGACTTCGATATATCCGTCACCGTCGGGCTGCACATCGAGGATGCCGCTCTCGGAATAATACTCGTCAATCAAATCGAGAAAATAATAAAACTCATCGTCAGAGAACTTCTCTTTCAACTCCTGCGGCAAATAGTTTTTGATGTACTCAATGGTCTTTTCATCATCGAGATCATTCTTCAAAAAATCGTCTTCCAGTCCCATAGCTTTATATCTTTAAAGGATTAATAGTACCACCACCTTACAACAGTGCTTCAATTTTCGCTGCATAAGTCGGTTTAGGAGCAGAACCCACTTGCTTGTCCACCAGTTCTCCATTCTTGAAGAACAGTACGGTAGGAATATTGCGAATACCGTATTCGGCGGCAACATCTCCGTTTTCGTCTACATCGCATTTACCGATAAGCGCTTTGCCTTCATATTCGCCGGCCAGTTCTTCAATGATAGGACCCACCATTTTGCAAGGTCCGCACCACGGCGCCCAAAAATCAATTACCACAGGTTTACCCTCTGCCAGGATTTCCTTGAAGTTGTTGTCTGTAATTTCTAATGCCATTTCTTCTAAATATTAAGTTAAATATCAATTCAACAGTACAGTATCAGCATTATCCGCCTACTGCCATCAGTGAAGCAAAGATAATTAATTTATCCGAAAATCAAGCTCCGGACGCTCTTTTAAATAAGAGATCAGCTCACGGCCTACGGAAAGCTTCACCGGACGGGACACCAGGTCAAGGGTCATCTTGCTCTCCGAGTCGGTCACTTTAAAGTAAAGTTCCGTTGTACCGGGACGCTCCTTCGTCAGTTCCGCCAATTCCGTCACCAATGCCTTGTTCAGCACGCCGAGCGGGATAAGGATCGTTATCTTCTCTATCAGTTTTTCCTTTACATCGGGAAGCAGTTCCATTGAGGTAATCTTCAGCTCCAGTTCGTCCTGCCGCCACTGTTTAGGCTGGCAGCGCGCCTTTATATAAAGGAAGGTACGCTCGCCCAGGTATCCCTGGTAAGTCACCCAGTCGTTTCCGAAGAAAGGCAACTCTGCCGAACCGGAATAATCCTCTATCTTGGCAATGCCATAAGGATTGCCGTTTTTACTGATGCCCCGGCGGACGGAAGTAACGATGCCCCCCATAGTTATTTCACGTCCCACAAGAGCGGTCTTGTCCTCCAGTTCCGCCATGTGTGTGTTACAAACATATTCCAGCACCACGGCATATTCATCCAAGGGATGAGCGGAGAGATAAATGCCTACCAAATCCCGCTCCTTGTTCAACCGGTCGAGATCACTCCAACGTTCTGCCTGCGGAATTTCGGGAGTAGCTATGTCCACTACATTTTCTCCACCGAACAGGGAGTTGACCGCTGCCGCCTTATCTGCCTGATAACGATTGCCATAGCGCACCAATGTCTCAATAAAAACTTCATTCTTGGTATTGACGGCAAAATACTGTTCGCGCTTCAGCTCAGGGAAACTGTCAAAACCACCGGCAAGGGCAAGGCATTCCAGGTTCTTCTTGTTGCAGGCATTCAGATTGACGCGCTGCACAAAATCGAAAATACCGGTATAAGGCCCGTTCTTCGCACGCTCTTCCATGATACTTTGCACAGCACCCTCACCTACTCCTTTCACCGCACCCAATCCAAAACGGATATTACCTTCGGGGTTCACGGTAAACTTCAGGTTCGATTCGTTCACATCGGGGCCAAGCACTTTGATGCCCATGGACTTACATTCGTCCATGAGCTTGGTTATCGTCGTTATATCGGACAAGCTTCGGCTCATTACGGCAGCCATGTACTCTGCCGGATAATTGGCTTTCAGGAACGCCGTCTGATAAGCAACCCATGAATAGCAGGTGGCATGAGATTTATTGAAAGCATAGGATGCAAACTTCTCCCAGTCCGCCCAAATCTTTTCGAGCACCTTCGCATCGTGTCCGTTCTTCTGTCCGCCAGCAATGAACTTCGGCTTCATATGGTCCAGCTTGTCGCGCAGTTTCTTACCCATTGCCTTACGCAAGGCATCGGACTCACCACGGGTAAAGTCTGCCAACAAACGGGACAGAAGCATCACCTGCTCCTGATAGACGGTAATGCCGTAGGTATCTTTCAGATATTTCTCCATGATGGGAATATCATACTCGATAGGCTTGCGTCCCCATTTACGGTCGATGAAGTCAGGGATATAGTCCATAGGTCCCGGACGATAAAGAGCATTCATGGCAATCAGGTCCTCGAAAGTACTTGGCTGCAACTCGCGCAGGTATTTCTGCATGCCGGCGGACTCGAACTGGAAGGTACCGATAGTCCGTCCGTCGCAGTATAATTTATAGGTAGCGGGGTCTTTAATGGAAATCTTGTCGATATCCAACGACAGTCCCCGGTGTAAACGTACATTTTCAACGGCTTCCTTGATAATGGAAAGGGTCTTCAGTCCCAGGAAGTCCATTTTAATCAATCCGGTATCTTCAATGACCGAACCCTCGTACTGGGTAACGAGCATCTTCTCTCCCGTTTCCTTATCATCTGCCGTGCTCACAGGAACCCAGTCGGTGATGTCGTCACGACAGATAATCGTACCGCAAGCATGCACACCCGTACCACGCACGTTACCTTCCAGCATCTTGGCATACTTCAACGTATCGCGCACCAACGGGTCGGGCGATGCTTCTGCAGCCTGAAGCTCAGGTACATAAGCGATGGCATTGGGAAGATTCAGTTTCTTATCGGGAATTTTATCGGGAACTAATTTTGCCAGACGGTCGGATTCCGACAAAGGCAGCTTTTGTACACGGGCGACATCCTTGATGGCCAGTTTGGTTGCCATAGTACCATACGTAATGATATGCGCCACCTTCTCCTGACCATACTTTTCCGTTACCCAGCGCAATACTTCACCGCGTCCGTCATCATCGAAGTCCACATCAATATCAGGCAAGGAAATACGGTCGGGATTAAGGAAACGCTCGAACAGCAGGTCGTACTGGATAGGGTCTATCTTGGTTATGCCCAAGCAGTATGCCACGGCCGAACCGGCAGCCGAACCACGTCCCGGTCCCACCGAAACGCCCAATTGCGTACGGGCGGCATTGATAAAGTCCTGTACAATCAGGAAGTAACCGGGGAAACCCATCGTCTTCATAATGTACAACTCAAAAACCAAACGTTCTTTCACTTCGTCCGACAACGGGTCACCGTAAAGCCGTTTGGCACCGTCAAATGCCAGTTTGGCAAGATAGTCGGCTTCCAATTTAATACGATAAAGTTTTTCGTAACCGCCCAAACGCTTGATTTTGGCTTTGGCGGCTTCCTCGTCCAAGACGACATTTCCGTTTTCGTCCTGCGTAAACTCGTCGAACAAATCTTTTTCCGTATATTTCCGCCTGTATTCCTCTTCCGTTCCGAAATCTTCGGGAATGGCAAAAGTAGGCATGATAGGGGCATGGTCTATGGAGTAATATTCCACCTTGTCCAAAATCTCCAGTGTATTGGAAAGCGCTTCGGGAACATCGGCAAAAAGCTCGTTCATCTCCGCCTTGGTCTTCATCCATTCCTGCTTGGTGTAAAGCATACGGCTCGGGTCGTCCAGATCCTTGCCCGTACTCAAACAGATAAGGCGGTCGTGCGCCTCGGCATTCTCCTCGTCCACAAAGTGAACGTCATTGGAGCAGATTACTTTTATATCGTACTTCCTGGCATATTCCAACAGTTTGGCATTGGCTTTTTGCTGTAAAGGATAAGCCTCATGATTGGCACGGGAAACAGTTGCCTTATGACGTTGCAATTCCAGATAATAATCATCCCCGAAAAGATTCTTATACCAGCGGATGGCTTCTTCCGCCTCTTCCAACTGGTCGTTGATAATCTTTTTAGGAACCTCCCCACCGATACAGGCGGAACAGACTATCAATCCTTCATGATACTTCTCCAATTCATTGCGGTCGGTACGCGGACGCATATAGTATCCCATAGTCCATGCACGGGACACCAGCTTTATAAGATTATGATAACCTTTTTCATTCTTCGCCAATACAATCAGGTGATAACCGCTCTGGTCGGGCTTACCCTCTTTCTTGTCCATCGTGCGGCGTGCCACATACATCTCACAACCGATAACGGGCTTGAACAGTTTATTTTCGGCTTCCGTTATTTTTGCTCTGCAAGCCGCTATCTCCGCTTCCTTATCCTCACATTCTATCTCACCGCTCTCTATGCCGGCAATCCGTTTTTTCAGGTCTTTTATCTCCCCTTTCGGACCGCTGTTCTTCTTATTGACATAGTTGGTGAATTCCTTGATACCGAACATATTGCCATGATCGGTAACGGCTATACCTTTCATACCATCCTTCATCGCCTTGTCTACCAGCCGGCTTACGCTGGCCTGGCCGTCAAGAAGTGAATACTGGGTGTGTACGTGCAAATGAACAAAATCCTGCATAAATTTATCCTTTCTATAAGTGAGCATAAAGGTACGACCTATGCTACATCTAACAAAAATATTCCTCAAAAAGTTATCAACATCTGTAATTCTATGACTAAATTCTTGTTAGATTTTCAAAATAAGCCTATTTTTGCAGATAATTTGCATTAGAAAAGAATAAAACAAGATACATGGGTCGACTTAAAAAATTAAAGAAAATACGTATTCACCGTGAAGGAACACATACATTGGCCGGCAGTTTATTGTTGATACTCGCCGTAAACGCAGGGCTTTACTTCGGTTTGGAATGTAAGATTCCTTTCTACGTAGTGGCAGTTATCAGCCTTGTGGTTTATGGCATTTTAGTGAACTTCTTCCGTTGTCCTATACGTTTGTTCGGCCAGGAAAATACTGAAAAAATCGTGGTTGCCCCAGCTGACGGAAAGATTGTGGTAGTGGAAGAGGTTGAAGAAACCGAATATTTCCATGACCGCCGTATCATGGTTTCCATATTTATGAGTCTGGTCAACGTACATGCCAACTGGTATCCGGTGGACGGAACCGTGAAGTCGGTATCTCACCAGAACGGCAAGTTCATGAAAGCCTGGTTGCCCAAAGCAAGCACCGACAATGAACGTTCCACTGTAGTAATCGAAACCCCCGAAGGTGTGGAAATCATGGCACGCCAGATTGCCGGCGCCATGGCACGCCGTATCGTAACTTATGCCGAACCGGGCGAAGAGTGTTATATCGACGAACATATGGGCTTCATCAAGTTCGGTTCGCGTGTGGATGTATTCCTTCCGCTGGGTACGGAAGTTCTTGTTAAACTCGGACAACTGACTACCGGCAACCAGACCGTAATAGCAAAACTCAAGTAACAATGGCAAACTGCATTACCCGCTCCATACCGAATACCTTAACCTGCCTGAACCTGTTCTCCGGGTGTATCGCCTGCGTCATGGCTTTTGAAGCCAACTACAACCTGGCGCTTGCATTCATTATCCTCAGTGCCGTATTCGATTTTTTCGATGGCATGATGGCACGTCTGCTGAATGCACACTCTCCCATCGGCAAAGACTTGGATTCGCTGGCGGATGATGTAAGTTTCGGCGTAGCGCCCTCACTAATAGTGTTCTCTTTATTTAAAGAAATGCATTATCCGGCATCCATGGAGTTCATCGCTCCTTATATGCCTTACACAGCATTCCTTATTTCCGTATTCTCGGCGTTGCGTCTGGCTAAGTTCAACAACGACACCCGCCAGACCAGTTCTTTTATCGGCGTACCGGTTCCTGCCAATGCCCTTTTTTGGGCGTCGTTAGTGGCGGGAATACATCCCATACTTATCTCGGAGAGCTTTAATCCGCTTTATCTCTTAGCATTGGTTTGCTTGTTTTCGTGGTTGCTGGTATCGGAAATACCGATGTTCTCATTGAAATTCAAGAGCCTCTCATGGAAAGACAACAAAGTAAGTTTCAGTTTCCTGATTATCTGTATTCCGCTTCTTGTTTTTTTGAAAGTCAGCGGTTTCGCAGCGGTAATTGTATGGTACATCTTGCTGTCACTTCTCACAGGAAAGCGTAAATAAACATTTTCTTGGCACGGTTGTTGTATTATCGTTCGCTGAAAACGAACACATAAAAAGACATTAGCCCATGTTTCATTTTTTAGGATTTTTATTTATCATTATAATCGCCATCCTGCTTATCGGACTTAGCATCATCGGCACTGTTATCCGGAGTATTTTCGGCTTGGGTAGCCGCCGCTCATCAAACACTTACCGGAACGATAATGGAAATTATCAATCCGGAAGAGGGTATTCTTTCAATGGCAGACAACAGTCCGGCTCTTCTTCCAACGAAGAACCTAAAACAAGAATAAAAGAAGAAACCGCACATGGCAGGCACAAGAAACTGTTTTCCCAGGACGAGGGGGAATATGTGGATTTCGAAGAAATCAAAGAAGAATAACAATTGCAGAGAGTCATATCATTACACAATAATTATCCCGTAAGATAATTTATTTGTATTCCACACTACAAAACAAACCTGTTATAGCGAAATTTTTCAGAAAAGTATTATCTGCGTTTTGCAGCAAAAAAGTCTTTCATCAATGCAGCGCATTCATCCGCCAATACTCCTTTCACTACTGCAGTTTTAGGATGCAAAGCCTTTGGTGCATAACGCTGGTATCCCCGTTTCTCATCTTCCGCACCAAATACCAGCCGTCCCATTTGTGCCCATGCTATGGCACCGGCACACATCACGCACGGTTCAACGGTCACATAAAGAGTACATTCATTCAGATATTTGCCACCAAGCGTAGCAGCGGCGGCAGTGATAGCCTGCATTTCGGCATGTGCAGTGACATCCGTCAGCGTTTCAGTCAGATTATGGGCACGGGCAATGATACGGTCTTTGCAAACAACAACGGCACCAACGGGCACTTCACCCCACTCACCTGCCTTTTGCGCTTCCATAAGCGCCTGCTTCATATAATCCGTATCTGTCATAATTCTTACTACTTGCAGTTTATCTCATTCCACATCGCACATCTATCCTATTCTACCACTTCTCATCTTCGCATGTCATGCTCACCGAACAGTGTAGGATAATCTTCTTCCATATTCTTATGGATAAACATGAGAATGGTTTCCCTCAGCCAGCGCGATTTGTTCGTTATCTTATACTTCTCCAGATAACGATCCACAATCCGCAGCTCTTCTTCGCTCATCAGGCATACCATGCGCTGCTCGCGTTTAGGTTCTTCCGGTGTTGCTTTTGCACACGTTTTGTCTCTTTTTCTCATATTTCTTTGCAAAATTAGCTTTACTTCTGTAAAAACAAAGCAGAAAAAACGTATTTTTAATCCGTGCGCTGATAATTGAATATTTAAGAACAGAAAAACTTCTTTATCGTACTTATATATTTTAAGTAGAAGACCACAAAAGTAACAATTCTTTTTAAACTCCAAAACCGCATCTCAATTATTTACATTGACTTTTTTCTGTTCAGGCAGAACACTGGAAGAAAAAAGAATATTCCAACAAGCGACATCATCAGTCCTCCAATAGTGCCAGCTGCCAATGGAAACCAAAACGCCTCCTTATCGGCTCCCACCATAAAAGGAATAAAACCCAGAATTGTTGAAACCACCGTTAGAAAAATAGGAACGACTTTTGCATTCCAGGCTTTGGTATAGGCACGAAGCATTGAAAGCCGGGGAAAACGACGCCGGATACTGTTATATTCATTTAAAATGTAAATACTGGCATTCACCGTAATGCCACACAATAGGACAAATGAGGCAAAACCACCCTGGTCAAAGTTCAACCGGAACCAATAAAAAGTAAGAAACACCCCGATATAAGAAACAGGAATAACAAAGATGATAGCCAACGGTTGCTTCAATGAATTGAACAGGATACTTGTCGTAAAAAATATAATTGCGATAACTACCAACAAAAGCAAGTATTGTTTATTATCTTTTTTACCCCATGACCATGAGTAACTGTCCGATTCGGCAGTATACCCCATAGGCAGGATGTCATTAAAATCTTCCAAATCACGTTCCAGTATCTTATTACCCATCTCATTCGAACCGATATACTCATACTGTAGGCAAAGACGGTATTGCTGCCTTTCCTTTGCAATCTCCTGTGGCATTTGCCCCTTTTCCATCACTGCCAATTCTGAAAGTTTATAATGCTTACCCTCTTTCATTCCATAAGGAAAGAATTGCATTGCCCATATATCATGGACATACGACTGACGTGAAGAAAGTTTTATCTTTTCCACCCCTTCCTCCGACAACACAGAACCAATCTCCATATTCCTTCCAAAAACAGGTTGAATAGAAGCGAAAAGTTGACGGGCGTCAATACCCTCCTGCGCCATCCTCTCTTTATTCAAGTTAAAATAAAATTCCTGGTAATCATCCTTCCACCATGAAAATTCCGAATTTATTAGCACCTCCTTAATACGACGATGGCTCAGCAACTTAGTTTTCAGTTTCTCCGCCCAACTATAAAGTTCGTCATAATTATAACCATACATCCTGACACGATAGGAACCTGCACTTTCACGTACATCATTGCTGAATCCCTGGTCTTCCAATCCATATACTCCCCAACTGCCGCCACCCAACTGCAACGCCTTATTTATCACATTAGCCTTCAGTGTGTATGGAAAACCACTATTTTGATATTCTTTCTTAAAATAGATATTGATACTGGCACGCCGGGCACTATAAACCGATGTATGAAACTGCCTGATTTCCTTAAATTCACTTAGATACGTTTCCATACGCTTCACCAGAGAGTTCATCTGTTCAAGGGTACTACCATTAGGCAGGTTGGCATTTACTGTAAGCACCACCTCTTCATTACGGGTAAAATAGCTACCTTCATATACTTTTTGTACAAACAGGCGTAAAGCACCTCCCAAGGCTTTATCGACAATCGGCTTTACCGATTCCTTATAAGTAGAGGAACCTAAAGTCTCATTATAAAATTTTTCCCAGCATCCTTCTCCGTCCAACTTTTCCGGTAGGAGAAAAACCGGAAGCCCGAAACCAAGCAAGAGCAATATGCATACCGCCCATCGCCAACGACAAAGGAAACGAATCAAGATAGCATAAAAACGCGTAAAATGGACAGTCAACCGACGAAGCCCCCGCCCTCTGACGAATTGCATCAAACCTTTGCGTGGCTTTCTTGTAACGACAGTTTCAGTCGACAACATACCGGTCTTGTCAATCATTGCCGGAACAAAGAAGAGTGCCACCAGTAATGATATACCCAGATTAATAATCATCACCGCAGCAAAGTCCTGCAGGTTTAACCGTATCTTTTCATCCAAAAAGAAGATGATAACCAATGCCCCTACTGTAGTCAGTGTTGCTGCAAGTACGGATATAAAGGCTTTCAGGTTGCGCCGGTGTAAGATATGGTCAGTCATGATGATAGTACTGTCTATCACCAGATTCAGTGAAACCGTAATACCCGCCAATGAATAAAGTTGCATCTCCAGACCGAAAAGATAATAAAAGATCAGCGCCACAGCTATATTAATCGCCAGACTGGTTACGATCAGTAGCATATACTTCAGCTTACGGGTAATCAACCAGACGAAGACCAAAAGAATAAGTACCGTTAATCCGGTACGAAAATAAATCTTGTCCAGTTCCTCGCGGATATACTCGGTAGCATCATAACTGACATGTATCTCATATCCGGCCGGAAGTACCCTCTTTATAGCCTCCATCTCAGTCATGACGGCATGGCTAAGTTGCAACTGGTTAGCCCTTTCTTCCGCTGTAACCGATAAATAAATGGAATTCAAGCCGTTGATGCGATAATAGCTTTGCGGTTCTTCTTCCATCCGGGTTACTTTCACCAATTCATCCAAGCGAAGTATCTTTCCACCTGCATTTGTCACTGTGATAACAGACGGATCAAAAACATCACTACCTATTTCAGGAACCAAAGCCAGACGTATCCATTGTTCACCGCCTTTACCGGTATCGATATTGTGTGTTCCCAGAAACTCTTTCCGGTAATATCGTCTCACCGCATTATGAATATCCGATAAAGTTACTCCCAACAAACGTAATTGCTCGCTGTCATATTCCAACCGCCATTCCATAGGCGTTGCCCCGCTCAAATCTATTTTATAGACTCCCGGCAGACGTGCCAGCTGAGGTTTTATATGCTCTTCTGCATATTGTTGTATCAAAATGGGAGTAGACGGAGCATTTAATGTAAAGGACATAAAAGGACGGAGCGCATTATTGTCGGACGTCTTCATCCGAATAGTCGGATAACTGACACCTTCAGGAAGTTGCGGCCATGTCTGCCGGATAATGGTAGAGGCCTCAAAACGCACCGCATCCACATCGGCGTGTTTGTCCAACTCTACAGTGATACTTCCCGAACCGTTACCCGAAGTAGAGTTCAGATTCTTCACCCCGCGTATACGTGCCAGCATAGATTCCAGTTTGCTGGTTACCTCCATCTCTACTACCCGGGAAGAAGCACCCGGCATACTGAATCCTACCGTAAATCCCGGTAGGTTACGGGACGGATTCAACTTGACGGGAAGAAGCGGTATCAATGCCAGCCCCACCAAAGCCAGACAAACGAAAGTCACGATGACAGTAAAAGAAGAAACTTTATTCATTCACTACTCAATAATTAAATAAGTTGAAACTGATTTTTCTTTTCATAAGTCATAATCAAACTTTTCAGAAAGAGAAAATCCCGAAGCAAAATCATGCAACGTCAGCTTACGTATCTTATAATAGTTCAACCAATAATTTTTTAAAGCTGAAATATAGTTCCGTTGTGCTTCCTGCTGGCGGTTCAGTGAAAGTGTAAGGCTGTTGATATCCGCTTTACCTATTATAAAACGCTGCCGGGTTTCATTATAGGCAAGGATAGAAAGGTCGAGCGCTTCCTCTGCGCTGGCTACCAACCCTTGCTGTACATTAAAGTCGGATACGGTCATAATAACTTCCTCCTCTATGCTGATTTCACTCTGACGAGCAGAAGTCTTTACGATATTGAGATTGTTTTTCGCCATATTATACTTGCCTTTTCTTACCCCCCAGTCTATCAGTGGAACGGAAACGCTTACCGAAACCATCTCTTGCTGCATAGGATGCCGATAGGCCTGATTGAACTTCTCCGAAACCTGGTTGAACCCGATGCTGGCATTGATACCGGCATTGAAGCGCGATTCTTTTTTCGTCTTGTCCACCCGTTGTTCGGCTTCCAGAATATTCTGGCGCAACTCCAGAAAGTCCGGGTTATTGTTTTTGGCCGCCATCAGCGCCTCATCCACCGGAATAATTAACGATTGGGGACGACCGGGAAGACTGACCTTTATTTCGGTATTCTTCTCCAAGTTCAAGAAGGAGGCCAATGAAAACATGGCACGCTTCAGCGAACTGGCAGCATTCTGCAACGTATTACGGGCATTTACCACATCAAGTTTCAGCGTCAACAAGTCGGCACGACTGATGGAAGCTATCTTCAGGCGCTGCATACCGATACGGTAAAGTGTATCGGTAGAAATTGCATTTTCTTTGGCAAGGTCATACTCCGCCTGCGCCATGGCAAGCGTAAAGAAATAGTTGGTAGCTTGTTCGGAAACCTGTTCGGCATTATAAATATATTCCTTTTTAATCTTTTCATATTTCAATGGCTCTATCCTACGTTCCCAACGAAAAGCATTATACCCTACCAGACTCTGAGAATACCCCAGTCGTACCGGAACACTGGTAAATTGCGTATAAGGATTACTTCCGAAACTTCTCATAAACCCCAGTTCCGTATCCAGATAGAAAGTACCGCCCGTCAAGTCAAAATTCTGCCGGATAGCAAGATTTCCATAGGCATAGAATGATTGCTGGCTACGATAAATATCCAGGTCCTGTTCGGAGTCATAACGCTTGGTGATGTCACGGTTATACTGGGCGGGAGTCATGTTCAAAGTCAGACTCGGCAGACGGTTGGCCTTAAAAGTACGGTACTCCCAATAACCTGACAGATACATATTCTTGGTACGAAAAGCTTCCAATGAACTATCATTAGCCATGGCAATCGTCTGTTGCAAGTCTAATGTAATCCTTTGCTGGGAAAAGGCGGAAAGCGTTCCCAATCCCAATAATAATATAAGACTTATCTTTTTCATCATATTCTTCTAAGCTATTCAACTTGACTACTTAACCACTTCCTTATTCCTATAAATAAACCAATATATCAACGGAATGATAAAAAGGCTGACCAGAGTTCCGACAAACATAGCTCCAATCATAGCGATAGACAACGGTTTTTGCAACTCCGAACCCATATCGAAAGAGAACAACAAAGGCACCATAGCAAATATGGTAGTCAGCGAAGTCATGATGATGGGACGAAGCCTTCTGCGCCCTGCTTCATGGATAGCTTCCAGCAATGGCATCCCTGTTTTTCTCAATTCGTTGATAGCATCCAGTTTCAAGATGGAGTCATTGATTATGATACCGCAAGTCACTATCAATCCAATGGCTGACATCAGATTAAGCGTATGCCCGCACATCCACAACAATAACAGAGCGAATGCCACGTCTATCGGAATTTCAAGCAATACAATCAGAGGCTGTACAAAACTCTCGAACTGGGCGGCAAGAATAAAGTACATCAACAGGATGGAAATAAAGAGAATCACCACCAGTTCGTCCAGCATCTCCCGATTGGAAAAGAAACTACCGGAAAAAGCTGTTTCCCAGTCTCCGGTCTCCTCAATAATTCGTCTCACTTTCGCCATCAATAACTCAGCGTCATCGGTCTCATAAAAACAGAAAGGAATGTACTCCCCATTACGTCCTGCAGTAATTGTTTTCAAATCCTCGGCGGGGGTAACCTTCACCAAATCGCGAAGCGGAATATATTCAACCGTTCCTTTACCATCAGCACGAGTCGGTATCAATGTCTGCCGTAACACATCATTCACCGTACGTTCCTCCCCCGCAATACTGATAGGCAGATATTGCTGGTAAGAATGGAGCATAGCCACACTATTCTCTTTGAAGGCTGTTTTCAGTACCCGGTACAAATCATCGTAAGAGACATTATATAATAGCAGCTTTTCATTCTGTACACTTATATTCAACTGATTTTCAAAAGCGATACCGGTAGGAGCAGTTCCCGTTAATCGGGCAATGTGATTCTCCAATTCCCGCAATTCCTCCGCAACGGGTGCTTTCTCCTTGTTACGAGCATAAAGTTCCGCCACGATGTCAGCCTCTCCGGTTACGAACAGTTTCTCAAACACTGTTTCCGGTGGAGAAAAGGAGACGACTGCCAAAGGATATTCCGCCTTCAGGCGTTGATTCACCTTTTGCTGCAAAGCTTCTATTTCGCGCGGACTGCCCGTTTTGAAATACAGTTCGGCTTCTGAAGAAGACAGTGCACGCTCACGATTCAGCAGATAATCCTGTTGCCCCACAGCCGCTGTCTGTTCGATTGTTTGCTGCTCAAAATCACTGAACAAGGCATCCACCCGCCTACGATTCTCATCTACATGAATGTTTTCGTTCCACTCCACACGGGCTATGAGTTCGTTCTGGTCTATATCCGGCATACGTTCCTTACCGATAAAATAGAAAAGGAATACGCAAAGCGGGACGGAAAGAATACAAAAAGCAACGCTCACGATCTTATGGGCAAATACCCAGTCTACCCCCGCATCATAAAAGCGGTCCAAGGTATGTTCTTTCAAAGGATTGCTGATACGGATGCGGGAAAACCATGAGCGACTGCGCAATCCGGTACGGTAAACCAGCATATAGAGTACCGGCAGCAACATGATACCCGTAAAATAGGATACCATCAGTCCCACCGTCACGGAAAATGCCTGATCGTAAAAAAGAGCACCGGCAATACCGCTCATAAAAATCAAGGGAACAAAAACAGCTATGGTAGTCAACGATGAACTAAGCATGGGCGTAATCACCTCGCTCGTCCCCGTCACACAGGCCCGTCTGAGCGAGTAGCCCCGTTCACGGTACTGGGAAATATTCTCCGTCACAATGATGCTGCTGTCAATCATCATACCCAGTGCCAAAATAAGTCCTGACAAGGAGATAATATTAAGCGACATCTTGAACAAATAGAAAAAAAGAAAACAGATGACAATGGAGACTGTCATACTAAGTCCGATAATAAACGGTGACTTGATATCACCCAGAAAAAGAACAGCAACAATACAGATAAAAAGAAAGCCCAATGAAAGATTCTGTTGCAGGTTAGATATTGTATAGTCCAAAAGTTCAGTCTGATTACGGCTGATGCTGAATTCAATATCCGGATACACCTTCCGGAAGTAATTCATGGTACCGATAATAGCCTGTTTCATATCATCCATATTCTCATCCGCCTGCTTGATGACGGCAAGTGTCACGGCACGCTTCCCATTACTCATAGATACACCGGTCTCTTTGGCAGGGACAATGGCTATCTTGCAGAAGTCACCCAAGCGGATTATTCGTTCCCCTTTACGCAAAAGGATGTTCTCCACATCCTCCCGGGTACGCAGTAAAGTAGAGAATTTGATATTATACTCGTAATAGCCATCACGTACCGTCATACTGCCAGGCTCCACATTGTTGTCTGCCAACACGTTTTCCATATCCGAAAGCGACAATCCCAATACAGCCAATTTATCCGCATCGGGCACAATCTGCAATTGCTGCTCCACTATACCGGTAACATCCACCATCGCCACCTCGGTCAGCTGTTCGATACGGCGCTTGATGACGTTTTCTGCAAAACTGCACAATTCAAGAAAAGCACGGTCATCCCCACGGCTGTATGCGCTATCATTCTTCAGCGTCAGGTTCAAGTAGAATACAGGAATATCCGTAGCACTCGCTTTCACTACTTTGGGACGTTCAGTATCCTTAGGAAGATAGTTCATCGCGGCATCAATCTTTTCATTCACCTCAATAAAGGCTAAATCCGTATTCGTACCGAAATCAAATTTCAAGCGGATAATACCCGCTCCGTCACGTGTCTGACTGTCCATATCCTTCAACTTACCCACTTGTATAAGTTGTTGTCGCAGAGGCTTCACCACTGTATTTTCCAGTTCCCGTGCCGATGTATTGGGTACGGCTACCTGAACGGTAATCTCAGGAATAGCAATATCGGGCAACAAGGAGACTGGCAACGTGAAATAAGTCACCATCCCAACGATAAAGCATGCTGTAAATGCCATCAGCACAGCTATAGGCCGTCGTATAAGGAAATCCACCATAAGTTATCAATTACAAGTTATCACATCACCGTCCTTATCACCTTTTCACTTTATCACCTTTATCAACTACCTTCACCGGAGCCTCATGCGCCAGATTCACGTTCCCCGTCACAATAACCGTGTCGCCTTCCGCAATCTCATTGGTTTGAGATGCCCCCACCAAGGTATATTCCTCTGCATTCTCCAATCCCGTTTGGACATAGTTCCACTTGGCCTGCCCATTCTTCAAGGTAAAAACTACCTGTCTGCCCGAACGCAACACAACGGCACTCTTGGGGATAACAAATTGTTTGTCCAGCGAACGGAACACATTTACACGTACGTTCATACCACTGAACAGTCTGCCCTTGCCGTTTACCGACGCCTTGACCTTCACCATACCCTTCTCGTCCACCAACGGATTGATTTGCGTAACGACTCCCTCGTAACGGGACGCAGCATCCGAATAAGGACTGATAAATACGCGATCACCGGACTGTATCAAAGACAGTTCACTTTCAAGCACAGTGAAATCCGCCTCCATGCCATTTGTACCCACAACGGTACAGAAGACCTCCGAAGTATTGGCAGCATTAAAAGGCTTGGAGAAAAGGTTGGCAATCACACCATCGAAAGGTGCCGTCAACGTAGCATGCTCTTCCTCATATTGAGCTAACTCATACTGAGAAAGGCTCTGGTCATATCCGCTTTTCACGCGGGCAAGCTTCATGATATCTGCAGGTACTTTGGAAGAATCATCCGCCGGATAACCTTGACCTATCAGCACATCCTGCAATTCGAGTTTGGACTTTTCAAGCGCATCTTTGGCTTGGGCAGTACGATTAGACAAGCGGAATTTATCCAGTTCAGCCAATTTCTGCCCCTTGAACACCTTCTCACCGTTCTTTACGTAAATACGGGCAATAACACCGGACGTCTCGAAACGTAAGTCAGCCTGTCCGCCGGCAACTATCTTGCCGTTACTTACCAACTCATGGTTGAAAGCACGCTGTTTCAGTACTTCTACCGTCACTTCGTTGTCGGTGGTGGGTAAAATGGTGGCCACCCCTTCGTCGTTAACTTCCTCGTTCTTATTGCCGGAACAAGCGGTCAGCAATAACAATGTCGTGCATAACAATGCTTTATGATAATGTGTCTTCATATCAGTATATAAGTATTTTATTTAATTCTTCCCTCATCTCTTTTATAGCCGTAGATTGTACTTTCGGTTCCTTCGTCAACACAATACGCTTCATCTTCTCAAACTTGTCCGGTTGTCTAAATGCAGGTTCTGCATAAAGTTTAGCCAGCAGATAATAAGGATATATTCGCCCCGGCAGACGACGGGTAGAACGGATAAAGCACTCCTCTGCCGCCAGATAATCTCCCTTTTGTTGATAATTCTTTCCCATTATATTTAGTATCATAGGATCGCAACTTCGCTTCAAGGCCTCTCTCATTATCCTGTTAGACGCTTCTGCTCTCCGCAGTTTATGCAATCCATGCCCATATTCAAACAAGAAAGCAGCACGTTCTTTCAATAATGGGTAAAGGGAAACATATTCCCTTTCACCACTTTCATACGCCCCTGCATTATAAAGTACCCTGACGTTCATCCATTCTCTACAAGCCTGTTCAATACGAAGATCGTTCTTTAAGCGAAAACCACCGACTGCTACTGTCAATATTGCCAACCCTATCCATTCCCAACGGCTATTCCCACAAACACAGGCCAGAAGCAACGCAATAAATGTAATAATAAATACCGGAAGTTGCAGCGGATAAGAAGAAAAAGAAAAAATCAGTAAAGAAAGAATTGCTCCGCAAATGCCATACCGACTTTTCTTAATTCCTATATATAGACAAATAACAATAGCAGCCAATCCGCAAAGGGTCAAAGGAACTCCCCACTCCACTGCTGCTTGCAAGTATTCATTAAAAGCATATTCCGGACTTCCTGCCACACGTTCTTCCCACGGCTCATAATTGCCTGTTGCAAAATAATCCTCCTGAGCCTTCCCATAAGCCACTGCAAAGTTATCCGTTCCATGTCCGGCCAACGGTTTCTCCATAATAGCCCGGCAAGTAATCTTCCACATAAACAAACGTCCTCTTGCCGAATCCGGCTTTAACGAGAACAGCAAGTAGCCAGCCAATACCATGATACCTACTCCCACAGCTATAGCCGCAAACAAACGTTTCCGATGGTGTATCCACACCTCACGTAACCAAACTCCCCAACCGACATGACAGGCATATACCCACAAACAAGAAAATCCCGCCGCCAACCAAGCCGAACGGCTCATACCCGCAGGAAGCACACAAAGAATGAGCAGCATCACACTGCCTGCAACCATATTCTTTACCCACCATGTCTTAAGCAAACGACTGTTGTGCAAGGAAAGGTATTGATAGAAACAAAGCGGAAGTATCAGTGCCAAATAGCCTGAATATGGTCCGGGATTAAAGAAAGAACCAGTCAGCGCATACCGTGAATGTCCGGAAGCGGTAAATCCATAAAGTTGACGTAATCCCCATATAGCTTCTATACCCCCAAGGACTATTAAGGCCCACGTCACAGTAGTAGTCAGCTTCAACGCCCTCTTGCCCAATAGGATTGACAATAAAATACAGACGCTTGCTATGATAGCCGCTTTGTCAAACCATACCCACTGCCCGATCGTTTCATCGGCAGGAAGTTCAGGATGCACGACAAGTACTAATGACAGCAACGCCATTACTGCGACCCACTGAAAGCCAAAGGCTATATAGCTTTTTATCTCCATCGCATACGGTATAAATATTCGAGATTACTATCTACCACTATTTGAAATTCATTTTATACACAACTGCCATTCGTTCCGATATATCATTTCTTAATGCTTCCGGAAAATATTCCGAAGGATATTCATCGGTTGATATTGCTATCAAAACATCAGGAAGATTGGTTGATACAGGAAGTGGATATATCGAATATTCTGCAATGTCCGTTTCCTGTCTTTCAAATGAGCAGCTCTTATTCCGACTTTTTTCATAGAGAGAATACAATCCTGGAGATTCTGAAATAGTCCAAATCGAATAAAGATAATTCTCTGTATTTACGACGAAAGAAGGACAAGCATATTCATCCTGCACATCCATCAAGTTCTCCACATCTTTATAAGAGTTTAATCCTTTCTTATCTGAAACCAGACATTGAATTTTTTCTATTTTCCTTGTTCGAGAATCAATCGCGTATAAACTACATGTAATAGGGTCTAAAACCTCTATCTGATTATCTCTCCGTCGAAAAGTAATCGTACTCCAATCAGTATAACTAAATGGAAAAACAGCATCATGATATAAAAGAGTTTGCTCTTTCTCTCCCTTCTCACTCATCACCCAAATTTTACTTTCCCCTTTCCTTCCCTGTATGTCATGGCACAAAAATTTCCCGTCAGGCAATATTTCAAAATCGTCATAAACTAAATCAAAGGAGAAAGCCAATGATTTTACAAATGTTCCATCATGCATATAATAGTGTACTTTTCGCACATTTATATCACTCACATAAACATATTCATCATCTACACATACATGATGCAGACTAAAGAATTCGCCCGGCGCTTCTCCTCTACACCCTATCTTGTTTAAGAACAATCCATCTTTCGTAAAGCGAAAAATACTGCCTTGCTTTTTATCAACCACGAATAGAGTTGAGTCCGTAAACAAAACATTAGTTATTACACCAAAAAAGTAAGGCTCAGGCAGCTCCAATTTTATTGCATTCACATCTTTAATGAACGATGAAAGATTCAAATGTTCTTGAAGATGTGACAAGTCCACTTGTATTGTACTCATACAATCACATACTCTATGAGAAGAACACCCACAAAAGATATACAAGCTCCAAGAGCATACTGCTGAAAATAATATATGTTTCATATCTCCTTTATATTTCAACTAAATTTAAGCCATGAATATCATTCTATTTTCCTCAAAATCCGATTCCACCTTATTTCATCGGTATCAGGATTTACAGATTTCCAAACTCTTACAGCCCTGCCTACTATAAAACTTTCGGGTAACATCCCCCAGTAACGGGAATCTTGCGAATTATAAGCATTGTCCCCTGCCATAAAATAGTAGTTCTCTTGAAAACAGTATTCCCGTACCACACTATCACCCAATAATATCTCACCGGCTTCGTTTATTCGTGACAGTTGTTTTTGTTCCCAGTTTATTAACTGCCTATAGAGGGTGTATGATAAAGAATTCATCTTTACAACCTGCCCTTTAGCAGGAACCGGCAGAGGACCGAATTCTTTGATAGTCCATTTCAACTCATCGCTCCACGGGAAGCATGGTATCACAACATTCGTTCCGCTATCCGGTAAAGCGGCAATCTGCTGTTGGGCAATCAGGCTTCCGATTTCTCCGCTTACCCCACGTAGTTTATAATATCCGTTTCTGATCTCCAATGTATCTCCCGGCAAAGCAACACAGCGTTTCACATAGTATTTCATTACATCAAATGCAATACTGTCCCAACGCTCTGCCTTATATGGGAAATTAAAAACCAACACATCATTTCTTTTAAAGTTTCTCCATCCCGGCATACGGTAGATATTCACATCCTTACTATCCAATGCCTTCAATACATTGAATATCCTTGCCCCGCCCGAACATTTATCCACCAATACACAATCACCCGCCAACATAGAAGGCGACATTGAGTCCGATGGTATACTGAAAGAGGTCACAACAAACACCTGCATCACTATATAAATAGCAACCAGTAAACACAAGTAGAAAAATAAGTTTATCAATCTGCTTACCCAACGAACTATTTGTTGTCGTTCTTTCATTTTCATATCTATTCTTTTTTCAGCACATCGGCAGTATTACCAATATCGCTGTATCCCTTCATCATATTCAAAAATCCGCTCATCTTTCCCTCTTGTATAGTTCTTCAAGTAAAATAAAGCTCCTTTAGGAACAGTATAAAGAAGTGAATCGGAAACTGCTACCTGGGTTCCTGCCGAGTTCCATTCGCCTTGCGAAGAATAAAACAGCTCATAGGTTTCACCTTTATAGATATAGTTATCCCGATTACGAGGAGTAAATACAATCTTTCCTATCCGATACGGACAACCCAGATCAAGCCCTGCCCATCCGCCTGACGGCAAACGATAGCGGAAAGAAGTACAATGATCGCCATCAAAAACATTTGTATAATCGTGTGTAAGGTCACCATCGGGTGCATTAGAAGTTCCCATCGGCTTTCCTTGCAGAGCACAAGTATCTTTCGCTGTTTCGTAAAATGCTACTTCGGATACATCACAGTAACTATTCTCAGGGCCATAATAGCGAACATACCGATAAGGCTTCATCCCCCTTAACACAACCACATTATGTAAGCGCAGCGGATTTTGATTGATGACAAACAATGTATCCTTCACGCTGAAATCACGGCTGTTGCTACCTTCAAAGACTCCCCCCACCATGTGTTGAGGGAAAAGTTCATACAACTGATTATATTTGTTAAGCAAACAAACCTCTTCCTGCTTATCGGAAACCTCAAAATAGTGTATGCCTCCGGTCTCCTTATTTAATTCGAAAGGCTCGGAAACAGGCACAAGCCTGCCGGACTCATAAACAGCCAGCATAAGCACTACTCCACCGGCCACTTCTTTAAATATCATCCCTTCCTCCGAAGGATAAGTCCATGCCACAGGCTGCCAGTCCAAACGAGTAGAAGCGCAAAGATAAACCACTTCATCAGAAGCTATTGCACGAAAACATTTTTCCACAGGAATCACAAAATCATAGGTATTCTTACCGCTGTACAAACGAGTGACATCCTGTGAACAAGGATAACGGAAACCGGGCCATACATCTTCCAGTTTTCCCCTTTTACCTGCCTGCATATCAGGGTTCAGACTGAAAGTCTGCCGGTAAATCTTTGACCTTGCCCCAAAGAAAGTACGTACGGGTTCTATTGCCTTTTTCTCATACATATAATAAGAATCCCCGTACTTGTCCTGTACAAAGTTCCAATAATGTGCTACGTTTAGTTCTCCTCGAAGCGGCATGTAGTCGCACCCGCAAGGAATACCTACGGCACGGAAAATATAGATAAGCCTGTCAGTCAATTCACGGCAATTGCCTGATACCCATTTCACCAGATCCGGGCCTACATGAGGTCCATAACCCAATGATGCATTGAAATGAGAGTCTTCCCTTGAAACAGAATCCAACAGAACTCGAGCTATAAAGAGAGGATCTTCCGCTTCCGGCAGTTTCCTCACGGCATCCAGCATCGGATTGTATTTTTTATAAATTTCCTCACGCCACGCTTTTAATGGTTCATCCTTGATACGATAGGGCAAGATATATTCACAAAAATCATGGAACGAAACATTTTTCCCCCATGGCTGCTCACGCCATACTTTGAAAGCCCAATCCAGATGGTCAATCAACAAATCGGGCTTTATCTTTACATCGGACACTAAACGCAATCCGGCAAGATTCGTATTACCATATAACTTCCTAACAGAATCCTGCACTTCTTCCAACGAATACTTCCCCGTTCCATACAGTTCATAAGTCTTGAGATGTGCATCCAATGCGGCACTTCTCTCATACGAATAATAATACGGAAGATTCTCCAAGAGAAATAAAGCAGCCTGCCGCTTCAAGGAGTCATCGCCACAAGCCTCCAATACCTCCTCCAACCGAGGATTTTGTTCCAGCACATCAGTCGCAGAGATAAAACGCTCCTTTCGACAACTTGCCAAGAGCAGTAGCAGCACTCCATATATAATAAGCTTTCTCATATTTTATCGTCTGATATTTTAGGAACCTAAATTTATAAAATCTTCTCAACCTTCTCTCCTCGGGTAATACCTCCCTCATTGAAACTATCTACCGCGAAATAATACTCCCATTCGGCATGCAGTCCCTTGATAATTATCTCGTTGTCTCCATACACTATATAATTATGGTATAACTTATCCGGTGATGTTCCATAACGGATGTTATACCCTACGGCATCCTCCACATTATTCCATCTTAAAGTAGCATTACGACGATCATTTACATCACGCAATCCACGCCATGACCCCACCATACTTGGTGCAGGCTTATCCGCTTTACCAAAAACACGAAATCCCGAAACAGAAAACTTCCCGGCAGGTACGTGCACGTTTGTGATACGCAAATAGCGGCTTGCCAAAGGTTTCTCCAACACCACATAGTCATGCGGTGTATCAGTAATTCGCAGCAACTTTTCTCCTACCGGTTTCCATTTCTTCCCATCAGTAGACGTTTCCAAATGATATTGATAAGTATCGGAGACACTGCCTGAAAGTTGCGCATCTTCATCGGCAAAGTTTATCTGAACAGCACGAACTTCACAAACTTCCCCCAAATCCAGAGATAAAAACTCCCCGGTATCTCCAGTTTCTGCACTCCACCACGAACGTATGCTCTCGTCTACAGCACAACAGGCCGGATGTTTTCTTTGCTCGGACGATACACGCACCAACTTGCGATAAGACAGCAGCATCCATCCGGTAGCCAATTCTTCGGGAGAATTGATCTTTTTTGTTGGCATAGACATGGGATAATCTCCAAAGCCCGTATAAGCATACATCAAACTGTCTTTATCAAAGAAAACAGGATGTAGCACGATTCTTCTTTCAAAAATATGCCTGACAGACACGCCCGTTGTACCCATATACCAATCATTCCCATACCTGTCTTGGAACAGGCATCCGTTCCCGGCTCCCTTAGTAAAACCTTCGGGCTTATAAACAAACGGATTGTGAGCAGCCAAGACAAATGGTCCTAAAGGGTTATCGGCAACATACACTCCTTGATTGGAACCTGTATACTGAATGCCCGAAGACGCATATTGCAGGTAATATTTGCCGTCACGCTTCGTCATCCATGTACCTTCTATCCACGAACTGAGAGTTTTCCAGTCGTGATAGTCACCTGCCACTTCCCACCCATTCGTCGGCTTGCCGTCTGTTATCAAAGGTATCGTTTGTGTAAGCGGAAGAAAAGTTTTCGGGTCAATCTCCATGCCGGTCAGAGGCACCTTGTTTCCCGAACCGGAATAGATGAACAGACGGCCTTCGTCATAAAAGAACGAAGGTTCTGCCACATCATAGGGAAAGCTATTTGTAGCCACCTCCCATTGTCCCGATTCAGGCATGGCAGTGCGATAAAATGTACCCGTTGCACCGGAGAAAGTAAGATAAAACTGCCCGTCCATCTCTACTACGGCAGGAGCATTGCCGATAGTTGGCAAATTGGTTGTTACCAATGTCCAATGCAGTAAATCATCCGATTTATAATACCCTTGTATATTAGACATAAAAAGATAATATACATCCCGAAACAAAACGACACAAGGATGCGCTCCGTCACGCCTTGATACCCCTTCTTCTACCGTAAAATCATAGTTTAACGGAAGGGGATTACACATTGTAGCGTTTACCTCTGCGTCGTTCATAGAATGACAGGAATTAAACAATATCGGTAACAAAGCCAAGCATACGTACAATTTATTCATACAATGGTATTTTTCATTTCATTAGGATATAATCATCATTTTATTCTGCATCTCCCATAATCTTCAAAATCAATGGTGAGGATTCTGTATTGCAATACACTGTTAAGGTTTTATTAAAATGTTCCGGATGTTCAGCCTTATATGTCACCTCCAATTTCAATTCTCCACTTGGCTGCACCGGCTCTTTAGAATAGGAAACAGAAGTACAGCCACAAGAAGTATTCACATCCTGCACCACCAATGGCTTATTTCCCGTATTTTTCAATGTAAAAGTCACTTTCTGCTCTTTTTGCCAATTAAAACGACCTAAAGAAATAGAAGTTTTATCTATAGCAACTTTAGTATTTATCACTTCAGTTTTGTTACCTTGCTCCACTTTACCTTCTTGGATAATCTTCAAATACAGTTCTTTCACTTTAGGATTATGAACAGGATTACCAATGGCTACAACTTTATTATCCTCATCAAGCAAAAATGTTTGAAAAGACATATCAGATGGGAAATTATTCATTTTTTCAAATACCCCTTTTTTATCAATCAATATTGGAGCTGAAAAATTTTCACGTTTTAACATCAACTCTAACTCTCTAATTTTAGGTGATTGAAAAACAAACCGAAAAGAGACAGTATTCGGATAAAGAGAGTCAACAATAGACATAAAGCTTTTCCACTCAGGTAATTTCAGTTTGCAACTCATACACCCCATCGAATCAATATAGCAGAATATACTGTATGCATGATTAAGTGAATCACAATAAGTTATATTTGAGTCCAATTTTTCGGACATAAAATCCATAGGAAAATAGATTTCTTTACCTAACCATTCATTTATCAAATTCGACAGTTTTTCTTTTTTAGTATCTGTACATGAAGCACAAAAAACTAATATTAATATGGCAACATATAAAAAGCGATTCATACTTCAAACTATTTTAAGACATATTGTACCAATTCAATCTCTCCTTTATCAGCTAAACCATATAAAATATCATCATAATCAGAAACACAAAAATTTGTCAATGAATAATCCAACTCGAACTTACAGTTTGGTTTGCCGTCCCAAGATAACCGATAAATGATATTGGCTTTAAAAGCATCGGTTCCCGCTTCTTTAATACTTTTCCCTGAATAAAGTAAGTAAACGTAACTATCTGTTGCATAAGCCATAACAAAAGCCATTTTATTGTCTGCACTCATTGGTGCAGATCTCCATGTCTCATTCTCTTCCGTTTTATAAATAGGATATCCTCCTATCCATTCATATGTTTTTTGAATTCTATCTTTCTCCACTGAATATAGAATAAAGATAGGGGCACTACGTACTGCATACAGAAAATTACCCAATGACTTATTGGAACATAAAGTTCCTTGATAAGCCATTCCTCGCAAACGATTAGAAATTTTCTTTTCATGACCATCTTTATAGGGATATTCAAAAAAAAACTTTCTTCCAACAACATTTCCAGTAAGACTCAACATATTATTTTCATAAAAACCAAGCCCAAGATATGTTCCATAGTTTGTAGGAGATAATTTTATGCTTGACAAGGTATCTTTGAAAATAACTGGAAAATTTATATTCCCACGCTTAATCTGACCAAAATTTATTTCACGCAAATCATGTTTATATGCATCATAAACACCAAGTACAGAATCAGACTTCATATTGCAAATATCAAAAACCTGCAAAAATTCATCGCTTCCCTCACCTTTTTTTCCAAAGCGATATATCTTATTATTATCCTTCAAATCCAACAGGATAAAAAGAGAATCTCCAATATCATCATAAATAAGCAAGGAAGAATCCGCATAATGAATCAAGAAAGGACGCCCTAAAATCAATTCCTCATCTAAACAAGGCGCAGAAACAAGTTTCTTAACCTCTCCGAATGAGTAATCCCAGCTTGCTATATTATCCACTCCTTTCTGTCCACATGACATAAGAATAATCAATATATAAAATGCAAGAACAAGACTATTATAATTTGAATATTTCATAAATCCTTAATTTATACATTTACATAAATAGGAAATCTGCATATGACAGATTTCCTACCATCATACAAGACTATAAATAAATCTATAGTTTCAAGCTACTCTTTGCCCAAATATAAAAAAACCATTAGAGTAAACGATGCAGACTCCAGATGACCCCATACAAATTGCTTCTATTTCAACTTCAGGACTAGCCATCGCCTCTACATTTTCCAACAGTAATTTATTCACAGCAGTATCTTCTGCTTTAGAAGATAAAAGATTCAATACAACAATTACAATTCCAATTAACAAAACAAATTTCTTTTTCATGTACAATCTTATTAAATTTCAAAAATATAAGGTGTTCCTAAGCATCCTCCCCAATTACCATAATATTTACAGATATAAAGACTGCTAGCACATCCTTCACATTCATTGCCCGATTCAGTACTATTAGCTAAAGCATCTACATTGCTCAATGCCAAATCGCACAATAAACTTTTACTATGTTCCAAATTAAGACTCCATCCAGCACCTACAGCAATGGACAAAATCATACTCAATTTAACTATACATTTCATATTCATTCATTTTTATGCATGGTGTACATATGGATCACCAATACAACCTCCCCAATCACCAAACAATTTACATATATAAAGAGAATTCATTATACAGCCACTACAATCATTACCAGGTTCATACTCATTAGATGAAGCTAATGCTTCAACATTTGCCAAAGTCAAATCGGCTATGACATCGGTTCTTTGATTAGCATAAACTCCATAATATCCTATAACTGCAACAAATGCTGCAACAAAAGCCAATTTTATTACTTTTTTCATTATGTTCTTCATTAATGATTATCTATAAATTAATTTCTGCATCTATCCTTTCAGCAGTAAAGCAAATATCCTTGCTACATTCAATTCTTAGTTATATCTTTGCCACAACCTCCTTTCTTTAGCGGGTTATGGAACAGATGGAATAGCTTGCTCCAACAAACATTCACCATCTGTTCCTTTTTCAGTTATATAATCGTTTTATAAAAGCCATTACATCTTAAATTCCACAATCGGCTCATCACTATTTACATCTGTAGCCGTAATAACACCCCGTTCCTCATCTACTGAAATTCCATAGATATAACGATCTAGAACATATTTCATTAGAGGTTCTCCTTTGAGACTAAAGACATAAATATATTGTCCGCCATCAATTTCTTTCCCCCTGGGCTGCTGTGACAATTCTTTAAAGGTACGTCCGTGGAAAACCGTATAAATGGCTTGGTCAGTCACTTGTATATCGCTAAACCCCATGATGCCGACAGGAATACCATACCCTTGGGATACTTTGAACTCCGGTTCGTTATGCGGCCCGATTCGTACCACCTGTGTACTGTCCTTCAAATTATAGATTTCAAGAACTTCCCCCAACTGGGTGGCAGTAGCCAACACACCATTTTTAGGATTATAATCAATAAAGCTACGCCATGCCTGCGCCAATGCAGGGCGAGAACGTTCCAAAGCCTCTTCTTTAGCAGTAGGGATATTACCAAATTTACGAAGCAGTTTCCCTTTACGATTGACAAAACAGAAACGATTATCTCCTGAGTAATCAGGAATTATAAAGGTGGAATCATCGTACTGTACAAAATCCAAAGCACGAAGAATTTCTTTGTCCAGTGTCACCGCTTCCTCACGAAGCAGTGAATCACCGGATTCAGAGAAAACAGTCCCAGTTAATTCGCTTTTATTGGCATCAAGCATCCACAATTTATCCCCATTCCATCGAAAGTTTTCGGCAGAGAGCATGTCAGCCGGTGAATCGCCACGCTTACCATAAGAGGCAAGATAGTTTCCATCGGGATAAGTGAACATCTGAAAAAAATGGTCTGCACCATGCAAATCAAGTACAACTGCCCTGCCACCTTGTATCCGTATGCGGAAAGGATAGCGGAAAACAGCCGTATCTAACAGGATTACCTGCCCCTCCAACTTAACCGTTTTCGGAAAATCAGAATAAGAGATACCTTTACCGGCAGGTACTGAAGTACATGCAGCCAGTAAAACAAATAGGAGTAATATGTTAATAGTGTTCTTCAAGACTATAATAACTTGTTACAGCGTAAACTTTTACATGATTAATAGGACAATCCACAGAACCGATTCCAACACAATAAGGAATGATTCCCCCTTCACCGGATGCCAAAGCATCTATATTCTCTAACATCAAACTCTGCAAATCTTCTTTTCTTGAATCAAATTGAAAAGATGTAACTACTATTGCTACCAAAAATAAGCTGATAAGCAATACTTCCTTTTTCATGTTTTTCATGCTTGTTATGTTTTTCACGTTAATAAATTCATTTTCTAAATGATGTGTCAAATGTAGCGGCAACAAAGGATAATTAAAAATTAATTGACTGACAAAGTCTGACAAACATTCATTTTTATCATGTCAGACATTGTCAACCTACACACCAAGCTCTATTTCTCAAGCTTTTCTTCGATGGAATGGCGATTCTTTAATTGATAAGCAGAATTACCATTTTCTACTATCCAATCAATTTCAGACAAATATTTACGCAATCTTCTAATAGTAGTATGTACCCTTTCAGATGTACCTGTACCATCCGGCCACAATAACATCATAATTTCATTAATGGATAGTTTGTTATCTTGGGCGTCCAAAAAGCCTTGTAATAATGTGGCTGGCAGAGGAGTTAATTTCACATTAACAACAGAGTTCTTTAAATTCATAGAGTCTGCATCAAAGAAACAATCATCTTCCAACTGATAAATATGCGATTGACTTTTATCCATGGCAATCACAGGTATTTCTTTGATAAATAAACGGCGGTAAATCCGAATCATAAACTCCTGAACAAAGAATAACAAAAGAGAGGCAACGACCAAAGCACCCAATAAAATCTTATCTTTCAAGGTAAAAACCTTCCACCAAAAAGAATGCACATATCCGGTCACACCAATTTCACACCGATATCCTAAATAACAAGATATGAGACTATCCGATTTTGATAAATAGGATAAATCATTCGAGTATGCGTTAGTTTCATGTTCCCACCAGTCTGTTACAGATACACGCACTATTGTCTTGCCTGGAAACTTCACCTTTGCCAATAAATCGCTCCAAATCATATTCAAAGAATCAGCCTTCAAAGAATCTTTATATAATACATATGTATATAACATTCTCTGATCTGAGGATCGAATTATATTATGAGTATGCTTTTCATAGGGAATAACAAAGTTCTTTTTACCATACTCAGTTTCCATAAAAACTGTTATTGGTTCTTTCTTCTTATCAACAAAATCTACTACTGGCAAATGATTATTTCCTTTTGTACAAAGAAACACTTCTATTCCACTTCGCTTCTGCATTTCTTCCGTCAAAGCCTCATAAAAAATATCACGAGCCTGCACCTCCCAATATTCCTTTTTATTCTCATACAAGAAATATCCGGTAATACAAGCCGCTATGATACCTATAACCATACATATCAATAGTAGTTCTAAGTTCTCTCTCTCCTTTTTCATGTTGTGTTCAAATATGATCTATCAATAACAATAAATATCATACCAACTGCAAATGTAAATCGTTATAAAATATCAAGGCAATTATTATGTTACATATTCTTTTGTCTATATTACATAGCCGACACAAACATAAACAACGCAACTGTACCAGATTAAATGCCAAAGAAGAAATCGCAATAATTAAACATGTAATTGTATAAATCTTATTTCAATAACAATACCAAGTAAGGTTACAATATTTGGTTATAAGTACGAAAAGAAATGAATGCTCTAATTTCAAGTTTGAAGTTTAGCACCTCAATATATGATTAATTTATAGCTCTTTGAGAATATACTGGAACAAATATTTCCACTTTCGAACAAAAAACGTATTTTTGTACTGAAAGAAAGAAAATTGTACTATGGCAATACATAAT
>CAUAWO010000010.1:0-72149 GCA_958432865.1 Bacteroides stercoris
CATACCATTGTCATCAAGCGCAATGCGCAGAACCAATATACCTATTGGGATGTGCACAGCGACAGTGTGCGTGGACGCACCATCTTGGACCTGATGCAGGATCACTTGATGGAAACGACCGGCAAGCGGCCTACCCTTCGGGAAGTGGGTGAGATGCTGCAGGGGTATATCCAAACGAATCAGATTGTGACTCCGGAGCAGAGCAGCTATCGCGTGGGCAGTTCATCAATCACAACCGATGAACTGCATTTTTACTTGGGACAGCTGAAATCTTACCGTGGAGACTATCTTCAGAACAGGGGAATCACCCGGGAGAGCATCGAAAGTCCGACGTTTAAGGACACCTTCTATGTGCGTGAGGTAAGGAAAAAATATAAGACCTATCAGAACCTCTGTGTGAAGATGTACAACGAGCAGGGAGTGCAGGCCATCTCGCAGCGGAGCGAATCCTTCAAGGGAGTCATCGGAGGGAAGTACGACTGCCTGGCTCTGAGCGCCCATGACCGGAGCCGGCCGATAGACATCCTCTATGTCGGTGAGTCTATCATCGACTGCATTTCGCATTATCAGCTCCATCACGAGAAGAGCCCCAGGAACCTGGTTTACCTGTCCAGCGAAGGAACATTGACGGAAGGTCAGATGAATCTGCTGCAGGTTATTCTGGAGCGGAACTACATCCGGGAAATCCGTACGATTTTTGATAATGACAGGCAGGGGTATAAGTACACGCTATGGATGTACAACCGTTTCTTCAACGGTCGGGAAGATGTGGAAAGTCTCAGTGAAGAAGCGATGAATCAGAAAGTTTCCTCACTCTCGTTTGTGGACTTGCCTAATCAGAAAGACTGGAATGAGGATTTGATGAAAGATGGTGATATAAAAATATATAAATAGTCTGATATACAACGATATAAGTATAACATAACCGTGTCTAAAGTTGCATATATATAATAATTATATTATCTTTGTTATGTGTAAATCAAACATATATGGAAAAGTATTTATCAGCCAATAATATCAAGATACCCGTACTGTCAGAAGACAGCAAAGAGTTTGTACGCTATTTGGAGGACAAGGATGTGGATGAGGAATTCATCCATGAACTGAAGCATGACAACATCAAGGTTGTTTACATCGATAAGTCTTTGAAAAAACTGGCATACCAGACCAAGGAGATGTTGTATGATACCCTGCTGTTCAATAGGAACGTCCCGCTCAAACAGGGCGATTTGGGAGTCTTTGATGTGACTCGGAAAGAAGCAGCGTACTTCCAGAACGATGGTGAGAAAATAGCAGCTGTTTTTGGAGTCAATATAGGCTATCGATACATAGAAGAAGAAAAACTGTATGTCAAGCCATCCAATCAGTCTAAATGGAAAGCTGTTTCGGCGGAAGAAGCCGATGTAAGCGTGACCATTACGATTGAAGGGGAGATGAAAGGAACCTATCACTTCAAGAGGATTTGGCCTTGACAAACAGAAACGAATGGTGCCCGTCATCCTTTATCGGATGGCGGGCACCATTCGTTTCATTGAAAGAGATTACTTACCGGAATCTGTTTGGATTCAGCCAGTCGGACCGTAAAGGAGGTTCCACCGGTACCTACACCGTCATAGTAGGCTATCAGTCGGGAAGCATGGTTCACCATGTAAGCGTTTCGACGCAGATAGCAATGTTGGAAGTAGGTAGCGGACAGGACCACAACTTCATCTGCCTGATCGAGGATCCGGCGATAGCGGACCTTGGAGGCAGGGGAAAAATATATGTCCTGTCCTTCAAACGGAACAATGACCATCAGGGCCAGCTCCGGAAGATGCTCCCTCAGTTGAAGGACAACTTCTGCGGCCAGTGTATCGAAGCCGACAGCACCGCCCGTTTTGAAGAAGCGCTTGCCAGTCCGGTAGGCACGGATGATTTCATTCTTCAGCTTCAGTACAAGAAAGTCGGTATGTTCTGACAGATGTCTGTGTCCCGTGAAAGAGACGGAGAGGGAGCGCAGCCATCTGTCGCGAGCCTTCCGGCATTCGTCCAAAGAGCTTGCAATGGTCTCGAATCGGAGACCATTGCAAGCCGTGTAATGATAGATATAGCAGGTCTCAGTTTTGAACAGACCTGCATGAGCGGTTTGGTAAGATTCCAAGCTTTTCATGATGGCAGTTTTACTTTCGGATAAAATACTCGATGGCAGAGTGTACCAGGATATAATGGGTGAGTGTTTGCCGGCATTGTCCTGCATACGGGTTGGGATATTGCAAGGCAAGAGACTCGTACAAGTCCGGCAGTTCCTTTCGAATGCGCTGGACCAACAAGCGGTAGGAACAGCTTCGAGCATGTTTCATCAGCATTGTCCATTCGTCGATGGAAAGCTGGGTGCAGTTTGTCTCGTAAATCATCGTTATCTCATCGTTTTGGGTGAATACTGAGTGGAAGGAAGGGGCAGGATTAACCTGCCACCTTCTGAAACGCATTGTAGCAGTCGATGACCTTCAGTTTGTCCGGTTGGATGCGAAGGGTTTCCACTACATAGCCGTGCAGGTCCAGCTCCGCTAGCTCAGAGAAGGAGAAATACCCCCATTCCCATTCGTGGATGTGGCAGTAGCCGAAGAAGACCCAATCGCCGTTTGGCTGTCGTTCAGCCTCGGTAGCCATCCAACAGGCACTGGTGCCCGGGAGAACAAACATAGCCAGTACGGTGGCATTGAAGCCCTGACCCTCTTTTGAATACAGTGGACTCAGTCCGAATGCGTTTTCTAACTCTCTGGAAATGGTTATCATAAGCGTAATGATTAAAGTGAAACTTCGGATTTATGCTTCAGCTAGATTTATAGACCTTTTTACGAATTTCCGTCTTGGTCTTTTTCTGTTAGCCGACTTTTTTTAAAGGGATTTCTGCCCCATCTGAGTTTATGAGCCTTTTTACGGCAGAATTCAGTAAGGATAGAATGGAATAAGAAAAGTTTTGGGCATAAAAAATGTTGGGGACAGCGTAGCCGTCCATCGTTATTTTTTTACGACCAAAGGGCTTTGCCCGGAACTCTTTCATTTCCATTTCTCCTCATACCTTTGCCGTATCCAAAAGGGCTCTCAGATGGAGCAGATTCTAAAATGGAATATGGGAGCGCAAAACACCGGAGAAAAAGAGAAAGACGGAATGCATAAAGTAATCCGTGAACTGACTCCCTAACAACGGATTAGATTCCGGTTTATAAAGAAAGGCTTTAGCCTTTCAATGGGTGAGCACCGGCTGCCGGAACAATCCCTGGGCAGGCAAGGAACGCCAGTGACCGAGGTTGTTAAGTTGAAAACTTAGCTCTGAGGAAGCCGGCGGGCCAGCCTGAACAGCGTTTGTTCCTTCCGACCTCGGCATGAACCGTGCCGTTTGCTTGCAGACGGTTCCGCTCATGCCGAAAAAGGGCGGAACAGCCATACCGCTGAAGGGTGGGTGGGAAGAACTGCGTGAACGCAAAGATAAAAACAAGGCTTTGCCTTACTGCTCTCTTCCTTGGGTGGCCGAGTCGGCTCGTTTACCGTGTTGACTGGGTTACTCAAGGAAGGATATGGGATGAACAAGGTGTTTCTCTTGCCTGTCCGTCGGCCATTTATAGCCGACAGCGGCAAGCAAGGGAAACATACCACTGAAGGGGCGGGTGGGTCCGTCTGCGTGTACGCAAAACCAATCCGGATGCGGTGCAAAAAGAAAAGCGGCCGAAGCCGCTTCACCTATTTGGAAGATTTTTTCTTCTTGGTTGCTGCCTGCTTGGGAGCAGGCTTCTCCTCTTCTTTTTCCGGGGCGAGGTAGAACTTGGTGGCTACCATGACTATGCGGCTGCGCTTGGCTCCGGATTCGGCATCTGTCCATTCTTCCGGCTTGAAGTAGCCCTCCACCGTAACCAGGTTCCCCTTCTTCAGTACATCGAAGGAATCGAGGGCTTCGTTTTTGCGCCAGGCTTCTACGCCCATGAAGGAGGAGACATAGGTGGTTTCTTCACCTTCCTTTTCAGCCCGGCTGATGGCGATAGAGAAACGGGCTACGCTGGCTGTTTGAAAACTGCGGATTTCAGCATCCTTACCGATAAAACCTGTCACTGCGAATGAATTTTCCAACTTTTTCATATCTGTCAATTTTAGAAGTTAATGAATCAATTTTACAGTGCAATAACCTGTATGACGGCTCCGGGGTACACCATGAAACAGGAGCGAAATACGCTTTTTCTGTGCAGCGGAAAAAGGAAGATTTTACTCCGGTTTATTGGTTAAGATGGCAGCAAGCAATTTGTCTTAAATACTCTTTTCCAAGGGAAAAGGAAGATTTCAGTCAAATAGGATTCCGGTGCTTGCGAATCGTCCCCCCAACCCCTCTACAAGGGGTATGCGTCATACTACCTTTGCACACGGAAAATGATTATGACTTCGTTTAAGATTGACTGTAAAAGTGACCGGAAAAATTCGTGGTGACTGCGTGCAGAAAGGGATGCTGTACCTTGCTGAAAAGACAGCTGGCATAGCTACCCATAGCGCCATCAGCCCTGCCCAAGCGGGGAAGGTGTGGAAGCCACATTCCTTTGACCGAGGTGTGGAAGTCGCAACGAAGCCCTTTCCTTGTCAAGTATGAAGAAGGGGTGTCCAACCAGTAAGAGGGCTGCGCCGGTGGAATGGAACCACCATCAGAAGGAGTCCTGCTCAGCCATCCTACCAGGTAGCCTTCCGCTTTTACTTCCGGAAAAAGAAGAGGAGAAACATCCAAAACGGCACAAGGAAAATCTTCCGGTGAAGCAGCTTTCACCTGCCACTATCCGCACCGCATCCGGCTACCGCTCTCCCTTACAGCGTAAGGGGTTCAAAAGGGTGGGTAAGAAAAAGGCTGCCGGGATAAAGAACAAGAAACGGTCTTGCGGTTGTCTTGAAGAGTCAAGAGCCTGCTCTCTCTCCAGGAGAACTGCAGGAGTGTTTCCTTTATTCCTTCCTGCATGGAGTGTCACGGGCAAGTGAAGCATGAGCCTGCTGGTGACACTCCATGCAGGAACAGCCAGTCCGCTATAGGGTGGGCAGGAGTATGGCAGCATGAGAATTCAGAATGTTAAATCATTCGTTTTTTGAGGTAAACTTTGTCGGTGTAACAAAAAAAAACAGTACCTTTGCAATACCAAACAAAAAGTGGAAAAATCTGGAAGCATTTCCAGGCAAATGATAAAGTCGGATTCAGTAGTATATGCTGATCCGACTTTTTTTCTTGATAGACTATGGCATTTAACTCTGTCGCTTGCTGTCCAGGCTGAGCTGCATAAGGATCTGCCCAGGACAGCGAGCAATCGGAGAGATTTAGGGGATACTAAATTTTGTATATCCGAAATAGATATATTACTCAATTTTAGGAACCATGATGCTTTTGATGGTGGTACGAATTTCCTCCGCAATGGCAGCAGCATCGTAGCTTCCGTGCTTTTCCTTGGAAGTGGAGAACTGCTTACGCATCAGGGATTTCCATTCTTTGTAGGCATTGACTTTATCCTGGTCCTGCCGGTAGATGAGCCGGTGTTCTGCCGTCAGCGATGGAATGTCACCGATCCACAACAAAAGCGCATTGATGGCAGCATCTATTGAGGAGCGGTTGTCCATGTCCGTCCGGATCTGCCAGATTTCGTCTATGTAGAAGAAATTCCGTTTGTTCATCACACCGCTATCGATGAGCGGATTCACCCGGTTCACCTCATCGAGGATCCGGACAGCTTCGGTCTTTTCTGTTTCGGATGAACGCTCATCCTGAAGGACAGCCTCACATCTTCTCCGGCTCTGCTCGGTACGGTCGATGACCCGCTGGATTTCAGCGCAGATTTGGGATGCCTCTTGATACACCTCCTGCCAGGCGATGAGCTGCTCCCTCAGGATCCGGTCAACCAGTGAACGTGGCCGCTGTCGCCATGCTTCCCTGTCGCTGGCCGACATGGTCCATAGGCAGCTGTCAGGGGGTTCTGTCAGGTCCATACCTTTATCTTTCAGCCAGGAGGAAAGCGCTAGTTCGAGCGCTTGTCTGCGATACACGCATCCACCGTGCTGATAGCAGTCATAATGATAGACAGGAGAGGTTCCCTGTGAGAGCCAGGTGCGGTATTGCTCCATCCGCTTGAGCAGCTGTTCACGCTCAGCGCGTATATCGTCCATGAAGCGGTTCGGCAGCGCCACGGGCGATCCGGTAAAGCGTCGGATATCGGAGATGAGCTTTGACCACATGTCCAGCGAGGTCTGGTCGAAGATGTTCAGCAGGCCCTTGCCTTCTCTCAGTCTCCAGTAGTTTTGGGCAAGCGGAAGTCCGGTCTGTCTTTTTAGGAGATCTGCTGCCAAGGCTTTGGGAAGTCCGACTCCCGTCAAGGTCAAGATGCTGCAGCGAGTACGCAGAAAGCCGGCTACACTTATCCACTGGACACACACTGAATCGGAGATGGACTTAAATAAAAACCGCTCCTATCTGGTTACCGTCACCACCGAATTGGGAGAAACGGAAACGCTGAGTGTGTCAGCCAGAAACGAGGAAAAGGCAGAAGAACTGGCCATCGACCTGGTGGGACGGAGAATGGTCGGACTTTGGGGAGTGTTCTGCAGAAGCGTCACGGTGAAGGAAGACAGCTTGGGAAAAGGACGTTGACAGGATGAGGAAATGTCCAGGAGAGGGAAGACTGTCCGCGCCCGGTGGCGCGGACCCGATTTTTATTTTCAGCCCCCTGCTGCACAAGGGGCTGAGTGATGGATGGTGATTACATTTGGAACTGCGTCTTTCCGATAAAGAAGCCGCCCAAGATTTCGGCTCCCAATTTCTCCAACTGAAGGGCAAAGCGGGCATAGGAAAAGCCTTTGGTGAGAATGTCGTCGAAGCAAAGCACCTTCTTGCCTTTGAAAAATTCTTTGTCAAATTCAATGACCTGCACCAACTGCAGTTTCTTTTGGTCAAACTTCTCGTGCACCGCCAAGCGTTCGCCTTCTACGTGGATGTGGTCATAGGCATTGATGGCACCGGTGAGTCTGCATACCATGGCGGCAAACTCCTTGTAGCGGATTTCGTTCTTCGCTGCGGATGATGCCGGAATGCACGCAAAAACGATGTTTTTCACTTCGCTGCCGAAACATTTAATCATGGCGTTTGCGGTGCCACTGCCTTGTATGCCCGTCCGTCTTTGAAGTCCCAAATGAGCTTGCGTACCTGCCAGTCGCGCTGCGAAACCTTCTTGAACTGCATCGGGTAGTACTGATAGAAAGCATACATCAACTTTCTCCACTGCCGTTCCAAACTTGGGTATTGTCCTTTTGCCATAGCTTTGAGTATTAAGGGTTCAACTTTTTGAGATTTATGCTTCAGCTAGATTTCTAGACCTTTTTATTTCAAGTTTCCTTGGAGGTTCTTTTCCTGCTGACGACCTTTTTTTTAATGGGATTTTTGCCCCGTCTGAGTTTCTGAGCCTTTTTACGGCCATCACAGGTAAGGGAAGGAGGAATACGAAAAGTTTTGGATGAAAAAAATGTTGGGGACAGCGAGGCCGTCCATCGTTATTTTTTTCAAGACAAAGGGTTTTGGCCCGGAACTCTTTCTTTTCCGATTCCCTTAAACCTTTGCCGTAGAAAAAGGTCAGTCAGACGGAGCATGCAATCAACCTGCAAACAGGGAGGAAGCAACAGGAAGAAGATTCGGAGAGGAAATCAAACACGGTCTCTACCGCTTTAACGCATTAGGGATAGAAGTGGATAGCCCGGAATGGAATGAGGACTTGCAGCGGATAGCCCGACAGCTGGCTGGAATGCCCTAATCTAAAGAAAACATATTAAATGTCTGGTAAAGGGATAAATAACCTATCTGAATACGTTACGTTTTCAAATCGAGGGAGCAGCACAGTCTCGCTTGATATACGAATACGTTAGATAATCAAAAAAACAGAGCACACAATGATATTCCACATCATGCAAAAGCAAGGAGGTGTGCCGTAATGAACGACACACCTTCTCTTCACTTACTCTTTAATTATAACTAACCAAATATAGATACCATACGGTTATCTATTTCTTGAAAAAATCTAAAATCCAGGTACACTTTCGGCTACACCACCGGCAACTTTTGGCCAACCCGGATTTTGATATAGAGGAGACGATGAAATGTCTGAAACGCTCGCCGAAGTGATGGTAAATTGACTGATACCAATTGGAGACAAGTAATTTGCTGGTGTCCATTTCAATCCGTCATACAAAGAATTGTTGTCTTTGATAATCTGATACGGCCGGATATAATCACTTAAAGCCGGTGAGGAAACATTCGCAGTACCTTGACCATCGCCTTCGTAATGAAGGCCTGTGTACCAGTTTTTCATTTCACCCCATAATTTGAATCCTTCTACCTGATAAGGAGTGTTCACCAGCTGATCCATGGAGCGCCAGCGTCTTAAGTCATCCCATCTAAAGCCTTCCGACATCAATTCACAAGCCCTTTCTCTCCGAATATTGAACATGGTTTTATCTACTAGTTTTCCAGCCGTATAAGCAGAAAGCAGACAGCTTTCCTTGGACATGTCTGTTAATTCAATGGTGCGACGGTAATCTTCACTCACGCCGGCACGCTTGCGAATGGCTTTCCAATACTTGTCAGCACTGGCATCGATGGATCCCTTACGCAAATAGCAAGCTTCTATGTAGTTCAAGTAAGCTTCCGCGGCACGGTATTCGATGACACCTACCACTTGATTGTTCTGAATCTTGTCATCAACTGACATGGTCAATCCTTTTTTGATATCATAGCCCGTTGTTGATTTGTATTCAGCCGTAGTAATGATTTGCGGTTCAGGGAACAAAACAAGTTCGCCATTGTTCAGTTTGCTCATTGCTTCCCCCTTGATTTTCATGAACTGCACAAGTCTGTTGTCACGACCCTGTTTCACGTTTGCTAACAACTCATCACCTTGGTAATCGGAAGAAGAATAGATTGGTGATCCGTCTTCCATCAGGAAGCTGTTAACATAAGCGCGAGTATAACCCGTATTCGATCCACCCTGTGTATGAGCATATCCATAGCCTACCTTGAAAGAGGCTGCATCACCGGCACGCCAAAAAATCACTTCATCGTAAGAGGAAAGATCCTTGTCGGCAAACATACGGACATAAGGGTTTCTTTCTTCTTCATAATTTGACAAATTGTTCTCGGTAAGAGAGATGTTGTCAGCAATGAACTTGGAAGCTTTCATGGATTCATCCAGAAAAAAAGCGATTTCTTCGCTCACGTTTACCTGTACATTCGCATTGTAATCCTTTTCTGCTCCCGGCCATCCTTGACCTCCTGGCACAAAGGCAGTACCTTGAAAGCTGTTCAACCATGATCCGACATAAAGTGCCACTCTGGATTTCAGCAGATAAGCAGCTTCCTTGGTCAGGCGGTTACGTTTATTGTCGTCACTCGCATTCTGCTCCATCAGTTCGATTGCTTTATCCAAATCTGACAAGATGAATCGAGCCACTGTAGTCATCGGCTTTCTTTCATTCGCCTTAATCAGCGCTTCCTTGTCGTCCAATGCAATATTATGCTCTATAATTGGGAAATCACCGAATTTCTTGAGGTAATTGAAGTAACAGTTAGCACGTATCATGTACATTTCGCCAATGTAATGTTTGATATCGGCTACGTTACCTTGAATCATTCCACCTTCATACTTAGGCAAAACTTGGTCGAAGAAATAGTTACATTTGTAAATGTCACCGAATGTCCAGCCTCCATCGCCGTCGGGTACCGTCTGGATACCTGGTGCCCAACGATTTAGATTCCCTTCACTCGACACTTGAACGTCCGTATTGTTATCATCTCTGTAAACGCCGAAATCATAGCCTGATCCAAAATGTGCTTTAAAATTATACTGCGTAAGCGCGTAGGTACTCAACTGTTCAGCAGTCTGGAAATAGGATTCTGGAGTAATCTTATCAAGCGGTTCTCTGTCAAGAAAGTCATTACAGGAACTAATAGACAGAGCAAAAAGTCCTAAAAACAGGTATTTATGTGTATTCATTTTTTTATGTACATTAAAGGTTTAAAGTGAAACATTCAATCCAAAGGATATGGCTGTTTTCAAAGGTGCAGCCTTACCGGAACCTGCTGCATAGCCATCCAAAACTTCAGGGTCATAAGCTCCTGCTTTCAAACCTGTAATCACAAACAGGTTTTCTGCCGAAACAAACATTCTCATGTTCTGAAGGCCCCAGTTACTGATCCATTGTTTGGGGAAGGTATACCCCAACTGAATGTTCTTGCATCGCATATAGGAAGCATCCTGGAGATACTGGGAATTCACTTGCTTATTGTTGTTCGCACTGGCTCCCAAAAGCGGGCGAGGCAAATAACCATTCACGTTTGGCCCGAAATAACTGTCTGTATCAGCCGGTCGGAAATAGTCCATGTTTTCCTTCAAGCAGGTAGACTGCCAATAACCTCCATCAGCACCCCACATGTTCAATCCAGTGAGCCATTTGTCTCTTTTCAAGGTACCCTGGAAAAAGATTCGAAAATCAAATCCCTTATATTCAGCATTGAGTGTCAGACCAAAATTGTATCGGGGAGTTTCATTCCCGATTACCTTTCTATCACCGGTATTACCCAAGACACCTTGACCGCCATCAATCTTTCCGTCACCATTGAGATCCTTATACATGATGTCTCCGGCTGCCCAGTTAGTTCCCAAAGCATTCTGTCCGCCATTGGGAAGAGAAGCCAGATGCGACTTCATTTCTTCGTCTGTTTTAGCCAGTCCGTTGGTTTCATATCCCCAGATTTCACCCAACTTACGTCCTCTGTAGTATTTGGAAATGTTGTTAGTCTCGTTGGGGTAGGACAGAATGGTCGACATTGCATCCGACATCACAAGGGTAGCACCATAGCCCAAACCATTGGACAGCTTGTCACGCCAAGAGACACTCAGTTCCCAACCCTTGGTGCGCATCTTCGCATTGTTGGTATATGGTGAGCTAACCCCTGCCGTATTGGGCAGTTCCTCTCCGGGAGCCACCATATTGTTGGTGTTACGCCAAAAATAGTCGAACGTACCCACCAAACGGTTGCCAAACAGTCCAAAATCGAGACCCAAGTCATAGGAAGTTACCTTTTCCCAAGTAAGAAGCGGCGAAATCGGAGCGGGAGGATTGGCAGTGTTGGGGCGTTTGGAATTCAACAACCATGAGCCGTTTCCCATACCCAATCCCATGGAGGGGAAGAATGGGTAGATATCATTCGTGTTTTGGTTACCTAAGCTAGCATATGAACCTCTCAACTTCAAAGTACCAAGCACATCATTGAAAGGCTGCATAAAGGATTCATGTGCCACGTTCCATGCCATCGAAACAGAAGGATAATGCTTCCATCGCTGATTACGCAGGAAACGCGAACTTCCGTCATAACGGTACTTTACCTCCAACAAGTAACGGCCCTTGAAATCGTAATTGATGCTTCCGAAAAATCCTGCCGTAGCCCACTCATTCATGTTGCTGTCCATGTTGAACTGTGTATTGGAAGTGGTGTTTCCTAAAGTGGGCACATCTTCTGAAATCAGACCATCACGAGCTGCAGAGATAGACTTGTATTTGTTCAACTCTGCTTGAAAACCGGCCAACAGGTCGAAATGGTGGTCTTCATTTAGGCTGAAATTATATTTTGTATAGATGTTGGTATTGTAGTAGTTGGTCTTGTAAGAGGCTTCCTCAACCCGTGAACGACCACCCATACCATCATCACGGTCCATGTTGAAATAAGAGCCGTCTTCTTTTCTTTCCTTGATAACCTTCCAGTCACTATGAATATCCTGACGGTCGACGCGCATATTCCCTTCAAGGAAAATCTGCCACCTCTTAATCGGTTCGAGCACAACAGAAAGCTGTTGGTACAGAATGTCAAGATCATCGGTATGATCACCCCCATTAACCATTTCATTCAGCTGAGATTCCTTATTGAAAATGCCGTCGGGAGTATATACCGGATTGGACGGTCGCCGACGCGGCATACTATGGTAATACACCGGATTCATCTGGTAAGTAGGCGCATTGTAGTTCTTTCTGGAGAACTTCATGTTATAGTTCAACTTCATCCAGGGGAACGGATCGGCATTAATCTTACCGTTCAAGGTATAGCGCTGCAATCCTTCATCGCCGAAATTCTGGTCACTACCCAGATTCTGGTAATTAGCAGAAATATAATAACGAACAGACTCAGACCCTCCATTGATGCTCATGTTATGCTCCTGTGAGAAAGTCCAATCCTTGTAGTAAACGTCAAACCACTCCGTATTCCCCCATGACTGCATGTTCTTTTTCCAAACGCCATTGGCATCGTACTCGGTAGCATAGTCAATCTTTCCGTCCATAAAGTCCTTCGTCTTCTGCAGCACATCGTCGGTATAGAAAGCACCCAAACCAGAATTTCGAGCTACTTCATTGAAATATTGGGCAAAATCATAGCTATTCACAAATGAAGGTAAGTTGGTAGGTGTTTCCCAACGCAGATTAGTGCTATAGTTTACAGAAACCTTACCTTTTTTGCCTGACTTTGTGGTGACCATGATGACACCAAAGGCAGCACGCGAACCATAGATGGCTGCTGAACCTCCATCCTTTAGCACCGAAATGTTCTCCACATCCTGCATGTTGATCATGTTCAAGTCACCCGGCGTACCATCAATCAAGACCAGAGGAGCCGATGAAGACCCTTCGCCGATAGTACCTGTTCCACGAATATCAATAGAGGGGTTATTGTTCAATGCACCTCCCATGTTGGCCGCCGTAATGTTCAGACCCGGAGAAACTCCTTGAAGCGCTTGGGAAATATTGGCTACGGAACGACCTGCAATTTCCTTGGAATCGACTGTGGCTACTGCAGCAGTCAGACTACTCTTCTTCTGGGTTCCAAAGGCCACTACCACCACTTCGTCCAGACTTTTGCTGTCTTCCTTCAGTTTAATGTTGAGAACATTTTTACCTTTAACCGAGACGCTTTGTTCCACACAACCGATGTAACTGATCTGCAGCATGGCATTTTCAGACACGGTCAAAGTGAATTTTCCGTCAATGTCTGTAATGGTGCCGTTGGTTGTACCCTTTTCAAGAATATTGGCACCGATAATAGGTAGGCCTTGTGTGTCTGTTACCGTTCCATGAACTGTCACGTTTCTCTGTTGCTGACTTGATTCAGAGGCCGACAAAACAATCTGCTTGTTGTCTTTAATCAAATAAGAAATGCCTGTCTGCTGCTTGATTTGCTCCAACACAGAACGAATGTCTGCATTATCAGCCTGTACGGAAATCACTTTAGATAGTCCAGATAGTCCATTATTGTAAAAGAATCGATAATCGCTTACTTGCTCGATTTCCGTAATTACATCACTGGTCTTCTTGTTATGAAGTTTTAGGGATATTTGTGCCGATAGAGCGATGCTTGAGATAAGACAAAAGCCACCTATCGCCATCATTCTTTTGGTTTGATTATACATGTGTTTCTTTTCTTTAGTATTCTTATTACAAGGTTTGTCTTCAAACTACCATGGAACAAATACCTGGTGTAAGGAGTTCATTCCACAGATAAGTATCTTGAGTCCGGTGCCCCTTTCGGAATCACCGGAACTACTGATTATATTTTCTAATTTTTCATAGGCATTCTTCATTCATTAAAGTTAAACAATCATTTCTTTTTTATTCTTATTGTGCTATTCATTATCTTATATGAAATGGGGGATGTCAAACTGATTAACTCAATCACATTTTCGAGACTGTTGTTTTTAATGACACCTGTGAATCTGTACGATTTAATCTCTTCCGATTCAAACTCAAATGAAACATTGTAAAGCCTGTCCAAGATAACAGCTATTTCCTCCAAAGTTTCCCCATTAAATGCCAGTTCATCATTCTTCCACATCATGGCCCGTTCACTCAATCCCCTCTCAACATGCAGATTCTGGTTCGTCTTGTTATAGACTATACTTTCGTCTGGCTGAAGCTGAATCGATTTTTCACCTATCTTAGTCTGAATCGACCCACTAATGAGCGACGCGACACATATATCATCCTCTTGATAAGCTTTTATATTGAACGTAGTACCCAGCACTTTCACTGATAAATGACCAGCGTCAACAACAAATTCCCTGGCACTGTCCTTGGCAACATCAAAGAATGCCTCTCCTTGAAGTTTTACCTTCCGATCCTTTTCTCCATATGAATTGGAATACTCCAATCTGGAATGTGAATTCAACCACACTCTGGTACCGTCGGGCAACGTGACACAGGCCCGCTGTCCCTTTTCTGCTTCCACCAGGAAGGGTTTACAGGAAACTTCCTCCCGTGCAGAAAAGTATCCCCAATTCAACCTGATCAGGGTGAAGCTTGCCGCTATCACACAAACGAAAGCTGCGTATTGAAGCCATCTGGTCCAGCTTATCTTCGCTGCATACTTAGGTTTCCGCTGTTCCATCTGTCCGGAATGAACTTTGCTGTACAGCTTGTTCCATACCCGTTCCGAAACTCCTTCTGGCAGATCGGCATGGCAGGACCTCTCCCAGTTATGCAAATAAAACTCTTCCAGATTTTCCTTCGTCTCGTCGCTTTGAAAATCATGCAGGAATTCATGAAGTTCGGAATTTGTCAACGATCCTTTCATGAATTGCTTTATCTTTGATTTTAGTTCATCTGTTTTCATTTGTCATTATGATATATCCATCAGAAAGGTCCATCCCTTACAGAAGAACCATATTTTAACATATTTTTATTTTTGGCTTAAAAATAGTATAAGCAAGACAAGATTGACCTTACTTTTCAGGAACTTTAAGGTGCGGTATATTTGTGTTTCTACCGTTTTTTCCGAAATAGATAAAAGAGAGGCTATTTCCTTATTGGACATGTGTTTGAATCTGCTCAGTATAAAGATATTCTTTCTTGCTGAAGGTAATTCATCCAACAGATTCACTATATACGAATGCAACGATTCAGCTTCCAGCAATTGGTCAGCTTCCAGACGATCCCTAACGTCATGTTCTTCCAATAATTTAACAACAGTATATGTCATTTTCTCCCGTAACTCTTTATACACCAGATTGCGAGCTATTGTAAAAAGGTAAGCCGTAAAATCCTTGTCCACGTCGATATTCGACCTGGCTTCCCATAAACGTAGGAAAAAAGACTGAAGCAAATCTTCTGCCGCACTTTCGTCTTCACCTAAAGAGGAAAGCAGGAATCCATAAATTCGTCGATGGAAAGCATGATAAACCACCTCAAACGCTTGCTCATCACCCTTCCTTAACCGTTCAAGTACACTTCTTTGTATAGACATATCTGCATTTCATTAGACATTGTTTTTCAACTCAACTCCATCAACAGGAGAAAGAACATAATATTTCTGTATTTCCATTCATAACCATACCTCAATGCAAAAATAGACAGGCCACCCATGACAATAAGAAGTCCATCTATCTTGTTCAACGGATAAACAAGATAGATGGACATTCGACTAACAAACAATTACAGAAGCGTTACTTCGAGAATCTTATCCGTTAAAACGGATAAACCCTTTGTATAGATAAGATAACCGTTCTTTATCTTCTGGAATTCCACCTTCTGCTTTGAGTCATAATCCACTACAGACCCCATCTTCTTGTTCAGAGATAATGTGATGTATTCTGGCATTACATCAGAAAGGATATGAACATACATTTTGTTTCCTTTTAGGGTAGTAGTGCCCCAAGGGGCCTTTTGAATCAGACCGGCAGTAGTACCATAGATAGTTTCACCATATGTATTCAGCCAGTTACCCATGCCCTGCAGACGATCGACAGCCAACGCTGGAATTTCACCATTCGGCTGTGGGCCAATATTGATTAAGAGATTTGCCCCCTTACCCACGGTTGAAACCAACAGTCTTACAAGTTCCTTGACAGACTTGTAGTTTTGGTCCTTGATGCGGTAACCCCACATTCCATTCATCGTTTGGCATGTTTCCAAGGGTAAATCGCCTACCTGAGAATCCTTAGAAAATCCTGCGTGATTCTCTCCAGGAAGATCACGTTCAAACATCTGAAAATCTTCTCCAGGATTAGGAATCTTATGATGGTTGTTTCCGACCAGACACGCAGGCTGAAGCGAGTGAATCAATTCATATTGCTCCTTAAGCTTCCAGTCAAATCCGTCAGGCTGGTCCCACATACCATCGAACCAGATGGCACCAATAGGACCATAGTTTGTCAGAAGTTCAGTCAATTGGTTGTTCATGAACTGATAGTACGAAGCCCATTCTCCATGGTGCTTTCGTCCGGTCCGGTGTCCGGTTGATCCCAAAGGATAGTAATCCTCTCGAGTCCAGTCTAAGTGTGAATAGTACAGATGCAGCCGCATGTCTTGTTTCCGGCAAGCTTCGGCCAATTCCTTTACCACATCGCGCTTGAATGGTGTGGCTTTGACGATGTTATAATCGGAAAATTTCGTGTCGAACATCGAAAAACTGTCGTGATGGCGTGTCGTGAAGCAGATATATTTGGCACCGGCATTCTTGAAGATAGATATCCACTCATCTGCATCAAATCGAGATGGATAAAATCCGGATGCCGCTTTGGCATATTCTTGGCAGTCAATGCCAGCATCATTCATATACCATTCCCCTTGACCAAACATGCTATAAATACCCCAATGCAGGAATATTCCAAACTTGCAGTCTGAGAATTCTTTTCTGGATTTGATATTATCTTCTGATGGCTGATATTGAGCATGCGAAGGAACACTTGCCAAGAAAAAAGGAATCATGCTCAAAAGAAATAGTCGATTGTTCAAAGCAACCAAGGAGTTTCTTATTAATCTTTTCATTTCAGTAATTTTATTGTGTTAAAAATCCTGCCACTTTTCTAAGCAGCATTTCACCATTCAGATAACAAAAAGCACAATAAGATTACAAATCTACCCATATTATTGAATTTGCATGTGTTTTCAGAATAACAATTACTATTTTTTAACTATGCTATCACCAAAAATTCTCAAACATCATTTTCCAAAAATCCCTATCTTTGGGAGCATAAGTTGTTCCATAAGGCACTTATGGAAATCCTATCGGTATTACACCATTACCATGGGATGACAGGAAACATTATGTCAACAAACTATAGGGATAAGATAAAGAAGTCAACAGGCTTCAGGTTTATCGTAAAACACTCAAACTTTTTAGTATAAGACATAAGCCGATAGAGTACTGCATATTCCCTACTGACTTCAAATATATTTAATACCAACAACTGAAGGTAAAAGAATGCGCTGGCCATTACCGAGCGTAAACACCCGCTCGAATTCATCATACTTGGCAACAACACCCCTAACTTCGCGGTAACGGACACCGCTCTTCATGCCATCTTTCTCGAAGAGGGTAAAGAGCACCATGGGATGTTCCTCCAGACGGTCCAGAAGAAGATTCACCCGGCGGTTCAATTCAGCACATTGCTGGTCGTCGAGACCCGGACTCTGCTCGGTGTAACGGGCCGCTTCAGCCAGTACCGCCTGGTGGCCGGTAAGGGCGGCAAAGGGAGCGAACTGCGCTGCCCTGGCCTCCAGACTCATCCGGGGATGGTGTTTCGGCTCCGGATGGGGCAGGTGGATAATGTCATCGTATGCGTGGGTCATGCTTTGTGTCCTCCTATCTGTTTGTTACGTTCGACAGCTGTGGCCCCTTCTTCAAAATTCAGGCCGCGCAGGATGGCGTTCTTCCCGTACTTCTGCTTGATGGTCAACAAAGTTTCCTGGATGCGCCGTTCTTTGGCCAGCTGCGCGGACTGTTCCGCCTGCCGGGCTTCCTCCACATTGTAATCGGTGAAGAGGTCCAGCTGCACCGGTTGGGGCTGCAGCACTTTCTTTTCCGATTCGGCCACCACATGATTGATGCTCAGGTTCAGCCGACGGATGAGCAGGTCGGGCTGCACGATCTGGTCGAAAAGACCGACCACTGCCTCGGAAATCAGTTTTGAGGAAGCAGTCTGACAGGGGAGGTTGGTCGTACCATGGGCCGACTTGGGCACTTCGCGTCCGTAGGCATCCGTGGTGATGGGACCGTGGTAGCGGCACCGGATAGCCGGGTCGGTGAGACATTCGATGTCGTAGCCGACCGTCATCACCAGCTGGTCGGTGACCATCCATTTGCTGACCAGGTCGAGCGCGGCGGCATCCGCCATTTCGCGGATCACCACCCTGGCCTTCCGGAAATCGTAGGCACACTGGAATACCTGTCCGGTACTGAACGAGTTGGTCTCCGGACGATAGGCCTTTACCGCCTGCATGGTGCAGGGCTCCCAGCCCCAGGCATGGTCAATCAGCAGCTCTGCGTTCATTCCGAACAGACGGTAAAGCAGGTCTTCGTTCTCCAGGGAACAGCGGGCAATCTTGCCCATGGTATCGATGCCGTAAGGAGCCAGCCGTTCGGCAATTCCCTTTCCCACCCGCCAGAACTTGGTGAGCGGCTTGTAATCCCATAGCCGGCGGCGGTATTCCATCTCGTCCAGTTCGGCAATGCGAACCCCATCCTTATCCGCTGGAAGGTGCTTGGCCACGATATCCATAGCAATCTTGCACAGATAGAGATTGGTACCGATACCTGCCGTAGCCGTGATGCCCGTCTGCTTCAGGACATCGCGGATTATCGTCATGGCCAGTTCGTGTGCCGTCATGCGGTAGGTCAGCAGATACGAAGTCACATCGATGAAGACCTCGTCGATGCTGTACACATGAATATCCTCCGGTGCGATATACTTCAGGTAAATCTCATAAATCCGCCGGCTGTATTCGATGTAATAAGCCATCCGGGGCGGAGCCACGATGTAGTCCACCTCCCAGTCGGGATGCTGTTCCAGCGCCCGGGCATTGCTGGACTTTCCGGACAGGCAATGCGCATAGCTGCGGTGCCAACGCTGCCGGTTCACCTCCCGCACCCGCTGCACCACCTCGAACAGACGGGCACGGCCACCGATGCCGTATGCCTTCAGCGAAGGGGTGACCGCCAGGCAGATGGTCTTCTCCGTACGCGAAGCATCGGCCACGACGAGGTTGGTGGTGAGCGGATCCAGTCCTCTCTCCACACACTCCACCGAAGCGAAGAACGACTTCAGGTCGATAGCTATATAGGTGTGCTGCGTAGGATTCATCAAAGTTTCCTTTTGCCTTCCATTAGCATTTTTTTCTAAGCACTTATGTGAGTAGCCTCAATAATAACTATGCAACTGACCTAAATATGCCTGTCTAACGTGATTTTTAAATCAATTTGTTTGATTAGATATTAGAGACAAGGACCTTTATCCGAAATTTTTAGCATCTTGTTATATATCATCAAAGGCTTTCTCGAAAAGCTCATCTTTTGATAATTGTGTATTTAAAGTATCCTCATAAGATACTACTATACGCTTTTTTTTATCTATTTCCAGAATAATACCACCATTAGGAGCTAGGAAAAACGTAGTGTACGTACATTTTTCTGATGCAATTGCCCTCATCTCATAACCATCACCATCTTCATATGGAGATGAAAAAAATTCAAAATCCTTATCTAAAACATACTTACTACTATAAAGTTCTTTTTTATTGAAATAATCTCTTTTTAAATCATACCATTTCTCCTTTTGTGGAAATTGAACAATTACCTTACATACAACATTTGTTTTTGGAGAAGAAAGAACCAATAAATTTACATATTCATTAGCAAATTTACCGAAAAATGCATGAGAATGTTCATAAGAGCTTAAGTACTCGAAACCCTTTTGTTCTAGATGTTTCTTAAACTCATCTTCATGACCAGATATTTCAATCCCCATAAAGGTCAAATGACTTTGTGCAGTTAAAAAAACACTTTGAGCTAGGAAGAAGAAAAAAAACAAATATCTCATATCAAAAAAAAGTGGTACACCCAAAGGCATACCACTAATTAGTTAATTATAATTTTTCAGCCTTTAACAATTCGGGATGCTTATAAGAATAATACACCTTAAAAACAAAAGTATATTCATTAATGACATCTTTTACCTGAATAGGTAACATCAAACGAAGATCCCCGACTTCTTTTCCTTTATAAACTTCAGGAACCATTTTTTTTGTTTTCCATCCATTACCAAATCTTTCATAACCAATTTTTACACCATCGGAGTAATATACATTGGCAGTTGGGGTCGCTAAGTCTTCTATTTTTGCGCCTTTAATAATAGTGGTAGCAGGCTGGTTACCTTCCCTTTCAGAGAACTTAGTACCAACATGCATTATTTTCGAAGAAGAGCCATCTAATCCGACAAATGCAGCTTCATTCCATACCACCTTGATTGAATGATCTGAAACATTTTTAAGTGTAAAATGGAATTCTTCAGATGTGCCAAAAATTAGTATATCAATAATATTATCCTTATAGGAGTACTTATTAACACCTTCATCCTCAACTAATTTTGTTTCTCCGTAGCGTTCTGCTGAATCTTCTGGCTTTTCAACTTTAGTCAGAGCTGTAGTATAATTACCTTCTAAAGCAAATTGAAAAGGTTGAGTATTAACTTCTGAGGAAGGACAAGAAACTGTTTCACCAGTACGAACATTCTTAACAGTGAAATTAGGGACAGCACAAGCATAGTCTTTTCCAACCCCTTTTCCAATAAAAACGTCCGTAACTTCGTAAGTGTCTTTAACCATCTCATGCTCTATAATAGAACCCAATTTTTCCTTCTTATATTCATCAAATGGTTCTGTGAATACAATAGGCATATAAGAAATTAAAGGCCATTGCTTAATTCCAGACCAAAGACTAACTTTTACAGAAACTTCTTCATACCCTTTGAATTTTATTTTTCTTTTTGTTCCATTCTCCACCGCTACAATAGCGATTTCTCTATTTGGCTCATTATTGACAGTAACATCTTTAACCGTAACCTTAGTAATAGTATACGTTTTCCCTAAATAATCATCACTAAAATTAAAACCAGTTTTCTTCCATGTTTCTAAAGAACCAAATGCTTTACGTACAAAAAAAGATTGTCCTACATATTGCTGGTAAGCATCCGCATCTTTTTGCTCCTTAAAACTGAAATTAAAATTAGTTTCAAAAGCAAATGCTGTAATACAGCATGCTAAAAGAATCAAAAATGAAAAAAATTTCTTCATAATAACATAACATCCCCAGTCCCAAAGAAAACTAATATAACATTAGAAACGTGGAACTGTATAATCTTTAAGACTATAACGTTTCCTTCATAATTTTATAACCAACTAAGTTAATCAGTGGTAGATAGGCACAAAGTTAAACAAAATATCCAAAGAAAGATGCAACCAATACTTTTTTTATTAATATTAGTCATAAAACAATAATTTTTGTTTCCTAAGGAATAATATGCCTTCTATTAGGAGATTTTCCTTCCTCATGCAAATAGTTATAAACTGTCTGGATAGACTTTATTCCAGTAATATTCATAATATCCTTGATGGATGTACCGGCTCTATACATGGTAATGACCGCTTCCTTCTTGGGTTTCTTCATCTTGACACCAGTCTGACGGCCAAACTTCACACCCCGTTTCTGGGCAGCTTCGATGCCTGCCTTGCATCCCTCCAGAATCAGGTTGCGGTTATACTCGGCCAGGGATGCCAGGATCTGCATGGTGAACCTGCCAACTGCCGTGGATGTGTCGAGATTGTCCTGCAGGGAGACCAGCTTGATGCGCCGGCTTTCGAGCTGGGCACAAAGATCAAGCATTTCCTTAACGGAACGACCCAAACGGTCCAAACGGTAAATGACCAAAGTGTCTTCCGCACGCAGATAATCCATGCAAGCCTTCAGACCTTCACGATTGAACTCTTTTCCGGAAATCTTGTCCGTGAAGATCCGAATGCATCCGGCCTTGCTGAGTGCATCCTCTTGAGACGAGAGATTCTGTTCTCTCGTACTGACTCGCGCATATCCTATTTTTTCTCCCATATATCCAAATTAGACTTGATTTTGCAAAGATAGTATTTTTGGATACTAAAGCAAGGGTTACGCCTATATTATATAAGGTGTAACCCTTGCTTTAGTATATCTATATAAACCTATAGTTTATTTTAGATATACCGGTTACATTATAGGAGCAAAAAGCAGAAAAAATATAACCCTGAAAAATTGTCCTTTATTTTTCGGAACAGCAAAAGTACCTTCGCAGAAGCAGAAGCGAAAAAGCTTTTTGGGAGTAGTAGGCCCGTTAACAACCTATTACCTAAACCTTAAGCTGCAATTTTATATGATAAAACAATTTATTTTTCGCTTCAAATGGCTTATGTACAAAATCCAAGAGCAAGGAGAACAAGCAGTAGCAACAATGATGGATGTAAAAGATCTGTTGGAATGGTTTTATGAAATAATTATAGGATTATTATAAAACAGAAATTAAACATATCAGAATCGTTACCTTAGAGAAGAAACTAAGCGTAACGATTCTATATGTACTTTCGTGGCAAATAACCTATCAAATGAACTGTTCTCCGTCATTTGCTCTTTCAATTAAAGCCTTTCGATGATAACCATTTTTTTTAAATTCATTTATCCAAATAAGTCTTCTGCTACCATCTCCATAAGGTTGTAACCTGAAATGACCACTTACGACAAATTCGTTATTATTGCAGACCTCTGTGAACCACTTACTATCAAATATAAAATATGAAATACCATCTTGAACAGAAGTCTTATTCTTACCTTTTAGTGATTTCTTTTGTTGAGTTTTAATTTCCGCAATTTCAATCTCTGCCCACTGTCGCAAACAAAGATAATCTAAAACCATATCAATGTAATCTCTTAAATTCGCCTCACAACATCCATCAATCATTGGCATTATCATACAGTCTAGCTGATGACCTTCTCCCTTTATCCTATCTTTTGGAACTGCTATTATATAATAAGAAGGAACTGCCATAAAATTATTGTTAGCATTAGGCAGATTATGGAACACCCATAAAGATATTGCCCCATTCTTAATAGAATAAACGACAAGAGATCCTTCTATAAAATAAGGACTTTTAATTACTCCATTTTCTCCATCGCATTCTGATAAAATATCCATGTGAAACTGAGTAAACTTCATATATGACTTGTCCATTGCATCAACAAATTTTTTGGAGAGAACAGCGAGTTTCTTACAGTTATTTTTCAGTCCGTACAATTCATTAATAGCAGATTCACGATCTTCATTTATATCACTACCAACATCTATCAAAAAACGCTTTATACTTTGCGGATAATCACGTTTTTCATCAAGACCATACAAATATCTTAATATTAAATTGTCATTATAAGTCATAACAGATAATGAAAATATTTTAAAGTTAATACTATAATGCCAAGCATTAAAAACAGAAAGATATAAATAAATTTAGAAAGAGCCAAGCAAACTAACTAGAATAATTACATACTATCTTGCTCTCTAAATAAGGATACAATATGAGACATAGTTTAATTTTTGTACTTATAAATCATATACACTTGATTATTTAGGCTATAAAATAATGTCTTTTTGCTTATATCTCAGTTATTTATTTGTAAGTTCAAACTAAATTAGCAATTTTGTGCTAGTATAAAAATTATAAAGAATGAAGATTATTTTTTCTCTGCATAGCTTGATCAATATACTGATACTTGCAAGCATAGAAGCAGTTAGTTGCCAATTGGAAGTCGAGTGGGCTACATTGGGAATATTAGATGATGTTGAAACGTATCGGAGAATCTCAGACAGAATCTAACTGCCAAGAGGATGAATTACTTATGCCTTTCCTCAAAATGAATTAAATGTAAATCCGTCTCTTTCACAGAATCCAGGATATTAAGAAAAAATAAAAATGGGGTGAGTTAAAATGTGGCTCACCCCGTTTTTATTAATCTGCCAAAGAGAAAAGTTCAATGGTTTTACGTCCTTTCTTTGTTTCTTCTGACTTTTCACTTTGCCTTCTCTGGCCAACCAGCCGATGGCAGCCAGGATTTCGGTTTCAGCAATTTGGCTGCTCAACATAACCGGAGAGCCCTATAAACAGATTATTGGTTACTTCGATTGATTACTTTCGGAAGAAAGCGCAAATGAGTATGAGCATCATGAAATTGTCGAAAGGATGATTTCAATTCTTCATCCAAAAAATAAGTATGCGTATTGTTATCAGCAGTCGGATTGATTTTCTTGACAAGGGAATCAACACCTCCATTCTGTTCAATCCAAATGGAAGCCAATTCTCTGAACTTCAAATCGTAATGATCAATATCTACATCGGCTAAGCTGTTACAAATGATACCCTCATAGGTGAAAGGTCTAAAAGTCATTCTGAATGCCTCGATGCTTGGAACTACCGCACTTCGCAAAGCTTTCAGCACATCATCCGTATCACCATCAACCCGAAATATCTTGGTGAAAGAAATATCTGTGCAAGAACCATCTTCTCGTATTAGATAGAAGCAAGTGGAACCATAAAAGCCTGCATCCCTTCTTTCAATGCCAACAATCTTTTTGCCTTGCGTTTTCAACTCATAATAAGGAGAAAGCGCAAATACTTGCATCAGAAAATGAAAATCAACTGTATCAAGAACCTTACCGTTGCGTGGCACACTGTATAAGATTCTGCGACACCTTTCTTTAATTTCTTTCTGTGTCATGCCATGCAAAAGTTGGCTGTGAGAAATCCGCTCAAGAAAATCATTCTTCTTCATAAAAACTAATGTAAAACAACGCAAATATACATTGGAAATAAGAAGATTATCCTTGAAAGATCTGTTTTTTTACCTAGCGATAAAAAATAATTCCCGCTACGCAAAAAGACTGCAAACCGCCTATCTACCTTTGCAATGTCAAAAGGAAACAAAGACACTTGGAAGTATGGGTGAGCGGTCGAAACCAGCACACTGCTAACGTGCCGAGCCTCCAGGCTCCGAAGGTTCGAATCCTTCTGCTTCCGCTGTCATGACCCGTTAGCTCAGCTGGATAGAGCACGATGCTACGGACGTCGGGGTCGGGAGTTCGAATCTCTCACGGGTCACACAAGGAACTTTGGCAGACTGGGTGTATGCGCAGGACTGAAAATCCTGAGAACGCGGTTCGAATCCGCGAGGTTCCACTTGCTAAATGGAGTAGGTAGCTCAGTAGGTAGAGCACCAGGTTGTGGCTCTGGTGGTCGTGGGTTCGAATCCCATCTTACTCCCTTCTATACTCATATAAACCTGTCTTAGGTTTAAGCACCGCCTAAACTGGGTGTTACCCAGCACTCTTAGCGGTGCTCTTTTATTTACAGCAGAAACATCAGTTTAGTCTTCAACTGCAGCAAGACCTTGCTCAATTCGACTACATCGGTGTTCTTCTCCATCCGGCCAATCAGCGTAACGGCCTTCTCCACCAATTCATAGTCGTCTTCTGATAATCTATTCTCTCGGATGGAGTAATCCGGATCAGCATACCGGTAATACTTGTTGTCATAAACTTCTATCGGGGCATTGTAGCCCAACTTGTCTGATCTCATCAGTTGGATGTCTCCTTGAACGGTTCTTATCGAGATCCCCTTGGCAATTCCTTCCATCTCATACAGGGCATCGGAACAGGCATCCACCAGGTCGTCTATGGTCCATTTTCTATATCTGTTTCTCAAGCACTTGTCTATGGTGTTATATCTAATCAGTGCATTCTTGTTGGCTGGCATACTCTTTACTAATAATGATAGGGGTGTTACGTTCATACGTGCCCTGCCAGCGACCCAAAATGCTGCACCGGAAAGGCACAAAAAAATCGGAAAGTTTGCGAACTATCCGATTCATCCTTCATAGGTCTTATGTTTTGAATTGCTGATCGACTAACTGACAGCAAAGAAAGGAATACGATGTCGGAACCGTTCTGCAAACAGCATACGAAAAGAACTGCCAAATCGATGGATAAAGCAACGATGACCCAAACTTCGACTGCTGGGGCGATGTAAACGGTTCTGTATGTTCGACAATAAATTCATCTATTCTAATTCTTTGTTGGTACGGCAAATGTACTTCTTTTTTGGTTATTTTCAGCACATTGCACCATTTATTTCTTTTTCGGCTGCAAAGTTAACCTGCCTATACGCAACCTTTTTGCATAGCAACAAATAAAAAATAATGCGTAGATTTAACGCATATAATTTGCTTGTGTCATTTTAACACGCTATATTTGCAGCATGATTAATCAATGAACCTATTCGAATAGATAATATGGAAGAGAAAAAGTATTGCTATAAATACCCGCATCCGGCCGTGACGACCGACTGTGTCATCTTCGGTTTCGACGGCAAACGGTTGCACATTCTGTTGATTGAACGCGGACTGGAACCTTATAAAGGAAGCTGGGCTCTGCCGGGCGGATTCCTGAAGATGGACGAGACGGTAGAAGAAGGTGCCGCCCGCGAACTGTATGAAGAAACCCATGTGAAGGATGTCTATCTGGAGCAGTTTAAGGTATTCAGCACCGTGGACCGTGACCCGCGCGAACGGGTCATCACAGTGGCTTTTTATGCCTTGGTGCGCCAGACCGACTATCGCATTCTGGCCGGTGACGATGCCGCCCGCGCTTCGTGGTTCGAAGTGGATGAGCTGCCTCCCCTGGCTTTCGACCATGAGGAAATCATCATTCAGGCACGGGAGCACCTAAAGGATAAGCTGAAGGTGAGTCCCATTGCCTTCCGCCTCCTGGACGAACAGTTTACCATGGGAGATCTGCAACGGGTGTACGAACTCATCAGCGGACGCAGCTATGACCGGCGTAACTTTTACCGCAAGGCATTGGCATCCGGCCTGCTGGAAAACGAGAGCGAAAAGGAAAGCATCCAGGATGAAGCCGATGACGATCTGACTGACTGTTGCATGGCCGATTATGCATCTGCACCTAAAATGGAAGCTATCTGGACCTCAAAACCGAGAAAAGGCAAAACGCCCACTCAAATCTTCCGTTTCAATGAGCAGAGCTTCGAAGAAATGGACGAGAACGAATCGAAACGGAACCCGTTTGATTTTTAAAGAGTGTTCCTTGCTCACTGACGAGTGCACGCGTCCGAAGAAGGAAACTCTGCGAAACGATAGTGATAGAATAAAGTATGAACCCTTTCAATGAAAAAACTATGAAACAGCAAATTTACAACCTGATTATTTTGGACGAAAGCGGATCGATGGGTTGCGTGACCCGACAGACCCTCAACGGATGCAACGAAACCCTCAATACCATCCGCAGTGCGCAAGAGAAGTATGTAGAAACACAAGAACACTTTGTGAGCATTTATGCTTTCCAAAGCAGAGGAAGCCGCCCTTCCCGGTACCTATTCAAGAACCAGCCGGTGGAGAACGTGAAACACATCACTTCGGACGACTACGTTCCTTGGGGATCTACCCCGCTGAATGATGCCGTCGGTTCGACTTTAGCTGATTTGAAAGCCATCGTACGACGTGCAGAAAATGCCATCGGCAGTGTGACCATCATCACGGATGGAGAAGAGAATTCCTCCGAAAAATACACGACCGAAAAGGTAGCCTGCATGATTGAAGCCTTGAAGGAAATGGGCTGGAATTTCAACTTCATCGGTGCCAACATTGACGTGGTGGAAACGGCTCAGCGCTACTGCATCGACAACGCCCTGGAATTTCAGCAGGATGATGCCGGGACGGAAGAAATGTTTTTACATGAACGCAACAGTCGTATGCGCTATTATGACAGGATGAACGAGGTGCAAGTATGCTGTATGGCCGCTCCGTCGATGTGTGACGAAGACCGTCAGGCCATGCTGCGGCAAGCTTCGGACCATTACTTTGACGAAGAAGCAACAGCCGAGGAAACGAAAGACGACAAATTGAATGTTAGACCGTAAATAGCCAGCCATGTTAGGAGCCATTATAGGAGATATCATAGGGAGTCGGTGGGAGTTTTGTCCCACCAACGACTATCACTTTGAGTGGATCAGTGCGCAGAATGATTATACCGATGACACCCTCTGCACCGTAGCCGTGGCAGATGCCATCGTACATCAGAGCGATGATTACGGCAGCTACATCCATTGCTGGTGCCGCAGCCATCCTTGCCCCATGGGCGGCTATGGTGGGCGGTTCGCCCAGTGGGTACGGAGTAACCGTCCCCAACCTTACGGCTCGTTCGGCAACGGGTCGGCCATGCGCGTCAGTGCCATCGGATGGGCATTCGATGAAACGGACGATGTACTTCGTGAAGCTGAAAAGTCGGCCGCATGCAGTCACAACCACCCCGAAGGCATCCGGGGCGCCCAGGCGGTGGCGCTGGCCATCCGGGATGCCCGTCACTGGAAAAGAACGTTCAGCGGAGCCATCACGCCGCAGGTCCTGCGCCAGCAGGTGCTGTACCGGGCCATCCGGCTGTACAGCGAGGAGCCCGAAACCTTCCAGCTAAATCTGGATGACTACCGGAACCGCTTCGACGAGACCTGCCAGGGTACCGTACCGGTGGCCCTTTGGATTGTGATGCACAGCCACAGCTTCGAGGATGCCATCCGTCGGGCAGTCAGCTTGGGGGCCGATGCTGACACGTTGGGAGCCATTGTGGGCAGCATCGCCGAAGCCATCTGGGGCATTCCGGAAGCGATGAAGCAGCAGGTATGGCATCTCCTTCCCGATGAGATGAAGGAGGTGCTGAAGGAATTCCGTCATCACTTGTATAATTTGACAAATAAACAAAAACAGGTGGAAGATGCTATTTTACATTGGAAATTAGGTTTAGGGAATGCCAATAACCCCTTGTTTTATGGTAAAAGTGCGTTACCAGAAAAGACAAAGACAGCTACGGTCAGCGACTGGAAAATACAAGCCATGCCTTCTGATAGAACAACGGTTACGGAAGTGGTAGTCAAGATCAACCTGTCTCCACAGACCATGCACATCCTGAAGAAAGGCCATATACCAGAAGCCATGGAAGACCATTGGTTTATGTACTGCGACCATGAATACATCCGTTATTACCGCAGTTGGACAGGAGTCTGCGTCTTTGAAGCACACTACCTTCCGAACGGGAAAGCTTATCTAATTGACCGCATCCGCATCAATCACCACGCTGTAGATCTGGGAGCAAATAAAGAAAAAGCCGGAACTGCTCTGTTCTGTTACCTCCTGAATGCCGAGACCGAAGGTGAAGCAGAATTAACCTGGAAAGAGTTTCTGAAGCTGAAATCATAACGGAGTCAAAATATAAAATGATTATGACAAAAGAATAAAATACTTGGAAAAACATTCCCCCACTTGTGAAGAAATGGAACGATACATCCGGAAATGGGATGAACTGGAGGACTATGTCAATCAGGAAAAAGCCCTGGACAAGCTATTCATGCAAATGTGTAAAGAGAACCAATGTATAGAAGATATCCTGATCAAATGTTCTGCCTTGAACGACTTCTACAGCACCAATATTTTTAAGGTCCATCATGTGGCCCAACACTATCTGAAACAAAATATTGACCAACGCCTGAAAGATGGAGACCTGACGCTTGTGAATGACCTAACAGCCATCCCAATCAATAACAAGATGTACCGGTTCTATTCTTTCGCAACCAAATACTGCAGCCATCATCGACCGGATATCTATCCTATATACGACAGCTATGTGCACAAAGTACTGATGCACTTTCGTAAAAAAGGATTTGTAAAGTTCAAGACGGAGAATGACTTGAAAGACTACCCAAAATACACCGATATCATAAACTCATTAAAGAAGAACAGGCAGCTGGAAAAATTTACCGTGAAGGAAATAGACAAGTACCTCTGGCAATTGGGAAAGGAAGTATTTAATCCTTATTGATAGAAGGAGTGTATCTCTAAGAAAAAGAACAACTCACATGATAATAGTGGGTTGTTCTTTTTTGTGTGGATCAATCAGCCAAGGAAAAGAGCTCAACTGTTCTGCGACCTTTCTTAGTTTCTACCGAAAGGATTTTTCCCTCTCTGGCCAACCAGCCGATGGCAGCCAAGATTTCGGTTTCAGACAATTTGGTTTCTTTCTTCAACTTGGTAAGATCCAACTCACCGTTTTCGTGCAATGCGTTCCATACAGAACCGGCATTGGCTCCAATTAAACTAATATCCATATTGAAAATATTTAAAGATGAACCCGCAATGGGGCAAATATGTCGATATACATAGATGAGAACCACTCTAAGACGAGAACCTGTCTTTTATGAAGTGCTGCAAAGGTACGATTTTCATTAGGAGTCTGCAAGTCAAAAGCATTATAATTCAATGAAAATTGAACGAGATTGCGTATCTTTGCAGCCCAAAAACTTATAGGAAATGACTAAAGCAGAACTATGTAAGAAAATAACCGACCAGACAGGATGCGATATGCAGACTGTATCGGCTATCGTGGAAAGCCTGATGGTATCCATCAAAGGATCGTTGGAAAAAGAAGAGAATGTCTATTTGAGAGGATTCGGCAGTTTTATCATCAAAAGACGTGCTGAAAAGACGGCCCGCAACATCTCGAAGAACACGACCATCATCATTCCAGCACACAACATTCCGGCATTCAAGTCGGCCAAGGAATTCACGGACTTAGTCAGCAAGTTGAAAGACTGATGAAGGAACCATCCTTAGCATACAGGAAAATTCCTATATGCAGTACCTTGTCGGACTGAAGTATTTCCAGGAGGAACCCATCTTCAGTCCGGAACTTTTTGTGGCCGTGCGCAAACGTATCGATAAGGATTTCTTCAACGACATCATGCTTTCTATGCACCGCAAACAGGTGAAGGAAACAGAAGATTCTAATAAGGAGGACGATTCTACCGGAGGCTCCTATGCTGCAGGTTCTCAGCAGACAACCCACAATGACAAGATGAAGATTGATGCCACCTGCACCGATGCCGAAGTGAGATACCCGATGGACATCAACATCCTAGAAGATTGCAGCCGTGTAATAGACCGTCTGACCAAAAAACTCAGTGCAAAGGCAACTGTTGCAAGTCCCAGGACCCATCGTGGTGAAGCCCGTTCATGCTTTGTGCACTACATCAAAAAAAAACAGAAGGGCACTAAGCTCATCCGCGATACTAAAAAGTTTTTGTTGCACCTTTTATCAAAAGATATTCAGCGCCTTACGAACTTCATCGGAAAGTTAAGCACAACCGTTTTAGGCTGTCTGCTATCCGAAAGGCTTATGAGCAGCAGAAGTATATGTTCGACAACAACGTCCGCTCCTGTATCAAACGTATCATCAGCATCTTCCAGCCCCATGTACGTCCCATCGTTAGAGGCAAAGCCGGCAGTAGAACAGAATATGGCGCAAAGATAGGTGTGAGTGTGGTAGATGGTTTTACCTGCATCGACCATTTGAGTTGGGAAGCCTACAACGAAGGTTCCGACCTTCTGCTTCAGATTCAGACATACAAGGAAGGCTTCGGTTACTACCCCAGGGAAGTTCAGGCAAACAAAATCTATTTGAATAAGGAGAACCGAAAACACTTCTCAAGCATTTGGGTATAGTATGTCATTGTGCTCCCCTTAGGCCCCCCAGGAAGCACCCAGATCCGGTGGAAACGGAACTGAGACGTAAAGCTTCTGGAGAGCGCAACGAAGTGGAAGCAACGTTCGGTACAGTCAAACGCGTTTACCGGGCCAACGACTCTTGTGGAGAAGGTCATGAATAACCTCACGACCGTACAACTCTTGTATGAAAGACAAGCGGAAGGCCAGCCTGTCAAGGATATAGTGATTGAAGACTATCCACGTCTAAAGGATATACTGTTGGATTTGTTGGTAAAAACGGAGTAGACTGTTACAGCAAAAACGGCCATGTTGTTACAGTTCTGACGAGGCAAAGTTAATGTTTTTTTCTTAAACTGTCTCCTGTATTATGTAAACGTTTACGCAATACAGGAGAGTCTATGAGGCAGCGAAAAAAAAAATAATATACATTTGCAAAGAATCTTACAGAACTGAATGCGGTACCGTTTGCAGCGTCATGACGGAACCGATTCAGCGCTATCGTCATTTACTCTTTACCATCTTTATTTTCAATCATTTTTCTTATGCATTGGAAAGAAATGTTGGCTGCCAAAAGAACATCCTCCAAGGTTATCGGTTCTACTTTATAATTTACTTTTGAATTGGGGTGTGTAAGAGCATTTCTCTTTTCTACCATGTTAAATGTTGCAGTACTATATATGCCTAATCTCGCAAATAGGTTATAAAATTTTTGTTTGAAATTCAAACGCTTATTAGTCATAGATAGTATCTTGACTGTTTCATAGAACTTCTCCTCATTATAATCTTTCAAATATTCATCAGTTCCCCTGAATTTGAAAGAATACCTCATCATTCCATTCTCTTCTTTTGCTTCAGGATTGTCAACATCAATTAGCTCGTTTGCTGTCGCTTCTATGATTCTGAAGAAATTCATAAATGAATGGTCAAAACATTGATTATCTATATTTTGAGGAAGTGAGGAATATGCCATTCGATAGAACAACTTTACAGATTTTTGATAATCCTTATCTATTCTATGTGCCTTTGCACCTTTCTCTAAATTGCTGTTCAAATCAGAAACTATTTGGCACAAGCTTTTCTTGTATCTATTAGAGATACATAAAGACATGGCGTTTATGAAATTCTCAATAGTATGGATTGTAAAGGACGGGTCCTTACTGTTCTCTGGTCTTTCTTTAATTATGAAACCATCAGCTCCATATTCTTGCAAAGCCAATAAATTCCACACTTTATTAGTTGCAGAGAATATAATTATCTGTATTCCTGGATTAAACTCTTTGATTTTTTTTAGTATTTGAACACTAGTAATGTCTTTAATATTCTGGAAGTCGTTGTCATTTTTATGTAGTCGGAAATCCAGTAACACAATGTTGACAGAGTCTTCTTTCACACGATTGACTACTTGATCAATGATTTCTTGTTGACCTAACGCTTTTAAGTCTTCACCTAAATAGTAAAAACTATCTATTTTATTTACATCATGGATGATGTTTGCCATGATCTCATACCATCCCTTATCTGCTTCATCGTCAACATACAAAATGTTAATGTCATTTTGTCCAAATAGTGAGGAATTAATGCCTGAGAGTTGATCCTTAAACTTCAGTCTGTTTTCTTTCATACCGTCTATCTCACTCGGGGGATATATTGATGTTAGATGTTTGAAGTATAAATTTGACTTGATAGTATTGGCTATTTTATCGATTGCAGAATCTTCTGAGTTGGTAGCAACTGCCCATCTATATATAGCCCATTCATTTGCAACGCTATGACTGTCTTCGTAGTTTTGTGGTACAGGTAGATGAATTTGTTCCATCTCAAATTTGATTTCGTTCTCAGTAAGAGGCTGTAGGCTACCCAATGAATCTATTATTTTTTTGGGGTGCATATGTATCAGCTTGACACCCCTTGTCCTTAGAATGTCAAAATACTTAGACCTAACCAAAAAGGATGTAGGAACAGGACCATAGATGTATATAGGCTTATTCTGGTTTACGGATTTTGTACACCTTATGTGTAATGCTAATCGCAAACCGTTGTAATCTGACAAAACTTTACCAAAACAAAGAGGGATATACAAAGCATCGTATTCAGATTCATTAAACCATTCTCTTATATAATTATCGAGGTCTGTATCTGAAACTTTACTAAGCCATAGTTTCTCTTGAATACAGTCGTTAGAGGGAGCGTCAATACCATATTTCTGGGCTGAAGCAAAAAAGACATTACTCCAATCAGACTGTATTTCACCATCATAGATTTCATTAGAGATGTTCTCGATTAAGTCTAATAATGTTTGCTCTATCTTGTATTCCTCACCCCATAATAGGTACTTAAAATCAATCTCTTGTTCGCGAAAATGTTCAAGGAAGCATTCCAGATTGGCATACATATCCGTAACGGGAACATGAGCGACATTTTTGTTTATTGCTCGACTTGCTATACTGCCACTAAATATGACAATATTGATACCTGGTAATTCCGAACCATCGATTAATGCATTATGAAAAGCCTGATAGCTTCTTCTCTCTTCATAAGGGATGCAAGTAGAGAAAGATTCGTGGTATATTATTATGTTTCTTTCACTAAAAATATTTTGTTTTTCCAATGAAAGATAATCGGAATAATCTTTAATTCGAACTATAACATCAGACCATAGCTCAAACTTATTGTTTGTCCATCCATACGATTGTTGTCTAGACTCTTTATCATCGAATAGGTATATCATGCAATTAATATTTCAATATATATTTTACACCTTCAATTTTATCAATACTTGTTGCAGTTCTTGGCTTGCCGTCCCAAAGATTCATCTCTGCATATTGATTGTTACCAAAATCAGCTTGAATATACAGATTGCAAATTCCATTGATTTGATTTTTAATAAGCAATGTTTGTTTTTCTCCTATTCTTTTTATGGAATCCTCAATGCCTTTACGATATTGAGAGTTTTTATGATGGACATAAAAGCATACTCTCTTGCTCTCAAGTTCTCGGTAAAATCCGACTTCTACGTGTGGAATACCTTCTGCTTGGTTTTCAATACATATCGAAAGAATTGCTCCAAATGCCTGCAATAGTTTATCTACGCTGGTGAACAACTCAATGTTATTATCAAAATCGCCTATGGTTAAATCTACTCGGTCAAGCCAAGGATGGGAGTTTTGGTCTCCTGTTTGATACCCCTTTTTATATACATACAGAATTTTATTTTGGAGGTTATCATCCCTCTTTATATGTAACAAAGACTTGTAATACATAACAAGGTCACCAAAAGTGCTTATTCTCTTACCTGAAAGATTAGAGATAAAAGGTTTTGGCAACTTATAACCTTCATTACAGATGAACTCTGCAATGTTTTCCCCGGGGTTTGGAACTATCCCCGGGGTCTTGTTAGACCATTCCCATAATTCTGGTGAATGCCAGTTGTAGGTAATTGATTGTGTCGACCATGAGGCAGGTTCTCTGCGAAATGTTTCGCCAGTAATATATACACGCATTAATGATACCACCTTTCCATCAAGATATTTTCCTGTGGCTCTATATTTTTCACGTAGCTGGGTGAATCTTGATAAAATAAGATGGTAGTGTGATTTAACTGAATAAACCTTGTTTTCACATTGTTCTGCAATCTCATTGATTACACTCAAGTCATCGATAGGATGGCAGGTGTATTTCAAAATTGGATCCTGATTATATTCAAGGAGAAAATCCATTACATCTTTTGCAGAACGATATTCAGGCAGATTACTCTTTGGGAAATCACCATTAGATTCGCCATCTTGATTAATGTTTGCTAAATCAAGATCACGAATCATGAGGATAGCAATCTTCTCTCTCTGAGCATTAGTCAGTTTCTTGTTTGCAAGAAGTGTGCTGATCAGTTTTTGAGAGTTATTCTTCTTTGCCATCTTTATCCCCTTTTAAAAGTTTCATTATTGCCTTTGTATTATACTCTATGGTCTCTTCATCCTCAAAGTCGGTGAGTGAAGCTTGCAGTTCCATATCGTCCATATAGTCCTCAATCATCAATTCTTCTAATACTCCCATAGAACTCTTCTTCTTACGTTTCTTCTTACCTAATTTGGGCAAAGCTGGTTCCTTTCTGTCACCATTAGACGAAAAGGTTTCGTCGACAAGAATAGATGACAAAAGGTCTGCTGCTGCTTCAAGACCTTTCTCCTCCCATTCTTTCAAGAGCTGATTGATTGGAAGGTTATTATATTTAGGATGTATATGACGTTCTCTTGCAGGTTCATTTGCAAGCATCATCCAATAGTTTACACAGTTTGAACGGCACAAAGCAACGAAAAAACTTTCCATTGAGCTTATAGTAAACCTGCAGTTCTTTCTAGGCTTTGCTTTTTCCGTAAAGACAATATCCTTTACCGCATTGCTTACATAAATGGAATTTTCTTTCTTCCCATTCTTATAAACAGCAGATAGTTTACCCTCACCACTCATGATGAACTTGATCTTTGTCTTAAAGGCTTTTTCAAATTCAACAACAGAATACAGCTCTATGTAGTTCACCTTTGATCTGGAATTGGTGTTCTTTGAATCGTATATGTTTGGATTTAAGGCTTCAAAACGCGAACGCAACTTTGTATATACAACATCGTTTTCGCCTTTTACCATCTTTAGGAAGTCAAGTTTACCAATGATGACATTTTCCAATACAGGTTCACCCTTTTTAATATGACCTTTTGTCGCTTTATAATGCTTGTAGAAACTGGTATAAGTATCCTTATATCCGTATTTCTCCCACATATATAGGACATTGCGTAGTTCACGGGTATATTTGTGAGCAGTATTTACTTTATCATTAACCGTCAAACCTGTAACCTCTTGTCTTTCGCCTCTCTTTTGGAGTCGGGTTTTATCTGGATTGACGGTGAATCTTTCTTCTTTGATAATAGAAAAAAGATTTTTCATAAAAGTGTCATTTTCCTGATAGATATTATGCATACTGCTGAATGTCATATCATCAGCATATCTGGAATATTTTACTCCATTGCGAGTAGATAAGTGCCTCAACTTCTTGTCCAAGAAATCACAAACAGCATTTGTGAGTATTGGGGAAGTCGGCGACCCCTGTGGAAGAGCATACCCCTTCTTTCCGCCCTTCACGACTTTCTTACAACAAAGTCCAGAGATGGCTTTTGCCACATTCTCATTAAAGTTGAATGGTGCTAACTGCAACCTTTTACAAATACGGCTCTGTGAAATAGAAGTGAAGAAGTCGGACAAATCTAGGTTCAGAACATAATTTTGTCCTACATGTAAATTGGCATTATCGACAATAGAACGTCCTTTGACAAATCCCATTGCAGAAGGTCCGGCTTGGTAAACTTCTGCTAACATCATGTTGAGATAGTGTAAGATCTCTTTCAAATTCCTATTTGGCGCAGAAATTTCACGCAGCTTACCATTTTTCTTGGGAATATAGAAGGTCTTATAACGGCGTGCAACCTTTTTACTTGGATTTGCATATGATTCAAGAACATCTTCCGTGAAGAGATTTTCCTCACTGTTGGTCTCACGATGCTTGAAGTAGTTTAATACCTTTGTCAAATCAGAGAGATTGTTTATTTTGCTAATAAGTGTTCTTAAATCGTTCATTGCTTTTATTGTTAAAATGCGGCCTTTGATTTATGCCAGAGGTTAGTTTTCTTTAAAGAAATCAGACAACATCATAAAGTCAGACGTTAGTCGATTATAGTCAAGAGTCATAGATGTTCAACATCAATATTGTGACATTGATTTTGTCTTTTCCCGAAGGAGCAGACATCCTAGCGAATACGCTGGACAAGAGTCAAAGTTTACCCTCTGGACATAGCCAAGGACCGCATATAATTTACAAAATTAGTGTAAGTTTCCAAAACTTATAATAAGTTTTGGAAAAAATACATATTTAACCTAATATGTATTCCAATATGCATCAGGATCGCTGTCAAAGACATCATCTATGTCCTGGTCACTCCATCCTTCTACATCTTGAACATAACTGCTATTGTAATTGTCATAGGTACGCTTTTCTTCGTAATATTATTCTTTTTCCATGTCGTTTGTTTTTTGATTCTGGTGCAAAATTACATCCTCACGCCGAACACATTGTTCGTTTTGAGAATAATTCTTGATTTTATATGAATTTTCTTGTGAAGCGGTCCAGTTTTACTGCCTCTTTTGCATCTGAGTATAGAACCTCAGTGAATGTTTTGGGCATATCCGCGTAGCCAATACATGCTCCCCAAAGCATAAAAGCGTATTCCTTAATCTGGCACTTTTTGTTCAACAGGTATCTTTCTATCTGATCGAATCCAAAAGGCTTCAGCAAGAATCCCATGGTTGACTTTATTATCTCCATGTTTGAAGGTATTTCAAAGCTTACTGCTCGGTGGTTCTTGTAAAGCCAGAAGCCTCTCATGCAGCTCACAATCTGTTTACCGTCTTCTGTTTCGCTCTCAGGTAGTTCCATAAAAGCTCTGGTACTCTTTTCGACAAATTTCAAAATCGCATTTTCTGAAATTGGACTATCCAAAGGGTTGTCAAGAATGACATTCAACAAAGTATTAAAGAATGATAATTCTGCCTGCAATCCGCTAGTCGATTCTATAACAATCTTATTCGATATAGTGATAGCTGAGAGGTCAAGGTTGTTCTTGCTTTCTGTGGCAACAATTTTCTTAATGATTTCATTAGATAGGTCACTTAATCTAGTAAAAATAGCTTGAATAGCACCTTCAAGAATTTCCACATCATTGCTGTTTTCAAACTGCTTGCCATAAAGTCTTTTCAGCTCGTCTTTAAGCATCTTATACTCCTCGTTCCCGTAGGTGAACTCGTTGAGTATTCTCTTTATTTCTTGCTTGCGCTCATATTCAGGAGTACCAGCTTTGAAATAAAGTCTCTCTTTCCCTACCATAAGTCCGTTTTCACGTTCTGCTTTCTTTATTGCCTCCAGCTCACTGATGAGATAACCAATATTATTAGCCTCTTCAATAGAAAAGATTCTATTGCGAACAAACATAATTTCTGAATTAATCAAGTTCTGGTCGTAAGAATGGCCATGACCTAAAATAGCGTTAGCCCTTGTCTCTGCAAGCTCGATGATCTCCGAGAACTGTTGCTTCATAATATCAAAGATGCGAGTAGGCTCTTCACGCTGACTTTTATACAGTTTCTTGCAGTCTTCAATCATAGCAGTATATTTACCAGCATTCATTATCTCGCCACTACCCATAAGCGTAATGGTGTTGAGCCCTGCAAAAGCATTCTTTAAATCCATGACCTTAGTCTGCAAAGTACGGCTGTCACTACTTTGGGCTGTCATTATTCCACGAGCATACCCCGTAATGGCACCTTTGATCAAGTTGTATCGATTGTCCTGCTCTACGTAGTTCATAAAATCAAATGATAATGAATTGCCAATCTTTCCAGACTTAATATTTGTAGGTTTGATCTCTTTTACATAAAAGTCTGGCTGGTACTTCTTGACACATTTAACCTCAAATAGAATTTGAGACTCAGCAATCATAGAATCCATAATTCCCTGTGTGTTAAATCTAAAAGCAACCAAACCTTTCTGATAATAGATAGTCTTAGGATAAGAAAATATTGTCTTATCCTTTTCAGGTGCCAGAAGACTTTTGTCGATAAGCTCTTCATCGACTTCAATAGTATAATCTCCTCCATTGTCCTTGGTAGAAAGGACGAGCTTGTAAGTTCGGTCAAACTTATCTTCCAAGAATCTACTGAGCTTAGCACCATATGCTCTTTCTGCATAGAATGCCACAGGTGAGATACTTTCTGTTGTAAATGACTCCAGAAGGTTCCAAGCTGAAATTGAGATATAGTATTTCATGATTTATGCTGCTTTTAATTCGGTTATAAAATCTGAGTTAACATCGCTAAGATACTTTGTCTTTGTACCTGAATATGAAATGTAGAGACTTCTCGAAGATCTCGTACATGCCACGTAGAAAGAGTTGCGTGAACAATCATTGGATGTGTTCGCGAATGGCACAAATACATTGTCAAACTCCGAGCCCTTTGCCGCATAGTATGTGAGTATGCAAGGAAGGTCATTGTTAGAAAAGTCTAGTGTATTCACCGTACGGAATGGAACAGTATTTCCAGTACGGTACATAACCTGGGTCTTAATGCCATGATTGGCAAGATAGTCATTAACCATCATAACCTCTTTGTCTGAAGGTACAAGTATGGCTACGTCATCAAGATCTTCCATCTGGATTCGTGTCAAGATTCCTTCCAATTCCTTCTCAGGATTTGCATACTGAGTGATTATAGGCTTTGGATAGTTAGGATAGTCGCTATTACCTCCATCCTTTTGATTGTTGCTCATCAGGTCAACGCCACCGCCGATAATCTGCTGGGCAACCTTGGCAATAGCCTTTGGAAGGCGATAATTGTAATCAAGCGACATCTGCTTGCTGTCGAGTCCTTCAGCAATATCTTTAATATTACTTCCATGGCTGTTCATCTGCTGCTTCGTGTCACCAAAGAGCGAAAGACTCTTTCTTGCACGTTTAGCAAAATGACTCTTATAATCAGAGATATTGAAGTCCTGGGCTTCATCCACAATGAGATAATCAACCTGGTCTTCTGCCTGCTTGAACATAGTTCCAGATGGGATGAGCTCGTAGGTATCAGTATCAGTGACATCAAAAGAAGAGTCTGGCTGCACCTCATGGAACCAACTGCTTCTTCTACCAAAGGCATAGTAGAACTTTGATGCTACCCAGTCACCAAAGTCTATGCCGAATGACTCTGAGTCTTTCTTTTCGCAGCGAACGAACTTCCTGGTCTCCATGTCATTAACGAGATAAAGGTGGTTTCTATCGTTTTTCTTCCAATAGACATCACCTGTCATATCAAACCCACGATGGGTCCATCCCCAATCGTAAGCAATACGATCTCGGTCAAGTCCAAGAGCGTTCATGCCGTAAGAAATCATTCTCTTCAAGGCAACGGTTAATATTACGAGAGCATAAGAGCCTCGGTTCTTTGCCTGCAATGCTCTATGTATTGCAAGGTTTGTCTTGCCGCTACCTGCAGCGCCCTGTACAACGATATTCTTATCAATGTCCTCAACGATGATTTTTCTCTGTGAATCGTCCAAGTTAGAAATAAACCATTTTTCAAGTCTCATAGCTGTTTTATTTTAAATTTTTTACTTATCTTTGTTTGATGTCACAAGAGCATTTTTTTCTTATGACTGTGCAAAATTACGGCTATAATATGAACGGTATGTTCGCTTTAAAAAGTATTCACAGAAAAAGCGCTAAATTTTTATTTTTAGCGCTTGCAGTCACAAATATGCATTATCTATATATTGTCATATAGGCTTTTCATCTTTGATACCTCAGTCTTTATTTCCAAGACAAGTCTTTTGGGTTCAAGAACGATTATGTCACTGAAATGTGAACACAGTTCTCTTCGGAGCTCATACGTGTCTTGGCAATACAAACTGAAGAACTTTCCGCCATCGGGAAGATTGTATTTCTTGCGATAGATGGTAGAAGCTTCCTCGTCAAGTGTCCCTTGGCTATGATGCATCTTTTTTGTTTCGATATAGTTGGATTCTTTATCGGATGTCCAGAATACGACATGTTCTGGTTCTTGGTTGTCTAAGACGGTTATGCCTATAGAATTATCAAAACGATGTTCCACTTCTGCAGTCATTGGAACAAGTTTCTTTTCAGGCATTGGCGTAAAATCCTCGAAACGATCAAGGGCAAGAGTACATATAAAGTTACGTACTTCGTCATAACATACAAGGTACCATCGTTTGTTGTATTCTTTCAGATAGTATGGATGAACAATAAGGGTGTCCGCATTTTCATCTTCAAATCTCTTGTATATTACTGATATTACCTGCTCATTTGAAACCGCATCGTAGAGCGAAGCAAGAAGATTCGAGTTCTTCAGTTTTACTGCTGATGAAAACGAAATGATCTGGCGATGGTTCTTTGTTCCTAATTGCTCCTGAAGGGCATCCAACCATTCGAAGTTGGGCACTCCTTCAAACTGTCCTATTGTGTTAATTACCTCAGAAAGAAGGCTTTCTTCTTCTTTGGTTAACTCCTTTGTAAATATGGAAAAATTGCTTCTTCCATATTTGATACATCTGAAGCCGTTAGATGTAAACCTTTTGATTGGAGCACAAAAAGGACGTTCTTCCATGAAATTTATGTCTTTCTCAAGACAGCGCCGAGTTACCTCCTCGTAGCCTAAATCTACAAGGTAGTCATTTACCTTATCTGTTATCTCCACCATCGTATAATGATGGTGACGATCTGATAATAGCTCATCTAATTTTTGGTATCTAATTACCGCATTCTTATTTGCTGGCATACTATTAAGTTCATTTTAAGTGCAAATTTACCCATAAAAAACGAAGCTAATGTTCGTTTCATGTATTTTTGTATATAATTCATATTTCTTCTATGACGTTTTTTCAAATAATCGTAAGCATTCGGTCGATCCTGTATAACCTCTCATTCATAATCACCTTATTTTTGCAACCACAAATTTAAATTATTGATTATGGATATGGATACCATAGAAACCTTCAAACCTGTTTACCAGCGTTTTTTAGAGAGTGGAATGACCGTTTGCGATTTTTGTAAGTCATCAAACTTGCTTGAAAGCCGCTTTTACTACTACCCCCTATTGGATGGAGTATTACAATAGTAGTAAAAAGTCAAGACATTTCAAAATGCGGCTTATGGATTCCAAAGAGAAAACACCCTGCAAACACCTCTTCGAGGATATCATCATCAATCCCTATGGCGAAGTCTATGCCTGTTGTGGCATCGGTGTCTGCCATATACCGCAGATGAGACTCGGCAATATCCATCAGGAACCCATCCAGACCATCTATGAGCGGGCTTTCGAGGATGTGCTGAAAATATGGCTCTACACGGAAGGTCCGCAAGACGTGTTAGCATTCGTGAAGAAGAAGACCGGCCAGAAGTTCAACTGGCATACCCGCCACAACTGTGACATCTGCCGGACCATCTTCACCGACAAGAGCATCTTGTCCATCCTCCGGGACAACGTATTTGAAGCCGACAGTATGCCGTTACTGTTTTATCATTGTAAAGCCAAAACAGAAAATGAAAGACGAACCAAACAATAAAAAGCACCTTACCCCCAGACAGATTATCAACAGATACCGCAAAGGGGTGTATGTAGATGAAAGCATCGAAGTGATTTCATCTGTCATTTCGTCTTGTGGACAAACCTTCGACAGCATCGCTGTGGCATTTCCAACGACGCTTGCAGAAAAGGTTTTGGATAACCTCACGACTGTACAACTTCTGTATGAGAGACAGGCGGCAGGTCAGCCTATCGACGATATAGTGATTGAAGACTACCCCCGCCTGAAGGACATACTGCAGGATCTGTCGTCCCCCCTCTATGGGATTCCATGCACAAGGATAAGGAGGACAACGACTTTATGGACATACTGAATGAACGGGGGTGGGTTCATAAATACCATGTTGCGGATGAGCAGTCATCCAAAGCTCTCAACTGTATGACATCCTTATATCGCGATGCCATCGAAAGGGCCGGTCTCTCCTCTTCAACCTTCTATATTGTCCTTCATTTTATGTTGTAGATTATTTTTACTTCTTCTTTAAAGTGATGTTGCACATTCATATCAAAACGGCCAACCTTTTTGGGATAAGACATTAAATATTCGGTGAATAATCCCCGTATTCACCGAATATTTTCGGCAAATAATTTGTCTATTCACCGAATAGACTCTATTTTTGTACAAAACTATATGGTATGTTATACATTCATGATTATGATAATTGGTGGAAATTCCGCTATGACAGCTTGCGGGTAATGAATGAGCTGGGGCGCGTCCGATCGAAGCAGGGAATGATAATAGGCAGAATGTTGTCACTCGGATTCGATTCTCAGGACAATGCAGTGTTGTCAAATATATCCATGGAACTCGTCCGCTCTTCAGAAATAGAAGGAGAGAAACTAAATCTCGGGGAGGTTCGTTCATCTTTGGCACGCAGGCTTGGAATTGCCATGGCAGGAATGGTTTCTGCCTCACGCTATGTGGAAGGAGTGGTAGAAATGCAATTGGATGCCACCCAAAATTACAATCACCCACTTTCGGCTGACCGTCTTTTTGGCTGGCACAATGTACTGTTCCCCACAGGTATTAGCGGACTATACCGCATTGAAGTGGGTAAATACCGCAGTGGAGAAATGCAGGTGATATCCGGGGCCATGGGCAAGGAAAAAATACACTACCAAGCCCCTTCGGCAGAGAGGGTGCCTGCTGAAATGGACCGATTCATTTCGTGGGTAAACAGCGACGAGACTATCGATACCGTACTGAAAGCAGCTATCGCACACCTGTGGTTTGTTTCCATTCATCCGTTTGATGATGGAAACGGACGTATAGCCCGGGCCTTGACAGATATGTTACTTGCCCGCTCTGAGAATACAGGCAAGCGTTTTTACTCTGTATCTGCAGAAATGAAGCTGCTGCAAAAAGAGTATTACGAAGTATTGGAACGTACACAGCATGGAGACGGTGATATTACTGAATGGATTTTATGGTTTTTGCATTGTTTTGAACAGGCATTAACTGCTGCAGAAAACACTTTGTCTTCCGTGCTTCGCAAGGCTGATTTTTGGGAACGCAACCGAAATGTCTCTTTCAACGAGAGACAGCGGAAGCTCATCAACCTCCAATTTGATGGCTTTTTTGGCAAACTTTCTACAGGTAAATGGGCAAAAATTGCAAAATGCTCTACAGATACGGCCCTCAATGACATCCGTGACCTTGTTGGGAAAGGAATATTAAAGAAAGCCGAAGAGGGCGGACGCAGTACCAACTACGTCATGGTGGAGTGAGTGTGAAAGGTCTTGTGGATGAAACTACAAATATTCATCGCGCTTTCTTCTAAAAATGCTGCTTCCAAAGTAGTCAAAAGAATGAAAAGCATAGGTCATGAGATGGAAACCATCAAGCAGGTGACCGGACTCACGGAAAAAGAAATTGAAACAATCTAATCTATACAGTCATAGACAAAACAAATCACGCACACATCGAATTGCTGCACCTAATCACTTTAAAACAAAGAGACGATGGACAATCAACGAAACAAGAAGTGGAGACGGGTACAGATGTACCGTGTCTTCAAAAAAAGACTGGTGCGAATGGCAGCATACTCATGGATGCCAATAGTCAATGATGACGGAACCGTGAACCGAACACCTCACTGGTTTGAGTTGGCAAAGGTCAAATGGGCCATGCCATACAAGACTACCGGCACACCCTGTTCCTGCTGGATTTGCCGGAGCGAACGGTATAGCCGTACAGACAACAAGAGGGAAACGAAAAAAATGCTCATAGATGAGCTGTAGTTGCGGAACTGCAGAAGAGTGAATATCGGCAGTGGTATTCCAAGGTGATGACAACTGTGCGGAAGAAATCTTAACAGCAGCCAAGGAAATCTATCAGAAGCACGGCTGCACTCAGGAGTTTCTTTACGACTGGCAGCTGCTGATTGATGATGTGAGGGCATATCAGAAGGAAAGTCCTCATACGGTACACTTGCCGAAACTGTCCGTGACAGAGGCTGAACTGATACAGGAGGAAATGACGAGGAAGGGAGTGTTATAAATCTCCTTTCCTCGTTTATTTTTTATGACATATATTCAGCCATTCAACATCTCTATTGGATTTCTACATCAAGTGCAGTTCCGGAAGATTCAACGCGGAAAGATACTGATGTAGGAAGACCCTCAGGAAGACCTCTACATCCGGAAAAGTAAGGAAGGTTCTACGGAACTGGGACTGCAACAGGAACGGAGCGAACTTGTTCTGCTGATCTATGCCACATCTGTTTCTCACTTCTACATTGAGCAAAGAAACGAAGTTGGAGAATGCCAGGGGATTCCACTCGACGACCTCCATGACAATCATCCCTCCCCTCCTCTCTAAGCGAATATTCATGGCAGGCTGAACTGAACGAATGTAACACGCCATCAGCGAAAGCGCTTCATACGGTGTACTGCCCACATGGATGGCTATCTGCCGGTCCGGCTGCAACTCCTTACCGAAGCACTCCCCTATTTTCCGAAGCGCAAACGCCTCGACCACCGGGCTGTCTGAAGCCAACAGATAAGCCGGTGCATTCCGTTCTCCACCCTTATCAATCGCAAAGAAAATGCTCGGATTCCAACAGAAATGGATGGTCTTTCCCTTTTCACCGGTTCGGACACCGGCCGCGCAGCAACGGTTATCGAAGACCAGCAGCGACTCCTTGGTTTCGGCATTGAACTGACAGATGTTTCGGACCTTGTCTTCACGGGCTACGTCCATCATCAGATAGGCCTTCCATCCGGAAACATGCTTCTGCTTGACGGAACCCCCTCCTGCCTTCACGTCGAACAGGTAGTCTATCAACCTATCCCTGGAACAGGTGGCCCGGAAGATGAACTCATCCATCGGTTCCGATTCCACTTTGATACCCAACAGCACGGAGAGCTGCAGGGGATCCAGCTCTGTGAAGTACATCAGTTCGAGACAGGACACCTTCCCGTGCTCCGGGGAAAACAGCACATAGCTGCGCTGGTTGATTTCAAATCTCATCAGGAAATCCCCCCACTCAATGGGTGAGAAATCGCGCAAAACGGTACGATAATTCATCATAAGTCTATCAGGTTTTAGATGGTAAAGTCGATATTCTTGGTTGGTTTCTTCTTCCGCTTTCTGGGAATATCCAGTTCATCCTCGTCTTTGGTGCGCTTGCCGTCACCGACCAGGTCCGGAATGGGAATGTAGGAGCTGCGCCCTTCGATGTAGGCTTCTTCGCGTGCCACCCGCTCCTGGAACTCCCCTACCCTACCGGATTTTTCGAAATCCGTCTTGGACTGACCGTGGAAGTGCTCATGGATGGCCTTGTAGGTCAGTTTGCGGGATATGTCAGAAGCCTTGAAGATATGAGGATCCTCCAGACCGTCCACATAGTACGACAAGCCGTAGATGCCCTTGGCATTCCGATGCTCCTGCAGCCGAATGCCGTCCGCCTCCAGTGCCGCCTTGAACTCCTCATAAGATGCAGCCTTATTCAAGGCCAGGAACACATGGTCATAGAGGTAGTGCTTCTGTTCATCCAGGCTCATGTTACTCCGGTCAAAAGACAGCTCTCCGAATCGGTACCTTGGCGGCAGGGAGGTATCTTTCAAGTAGAAGCCTGCATCCTTGATGCCATACACATAATAGGACTTGTCCTTCTGGGTAATCAAGCGCATGTAGAGACCTTCGGCTTCGAGCTTGGAACGGAACACGGACGTGCTGTCTGAAGCATCGTACAGGCAGTCCAGCTTGGCCAGCAGCTCGTCTTTATAGAGCGTCTTGAAAAAGCCGTCCTTGTCCAACCGGTCGAACAGGGTCTGGTAAGCTTCCTCCCCCAAAAGCTGCTGCCATTCCGTATTGGTCAGCCGCAAGGCCTGCAATGGCTTGCCCAGCTTTGCAACCGCTTCGGATGACTGAAGCCATTCACGAATCTGCTCCTTGTAGCTGTAGCTGCGGAGCGCTTTCATGAGTGCTTCATTCAGGTAATACTGCCGGTACTGGTTCTCCCCCAGGGACGTTCTCCGGCCATACGCAGGATCCAGTGGACGGAGGCCGTAGGACTCCTCCAGCGCCCGGGAGATTTTCTCCGACCGGGCATAGTTGTTGGATGACGATATGTGTTTGCCGTCTTCATCGATGGTGGTGGTTAGGATGTGGACATGCGAATGCGCCTTGTCCGAATTGAGGATGACGGCATAGCAGGCATGCTCATACCCCATCTCGCGGAGGTACTCCTGAGAAAGCGCCAACCACTGCTCATCGGTCAGATTCTCGCCCGGATAAAGGCTCAGCGTGATCTCCGAATACGGCAGCTTGACCCGGTCATTCAGCTGCGAAACTAGACGCATATCACCGGGAAAAGAGAATAGGTCCGAACCCGTGGATGTGTACAGTACCCGCGCATTTCCTTCATCGATTTTACCCAAATGATACTCCACTTTCCGTGACAATGCAGTGTGTGAAGCGAAGGAAGGTTGTATCTCTGCTATCATAAAAGTTTCATCTTAATGGTTTCCAATTCATCCATGTATTCATGGATTCTTTTCAATGAATACGCTATGTTTTCATCCACCGGAAGCATGTGAACATACTTCACCAGCTGGTTGATGTTGGTCCCGATCTTGCGCAATTCCAATACAGTCTGATAGTCTGTTTTGGAAGAGAACTTGCCATAGATGCACGTGTTTCTTATAAAAGAAGAAACCGTCTTCCCATACTCTTCGGCTCTCCTTATCAGGATGTCTTTTTCATCCTTGGTAAGGCGCAGCAATATAGCTTCCGTCTTTAATTCCTTCATACTTCTATAATTTGAATGACGACTCAATTCTATCCGTGAGCAGAGCGAATGGTCCTACTTCTCGGAAGTAGCAAGGGTTTTTGTATATACAAAAACATACCTTGCGTTACAAATATAATCAACTATCGCATAGGTTGATACAGCCGAAGTGGTTTTCTGTGCATTTATGAATCTAGATTAAAAAAGAACGTATGTACATATAAACTTACGCAACTATGTACACACGCACTTAGTTACACAAGAACACAAGAAACCGTGTACCCATGTTCCTGTCAGGACCGTAAACAAGACGCCATCGGATGAGGGATTGCATGCTGACGAACATAGGAACACAGGAAACAATGTACACATGTACATACGTACATACGTACACAAATACATAAGAACAAGAGAAACAAAGTTCTTCGTGAACACATGCACTTATATACATACGAACGTACTTTCTTGCGTTCGTATGTACATTCTTACGTTTGTGCGTAATTATTTTCGTTCGTATGTTGTTTCGCACGTTCATGCATGCTTTCTTACATATGTACGCTATTACTTACGAAAGTGAGAAATTTATTTCGCACGAAAGTATGTAAGTATAAAATAAATTCGTATCTTTGGAGCATCAATTAAAAAACAAGATTATGGGACAGATATTACCGGGGTTAACCGTTTCATTTGAGAATCCAAAGGGTGGGGTAGGGAAATCCACCTTGACCGCTCTGTTTGCGGGCTATGTGAAATCCTTGTCAGAAAACGGCGAGGGGCTGAGCATTGCCGTCGTGGATATCGACGACATGCAGAATACCATCGGAAGAATGCGTGACAGCGAAGCGGAAGACGGAACGGACAAATCCAACGAATACGAGGTCATCAACATCGGATCATCCGAGTTCATCAACCAGCTGGACTTCCTCAAGGAGAACTTCGACATCATCCTGGTGGACTTCCCGGGCAACCTGAAGCAGAACGGTGTAATCGAGACGCTGCACTTCATCGATGTGGTGATCATGCCGTTTGAACCGAACCAGACCGATTTGCTGCCCACTTTGAGGTTCTACGAAGAGGTGTATAAGGACATCATCCTGAAACGCGCAGAATTGGGCTTAAAAACGACGGTACGGGGTGTTATGAACCGGGTCATGCCCAATGTGCTCGAATTTAAGGAAATCATGAAGACCAAGGATGCCCTTCCCTTTGAACTGCTGAACAACTATGTGAAGGACTCCAGAGTGGACTTCCAGCGGAACGTGACCACGCTGATGAAGAAATATCAGCATCCCTGCGATGCCTTTTGTGAGGAAGTATTGCAATTAATCAGTAACCATTTAGAATCATAATACCATGGCAGGATCAGACGCAATGAAGAAGCTCTTGCAGCAGAGCGCACAGAGAAAGGAACAGGAAATCCAGAGCATCAACAACGTGGCCGAGAACACTACACCCGCACCGGAGAAACCGGTGAAGGAAATGGTAGAAGAAAAGTCCGTGGAAGAAAAGCCGGTGCAGGAAGTGACCGAGAAGACCGAAACGGATCCTGTAGAGGAAACGGCTCCTGAAGCGCCCAAAGCGGAAAAGAAGGAGAAGGAGGAGGAAAAAGAAAGGGTAGGGGAGAAGAAGTTCGCCGACTACCTGATTGACAACAAGGTGAAGAACGGGGAAGTTATCCGCATCTCGAACGAAGCCCACAGCAAGCTGAAGAAGATATCCATCGCAACGGGAGTGGGTATGAACGTGATTGCCACCAACATCCTCGATGACATCCTGAACCAACATACGAAGGAAATCCAGGCATTGCTCAAAAAATACATGAGCCTGTAACCCAAAGGCCTGTACGTTCGGAAAAAGGGATGGATGCTGTTTTGATGGCATTCATCCCTTTTTGCTGAGGAACCGGAAGGCGGTCGGAACGGACCGGTTCAGAAATTACGTTTCAGCCACTCTCCGAAGAAGTAATCATAAATCCAGTAGCAATCATCCTGCTGGGTCAGGATGTCTTTTTTCAGGAGCACCCGGACAGCGGACTGGACGGAACTGGCTGAAGTAAGCCGGTGTCTGCCGACGAACTCTGCCGAAGTGATACCATAGGCCTTCCCTTCTTTTGCAATGGCCTGCAGCACCTGCTTCTGCTTGTAGGACAGCTGGGAAAGCAGCATCCTGTGACCGCCATCCTGAACTTGTATAATCCCACTCAACGCTGCATCCAGCTGCGCTTCGGTACAACATTCACCATATCCGGTGGATGTGAATAGTTCGTTCATCATCAGTTGCATGTACCAGGTGGTTCCGTCGAACTTCCGGTACACCTTCTCGATGACCGAAGGAGAAACGGATTTGCCGCGTTCTTCAAAAAGGGACTGGACAAAAGGCATGTATTTATCTAAAGGAATCGCCTCCAGCCCCATGCTTACTGCACTCTGATAGAAAGGCTTGGCCGGCGAATTGAACATATTATACATCAAGTGGCGCTTACTGCCGGAAAAGATGAACACCGTCTTCTTGCACTGTTGGATCTTGGAACGCAACAATGCTTCGACATGCTGCTCCTGGTAGAAACCTACCTGCTGAAACTCATCGATTGCTACCACACAGGGTTTGTCCATAGACTCCAGGTAATGGAAAATCTCATCCAAGGTTATCTCGGGAGACTGGATGCTGCCCAATCCCAGGTCGAAGCTGGTCTCTCCGGTAACCGGATCCACCGTAAACCCGACTTTCAGCGACTTGATGACCTGAAAAAAATGATCAATGAAGCCATGCTTATCCTTTTTGACCTGCTCCAGTATCGCTTTTCCGAGAAAATAGACAAATTCCGTCAAGGAAGAGCTGGCATAGACATCGACAAAGACCGTATGGTAGTGGTCTTTCACTTCCGGCTGGTTGAAAAGATGGAAAATCAATCCTGTCTTTCCCATGCGCCGGAAAGAAACCAGTGCGGTGTTTCTCCCGTTGGCAATCTGTTTCATCAGCCATTGCGTTTCTACTTCACGGTCGCAGAAAAAATGGGGCGAAACATATTTCCCCACAACGAATGGATTCAATATTGTCAGTTCTTCCATGTGATTATTGTTTATATGATTATTGCAAATGTAATAATCATAAATCGAATAAACAAGAAAGCGGGTAAGAATCTATCCGACGTACAGCCGCCTGCCTTGGAAAAGGGAGCATGCACGAGGCTGAACAAAGGGGATGGATCCCGTCGCGTTTCAAATGGGAGTACGAAACTGAAAGTGCGAAGCCACCCACCCAAATAAACGGGAATTTGTGCTGCTCAACATAAAAAACAGCCAATTTTCCGGTTTTTGGTGGCATTAGCACCCACCTAAAAGGTCAGTCCTTACCTTTCTGGTGGAAAGTGTTTACCAAATTGGTGGAAACTCCTTACCTTTTAGGTGGAAAGTGTTTACCAAATTGGTGGAAACTCCTTACCTTTTAGGTGGAAAAGTGCTTTTATCTTTCTCGTTTTCAGCCAATTATCATCTCCTATATTCTAATATTCTATCATATTAGTATTTTAGTAGTGATTGATTAATTAAGAATCTTAGGTGTCGGTCGGTTCTTAATATATAAATAGAATAGTATTAACATATTGACATATAGAGTTTGCTATCTTGTTGAAATACAATTTATTACAGACGAAAAACCACCTAAAAGGTCAACACTTCCCACCCAAAAGGTCAACACTTCCCACCCAAAAGGCCAACACTACCCACCTAAAAGGTCAACACTTTCCACCCAAAAGGCCAACACTTCCCACCTAAAAGGTCAACACTACCCACCTAAAAGGTCAACACTTTCCACCCAAAAGGTCAACACTTTGATTGGAAATCCAGCCGTGAATCTTGGTTTTTCGGATGGAATCCGGCCAAAATGCCAAGTTTTTCCGATGAGAAGCCTGTATGAACCGGACAGATGGATGAACCACCCAAAAGGTCAACATCCGCAAAACGGTCTGAAAGCTCTTTTTCCATTCCACCCAAAAGGTCAACATATCCAAAATGGTTGTAAAAGTGAGGCCGTTCAACTCCCAAAAGGTCAATGTCCGACAAAAAACCTAAAGAATCTGTGTCTATACCACCTAAAAGGTAAACACCTATTCAAAAGGAACGGAATGGGATATGACCTATCCACCCAAAAGGTCAACACTTGATGTCCTGCACATGCCAAAAACCACCCAAACAGCAAGGATTAACCACCTAACAGACAATAATACAACGTATATTTATAGTATAAGCAACTGAAATTCAGTTTATTATAAATACGCTAATATATGTTAATAAATTAGGGAAACAGATGGATAAACCGAATATAAACCTTATTTTCGCAACCGATAAGAACACATGCTATGGGAAGGAAGAAAGTAAACCAGTTAATGCAGAGCGACAACGGGCTGATTGCGGAGTTGGCTGACGTGAAATGGATCAAGCAGCCGGTCATCTATTCGATGATCAGCGGTGACTTTACACTGATGCAGATGAACATCATCATAGCTTTGTCTAAAGCCATCCAGGAACGTATCGAGGAGTATCTGTCGCGCAACTGCAAGAGCCAGGGCGGGGGAAAGCAGCTCACCCTTTTTTCGAATGATGAAATGGCCAGGGAAGCCATCACCATCGACCTGGACCTGTCCGACTTGGGCATCCGGAGCGATATGTATGACAAGCTGGAGTCGGCCTGTGAAAACCTGATGAAGATGAGCATGTCTTATCCGGTCTATGAGAACAAGAAGCTGGCCAACCGGGTGTACATCAACCTGTTCAGCCGCATTGTCATCCCTACGAACAGCGATGACGTGAATGGGAACCCCTATGCCTATAAGGGCGGCAAGCGGAGAAAGGGAATCATTTCCGTCACGATGCTGACGAAGAATCTGTCGGATGTCTTCGACATGAGCCATGGCTATGTGAACCACATCGCCACCATCGCGCAATTCTGTAAGAAAAAGCGTACGCCCCGGGTATATATCTACCTGGAACGGTGGCGGAACTACAAGACCAAAACGGTGGACTACATCGAATTTAAGGAGTATCTCGGGCTGTTGCGTTACGACCGGAAGAACAACGTGGTGAAGGATGAAATCTATCCGTCGTATTGGGAATTCTGTCAGAAGGTGCTGAATCCGGTCAAGAAGGAAATGGACAAACTGTTGGAAAAGAATCTGATTGACATTTCGTTTGACTACGAACCCATCTACAGAACCACACGCAAGCGTGGAACGCCCGATGAAATCAAGTTTACGATCAAGATGAGCGAAATGGGCAAGCAGCTGTTGGAAAAGGGACAGGTGCAGAAGGATGTAAACTCTGTCTTGGATCACCTCAAGAAGGAATACGGCTATACGGACAACGACTTGAAGTTTATGACGGACAGCTGGGTGGATGAGATGCTGCCGGCACTGGAGCAGGAAATCCTGACCCTCAAGGAGAAAGAGGCCAAGTATAAGCCACAGAACCCCAAGGGTTATGTGCTGGTCTGTCTGAAGAACTTTGTCAAGGCTCATCAGCCTGTCTGCGAGGAGGTGAAGGAAGAGGAACCGAAGCAGGAAGAGCCGCAGGATAATTCAGTAGATAAACTCTCCCGTATTGCTTCTGAACTGGCGAAGTTTGAGAAAGTGTTGGATGCCATCAGACAACGGGATGCATTGGCATACAGACAGTTCTTCTCTTTCATCAAACTGATTGACGTAGAGAATAACCTGTTGGTGTTTGCCGTACCCACGAAGTTTATCTATGAGCAGATCGAGGGAACGTATCTGGAACTCTTCCGTGAAGCACTGTATGAGCAGTTTCCGGATGCCGATGTGAAATACAACATCAATGAGACTTATTTTAAGTGATAAACGATGAAAGGTTACTAAATAATAATTTTATAGCTTATTTCTGAAAAGATTATAAGGGAATAACCGGATTTTAAATCAAAATATATATTTGCAAACGGATGTCTTATCTAACATAAGGCGTCCGTTTTTTATTCACACACAAAAACCTAATTAACCTAAATGAGAAACAACTACATTAGCCGAAGGGTGTTGGATGAACTATCCAAAGAATACAGCATCTTCTTCAAAGAGGAAGAGATCCTATACATCGAAAGATACACCGAAGTGATTGAACTCAAACGGAATGAATTCTTGATACACAAGGATGACCAACTTGAATACCTGTATTTCGTGGAAAGCGGAATACTACAGTGCAGCATTACAGACCAGGATGAAAAGGGGAAGGAAAGAGAAATCGTGCACCGATTCATTGGCGGATTGAATATGGTTTGCGGTACCTGCGATGGAGTCAGCCGATCCATTTTTGATATAACGGCAGTAGCAAACAGCAAAATCTGGCGTATGCACAAGAATCATGTCGATCATCTGTACTGCACATCCATCAATTTCAACCACTTCAGCAATCTGATTTATGAGAGAGCTTGGAGACGTGATGCGGACAGAAAACAGATGATGCGAACCAGTGATGCCAAGGCTAAATTCACCTACCTCTTTAATAACGAACGATGGATTCTGCAGAATTGTCCGCTGAAAAGTGTGGCCAGTTATCTGAACATCACTCCCCAAACGCTGAGCAATATCCGTCGTAATTTCCGATAAGGCATATTCTCTCTTGGCAAGAACCGCTGCAACCAACCAGTCATTTCCAACTGGAAAGTTGTAGCGGTTCTTAGAAAATATATTGTGAATCATTCATGCTTGAATGGAGGAGCTATAAAGTATATAAGATGTTAGTTTATAATTCATTCACCATGCTTTTTTATCCCAATATACTTGCAGGTTTTCTTTGATGCATTTCATCACAACAGAAAAATCTATTTGCTCTTTCCAACGTATCTTTTTCAGGAAAGCCTTCCATCCCATATTACGCATTGTATCTGTTGCAAATTCGTCTGTGAAAAGAGCAAGATTCTCTCTATAAGGCATATTTCTGTTTTTGAATGTACTTGAAATGGCTTCAGCAAGGAGATCCCGATCAATCTCGTGATTGGTGAATAGTTGATACACATCAAAGAAATCCTTCATGCGACTGTTGCTTTCGTCGCGGTCAACCATAGCGTGGAACTTTTCTGCAATCAATGTTTCCAATGAGTAGGCATACAGCTCTACAGCCGGTACATCCGGCAGCAACAACGGATAGTCTAAAGATAGGGGATAGGGTGTTACGACATCACCAAACCCTATGTCAACAGACACCTGTTGTACTATCGTATCCAGGTGGGCCACCACTTTCACACAGGTGCCAGGATATTTCTTTTCTACGGCTATCGGTTCCAATTCAAGCGAAGCTGCATCAAATGTGACCCCATCTTCATCGCATTCGATGCCACATACTTTTTGGAATACCTCTTTCAGGTTTTCTCTGTCATTGCTGATTCGATCTCCCAACAAATCGATGTCAATAGTGGGACGAGCCTTGAATCCATCCAATGCAAACAACAGCGAACTGCCCTTCAGCAGAAAATGGCATTTGTAAGGACTTGCGGAGATACGAAACAACAAGCGTTCATGCAAGTATCTTACCAACACCTTCATGTACTCTTGTTTCTCTTCTTTGGCAAGGTTCAGTAAGCGTGTCCTGATGGATTTTCCTATATTCTTTGTCATAGTCTTGTTTCCAAATATGTTGTCAATATATTTTTTACTCTTAGTTTTAGAGCATATTCATGGAGTAGCGAAATGTTGCGATCTTCCTTTTTGAGGTAGCTGTCTATCACTTCACCGCATACGTCAAGTCCAATCTTATTTCGGTACTTCACCGCATCACAAACGGTTCGCTCTATGTCGGTAATGCGTACGTCATATCCCGATATATTCCTTGAGATGATGCCAAACTCCAGATTTTCCTTTTTCCAGTAATAGAGGTCAATGGGAGGATAATCAGGCAGACGCACCTTTCTCTTGGCTTCTATGGCCACGCAAGTGGCGGAAGGCACTTGCGTAGAAAGGCCATAATAGGCAAATGCGCTATATAGGCAAAGGATTCCATGTGGAACTATACGTTCTACATCTATCATGTTGTTTGCCAAGGCCGAGCATTCTGCATAGATACCCTTACGAAGCCGCATGACCGTTCCGGCTTCTGCGGCACGGCGGAGCTGTTCATATTCACCGCGGCTTTTCACTTCACCCGTGGTTATGAAACCTCCCTGCTCTTGTAGCGTATCGATGATTGCACTTTTATCCATTTGCCTCATATTATGAGTGCAAAGGTACAACTACTTGCGAAAAAGTACGAATAAAACATGTTAAAAGTTACGGAGAATATATATTTCCTCCGTAACTTTTAACATGAAAGAAGGTTTCTCTCTTCATGTATTGCTTTTTGTATTGCAAATGTTTAAAGCCCCCGCATCTTGAAAATCTGAGTAAAGCAGAAACGGGACTGAGCAGGTTGTAGAATGAGGAGTATGCGCATTTTTTAATGTAGATTAAGTTATGCGCAAGATGCTGTTTTTATTGTGTCAGAAAGTTTGCTGTTTCGTATATAATCTATATGTTTGGAGCAGAAGAAGACACAAAATTCACCTTTTTGCTTGCATATGGATGCAAAAAGGTGAAACAAAGAAAAACCTAATATTAACCCGTAATCAAGTGATAAACCATGGACCGGAATCTTGTAACAGTCATATTTTGCCTGCTGATAGCAGGCAGTATGAACACTTTCGCGCAACGCCACTACAAAAACATCTCTGCCCTGGAAATGAACTATGGCAGCAATATTTTCGGTGATTACGGACATTACGGAAACCTGTCCTTCTCAAAGTACGTCAACCGAAAGAGTTACTGGAAAGCCGGTATCAGCTACTTTGAAAAACCCTATGACTATGCCATCCCTAAACAGACGGTTCCTGTTACGCCTCCGGCCACACCTCCTGCAGCTGCACCTACACGGAATGCACCGGCAGCTCCGGAAACGCCTGTACCGGTAGAAACCGAATGGGCAGATAAAAAGGCATGGGACCTTCATCTGGACGGAAGCTATTATTATACGATTGTCACCAACCTCAAATCCGTCTATTGGAACGTAGGTCTTGGAGCCTTTATCGGCTGTGAGTTTGACAAGCGACCCGATGAGAAATACACCTTTATTGTCGGCCCGAAATTGGAAACCGAACTGGAAGTATTCGTAGCCCCGCGTATCGCCCTGTTGGGGCGTGTACAGCAATTCTGGAACCCTTTGTCTGTGGAAGACTGGAACACGGTCTGGAATGTCGGTATCAAGTTCTTGCTATACTAATCTAATCCCATCATCTTATGAATCCTTTAGTCATTTTAGCCAGTGCAGATGTATCTGGCCTGATAGCTCTATATCGTGAAATAGGGACTACCTTGATTGGCGTTGGCTTTGTTTGTGCCGGGCTGGCAGTTCTTAAAAAGCTGATCAGCAATCATGAACGAACCAAGGAAGCCATCATTACCTATCTTGTTGCACTGATAACCTGGTTACTGATATGGCAGCTGATTTAGGAGGATTTACCGATGTCCTGCTATTGGTAGGACTCGCAGCCGGACTCGTTTGGTGGTACTACAACAAGCCCACTCCCAAGGTGGAGCAGAAGACCGGCAAGAAACCGGGAGAAAAAAAGGAAGATGGAGCTCCTGCAGCTTCCGTGACACCGGTCATCAACATCATCTTCCAGTCGGATGTGGTAGAGGAGGAGGTGGCCGAGAAACTGGCTGACCTGTTTCACAGCGGAAGAACCTTCTACTACACCGGAGGGAAAGTCGGAAAGGAAGCACAGGAACCTCCCCACTTCATCCGCTATAAGGAAGTGGAATGGAAAGACCTGGAAAAGATAAACGTATAACCCAAAATACTAGAAACCATGAAAACATTAGAAAGAACCCAAGAGAGAGTAAGAAACTTCGTGAATCAACACAGCAGAGCCATCTTTACCTTGCTGGTCTTCTTTATGCTGTTGGGAACGGCTCAGGTGGTGGAAGCACAGAGCGGACTGAAAATCAGCAGCCTTTCTGAGGTAACGGACAAAGCGAAGGAAGGAGCAGATACCATCCTCGATGTGGCCAAGTATATTCTGGCAGCCGTTTTGGGTATTGCCCTGGTCTTTGTCATTTATTCGCTGGCTACCAACAACCCTCATGCCAAGGAATACCTGCTGGGGTGGATCATTGCCGTAGTGGTCATCATGGTAGCTTTCCTCATTATCTAAGGAGGAAACGCCTATGCGCACCATGCGGAAGATTAACAAGCCGATCAAGTTCTTCGGTTTATCGTCCGGACAATTTGCCGTCTTTATGCTAGTGGTGGCTTTGATTATCATTTTCAGCATTTTCAAGCAGCTGCATCCGGTATTCATCATCGGTATCGTATCCGGCATCCTGGGACTCTCCGGGATGCTGTTCGGGACCCTCAAGAAAGAGCATAAAGCCGGTAACCCGGATTATCTGACCGGTATCAGTGTGCGAAGCGCGACACCGCGACAGATCAGAGACAAGAAACAGATTTTCAAATTTATCCTGCAAAGAAGCAAATGATTGGAATCATCTTACTTATCACCTTATTGATTGGACTGCTGGCCTTGGTAGTGGTCTTGATCTACAGTCGTCAGAGCGAAGTGGAGCTGACAGACCGCTCGGTGGATTTGGGGGATGTGCTGCCCATCCAGACCATCACCGAAGATGCGATTATCAACGGCAACGGGGACATTACGGTCGGGTATCGGCTGTTTCTGCCGGAGGTCTTCACCCTTTCGGAGAGTGATGCGCTCTACATCCACGAACGGCTGGAAGCCCTGTTGAAGATGCTTCCTGCCGGAACTGTGGTACACCAGCAGAACTTCTATTATACAGGCGAATACCGGAACACGGAATATTCCACCAATGCATTGATAGCCGAGAACAACCGGCACTTTGACGGAAAGGAAATCCTGAACAGCTACTCCAACCTGTATGTGACGTTTACCAATGGGAACCGGACTGGAAAGCTGCGGAAAAGCGCCACTTCCACTTCGCTGTTGCGGAAGCAGTATTTCCCCTTTAAGCAACCGTATAAGGATTATCCGCAACGGTTGAAGGAAATGGAAGCCTTTCTGATGAACTTCGAGAATGGTCTGGCCTCCATCCAGCAGTTTGAGATCCGGAAGATGAGCGAGGTGGAACTCAACAACGCCATCTACGATTACATCAACCTGTCTTACGAAAATCCGGAAACGGATGCCACCCAAAAAGCCGTCAATCCCATGGCCATCACCAAGGATGGGACCATGAAGATCGGGCAGCAGTATGTGGCCATGCTTTCGCTGACAAACGAGGGAGAACATCTGAAGGAACTGAACCTGCCCCACACGGGCAAGTCGAAAGCCTTTGGCGGGCAGATCGAGATACCTGACAACATCAAGAGCAAGTGTTCGATGCTCTATCCGTTGGGACTGGGACTTCCGTTCAACCACATCGTGAATGTGGTGATCGAGATTACGGATCCGGATGCCACCGTGACGGCCATCGGGGCGGAGAAGGATGCACTCAACTACATCACCAACTTCTATCCACCGGCAGCGGAGAAGCAGCGGGAACAGGAAGCCTTCTGCAACGAAATCACGAAGTTTGACTATCAGACGGCCTATACCGCCTTCAACGTCATCCTGAACGATACAGACCATACCTCCTTGATGCGGAAGATAGCCTTGGCGCAGCAGGGGTACAGCTTCATGAACCAGAGCAGCTGCTATGTGGAGAATGCCGAACTCTGCAACCTGTTCTTCACGAACATCCCCGGCAACGCCCGCTCGAATTACCGGGGCTTTGTGAATACCACCAAGCAGGCCATCTGCTATCTGCAGAAGGAAGGCATGTATCTGTCGGATGCCAAGGGACATATCTACAACGACCGGTTCGGCACACCGGTCAAGATCAACCTGTGGGACTATCCGACCTTGAACAACAAGAACCGGATTGTCATCGGTCCTTCCGGCAGCGGAAAGTCCTTCTGGCTGAACAACTACATCCTGCAGAGCTACGAACTGGGAAGAGACGTGATGATCATCGACATCGGCGGATCCTACCGTTCGATGATTGCCTTGAATCGGGGAAAATATTTTGACTCTACGGAACAGAAGAAGTTTGCCTTCAACCCCTTCCTCTGTGACCGGGACAAGAACGGCAGATACCTGTATATCGACACATCGGATGCCGAGTCTGCGGATGACCAGATCAAGACCATTGTGGCCATCATCAGCTACATCTGGAAGGCTCGGGAACAGATGGTGCCGGCGGAGACGGCCATCCTCCGGAAATCCATTGTCGGGTTCTATGATTATGTGAACAATTCATCGGTAGGGGAGAAGCACGAACGCATCTTTCCGGACATGAAGACCTACCGCCTCTATCTGAAGGAAGTGTTCAGTCAGCGGATGAGTGAGTTTGAAAAGCAGAAGTTTGAGATTGAAGAGCTCATCCTGTTGTTGGAACCCTACTGTACCGGTGAACTGAGCTTCCTGCTCAATGCGAAGGAGAACGTGGACATTGTACATGACCGGCTGATAGCTTTCGATATGGAAGATGCCTCGAAGAAGGAATACTTCCCGTTGGTGGCCATCATCACCCTGCAGATGATTGTCGATAAAATCAAGAAACGTCAGGGTATCATGAAGGAACTGATTATCGACGAAGCGCTGGACTTCCTGCAGGATGAGAAATTTGGTGACTTCATAGCCTATTTGTACCGAACTTTCCGCAAGAAAGAGGGAAGCATCACCCTGGCTGCGCAGAACATCTTATTCTTGAAGAACATGCCGTCAGGCATCAAGGATTCGATCATCATCAACTGTGCGACGAAGGTGATACTGGACCACTCGGAGCATCGGCAGAACCTGCCGGAGGTGCAAGCCGTATTGTCCATCACCGATGAGGAAATCAATATGATTGAATCGCTGCAGCGGACCGACCGCTGGAGGGAGTTCTTTATCAAGATGGCGAACGATGCCTTCATCTTCCGGAACGAAGTTTCGGATTTTGCAGCCGTTGCCTTTGACTCGCGGCAATCGACGGTGGTCCGGTTGAAGCAGCTGTTCAACGAGACCGGATCCACCTATACGGCCATCAACCTGTATCTGGAAGAAAGGAGGAAACGCCATGGATGATGCTACTGAAGGATTGACCCAACTGTCCGTTTGGAGCAGTGACTTCTACACCCAGAGCAACGGGGTGGCCGGCAGCATTGCCGCCGCCCTGCTGGGAGTAGCCTTGATCTTTGTGGTATGGGCACTGGCCATGAAGAAGGAGAATGCCCGGAGCTACCTGCTGGCCTGGATTGTCTGCGTGATATTTACCGTGTTATTCATCTTATAAGACCTTTGTTATGAAAAAGTACCTTACAGCCTTTATCCTCGCTCTGGTGCTGCTCACCGGAAGCAGCCTGGAGACGAAAGCCCAGTGGGTTGTGCATGACCCGGGGCATACCTATTTGAATTCTTTTGAATGGGCTTCAAATGTGAAGAAATGGGCCAGTCAGATCAACGAGATGGTAGATGCCCAAAAGCTGCGTCTCGGCTTGCAGAAGATTGACCAGCTCAAGCAGCTGCGTTCGCTCAAGGATCTTGCAGATCTGCTGGATGACGTAGCCTGTCTGAGCAGCGACTACAGTTTCTACATGAACGTGGGGTCGAACTACAACTGTCTGAAGTTTCTGAACTTTCAGGGAGTGACCGTCAACCTGAGTCTGAGTACGGACCTGCTGTTTAAGGTGGCCACCGTGACCAGCTACTTTTCGATGAACTCCGAAGGAAGAATGCAGTTTATCGAACAGGTGAAGGCATCGGTGGAGAAAGCCGCCGAAGAGATGAGAGAGTTTAATGAATCGGTCCGTTCGGTAGTCATCTACAAGAGCCTGAAAGGGCATAACCGCAAGACCTACTACCAGGGACGTTTGGCCGCCTATACCCGACACATAAACTAGAAGCCTTATGAATCAAGACAATTTCCTCTGGGGACTCCAGATCACGGACGGTCTGACCATGGAACTGGTATCGAAGATGACCGTTATCGCCTTTGGTGTAGGTGTTATCTGCTTCATCTGCAACATGGCCTACAACTACCTCTACCATGGAGCCAGCCAGCTGCTGACCCCGAACGAAGACAAGTTTCCGGACATGATGGAAATCGCCCGTTGCCTGGTGCTGATGTTCTGTCTGACCTTGTATAAGCCCATTGCGCAAACCATCGTCGGAACGATGGAAGTCATCAATGAAGCCACTTCGCTGACCTCCAGCCGGGCGGAGGAGTTTGCCCAGTTTATGACCCGGCAGGCGGACGAACAGGGTGAGATGCTGGCCGAATATGACAAGCATGCGCTGGAATCCGAAGTGGCGGACGGAGCCGATACCACCGGAGCCATGCAGCACGAGCTGGACAAGAAGGAAGAAGAGGACGAGATGAAAGGCGTGCGGTCGAGTGTGGAGAAAATCGTGCAGCTGCTGAATCCCATCAACCTGGTTACGCTGGTCATTCATGCCTTTGCGGCTCTGCTGGTGGAAGTCATCCAGATTATCATCCTGGGCATCGGCGTGGTGATTGTCAAGATTTTGGTCATTTTGGGACCCTTTGTCTTTGCCGTCAGCATGCTGCCGGTCTTTCAGAAACAGCTGAACGTCTGGTTCGGAACCCTCTGCTCCAGCTGTATGGTCTTTACGGTCATCAATATCCTGAATCAGATCATGTGGCAGACCCTGAAAGCCATCTACACCCCCAGTGCCGACATGGTGGACGGAGCCACCACACAGCTCCAGTACCTGGGGATGGACCTGGCGCTGATCGGAGCCTATTGCAGCTGTTTCTGGTTGGCCTCGAAGATCGTGGGACACAGCGATGCGGGCAAGATTATCTCAAAGGCCGTGTCGATTGTGACTACGGCAGCCACCGTTGCCCTGTTGGGCGGAGCCGGAGCAGCCACCAGGCTGACGAACGTAGGCGGAGCCGCCTCGATAGGAGAGAGCTTTATCAACGATAACCCAAAGTAAGTAAGCCATGAACCTGACCCAATTTAAGTCTGCGGATGATGCAGTCAGACTGACCATCCGTCTCTCCGTCGGCTATTGCGTACTGCTGACCCTTGCCTTTGTGAGCTGTCTCATCTATCTGTCTGTGCAGATCGAAAAGGCACAGGCCCAGGCACTGGTCATTGACCGGAAGGGAGAAGTATATACCGCCAGTGCCGTGCCTTCGCTGGCCATGCGCAAGTATGAATACATGAACCATGTGAAGAGCTTTGTCAAAAGCTGGTATGCGTTTGACGAGAACACCTATGAAAAGCATGTGAAGTATGCGCTGAACCTCATCGGAAACAAGGGGAAGGAACTGCTGAACGAGTATAACGATGTGAACATGCAGAACTCACTGATTCAGAAGAATATCCGGTATGACGTGAGCATCAAGGACATTCAGATTGATACCCAGACGATTCCTACGACCGGAAAAATCTCCTTCACGCAGACTGGATACCGGGCCCGGGGAAGCATCTCCCGGGAAATCGTGGCTGAGTTTACCATCTACGATGTCTCGCGCAGTGAAGACAATGCCCACGGAGCCAAGATCGAGGACTGGATTGTACACTATTCGGCCCCCGTAGAGCAGGGCGGCTATGCCGACGATGAGACTTTGACAGAATCTGTAACCCCAAAAACGACAGACCATGAAAGCAAGTGATTTACTGAAGGATAAGAACAAACTGCTGATGGGGATTCCTATCATCCTGGGCATGCTGTTTATCTATGTGTTCTTTATCCATGCAGGACAGTCCGAAGAGACGCAGCAGAAAGAGGATGCTTCCGCCTTTTTTGAGCCCACCGCCCAGGAATCGGAAAAGGCCGGCGACAAGCTGGAAGCCTATAAGCGGGATGAGTTGGAAAAACAAGAGGAAGAACGCATCCGGAAGGAATCGGACGTGAAAGGCTCGGACTTCTATTTCGACCTGCACAACCGGGAGGAGGAGTATGACGAACGGAAGCTGGAACGTATCCGGAGAATGCAGGGCGACCCTTACAGTGAGGTGATGTCGGGCTATGGAGGCGGACGGCAGGGACGTTTCGCACAGCAGCTGGACCAGCAGCTGGACGGGCTGGAAGACGAAGAAGCCCTGAACGAGATTATCCGGGAGGCCCGGAAGAATGCCCGGATCCGCAAGGACCTGGACGAATCGGAGCGTTACCGCAAGGAGATGTATAAGCGCATCCTCCAATACGATGATGACAAGAAAAAGAAGGAAGCCGCGCAACCGTCCAGCCCCTTGTTGGACAGCCTGGAGGAAAGCAAGCCCATCTATGTGGCGGAGAACGGAAAACGGATGCGGAAGCAGCAGACCGCCGTGCCGGTGAGCAGCAACCTGTTTAAGGCCTGCATCCATGGTGACCAGACGGTGGTGACGGGAAGCACCGTCAGGATGCGTCTGCTGGAGGACGTGACCGTAGCCGGCATGAAGATACCGGCCAACACCCTCTTCTACGGGGTGGCTACCTTGGGAGCCAGCCGGCTGGATGTGGTGGTGAGTAGTCTGAAGGTGGGGGACAATATCAACCCCGTATCGTTCGTCATTTATGACAACGATGCCATGGAAGGACTGAACCTGCCGAACAATCTGAAGGCCAGTGCTGCCAAGCGGATGGAGCAGGGACTGGTGCAGAACATCGACATGCCGCTTTCATCCATCGGAACGATGGCCAGTGAGGTGACCAGTGTGGTGAGCGCCACCACCCAGATAGCCAAGCAGATCCTGAACATGAGTCTCTCGCAGGTGAAGGTACATCTGAAGGCAAACTATCAGATGTACATCCAGGAAGAGACCAAAGAATCGAAGCTGAAACGCCAGGCTGTGCAAGCCGAGTTACAGCGCCTGTATGAAGAAATGGCTCAGCAAGAACCGGTCAAAAGTCACCCGTTACAAACCTTAATCGACAAGTTATGATAGATATTTTGAATTACCTGTTGGCTATTTCCGCTGTATTTTTCGGTTACCGTATCTATGCGGCCCGTAAAGATGGAAAAGCCTTTTCGGAGATAAGATCGTTACTCCTCTCTTTTCTCCTTTGTGTGCTCCTCCTATGGGGCATCACCTTCTATACTGCATTTTTCAGTAACCCTTAAAGCGTGAAGACCATGAAAAAAGAACTGACTCTCATTCTCCTGCTGCTGTGTTCGCTCCTTGTGACGGCACAAGAGAAACAGCCCCTGCAGCAGGCTATCCAGCCGAAGGACATCTACGTTACCTTCGATTGTGTCAAGCATATCGTATTCCCGGTGCAAGTGAATGACATCGAAATCGGCCAGAAGGATCTCGTGATGGCCAGCCGGTTAGAGGAAGCCCCTCATGTCATCCGGCTGTCGGCACAGACCGAAGGCTTTGAAGAAGAGACGAACCTGACGGTGGTCTGCATCGACGGAAGCGTCTATACCTACCACATCCGTTACCTTCCGGCAGGAGAGACGGACGGGCAGCCCAATATCTACGAAGACAGGAACAAATGGGAACATCACGACTACCGGGCAGAAGTGAGTGACTTGCATGTGGCCGAGTTCTTCTTCCCGGGCGATATTGTCTATGGAACGCCGGGCAACGAGGCATCCTTTACACTGAGTAGCTATAACAACCAGCTGAAGGTTGCGACTGCCAAGGATGCTGTAAATACCTCCAACCTGTTTGTCATTGACCGGAAGATGAACACCTACCATATCACCATTCAACGGAGCAATACTTCTGTCTTTACCTATAACTACAATGACCAGCGACCCTATACTGCCCATGTGGACGTGAACAGCGAGGAGATGGCGAAGCACTTGCAGGAACTCAAGAAGAAGAAACGTAACATCTTTAGTCTGGGAGTTATTGAGAATAAGTTCGAGTTGTCGATGGCCAACCTATATGTACATGAAGACTATATGTTCTTTGTCTTTGATCTGAAGAACAACTCATATATCGATTACGATATTGAGTTTGTGAAATGCTTCGAAAGGGACCAGAAGAAGCGGAAGAACGCCATCCAGCAGGAGACCACCATCGAGCCCATTTATCAGGATGAGTTTAACACGAAGATCAAGGGAAAGGGTAGCAACCGGCTTGTGCTCGGATTCAACAAGTTCACCATTCCGGACGACAAGGTCTTTGAAATCGAACTGTATGAGAAGAACGGGGGTAGGCATATGAAGCTTGCCGTACTGAATGAATATATCCTATCTGCAGAACCACTTTATAAATTCTGAAGCTATGAAACTGAGAGAAGCATTTGAAACCTATAATTTTGAGAATGCCGGACAATTCAGCGGCATCGCCCAGTCATTGGGTTATGAAACCGAATATAGGGATGGTCACTTTCGATTTCGGAAAGGAGACGAAAATATAGTCATGGGTGTGAAAGAAATCCGTGCAAGGGCCAGTATGATTGATGATGAACCGGGAAGGGAAGCCTCGAAAGAGCGGGTAGCTGCTTTCTTCGACAAGGACCGGGCCAATGATCCGGCCTATCTGAAGGAACTGGAAAAGGAAGGGGTCAGCATCATCCGGTGGGAGAACCTGAAAGGAGAGGAGAGGGACGGCTTCACCATCATCGACCACAAGAACAAGGTGAGCTATACCGGACAGGCCCTTTATGAATATGCCCAACAGCAAGGGAACATCCTCGACGGGAAGGGAACTAGGCTGGAGAAGGGAGTGATGTCAGACCTGATGGACCTCAACGGCAGGCCAGGGAAGTTGCGATTCAATGCAGACGGTATTTCCGTCTTTTACCGGAAGGAATCGCTGGTCATCCCGGACAAGATTTTGGGGAAGAAACTCAGTAAGAAGGACAAGGAGCAGCTGCTGGCCGGGGAGGTGGTGCCGGTCCGCATCCGGGACAAGGATATCTTCCTGCAGGTGGACCGGGACCTGAACAGTGTGATTGTGCGCAGCAACCAGGAGCTGAAGATACCCCAGGTCATCGGCAAGACAGATGAATACGAAGGCTATAAGCTCACCAAGTCTGACAAGTATCTGCTGGCCAACGGGCATTCGTTGGAGAACAAGCTGCTGCACAGCAAGGACGGTTACTTTATCGCTGACATCCAGCTGACGGAAGACCGGAAGGGCGTGATGATCCAAAATATACAGAGCGTGTCTAACGAGAAGGCCCACGAGATGATACAGGCCATGCGGCAGCGGCTGGATGTGCAGCCCGTCGGACTGGAACAGAAAGCCGGGCAGGAACCCACGCAAGGCCGGGATAGGAACAGCGAATTTAAAGAGGCGGTCGGTCGGCGCGATTTTGAGAAGATCGAGATGCTGCGGGAAGAGGGCTACAAGCCCAGCGAGGAGTATGTGAAGGGAGTGGCCCGGACGTTGGGACTGGACGAACAGGAAACCGAGGAAGTCAGGATGCTTTTCGGTGTGAAGACGCACGAACTGTCGGAGAATGAAAAGCAGAGCAGAAGGCTGGTGGAAGCTGCCTTGGAAGAGCGTTATCACACGATACAGGAAATTCAGCGGAGCGGTTATCAAATCACTGATAAGGATTTGGCACTGATGCGGGAATCCGGTGTACAGCCCAAGACCCTGATAGCCGTGCAGAAGATATTCGGTCTGGAAAAGCCGGGAAAGACGCTGGGCGATGTCAAGCTGGCCAGCACGCCGAAACCCAGCCACCTGAAGGAAAACACAAGAGCCATCGGCAACACCGTAAGCCGGGCTTTCAATGATCTATAGTATTCACCCTAAAACGCAACCGTATGAGAGAAGATTATGACGAACTGGTTCAGCTGAACCAAAGCGGAGCGATCAGCGATTTGCAGTTTCTCCTTGCCCAGGATGAACTGGCAACGGCCTATCAGGCAGCCATGGCTGCTTCAGACCGCGAATTGAGTGACGAAACAGCCCGGGAATGGCTGTTGGACTATGAAATCAACCATCTATATGAGTAGCCTATGGATACCGCAAGTGACAAAGCCCTGCAACGTTTTGCAGAACTGATGATTGAAAAGATCCAGCAAGTGGAGGATAACTGGCAGCAGCCGTGGTTCAGCACCAAGGGTGGGGGACTTCCACAGAACATCGATGGCCGGAACTACAACGGGGTCAATTCCTTTATGCTGTTTTTACTGACGGAAAAGGAGCAGTATGGCATGCCGGTCTATATGACTTTCATGCAGGCCAAGGAAAAGGGGCTGAACGTATTGAAGGGGGAACACTCCTTCCCGGTGGTCTATTGGAACTTCAGCATCAAGGACAAGAACGGGAAGAAGATTACCATGGACCAGTACCGCCATCTCAGCAGGGAGGAGCAGGAGAACTACAAGGTGACCCCTTATATGAAGACCTACAACGTCTTCAATGTGAATCAGACCAATCTGAAGGAAGTGAAGCCGGAACTGTACGAACAGCTGGAAAACCGGTTCAAGTCACCGGCCTTGAAGGATGAAAAAGGCATGTTCGCCATGCCCCTGCTGGATGTCATGATAAGAGAAGGCAAATGGGTGTGTCCGATCCTGCCCAAGGAAGGGAACCAGGCCTACTACGCACGCGGGGAAAAGGACGGGCACATCGTTGTCCCCCTGAAAGGGCAGTTTGAGGACGGTGAATCGTTTTATGCCACCCTGATGCATGAGATGGCCCATTCCACCGGGGAAGTGCATCTGCTGAACCGGGAAAAGGGAGTTGTCTTTGGGGATGATAAATACGCCAAGGAAGAACTCATTGCCGAACTGACTGCAGCCACTACCGGACAGGCCATGGGCATCACGACCAGCATTCGCGAGGAGAATGCCATGTATCTGAAGAACTGGCTGGCTGCGCTGAAGGAAGACCCGAAGTTCATCTACAGCATCCTGTCGGATGTCGGAAAGGCCAGTGGTATGATACAGGAACGGAGTCAGGAGATGTTTTCTCTGTTAAGTCAGGAAGAAAAATTCATGGTGGGTGTTATTCAGGGAAACAAGGAACTGCTGGATGACCTGAAGAAGGAAGGATTTGTTCCGGCACCGGAACTGATGGAACGGATTGACAGCAGTCATCTGACGGAAGGGATGAAGGAACATCTGGACCGGCAGTTCGGCATAGCGGACAAGCCGGAATCCGTTTCGTTCACTTTGGAGGATGTGATGGCCAGTGTGCCGTTGCGGAAGATGTATATGAAGGACATGATGGAACTGAATTTGGAAATCAATGACCGCACCGCCAATGACTGGATGGAGGCCTATCAGGAACGGAAAACCATGAATAATGATTTTATTTTAGCACTTTAAATTTTAAAACTATGTTTACAGGACAAATTATCGGTTATGTAGGTGCAGATGCACGTGCGAACAAGAATGGAAAAGGTTTCAACTTCAATGTTTCAACCAAGTATAAGAACGCGCAGGGAGCAGAACAGACGCTGTGGGTATGCTGTTTCGTGAATTACGAAAGCAAGGTAGTGGAATACATCAAGAAGGGTGTGCAGGTCTATGTGACCGGTGATGTCTTTGTCGATGTATTCAAGAAGGACGATGGCAACTGCATCCCTTCGGTGACCCTGACCGTCAACCGCATCGAACTGCTTGGAAAAGCTGAGAAGAAAGAAGAAGTAACTGCCTAAAGTGATAAAGGTATGGATAAAGAGAAGAAAGACCTGTCATTCATCCTGATACTGCTATCTACGCTGATTGGGATGGCCGTGCTGTTTCAGTGGGCAATCATCAACCGGTTCTATGAACCGGAGATGCAAGGAATTTGGGGAAAACTGATGGACAAGCAGCTCCTGTTCCGTTTCCTCTATGTGATACTGATAGCCGGACTGGCCTTTCTCTTTCCATACCGCAAGCCGGGACCGGAGGACAGGAAGTGGTTTTATACCAGTTTGACCTTGCTGGCAGCTACCGCGCTGGTAGCTGGGTTCAGCCAGGTAATCCGCTGGTATAACCTCTTCTTCTTTCCCGTAGTTTTTGTCGGCTACACCCTGCTTGTCATCAAGACGTTACCTTATTTCTTCCGCCGGAAGGTGGTCTCAGATTCAAGTATCTTCGGATTGAGCAACGAGACATCTCCTTTCTACTTCGCCTTTGAGACGGCTGAAGGCCCCCTGGTCATCCACAAGCCCCAACAGAATATCTACATCGACGGAGGACCCGGATCCGGAAAGTCTGAAAGCTGGATCAAGGGAATGATTTACCAATGTGCCGAACGGAATTATGCCGGATTCATCTATGACTGGGAAGGTGATCCGACCAAGGACAACTCACCCATCCTGTCGAGGATTGCTTACGGTAGTATCGAATACTTTAAGAAGCAAGGCAAGCCTACCCCCAACTTTGCCTACATCAACTTTGTCGATATGTCGAGAACCGTGAGAGTGAATGTGCTCTCACCGAAGTATATGGCCAAGGGGAATGAATCCCTTTTCATCCGGAACATCATCATGACCCTGATGAAGAATTTGGAGGCCAGTTGGAAGGAGAAGACTGACTTCTGGGCGAACAATGCCATCAACTACGTCTATTCAATCGCCTACAAATGCTTTAAAGACAAGGACAAGGGAATATGTACGCTACCCCATGTGATTGCTTTCGCTCTTTCTGACAGCGAACTTGTTTTTGAATGGCTTTCGGAAGATGCTGAAATAGCTTTGAACATGTCTTCGATGCTGACAGCCTGGAAGCTCGGAGCCCAGCAGCAGACAGCCGGAGCCGTATCATCGGCACAGACTCCGCTGGTCATGCTGAACAACAAATACATCTTTTGGGTGTTGTCGCCCCTGCCGGAGGAAGAGTTTTCGCTGGACATCACCAACAAGGAGCATCCGACTCTGCTTTGTGTCGGTAATGCCCCCACCATCAAGGAAGCCGTTTCTCCAGCCATCTCCTGTATCGGTAGTGTGCTGATGTCGCAGATGAACAATCCTGGGAAAGCCACCAGCGTCTTCATGGTGGATGAGTTTCCGACCATCCTGCTACAAGGCATTGACACCTTTATCGGAACCGCTCGAAAGCATAATGTATCGACCATCCTGGCTGTGCAGGATTTCAATCAGGCAGTCCGAGATTATGGAGAGAAGAGTGCCAATATCTTGAAAGCATCCTGCGGTACCCAAGCCTATGGTATGACCGGAAACGAAAAGACTGCCAAGGACATTGAAAATCTTTTCGGAGAACAGAAGGAAGCCCAGGAAAGTTTCTCTCAACAGGAGGGAGGCGGAAACAGCCGGACTGAAAGCCTGCAGAAGGAAAAGGTACTGAAGGCCCGTGAAGTGGCTGGCCAGTCAGCCGGTCACTTCATCGGCAAGATAGCCGGTGGAAAGCCGCCCTTCTTCAATGTGCAGATGAACATGTGCAAGTTTGAAGAAAAAGAGATCCCTCCGTTCTCTCTGCCGGTCAAATTGGCATCCGGCAACGAGAAGCTGGAAATGGATATCCTGGAGGAAATCGTACAACAGAATTATGTAAAGATTATTGAAGATGTCAACCAGGTGTTGGAACCTATCGCCCGGAAGAAGGCTGAGAAAGACAAACTGAAGAAACCCAATGATTCGAGAAACAACAAGAACATGAAGTTATAACCCTAAAAAACAAGCGCCATGAAAAAGTTTTATTTTGCATTAGTGACCCTTCTGAGTGTAATGTTTGCCTCCTGCAGCAGTGACGATTCTCCCATATCAGGAGAAGAAGGCCATCTCTACAGCATCACCTTCAAGGTGACCGGTCATTCACCCCGTGGAAACGCCCATCTCATCAATCTGGATGGGGTGAAGTTCAAGTGTGAACAGACCGGAGTCAGCCAGTCATCCGTGGATGAACCGTTTAGCGGAACTGCCACCTATACAACCGAAGGGCTGGTGAAGGAAATGACGGTGCAAGGTGTATTGTATTCCACGGAGAACGGCACCCTGTCGATGCGCATCACCCAGGACGGCAAGGAAATCTATCATGAAACTAAGGAGCTGGATGTAGCCAGCAATCCCGAAAAGACAATTGACCTGACCTTCACTACCATGAAGGGAAACTGAGAATAGCTTTTTCCCCTTCTTTCCGGTCAGCAACGCTTGGTGATGGCTGGAAGGAAGGGGAAAAGTGTTTTAAAATGATTGACAAACAATAATCCTTATGCCTATGAAAGTGGATTTCAATCAGATCAAGACACTCATCTCGCTGCCAGATTTTCTTTATGAACTGGGATGGAAATTTGTGAAGGGAAGTTCGAGAGCCTGTCCGAAGATGAGCAATGGCACCCATACCATTGTCATCAAGCGCAATGCGCAGAACCAATATACCTATTGGGATGTGC
>CAUAWO010000011.1:0-65024 GCA_958432865.1 Bacteroides stercoris
GACTTGCTAAATTATATGCTTAAATATAAAATCCCTCAGATTGTTACGTTGATCCCAGATTGTTACGTTGACCCTAGATGAGGATTTTTTACGTTGACCCGATAAAATGAAAAAAGACCGCTGAATCAGCGATCTTTTTTAGTTGCGGAGGCCTGACTCGAACAGACGACCTTTGGGTTATGAGCCCAACGAGCTACCAACTGCTCCACTCCGCGATGTTTTGTGAGTGCAAAGGTACGGCTTTTATTTGAATTTGCAAATAAAAGCCGGCTTATTTTTCATAAGAAATGCACTAATATACATAATCGGTTGATAAATAGGCTGATAAAATACAAATATTTTTATTTGCTAATTGGCTTGATTGTTAATAAAATGTGCTTTTGTTTGTGATATATGCGGAAATGTCTTACTTTTGCACAAATTATTAAGCAATGTGCAATTAGTCTATGGCCGTATCGAAGACAAAAGCTAAATTAGTGGATGTAGCCCGTCAGTTGTTTGCTAAAATGGGTGTTGAGAATACCACGATGAATGATATTGCCCTCGCTTCTAAAAAAGGTAGGAGAACGCTTTATACCTATTTTAAGAGCAAGGAAGATATTTATATGGCTGTTGTCGAATCGGAACTGGATATGCTTTCGGACATGATGAAGCGTGTGGCGGAGAAGAATATATCGCCGGACGAGAAGATGATTGAAATGATATACACGCGTCTAGATGCAGTGAAAGAGGTGGTATTCCGTAATGGGACGCTCCGGGCTAATTTCTTTCGCGACATTTGGCGGGTAGAGAAGGTACGTAAGCGTTTTGATGCCAAGGAGATACTGCTGTTCAAAGATGTATTGCGCGAAGGAGTGGAGAAAGGCGTGTTCAGAATAGACGATATTGACATGACTGCCGAGTTGGTGCATTATTGCGTAAAAGGGATTGAAGTGCCCTATATCCGCGGCCATATCGGTGCAAAGTTGGATGATGAAACCCGCGACAAATACGTTGTCAACCTCGTGTTTGGCGCATTGCATAGAACATAAAAACATTTAATCAATAATTAAAAACAGTATGGGATTATTAGACGGAAAAACAGCCATTGTAACCGGCGCCGCTCGCGGCATTGGTAAGGCTATTGCTTTAAAGTTCGCTCAAGAAGGAGCTAATATAGCATTCACCGACCTGGTGATTGACGAAAATGCTGAAGCTACAGCTAAAGAAATCGAAACGTTGGGCGTAAAGGCCAAAGCGTATGCTTCCAATGCTGCCAGCTTTGAAGATACTGCCAAAGTGGTGGAGGCTATCCATGCAGACTTCGGTCGCATTGATATTCTGGTAAACAACGCCGGTATCACCCGTGACGGTCTGATGATGCGCATGACCGAACAGCAATGGGATATGGTTATCAACGTGAACTTGAAATCGGCTTTCAACTTCATTCACGCTTGTACTCCGATTATGATGCGCCAGAAAGCCGGCAGCATTATCAATATGGCTTCTGTAGTAGGTGTTCACGGTAATGCAGGCCAGGCAAACTACTCTGCTTCTAAGGCCGGTATGATTGCATTGGCAAAGTCTATCGCACAAGAACTGGGTTCTCGCGGCATCCGTGCCAACGCTATTGCTCCGGGCTTCATTATGACGGCTATGACGGATGCGCTGTCCGAAGAAGTAAAAGCCGAATGGTGCAAGAAGATACCTTTGCGTCGTGGCGGTACTCCCGAAGACGTTGCCAATATTGCTACCTTCCTGGCTTCTGATATGTCTTCTTATGTATCAGGACAGGTAATTCAGGTAGACGGTGGTATGAACATGTAAAATAGTGATTGACGGTTAGCGGTTAGTGAGAATTGCCAGCCGCTAACCTCAGTTTTTTAATCACTAATCGCTAATCACTAATCGCTAAATAAATGACTGTCGTATACGAAGACAATCATATCATTATAGTCAACAAGACCGCTTCCGAGATAGTTCAGGGAGACAAGACGGGTGATACGCCGCTTTCGGAAACCGTAAAGCTGTATCTTAAGGAGAAATATCAAAAGCCCGGCAATGTCTTTATAGGTGTTACACACCGTTTGGACCGCCCCGTAAGCGGTCTTGTTGTTTTTGCCAAAACGAGTAAGGCACTTGCCCGTCTGAACGAGATGTTCAGGAACAGTGAGGTGAAGAAAACCTATTGGGCAGTGGTGAAGAACCGCCCTCGGGAGTCAGAGGGTGAGCTGGTGCACTATTTGGTACGTAATGAGAAGCAAAACAAGAGCTATGCCTACGATAAGGAAGTGCCGAACAGCAAGAAAGCGATTTTGCATTATCGGCTCATAGCTCGGTCGCAGAACTATTATCTGCTGGAAATAGACCTGAAAACGGGGCGGCATCATCAGATACGCTGTCAGTTGGCAAAAATGGGATGTCCCATTAAGGGAGATTTGAAGTACGGTTCTCCCCGTTCCAATCCCGACGGAAGCATTTGCCTGCATGCGCGCTTTGTGCGCTTTGTACATCCGGTATCCAAGAAACTGATAGAGGTGGAAGCCCCTGTCCCTGCCGGTAATCTATGGAATGGCTTTGAAATGGTTTGATAATCTGTTAATAACAAATTCAATGAAAAAGATTCTGATTTTTTCGGGACTGTCCCTGCTTGTTGCGCTTGCAGTTCGGGCACAGGATAAAGTGACCGAATACAATGTACGTCCTGCTGTTGCGGTGCGTACTCCGCTCCAGGGTGACAGTATCAATTTTACTGGGGAGAAATTCACGGCCGACGCTTTGTTGAAAACCGATATCAGTCTTGACTTCGACGGGCGTCCTTACGAACGTATCACGGCGGATACCGCAGGATATGTACGGGTGGAGAAAGCCGATAAGGATAATCTGTTCTATCTGTTTGCCACCCATCTGCGTGCGGAACGCTTTATGAAAGGAAAGTTGAATATTTACTCTCCCGCGCGTTTCGAGGTGTTTGTGAATGGCGTTTCCAAACAGTCTAAAACAACTGCGGAAGATAGCTTGTCGCAGGTTGCTCCTTCGGTACTCAGTCTGCGTCTGGAGCCGGAAACGGATTATGAGATAGTCGTTAAATTGTTGTCGACGGCTGCCGATAAGGCTGTTCCCGTATTGAAGTGCGAGTTTGAGAAGGATAAGGAGTTTGCCGATGTAGGTTACCGGCTCGCACCCGATTTGAAAAGACGTTTCGCATTGCACAATACGGCTTTCGGAAGTCGCGTGCGCTCGGTCAGTCTCTCTCCGAACGGCAAATATCTGCTTGCCTGCTATGCGGATAACTACTCGTTGAAGCGCTCAAGGACACGTTGTGAACTGACCGAACTGAAGACGGGCAGGGTGATACTGCCCGCTGCCGATGAGAAAATGCGTTGGATGCCCCGCAGCAATAAGCTTTATTATACCGTAACAGGCAGGCAACGGAGTGATTTGGTTGTGTTCGACCCTGCTACCATGCGCGAGGAAGTGTTGCTGAAAGATGTTCCCGAGGGATATTTTGCATGGTCGCCTGCAGAAGACTATCTTATCTACTCTCCGGATGATAAGGGAGAAGCGGTAGGCGGTCCTTTGAAGCGGCTGCTGCATCCCGACGACCGGATTCCCGATGCGCGTTCCCGCAACTATCTCGTTAGGTACGACCCTGTCACCGGACTTTCCGAACGTCTCACTTACGGCAGCCATGCCGTTTATCTGAATGATATATCCTCTGACGGCAAGAAACTCTTGTGCTCCACCTCTAAATCGAATATCACTCAATGTCCTTTCTCGCTTACTTCCATCTTCGAGCTGGATTTGGCTACGTTGCAGGCGGATACGCTGGTGGCGTGGGACCCTTATGTAAACAGGGCGGCTTACTCTCCCGACGGCGGACAGCTTTTGGTAATCGGCAGTCCGATGGCTTTTGACGGAATAGGGAAAAACTGCGGCGAGCATCCCATCGCCAATGATTTCGATACTCAGGCATTCATTGTGGACAAGGCCACGAAAAAGGTTAATCCCATCACGCGCGATTTCAATCCTGCCGTCGACTTCCTGCAGTGGAACCGTGTAGACGGTTGTATCTACTTCAATACAACGGACGAAGATTGCAGACATATCTATCGCTATGTGCCGAAGACGGAGAGTTTTGAAATGCTGCCGCTTCAGGAAGATGTGATTTCTTCCTTCGACCTGGCGGAGTACAATCCTGCGGTTGCCGCCTATGTCGGTGGTGGCAATGCCAGTGTGGGAGTTGCCTATACGTATGATGTGAAGAAGAAAACATCCGTTTTGCTTGCCAATCCGATGAAGTCCGTCTTGGACAAGATAGATATGGGCACAATGAAGGAGTGGAACTTCACGGCGGAAGACGGTACGGAGATTAAAGGTATGATATGCCTGCCGCCGGCTTTCGACCCGAACAGGAAATATCCGCTTATCGTTTATTACTACGGCGGGACTACACCTACCACACGCGGCATCACTTCGCCTTATTGTGCGCAATTGTTTGCATCACGCGATTATGTGGTTTATGTTATCCAGCCCAGCGGGGCTATCGGTTACGGTCAGGAGTTTTCCGCCCGTCATGTCAATGCGTGGGGAGAACGCACTGCCGATGAAATCATCGAGGGAACGAAGAAGTTCTGCGCCGCGCATCCGTTTGTCAACGACAAGCGTATCGGCTGTATCGGAGCATCCTATGGCGGTTTTATGACGATGTACTTGCAGACCAAGACGGATTTGTTTGCCGCTGCCGTTTCACATGCGGGCATCAGTAACGTGACCAGTTACTGGGGCGAGGGCTATTGGGGCTATTCCTATAACTCCGTTGCCGCTGCCGGGAGCTATCCGTGGAATAATCCCGACTTGTTTACCAAACACGGAGCATTGTTCAATGCGGATAAAATCAAGACCCCGTTGTTGCTGTTGCATGGTACGGTGGACACGAATGTGCCTATCGGCGAGAGTATTCAGTTGTACAATGCCTTGAAGATATTGGGTAAGCCGGTTGAGTTCATAACGGTGGACGGTGAGAATCATTTCATCAGTGATTATCCCAAGCGCGAGTTGTGGCACAACTCTATCATGGCATGGTTTGCACGTTGGCTGCAGGATAGTCCGGCATGGTGGAACGACCTTTACCCGGAAAGACATTGGTAAGATATTAAGATAAGAGGAAAAAGTTCCTCACCGCTTTATTACGACAAAAAGCCGTTTCCCGGAATAGACAAGGAGGAAACGGCTTTTTTGTTGTCAGTGTGCTTACTATTATTCGGCACATGAAGTTGTGAAATGGATGCTCTTGGCCGTTTGCATCTGTGCTCAGGCCAAGAACGATCCGTCACAAACAAACATAAACAGGGCTGCTACTAATACTAGTTTTTTGTTTTTTACTTGTTTTTAATTAGGTTAATATATTTATTCGGTTTTGGTTTAGGTAGATTCTACTTTGATGTTGTGGAGTTAAACTTCACACAGTATATATATCAAATGACGTGCCAGAGTGAGGGTGGAAACGGTAAGTCATTGCATATTAGCACGCTATTTTTACTGTGAAGGTGCGCAGGGGTGTGAAGATGTGTGGAAGCGGTGTGGAAAGTGTGGAATAGAGTGTGGAGTTTTTCCACAGTTATAACTCCATTCCATATAATTTAAGTTTGTTGTAAAGTGTCTTTCTGTCTATCCCCAGCAGTTGGGCGGCGCGGCTTTTGTTATATCCTGTCTGCTTCAAGGCTTCGATTATCTGCAGCTTTTCGGTCTCTTCGTTACGGAGAGGCATACCTGTTGCGGATGGGGCTACCGGACTCTTCAGTTCGCTAAGCTCGTTCAGGGTGATGAGCTTGTCTTGCGCCAAAAGGGTGGCACGCCGGACGATGTTCTTCATCTGGCGCAGGTTGCCCGGCCATTGATATTCCAATAAAGCTTTGGATGCCTTTTCGTCAAAGCCGATGAGGTGCTTGTCCAGTTCGCGGTTTGCCTGGTCCAGGAAGAAGTTTGCAAAGAGCAGGATATCCTCGCGGCGGTCTTTCAGTTGCGGCATACGCAGGGTAAACTCATTGATGCGGTGGTAGAGATCCTCGCGGAAAGTCCCTTTCTCGATGGCCTGTTCCAGATTCTCATTGGTGGCGGACACTAAGCGCACGTCTACCTGTATCTCCTTGTTGGAGCCGACAGGACGTATTTTACGTTCCTGCAGGGCGCGGAGCAATTGTATCTGCACCTCGTAGCTGAGGTTACCTATTTCATCCAAAAAGATAGTGCCGCCGTTGGCAGCAACGAACGCGCCCGTCTTGTCGGTCAGCGCACCGGTAAAGGAACCTTTTACATGGCCGAAGAATTCGGAAGCCGCCAGCTCTTTGGGGATAGCTCCGCAGTCAATGGCAATGAACGGCTGTTTGGCGCGGCGGCTCAACTTATGGATGCGTTGCGCCACGTACTCCTTGCCTGTTCCGCTGGCCCCGTTGATGAGGACGGACATGTTGGTGGGAGAAACCAGGTTCACATAATTATAAAGTTGCCTGGCGGCATCGCTTTCGCCTTCCAGGTAGTCGGATGAAGCGGTTTCTGCACCTTTCCGGCAGGGATTTCCATTGCTTTCGGAACGCATGGTCTGTTTGGACGAAACAGACGGTCTGTTTGGGTCGAACGCATGGTCTGTTTGGGTCGAACGGATGGTCTGTTCCGAAGCAACGGATGAGGACTTCAGGGCTTCATCCATTTTCTTCAATAACTCGTCGGGGTTTACGGGTTTTGCAATGTAGTCGCATGCACCCAGTTTCATGGCTTGCACGGCAGACTGTATGTCGGCATAGCCCGTCATGATGATAAGAGGGATGTGCAGGGAATGTTCTCCCAGCCACTTCAGCAAATCTATGCCGTCGCGGTCGGGCAGGCGCAAGTCGGACAGTATCAGGTCCACCGTCTCGGCTTCGATATGCTTCTGGGCACGGGCTATACTGCTTGCCGAACTGACTTGGAATCCTTTTTTGCCAAGCCATGTTTTCAATATCATGCCGTAAGTGATATCATCTTCTACGATTAATATGGATTTCATACCTTCTGCTTTTTATCTCTTTTATGGCACAAAGGTAAATCGTTTTGTCCGATTTTAGTATATTTGCAGGCTTAAATTAAACAAAAAGACAGATGAAAAGAAATCTCATTGTATTATTAACCATACTGGTGTGCGGCCTGACGGCCTGCAAACCGGGACAAAAGAAAGACGGAAATATGGAAAAAGAAACGAAGTTGAAGATTGAGACAAGTGCGGGTGACATCATCGTGAAACTGTATAACGAAACGCCGAAGCATCGCGATAACTTTATCAAGCTGGCCGAGGAAGGTACTTATGAAGGTACGCTGTTTCACCGTGTCATCAAGGACTTCATGATACAGGCGGGCGACCCCGAATCGAAGAATGCCCCGAAAGGCAAGATGCTGGGAGCGGGCGATGTGGGATACACTGTTCCTGCGGAGTTTGTCTACCCGAAATACTTCCATAAGAAAGGTGCGCTGTCTGCCGCCCGTCAGGGAGATAACGTAAACCCGAAGAAGGAATCGTCCGGTTGTCAGTTCTATATCGTGACCGGAAAGGTGTATAACGATTCTACGCTTCTCGGCATGGAACATCAGATGAACCAGGCACGCCTGAACAATGCTTTCAATGCTTTGGCGCAGAAACACATGAAGGAAATCTACAAGATGCGTAAGGACGGTGACCAGGAAGGGCTGATGAATCTGCAGGACACGCTTATCGCGCAGGCTGAGGCTCAGGTGGCCGGCGAACCGGAGTTCCGTTTCACGCCGGAACAGGTAAAGGCATATACCACTGTAGGCGGCACACCGCATCTGGACGGCGAATATACCGTGTTCGGCGAAGTCGTTGAAGGCATGGATGTGGTAGATAAGATACAACAGGTAAAGACAGACCGCAGCGACCGTCCGGAAGAGGATGTGAAGATTGAGAAGGTGACTGTGATTGACTGATAAACAGAATTGCGTCAAACCTTTGGGAAGAGAGTCTCGCTCTGTCACACAAGTATGAAGATAAATAAGCATTGTTTCCCCAACGGCCTGCGGCTGGTACACTACGAGGATACCAGCACGCAGATGGTGGCACTGAACATCGTTTACGATGTCGGTGCGCGCGACGAGCATCCCGAGCATACCGGCTTTGCCCATTTGTTCGAGCATCTGATGTTCGGCGGTTCGGCGCATATTCCCGATTACGATACGCCTTTGCAGTTGGCGGGGGGAGAAAACAATGCCTGGACCAATAATGACATTACCAATTACTACCTCACCGTTCCGAAGCCGAACGTAGAGACAGCCTTTTGGCTGGAGTCCGACCGTATGCTGGAGCTGGCTTTCAGCGAGCAAAGCCTCGAAGTGCAACGCGGTGTAGTGATGGAAGAGTTCAAGCAACGCTGCCTTAACCAGCCGTATGGCGATGTGGGGCATCTGTTCCGGCCGTTGGCGTTCCGGGTGCATCCGTACCGCTGGCCTACTATCGGCAAGGAACTCTCGCACATAGAGCAAGCCACGCTGGACGAGGTGAAGAGTTTCTTCTATCGTTTCTATGCTCCGAACAATGCCGTGTTGGCAGTGACGGGAAACATTTCATGGGATGAAACCGTTAAGCTTACCGAGAAGTGGTTTGCTCCCATACCCCGGCGGGACGTTCCGGTGAGGCAATTGCCGCAGGAGCCGGAGCAAACGCAGGAACGCCGGTTGACGGTAGAAAGAAACGTGCCGCTGGACGCCTTGTTCATGGGTTATCACATGTGCAGTCGCGAGGGTGCGGATTATTACGCATTCGATATTCTGTCCGATATTCTCAGCAACGGACGTTCCAGCCGTTTGAACCGCCGCTTGGTACAGGAACAGAATATCTTTTCCGGTATCGACGCGTACATCAGCGGTACGCGTGATGCGGGTCTGCTGCAAATCAGCGGTAAACCTGCGGCAGGTGTGTCGTTGGAGCAGGCGGAAGCTGCTGTCCGTAAAGAACTGGAAGAGTTGCAGCGGTCTCCGGTAGACGGGCAGGAACTGGAGAAGGTTAAGAACAAGTTTGAATCTACCCAGATATTCGGCAATATCAACTATCTGAACGTAGCCACAAACCTTGCCTGGTTCGAGCTGACGGGAAAGGCGGAAGATATTGACCTTGAAGTAGAGCGTTATCGCTCCGTTACGACGGAGCAGTTGCATACTGTGGCGCAGCGTACTTTCTGCGAAAGCAATGCCGTAGTATTATATTATAAGAGTGATAAATGACAGTCAAAGGGAGCGTTTTTCGTCTCTTTGCAGGAAGGGAAGGGCGCCGTTTGACGAAACGAAAGTTCCCTGTTAAGGAAACTTAGGTTTCCTTGTTGAGGAAGCTTCAGTTTCCTGTTGAGGAAACTCCCGTTTCCCGTCGGGGGAACTCCCGTTTCCCATTAGGGAAACTTTGGTTTCTTACTAAGGAAACTCTGGTTTCCCGCCAGGGGAACAATGGTTTCTCCCTTTGAAACAAATTTTAGACAATAAGATGATGAATTGGATAGCCGGCTATAAGCAGCATTATAAAGCGTTGATATTTTTGGGACTTCCCATTGTTATCGGACAGGTGGGAGTAATTATTCTCGGTTTTGCCGATACTCTGATGATCGGGCATCACAGTACCGAGGAGTTGGGTGCAGCTTCTTTCGTAAACAATGTATTTACGCTTTGCATCATTTTCAGTACCGGTTTCAGTTACGGGCTGACGCCTATCGTGGGCAGTCTTTACGGCAACCGCCGTTTTGCGGAAGCAGGGCAGGCGTTGCGTTGCAGTTTGGTGGCGAATGTCCTGGTGGCATTGCTCCTTACGTTTATCATGACGGTGGTCTACTTCAACGTGGAGCGCCTGGGGCAGCCCGAGGAACTGATGCCTTTGATAAAACCTTATTACCTGGTATTGCTTGCTTCGCTGGTTTTCGTGATGCTGTTCAACGGCTTCAAGCAGTTTACGGACGGAATCACAGATACGAAGACCGCCATGTGGATATTGCTGGGCGGAAATACGCTGAACATCATAGGCAACTATATCCTTATCAACGGCAAACTGGGCTTCCCGGAGCTGGGGTTGCTGGGAGCAGGCATCAGTACGTTGTTCTCGCGTATTATGATGGTGGTGGTGTTTGCGTTGATTGTGCTGCGCGGTCGCCGCTTTATCCGCTACCGGATCGGGTTCTCCCGCATGGGATGGTCGTTTCCGGTGTTCAAGAAGCTCAATGCACTGGGCTGGCCTGTCGGTTTGCAGATGGGAATGGAGACGGCCTCTTTCAGCCTTAGCGCCATCATGGTGGGCTGGCTGGGCACTATCGCTTTGGCATCCCATCAGATAATGCTGACCATTTCGCAATTCACGTTTATGATGTACTACGGTATGGGCGCAGCGGTGGCGGTGCGTGTCAGCAATTTCAAGGGGCAAGACGATATGGAGAATGTACGCCGCTCCACATTTGCGGGTTTCCACTTGATAATGGCTATGGAAGTAGTGCTTATGAGCATCGTTTTTGTGATGCGCGGACAGGTGGGCGGCTGGTTTACGGATAGCGCAGAGGCTTCGGCGCTGGTAGCCTCTTTGTTCTTCCCTTTCTTGATTTATCAGTTTGGCGACGGACTGCAAATCAACTTTGCCAATGCGCTGCGGGGCATATCGGATGTAAAGCCGATGATGGTTATTGCATTTATTTCTTATTTTATTATATCTTTGCCCGTAGGATATTTTTGCGGTTTTGTGCTGGGCTGGGGACTGGTCGGCGTGTGGATGGCTTTCCCGTTCGGTCTGACCAGTGCCGGGGTGATGCTGTGGCTGCGCTTCCGCTATAAAACGAGGACAAGATGATGCACGGGGCGATGCTTTGTCACCCTGTCGCTCCATAACTCTTTTATTACCTGTTTATGAATAGCGTATCGAAAGTAAAGATAGCTGTCGGATACACTCTGCTGCTGGGAGTGTTGTTCTTTTCCCTGTTCTTTGTGCACCGGGAGATGGAGCATCTTATGCTTTCCGATAACCGGGACGTGCAGTGGACGGACAGTCTCATCACGCTTCTTCGGAAGAAGGATGCGAACACCATTTACATGCTGCGCGTGTTGAGCGAGACGAACGACAGCATGGTCTCTACCCGGGAGATAGAAAATATTATCGCTACCCGGCAGGATTCGTTTGTGACAAACCAGCGCGTACAGCAGCGCATCATTACGCATCGCGACACGGTGGTTACCAAGCCCAGGAAGAAAGGATTCTTCCGCCGTTTGGGAGAGGTGTTCGTGCCGCCTAAGAAAGATACCGCCATTCAGGTAAAGACTTCCCTCGAATATGCCACGGATACGGTGATTAACGTGTATAATCCGGTGGATTCCCTGCAGGAAAAGCTGCGTGCCGTGGCACAACAGCAGAAAGAACACATTGCGATTGTACAGCGCCGCAGGCGTACCTTGCAACGCATGGACCGGATGCTGACCGCCCGTATCGACAGTCTGCTGAAAGGCTACGAACAGGAAACCCTGCAGCGTGCCCGCAAAGAGGCGGAGTACCAGCAGTCCGTACGCCATCACTCCATTAAGACAATCAGCGGCATTGCCGTCGGCGCGGTGCTGCTTTCCGTCTTTTTCCTGATAATCATAGGGCGCGACATTACGCGCAGCAACCGCTATCGCCGCGAACTGGAAGAAGCCCGCCGCCGTGCCGAGGACCTGCTGGCCACGCGCGAGAAGATGATGCTTGCCATCACCCACGACTTTAAGGCGCCGCTCGGCTCCATCATGGGCTATGCCGACCTGCTCTCCCGTCTGACGGTGGACGAACGGCAACGCTTCTACCTGGATAATATGAAAACCTCATCGGAACATCTGCTGAAGCTGGTGGTCGATTTGCTCGATTTCCACAGGCTCGACCTTCATAAGGCGGAGATAAACCGGGTCACCTTCCATCCCGCCCGCTTGCTGGAAGAGATTCATGTCAGTTTTGAACCGCTGACTTCTGCCAAAAGCCTGGAGTTGCATTGCGATATTGCTCCCGAACTGGAGAGTACTTACATCTGCGACCCGCTCCGTCTCCGCCAGATTATCAACAACCTGCTGTCCAATGCAGTGAAGTTTACGGACGAGGGGAGCATAACGATGACGGCGCGTTACGAGGAACGCCGGCTGATGGTGGCCATTGCCGATACGGGCAAAGGTATGGAACCGGCGGACAGGGAGCGGATTTTCCAGGAGTTTACCCGCCTTCCCGGTGCGCAGGGCAAAGAGGGCTTCGGACTCGGTTTGTCTATTGTGCGCATGCTTGTGCAGTTGCTGGAAGGAACGATTGATGTGGACAGTGTGCCGGGCAAGGGAAGTACATTTACGCTGCGTGTTCCCTTGTTCCCCGTACAGGTATCGGAGGATACCGGCGAGAAATATCAGGAGACGGAAACCGGAATTTCTTCCGCTCTTTCAGAGAGTATGTCCGCTTCTTCACAACCTTCGCTCCGTGTGCTGCTGATTGACGACGACCGCATTCAGCTTACGCTTACCGCAGCCATGCTCCAGCATAGCGGCATCGCTTCGGTATCGTGCATGCAATTGGACGAATTGCTGGATGCCCTGCGTTCCGATACCTTTGATGTGTTGCTCACCGATGTACAGATGCCTGCCATCAACGGTTTCGACCTGTTGAAACTGTTGCGTGCGTCGAACCTGCCCCAAGCGCAGGCCATTCCCGTGATAGCCGTTACCGCCCGTAGCGATATGAAGCCGGAAGAGTTCAAGGAATATGGCTTTGCCGGTTGCCTGCACAAACCGTTTACGGTGGCGGAACTGTTCCGGGAACTGAATGCGGAAGGTATCGGACAAACATCTGCCGTGCGGAGCGAAGTAGCAGCAGCGGAGACGGTTGAGGCTTCATCGCCGGATGCTCCTTATGATTTCTCGGCACTCACCGCTTTCTCCGGTGACGACCCGGAGGCGGCAAAGTCCATTATGGAGAGCTTCGTTACCGAAACCCGCCTCAATGCCGAACGTTTGCAAAAGGCGGCGGATGCGGCGGATATGGACGAGGTGGCGGCCGTTTCGCACAAGATGATTCCTCTCTTTACGCTGATTGGCGCTACGGAACTGGTGGCGGAGCTTAAAATACTGGAAGGCTTGCGCGGTACTCCTTTTACAGCCGGGCAGAGGCAGCGGGCACTGCGTTCGCTTGCTCTTATCGAGGACATTATCCGCTTGCAGGCACGGGCGGATTAGAATAAGCAATTACGGTATAAGTGGTCGTAAACACCGGCGCAACATAGTATTTTTCTTTTATTAGGAACTTTATCTCAAAATTAATTGTTTACTTTGTACGAATTAATCGATGACAGCTTGACGTTCCAATGAGAAGAAAATGGTTAAGAGGGGCACTTTGGGTGCTTCTTACTCCTATTATCCTATTTGTAATATTGATGATATTGCTTTACGTGCCGCCCGTACAGAATTTTATACGGAAGCAGGCCACGGCAATAGCATCGGATGCTACGGGCATGAATATCTCCGTAGAGCGGATAGACCTTCGTTTTCCGTTGAACCTGCTTGTACGCGGTGTTCAGGTAGTGCAGCCGGGAAGCGATACTGCTGATATCCAACACCCCGATACCTTGCTGAACCTCGGAAGCCTGAACGTCCGCGTACAGGCATGGCCCTTATTGAAAGGAAGGGTAGAGGTGGATGACATCACTTTGCAACGGGTGGCCGTAAACTCTTCCGGCCTGCTGGAAGGCATGCGCATAAAAGGTACGCTCGGACGGTTCTTCCTTGCCAGTCACGGCATAGACCTGAATAAAGAGGATGCCGTACTGAACCGGGTGGAACTGAGCGATACCCACGTGCAGGTGATGCTTGCCGACACTACCGAAACTCCGGAGGATACCACCGAAACCGCCTTGAACTGGCGCGTAGCATTGCATAACCTGAAACTGAAGAATGTGTCGGTGGATTTGCAGATGCCGCTCGACTCCATGTCGCTGGCAGCCACTATCGGAGATGCAAGCATAGAGGATGCCGAAGCCGACCTCAAGCGGCAGTTTTATGGCTGGCGTAAGTTTGCCCTTACGGGGACTTCCGTGAATTACGATACGGGCACAGCCGTTCCTGCCGAGGGATTTGACGCTTCGCACATCGCATTGCGCGATATCCGTATCGGCATAGATTCGGTGATGACCTGCGGCCGCGACATGAATGCCGTTATCCGCGAGTTCTCCATGTACGACCGTTCCGGGCTGACGGTGACTTCCCTGACCGGACGCCTCTTTGCCGACTCAGCCGTTATCCGTGTTCCCTATTTGCAGCTCAAGACCCCGCACAGCGAGATGAACCTGACGGCGCAGACCTATTGGAAACTTGTCGATATACCCACTACCGGACAGTTGTCCGCCCGCTTTAACGCCAATATCGGCAAGCAGGATGTATTGCTCTTTGCCGGCGGACTGCCCGAAACCTTTAAAGAGGCTTATCCTTTCCGCCCGTTGGTAATCCATGCCGGTACGGAAGGCAATCTGAAACAGATGCAGATTTCCCGTTTCACGGCCGAACTTCCCGGCGCTTTCTCATTGAGCGGCGGCGGTGAGTTGTGGAACCTTACGGATAGCCTGAAGCGTAGCGGAGGGCTTGACTTTGAGATGCAGACGCAAGACCTTAATTTCCTCACCGGGCTTACCGGGGTCACTCCCGACGGCTCTATCGTTGTGCCCGACAGTATGAATCTCGTAGCGCGTCTCGGGCTCGACGGGCCTCAATGCAATGCCCTGCTCAAAGTGCAGGAGGGCAAAGGCAGTCTGAATCTGGATGCCGCTTACAACCTGTCTACCGAGGTCTATCATGCAGACCTCGCCATAGATGCCTTGCAGCTTCATCATTTCCTGCCCAAAGATTCTGTTTATGCACTTACTGCGCATGTTGCCGCCAAAGGCAGGGGAGTGGATATGACTTCCCGTCAGACGACGGCTCTTGTGGAAGCCAAACTGGACGAACTGCAATATGCCCGCTGGAATCTGTCGGGTGTGAACCTGAATGCGGGGTTGAAATCTGCGGTAGCTTCTGTACGGTTGACGAGCGATAATGAACTGTTGAAGATGCAGTCCGAAGCCGACCTTCGTCTCGACCGTAAATATATGGACGGCAGACTGAACATGAAAGTAGAGGAACTGGACTTGTATAATCTGGGAATCGCATCCGAACCTTTGGAACATCCCGTTGCGTTCAATCTGGGAGCGGAAGCGCGTCGCGATTCCATTAAGTTGCGGATGGATGCCGGCGATATGGATTTGCAGTTCCGTGCCCGCAGCACGTTGGAGGAGTTGCTGGGGCAGTCGGACAAGTTCGTAGCCATTCTGACGAAACAGATAGAGGAAAGACGCCTCGACCATGCCACCTTGCGGCAGGTATTGCCCTCGGCGGGCATGCAGTTGACGGCGGGGCAGGCCAATCCGGTCAGCTATTTCCTGAAAACAAAAAACATAAGTTTCAATGACTTCACCCTTCGCTTTGGGAGTACGCCGGCACGGGGCATCAACGGACGGACCGCCGTTCACGGATTGCGTGTGGACTCGTTGCAGCTCGATACGGTTTTCTTTGCCGTGAAGCAGGATACTTCCCGGATGATGCTGCAAAGCGGGGTGATTAACGGACCGAAGAATCCGCAGTTCGTATTCCGCAGTACGCTGACCGGTGAGATTCGCAGTGAAGATGCCGAACTGACCGTGAATTATGTGGACGGAAAGGGACAGACGGGAGTGCTGTTCGGCGTCAATGCCCGTCCGCTGACGGAGGGACATGGCAAAGGCAACGGAGTATTGCTTAATTTGACGCCTGCCGAGCCGGTTATCGCATACCGTAAGTTCCATTTCGTAGACAACAGCAATTGGATATATCTGCATAACAACATGCGCGTCTATGCCAATATCGATATGGATAGTGACAACGGTTTGGGCTTCCGTATGCAGTCGGACAAGAACGACAGCATTTCATTGCAGAATATGAACGTGGAGTTGAGCCGTTTCCAACTGGGCGAACTGAGCGAGGTGCTTCCTTATATGCCCCGTCTCACCGGCTTGTTCTCTGCCGAGGCGCAGTATATACAGACCCCTACTTCCTTGCAGGTTTCAGCCGAAGCCAATATCGATGAACTGACCTATGAGCGGCAGCATGTGGGAGACATCGGTATGGGAGCCACATGGCTGCCGGGCGATAAGGGCGCTACGCATTATCTGAATACATATTTCAGTTATGACAACCGGGAAGTGATGACTGCCGACGGCATACTGACACAGAAGAACGGAAAGGACACGCTGGAAGTGACTACCTCTTTTGAACACTTCCCGATGAAGATTGCCAATGCTTTTGTGCCCGACCAAATGATGTCCTTTACCGGCGACCTCGATGGCGGGATGTACATCTACGGACCGTTGGAGAAACCCAGGATGCACGGAGATATCACGCTGGACAGCGTATCGGTATATGCCCGTCAGGCAGGGGCCCGCTACTGGTTTGACGACCGTCCCGTGCAGATTAAGGATAATCAACTGATATTTGATAAGTTTGCCATTTATACCACCAGCAAGAATCCGTTTACCATTAACGGCAAGGTGGACTTCCGCAATTTGGAACGTCCTACTGCGGACTTGAAGTTGCTGGCGGAGAACTATACGCTGCTGGATGCGCCGCGCACCCGCGAAAGTCTTATCTACGGCAAGATATTTGTCGATTTGAACGCTACGGTACGAGGGCCTTTGGATGCCCTGACCATGCGCGGTAACATGAACCTGCTGGGCAATACGGATGTTACCTATGTACTGACGGACTCACCGTTGACGGTGGAAGACCGCCTTGAGGGTTTGGTAACCTTTACTTCTTTTGCCGATACGGCTTCGGTGGGCACTGATGAGGCTCCCGCCATGTCTTTGGGCGGTATGGATATGATTATGTCCGTACATATCGACAATGCCGTGCGCCTGCGCGCCGATTTAAGTCCCGACCGCAGTAAATTCATTGAATTGGAAGGCGGCGGAGATTTGAACATGCAGTATACTCCGCAAGGCGATATAAGCCTTACCGGACGTTATACGCTTTCGGGCGGAATTATGAAGTATTCGCTTCCTATCATTCCGTTGAAGGAATTCCAGATTAACAACGGCAGTTATGTGGACTGGCGAGGCGATCCGATGAATCCGACGCTGAACCTGAAAGCGACGGAGCGTATGCGCGCTTCGGTAGCCGACGGTGATGACGGTGGTTCGCGCGTGGTGAATTTCGATGTGTCCATAGCTATAAAGAATCGCCTTGACGCTCCCGAACTTATTTTCGATATAACGGCTCCGGATGATGCCACCATTGAGAATGAGTTGCAGGCTATGGGAGCCGAGGAGCGCAGCAAACAGGCCATTGCCATGCTGGCGACCGGTGTTTATATGAACAGCGGTGTCAAAGGCGGCGGATTGTCTATGGGCAGTGCTTTGAACAGTGTTATCCAAAGTCAGATCAACTCATTGGCAGGCTCGGTTTTCCAAAGCATCAACGCAAGTTTCACTATGGGTATGGAAGACCGTACGTCAGCCGAAACGGGTGACAAGCAGACGGATTATAGCTTCCGCTATTCGCAGCGTCTTTTCAACGACCGTGTGCAGATTGTCATCGGCGGTAAGGTGACAACCGGCGCCAATGCCACGAATGATGCGGAATCGTTTATCGACAATATTTCGCTTGAGTACCGCCTTGATACGTCCGGTACGCGCTATGTCCGTGTGTTCTATGACAAGAACTACGAGAGTGTGCTCGACGGGGAAATAACGGAAACCGGAGTCGGCCTTGTGCTTCGTCGCAAAATGGACCGCCTGGGCGAACTTTTTATCTTCAGGAAAAAGAAGAAGCAAACTGTAGAATGATATGAAACGACTGATAGTATATATGGCGGGCATACTGTTGCTGGCAGGATGTTCCACAACCAAGCATTTGCCGGAAGGTGAAATTCTGTATACGGGACAAAAAAAGATGATTGTCGAGAACCGCAGTACCACTCCGGTAGGCGAGACTGCCATGGAAGAGGTTGAAGCGGCGCTTGCCACTGCTCCGAACAATTCTTTGCTGGGTAGTTCCACCATTCGCATACCTTTTCCTATGGGGTTATGGATTTACAATGGCTTTGTGAAATATGAGAAAGGCTTTGGCAGGTGGATATTCAACCGCTTTGCGGCAAAGCCCGTACTGATGTCTACTGTCAATCCCGATATCCGGCAGAAGGCGGCCGCCAATTTATTGCGCGATTACGGCTACTTTAACGGAACGGTCAGCTATAAAACGTTCATCGATCCGAAGGATTCTTTGAAAGCAAAGCTGCAATATACGGTGGATATGCGCAACCCTTATTTTATCGATACGGTTTATTATCACGGTTTCAGTGAGCGTACCTTGCGCATTATGAATATGAGCCGGCGCCGTTCGCTTATCAGTCCGGGAGAACAGTTCAACGTGACCGACCTTGACGGAGAACGTACCCGTATCAGTACTTTGCTGCGCAATGTAGGGTGCTATTATTTCCGTCCCGATTATCTGACTTATCAGGCGGATACGACCTTAGTGCCCGGCGGACATGTTGCCATGCGCATGGTTCCTGCTCCCGGCATGCCTTCCGTTGCCGAGAAACCGTTTTATGTAGGCAAGAAAGCTTTTTATCTGTATGGCAAGCAGGGACAGACCCCTAATGACAGTATCGACTACAAAGGCCTTCGCATCTATTATCACGATAAGCTGCGGGTACGTCCCAATATGATTTACAGATGGCTGAACTATCAGGCGTATCGTCAGAAACGTCAGGTGCAGGACAGTACGGGTATTTCCCGCAGACGCTCCATGCAGAGTCTTTACAGCCTTTATCGCCAGACCCGCGTGCAGGAACGTTTGAACAATGTAGGCATCTTCCGTTATCTTGAGATGCAGTACACCCCGCGTGATACGACATTCGTGTGCGATACGCTGGATGTGAATATTCATGCGGCACTCGACAAGCCTTATGATGCCGAACTGGACTTCAACGTAAAGATGAAAAGCAATAACCAGACCGGACCGGGAGCTTCGTTCACCGTAACGAAGAACAATGTGTTTGGCGGCGGTGAGGCATGGAATGTAAAGTTGGACGGTTCGTATGAGTGGCAGACGGGTAAAGACCGTTCTTCGCTGATGAACAGTTATGAAGTGGGGTTGTCTACCTCGCTTATGTTTCCGCGTGTGGTCTTCCCTCGCTTTGGCGACAAGGAGTATGACTTTCCGGCCACTACGACTTTCAAACTGTACATCGACCAGTTGAACCGTGCCAAGTATTATAAACTGCTGGCGTTTGGCGGAAATGCTACATACGATTTCCAGCCGAAGCGTACGAGCAAGCATAGTTTTACACCGTTCAAACTCACGTTCAACGTACTTCGCGACCCTACGGAAGCCTTCAAGGAGTTGCAGGCGGAGAATCCTGCACTCTACGTCAGCCTGCGCGACCAGTTTATTCCGGTCTTTGAGTATATGTACACCTACGACAACGCATCTTTGCCGGGTGTGCGCAATCCTATCTGGTGGCAGACGACAGTGAGCTCGGCTGGTAACCTTACTTCGTGCATTTATCGTATTTTCGGAAAGTCGTTCAAGGAGAAGGACAAAAAGCTGCTGGGTGTTCCTTTTGCACAGTTCCTGAAGGTAAACAGCGAATTCCGCTATCATTATAAGATAGACAAGAACCAGATGATTGCCTCGCGCATTGCCGGCGGCGTGATATGGTCGTACGGAAATGCGCTGGCGGCTCCTTATACCGAACAGTTCTATATCGGCGGCGCCAACAGTGTGCGTGCTTTTTCTGCACGTAGCATAGGTCCGGGCAGCTATGCTCCGGATAAGGAAAATAAGTATTCTTTCATCAATCATGTGGGTGATATACGTATGGAAGCTAATGTTGAATACCGCTTCCGCATTATCGGAGATTTGCATGGAGCTGTATTCTTGGATGCCGGTAATGTGTGGCTGATGCGTAAGGATGAGTCCCGTCCAGGCGGCGAGTTCACTTTAAAGAACTTTGCCAGACAGATAGCTTTGGGTACGGGAGCCGGTCTGCGTTATGATATGGACTTTCTGGTTTTCCGTCTGGATTGTGGAGTGGGGTTGCACGATCCGTATGATACCGGTAAGTCGGGATACTATAATATTCCCAAGTTCAAGGACAGTCTTGCCTTGCATTTCGCTATCGGTTATCCGTTCTAAGGCAAACTGTGGGTTTGGGGCTGACAATAGTGAAGAATTGTGGCTAATAAGCAAACTAAAAGTAGAAGTATCTGCCATTGAGGCGGAGTTTTGTACGATTATGGAAAAGAATGGACTGAAATCTTCCTTTTTCTGATATAAATTTTACTACTTTTGTGCCTGTTATCAACCATGATACACTAACCTTTTTAAATAATAACTAATATGAAACCAACTTTATTCTTATTGGCAGCCGGCATGGGCAGCCGCTATGGTGGCCTGAAGCAATTGGACGGACTGGGGCCTAATGGCGAAACTATTATGGATTATTCTATTTACGATGCTATCAAGGCCGGATTCGGTAAGCTCGTTTTTGTTATCCGTAAAGATTTTGAACAAGACTTCCGCGATAAAATCATATCCAAATACGAAGGTCATATCCCGTGCGAATTGGTGTTCCAGGAACTGGATGCACTTCCCGAAGGATTTACGTGTCCGGCCGACCGTACCAAACCTTGGGGAACCAACCATGCCGTAATGATGGGTGCCGATGTGATAAAGGAACCGTTTGCCGTTATCAATTGCGATGACTTCTACGGTCGTGATTCTTTCCAGGTAATGGGCAAGTTCCTGTCTGAGCTTCCCGAAGGCTCCAAGAATGTATATTCGATGGTAGGATTCCGCATCGGCAATACATTGAGTGAAAGCGGTACGGTGTCTCGCGGCCTTTGCAGCACTGATGCAAATAATCTGCTGACTTCTGTCGTTGAACGTACCAAAATTCAGCGTATGGACGGTGAAGTGAAATATATTGATGATAACGGTGAGTGGACTGCTACTCCCGATACAACTCCGGTCAGTATGAATTTCTGGGGCTTTACTCCCGATTACTTCGCTTACAGTCAGGAATTCTTCAAGACGTTCCTCAGCGATTCGAAGAATATGGAGAACCTGAAGAGTGAATTCTTTATTCCTTTGATGGTGGATAAACTGATTAATGACGGTACTGCTACGGTTGAAGTGCTTGATACGAACAGTAAATGGTTCGGGGTGACTTATCCGGAAGACCGTCAGAGCGTGGTCGATAAGATTAAGGCATTGGTGGATGCGGGAGAATATCCGGCTAAGCTGTTCTAAAAGAACGCCAATCTATTCTAAAGGAGCGCCCAGGCGATTCCCTTTATAAAAATATCCCCTCTTTTTCTTTCTGTTTTCCAAATCGGTTGGACAGAAAGGGAAAGAGGGGATTTATTGAAATTTAAATGAATGCAGTTGTATGCTTTGAATGCATGATTGCGTGAGAATAAAAAATAATATCGTTACCTTTGCAGTCTTGAACGATTAATTCATTGACACTATGATATCTGTAGAAGGACTGAAGGTGGAATTTAATGCTACTCCTCTGTTTGAAGACGTTTCTTACGTTATTAATAAGAAAGACCGTATAGCCCTTGTCGGCAAGAATGGGGCGGGTAAGTCCACCATGCTCAAAATACTGGCAGGTATTCAGCAACCCACTTCCGGTGTTGTTGCCGTCCCCCGCGAATGTACTATCGGTTACTTGCCGCAGGTAATGGTTCTCAGCGATGAACGTACTGTGATGCAGGAGGCTGAACTTGCCTTTGAGCATATCTTTGAGATGCAGGCCGACATCGAACGTATGAACCAGCAACTTGCCGAACGTACCGATTATGACAGCGAGGATTATCAGAAGCTGATAGACCGCTTTACCCACGAGAACGAACGCTTTCTGATGATGGGCGGCACTAATTATCGTGCCGAGGTAGAGCGTACTCTTCAGGGATTGGGCTTTTGCCGGGAAGACTTCGACCGCCCTACGAGTGAGTTCTCCGGCGGCTGGCGTATGCGTATCGAACTTGCCAAGTTGTTGTTGCGCCGTCCCGACGTATTGTTGCTCGATGAACCTACGAACCACCTCGACATAGAGAGCATCCAGTGGTTGGAGAACTTTCTCTCCACCCGTGCCAATGCAGTGGTACTTGTCAGCCACGACCGTGCTTTCCTGAATAATGTCACTACCCGTACTATTGAAATAACCTGCGGGCGTATTTATGATTATAAAGTGAAATACGATGAGTTTGTGACGCTTCGCAAGGAACGCCGTGAACAGCAGCTCCGCGCTTATGAAAACCAGCAAAAACAGATACAGGATACGGAAGAGTTCATCGAGCGCTTCCGCTACAAAGCTACCAAAGCCGTGCAGGTGCAGAGCCGTATCAAGCAACTGGAGAAGATAGAGCGCATCGAAGTGGACGAGGAAGACAACTCTGCGCTGCGGTTGAAGTTCGTTTGTAGCAGCCGTAGCGGTAACTATCCTGTTATTTGTGAAGATGTAGCCAAGGCGTATGGCAACCATGTCATATTCCACGATGTAAATCTCACCATAAACCGTGGTGAGAAGGTGGCTTTTGTAGGTAAGAACGGTGAGGGTAAGTCTACACTCGTAAAGTGTATCATGGACGAGATTACGGATTATACCGGAAAACTTACTTTGGGACACAATGTGCAGATTGGCTATTTTGCTCAGAATCAGGCGCAGTTGCTGGATGAAAATCTTACGGTATTCGATACCATCGACCGTGTGGCGGTAGGGGATATCCGGCTGAAGATACGTGATATATTGGGAGCATTCATGTTTGGTGGCGAGGCTTCGGACAAGAAGGTGAAAGTGCTTTCCGGCGGAGAGCGTACCCGTCTTGCCATGATTAAGCTGTTGCTGGAACCGGTGAATTTCCTGATTCTCGATGAACCTACGAATCATCTCGACATGCGCTCGAAGGATGTGTTGAAGGAAGCTATCCGCGATTTTGACGGTACGGTGATAATTGTCAGTCACGACCGTGACTTTTTGGACGGTCTTGCGACTAAGGTATATGAGTTCGGTGGCGGATTGGTGAAGGAACACCTCGGAGGTATCTACGATTTCCTGCAGAAGAAGCAGATAGAGAGCCTGAATGATTTGCAGAAATCGCCTTCTTTGTCTTCCTCACCGTCTGCGGAAAAAACGGTTGCCGGCGGCAATGCCGGGGCAACGGTTGCACAGCCTTCCGCTGCAAAACTTTCTTATGAGGAACAGAAAGAACTCAATAAACGGCTTAAGAAGCTGGAACGCCGTGTAGCGGATTGTGAAGCAGAGATAGAGCAGACGGAAGCGGCCATTTCCATTCTCGAAGCTAAAATGGCTACGCCGGAGGGCGCTTCGGATATGGCGCTCTACGAACAGCATCAGAAACTGAAAGCCCAACTGGACAGTGTGATGGAAGAGTGGGATGCAGTTTCCTGCGAGCTGGAAGAGGCAAGGAAATAATAACATTTATTTTATATAAGTATGAGAGTATTTCATTTTTTACCCATTGCAGCATTCTGTCTGATGACAGGCGCTTGCAGCACCGGCAAGAAGCAGGCTGAGCTCACAGCCGGTATTCAGTTTGCCAACCTCGACACAACGGCCTTGCCCGGAACGGATTTCTACCAATACGCTTGCGGCGGTTGGATGAAGAACAATCCCATTCCTGCCGAGTATTCACAGTATGGTTCTTTTACCATCCTTGCGGAAAATAACCGTAAGCAGATTCAGGGACTCATCGAGGAGCTGGCTGCCACGCAGCACGAAGCCGGCAGTGTAGCTCAGAAAGTTGGTGATTTGTATAAAATCGTAATGGACAGCGTGAAGCTGAACAAAGACGGTGTGGCTCCCATTAAAGCAGAAATTGACCGCCTCGGTGCATTGAAGGACCGGAAAGAGGTTTATGCATTGCTGGGCGAGATGCAGAAGAAAGGAATTGTGGCTTACAATGTCTTGTACGTAGGCGCTGATGAAATGAACAGCAGCATGAATGCCGTACAGTCTTATCAGGCCGGCTTGAGCATGGGCGAGCGCGAATATTATTTGGAGAACGATGAGGCTACTGCCAAGATACGCAATGCTTTTCGTGCACATGTACAGAAGATGTATCAATTGGCAGGGTTTGATGAGGCTGCTGCCAAGAAAGGCGTAGAAGTGGTGATGGATGTGGAAACACGTCTTGCCAAAGCTTTCCGTTCGCGTACGGAGTTGCGTAATCCGCATGCCAATTACAACAAGATGAGTTTGGAAGAACTGAAGAAGAATTATCCTACTTTTGATTGGGATGCTTATCTGTCAGCTTTGGATTTAAAAGATGTGCAAGAAGTTATCGTAGGTCAGCCCGCCTCTCTGAAGGCTGCTGCAGAAATTCTGGATACTCTTCCTCTTGAGCAACAAGGTCTCTATTTGCAATGGAAACTGATTGATGCTGCCGCAGGTACTCTGAATGATGCTATGGCTGAACAGAACTTCGATTTCTATCAACGTACCATGAGCGGTACGCAGGAAATGCAACCTCGTTGGAAGAGAGCGGTCAGCACTGTAAGTTCTGCTTTGGGTGAAGCGGTAGGCCAGATGTATGTAGAGAAATATTTCCCGGCCGCAGCCAAAGAACGTATGGTGACTTTGGTGAAGAACCTGCAGGAAAGCTTGGGTGAACGCATCAAAAACCTTGCTTGGATGGGCGATTCTACCAAAGTGAAAGCTTTGGAGAAACTGGCTACTTTCCATGTGAAAATAGGTTATCCTGATACATGGAAAGATTATTCTACATTGGAAATCAAGGATGATTCATATTGGGCGAATATGGAGCGTGCCAACGAATGGAGCCATGCAGAGATGGTGGCTAAAGCCGGCAAGCCGGTAGATAAAGACGAATGGCTGATGACTCCGCAAACCGTAAACGCTTATTATAATCCTACAACGAATGAAATCTGCTTCCCAGCCGGTATTTTGCAATATCCGTTCTTTGACATGAATGCGGACGATGCCTTCAACTATGGCGCTATCGGAGTGGTAATCGGTCATGAAATGACGCACGGCTTTGACGACCAGGGACGCCAATACGATAAGGACGGCAATTTGAAAGACTGGTGGACTGAGGAAGATGCCAAACGTTTTGATGAGCGTGCACAGGTGATGGTGAATGTGTTCGACAGTATCGAGGTTGCTCCGGGTGTATATGGTAACGGCCGTATGACTTTGGGTGAGAATATTGCTGACCATGGTGGTTTGCAGGTTGCTTATCAGGCATTTAAGAAAGCTACGGCTGCCAACCCGCTGCCTGTAATGAATGGTCTTACTCCCGAACAGCGTTTCTTCCTTGCTTATGCAGGTGTATGGGGAAACAATATCCGTCCGGAAGAAGTGCTGAATCGTACCAAGAGCGATGTTCACTCATTGGGTAAGTGGCGTGTCAACGGTGCTTTGCCGCAAATCGGCGCTTGGTATGAGGCTTTCAATATAACAGAGAATGACCCGATGTTTGTGCCGGTGGACAAACGGGTTTCTATCTGGTAACAGAGCGATTGTTATAAAAGATTTCAGTCCCGTTGGAAAGGTGTGGATACCTTTTCAACGGGACTTTTTCTGCATCATTGTACAAAGGTATCGGAATTAATAATGAGTTCCTTTTTTAATTATACCTAATTTATTGTGTATGAATGTATGTGTGAATAAACAAAATTAGTAACTTTGCATTCCGAATAGTAAAATGTACGCATTACTTTAATACGCAAATCCATGTCTGAAACTAAAAGAATCAAAACAGCTCTGGTATCCGTTTACCACAAAGAAGGTTTGGACGAAATCATTACCAAACTGCATGAAGAAGGTGTAGAGTTCCTTTCAACCGGCGGAACTCGTCAATTTATAGAATCTTTGGGTTATCCCTGCAAGGCAGTGGAAGACCTTACCACATATCCTTCCATTCTGGGTGGACGCGTTAAGACTTTGCATCCGAAGATATTCGGAGGTATCCTTTGCCGCCGCGGATTGGAACAAGACATGCAACAGATAGAGAAATATGAGATTCCCGAAATAGACCTTGTTATCGTTGACCTGTATCCGTTTGAGGCCACCGTTGCCAGCGGTGCCGAAGAACCGGCTATTATTGAGAAAATTGATATAGGTGGCATTTCTTTGATACGTGCCGCTGCCAAAAATTATAATGATGTGGTTATCGTTGCTTCACAGGCTCAATACCAGCCTCTTCGCGATATGCTGATGGAGCACGGAGCTACCACTTCACTCGAAGAACGCCGTTGGTTTGCCAAAGAGGCGTTTGCCGTATCTTCTCATTACGATTCGGCTATCTTCAACTATTTCGATGGCGAAGAAGGGTCTGCTTTCCGTCAGTCCGCCAACAACCAAAAGACTTTGCGGTATGGTGAGAACCCGCATCAGAAAGGTTATTTCTATGGTAACATAGATGCTATGTTCGACCAGATACACGGTAAGGAAATCTCTTATAACAACCTGCTCGATATCAACGCTGCCGTTGACTTGATTGATGAATTCACAGATACTACTTTCGCTATACTGAAGCATAACAATGCCTGTGGTCTGGCTTCACGTCCCACAGTATTGGAAGCTTGGACAGACGCGCTTGCCGGCGATCCGGTATCCGCATTCGGCGGTGTGCTCATCACAAATGCCGTGATAGACAAGGCTGCTGCCGAGGAAATCAACAAGATATTCTTTGAAGTTATCATAGCTCCCGATTATGATGTGGATGCACTGGAAATTCTCGGTCAGAAGAAGAACCGCATCATTCTGGTGCGCAAGCAGGCTGCTCTGCCCAAGAAGCAGTTCCGTTCTTTGCTGAACGGTGTGCTGGTGCAAGACCGTGACCTGAAGGTGGAAACTCCCGAAGATTTGAAAACCGTAACGACCAAGGCTCCGACTGCGGAGGAAGTTGAAGATATGCTTTTCGCAAACAAGATTGTGAAGAACAGCAAGTCCAATGCTATCGTACTGGCTAAAGGCAAGCAACTGCTGGCAAGCGGTGTGGGACAGACCAGCCGTGTAGACGCTTTGAAGCAGGCTATTGAGAAAGCCAAGAACTTTGGTTTTGACCTGAACGGTGCCGTAATGGCAAGTGATGCTTTCTTCCCCTTCCCTGACTGCGTGGAGATTGCAGGTAATGAAGGCGTTACGGCCGTTATCCAACCGGGCGGAAGCATTAAGGACGAGCTATCTTTCAATTATTGCAATGAACATGGCATCGCAATGGTGATAACAGGGTTCCGTCACTTTAAACACTGATTAAATTGAGAATTGAGAATTGAAAATTGAGGAATGATGCTTTCTCCTGCTTTTTAGTTCTCAGTTCCTGATATGAGTGATATTTTTTAATTTTTAATTCTCAATTTTTAATTTACATGGGATTATTCTCTTTTACACAAGAAATAGCGATGGACCTTGGCACTGCCAATACTATCATTACCACAAATGGCAAGATAGTAGTGGACGAGCCTTCGGTGGTGGCGTTGGACCGTCGTACAGACAAGATGATTGCCGTGGGTGAAAAAGCAAAGCTGATGCACGAAAAGACCCATGAGAACATACGTACTATCCGCCCTCTTCGCGACGGTGTGATTGCCGACTTCTATGCCTGCGAGCAGATGATACGCGGACTTATCAAGATGGTGAACAATCGAAACCGTCTGTTTTCCCCTTCGCTCCGTATGGTAATAGGCGTTCCTTCGGGCAGTACAGAAGTAGAGTTGCGTGCCGTGCGCGACTCTGCCGAGCATGCCGGCGGACGTGACGTTTACCTGATATTCGAGCCGATGGCTGCCGCTATCGGTATCGGCATCGATGTGGAAGCGCCGGAGGGTAATATGATTGTTGATATAGGCGGCGGTTCTACGGAAATTGCCGTTATTTCGCTGGGTGGTATCGTTTCCAACAACTCCATCCGTATTGCCGGTGATGACCTCACTGCCGATATTCAGGAGTATATGAGCCGCCAGCACAATGTGAAGGTCAGCGAGCGTATGGCAGAACGTATCAAGATTAACGTAGGTGCGGCCTTGACCGAACTAGGCGAGGATGCTCCCGAAGATTATATCGTTCATGGTCCGAACCGTATTACGGCGCTTCCTATGGAGGTTCCCGTATGCTATCAGGAAGTGGCACACTGTCTGGAGAAGTCCATTTCTAAGATTGAGACTGCTATTCTAAGTGCATTGGAGAATACGCCGCCCGAATTGTATGCCGATATCGTGCACAACGGTATCTATCTGGCAGGTGGCGGTGCTTTGCTTCGCGGACTGGATAAGCGTCTGACCGATAAAATCAACATACCGTTCCACATTGCGGAAGATCCTTTGCATGCCGTTGCCAAAGGTACAGGCGTTGCACTGAAGAATGTCGACCGCTTCTCATTCCTGATGAGATAGGTATGCGGAATCTACTGAACTTTCTTATTAAATACAATTACTGGTTCCTCTTTCTTCTGTTAGAGGTTACCAGTTTTGTTTTATTGTTCCGTTTCAACCATTATCAGCAGAGCGTGTATTTTACTTCGGCAAACGGAGTAGCCGGGAAAGTTTATGAGATTTCGGGCGGCATCAGTTCTTACTTCCATTTGAAATCGGTCAATGAGGACTTGCTCGACCGGAATATGTGGCTGGAACAACGGGTAGCTTTTCTGGAAAAAAGCCTGCAGGAGCAGGGCTTGGATTCCGTAAAACTATATAGTATGGCGCGCCTTGCTCCGGATGATTACCGCATATTCAAGGCGAATGTTATAAAGAACAGTCTGAATAAGGCAGATAATTATATAACATTGGACCGTGGCTCGTCAGATGGTATTCGTCCGGAAATGGGGGTAGTGGATGCAAATGGAGTGGTAGGTATCGTATATAAGACTTCTCCCCGCTATTCGCTGGTTATTCCGTTGCTGAACAGCAAGTCGAGTATCAGCTGCAAGATTGTGGGCAGTGAGTACTTCGGCTATTTGAAGTGGGAAGGTGGAGATTCGCGTTTTGCTTATCTGAAGGACTTGCCCCGTCATGCGGAATTTAATCTGGGTGATACGGTGGTGACCAGCGGCTATTCCACAGTATTTCCTGAAGGAGTTATGGTAGGAACGGTCGATGATATGTCCGATTCCCATGACGGACTTTCATATCTGTTGAAGATAAAGTTAGCTACGGATTTCGGTAAGGTGAGCAATGTGCGTGTCATTTCGCGCAGCGGACAGGAAGAACAGAATATGCTGGAAAAAGAAGGAGAGAAATGATAATCAATTATTTGCATAAGATAGGGTGGTTTGTCGGTCTGGTATTATTGCAGGTGCTGATACTGAACAATGTGCATATTGCAGGATATGCCACTCCGTTTTTATATATATATCTGATATTGAAGTTTGAGTCGGATGTACCCCGTAATGCATTGATGCTATGGGCTTTTTTTCTTGGACTGGCGGTTGATATCCTTTCCGATACTCCGGGAATGAATGCGGCGGCTACGGTGCTTTTAGCCTTTTTGCGCCCTACATTCTTACGCTTGTTCGTGCCTCGCGATACGCTGGATACATTGGTTCCGGCAGTCCGTACAATGGGAATCTCTCCTTTTTTGAAATACTTGGTTGCCAGTGTCTTGGTACATCACGGGATGTTGCTTACTCTTGAATTCTTTTCTTTTGTCCACATAGGTGCGTTATTGCTGAGAATTGTAACAAGCACTTTGCTGACTGTAGCTTGTATAATGGCAGTAGAGGGTATACGGAAGAAGTAAAAAGAGGTTGCAAGTTATGTTACTTGTATTTATAACTCATATGTTGTGATTGAATGAAGGATTATACGCTGGAGAAACGAAAATATGTGATAGGCATGGCGGCTGTCGTCATTGTCCTTATCTACGTGATTCGCCTGTTCGACTTGCAAATTATGACGGATGATTACAAGAAGAATGCGGACAGCAATGCCTTTTTGAATAAGATTCAATATCCTTCGCGTGGAGCTATCTATGACCGTAACGGTAAACTGCTGGTTTTTAACCAGCCGGCATACGATATTACGTTTGTGCCTCGTGAAGTGACGCAGCTCGATACGTTGGATTTATGCCGTGCGTTGAACATCACGTTCGAGCAGTTCCAGAAGCGGATGAAGGATGTAAAGAACCGTTGGATGAATCCCGGTTATTCCAAATATACGCATCAGGTGTTTATGACACAACTCTCGGCAGAAGAGTGCGGTGTGTTTCAGGAGAAACTATTCAAGTTTCCCGGTTTCTACATCCAGCGGCGTACTATCCGGCAATATACTTACGATGCTGCCGGACATGCGTTGGGGGATATAGGTGAAGTGTCAAAGAAAGATATTGAGGCGGATAATTATTATATCCGCGGAGATTATATAGGCAAGCAAGGTATCGAGAAATCTTATGAAAAGTATCTTCGTGGCGAAAAAGGGGTGGAGATTCTGCTTCGTGATGCGCATGGACGTATTCAGGGGCATTATATGGATGGGAAACTCGACCGTCCCTCTGTGCCCGGTAAGAACCTGACTTTAGGTATCGATATTGAGTTGCAGAGGTTAGGTGAGCGTTTGTTGCAGCATAAAATCGGAGCTATCGTAGCCATTGAACCGGCTACGGGAGAGATACTCTGTATGGTTTCTTCTCCTACTTTCGATCCTCACTTGATGATTGGACGCCAGCGTGGGAAGAATCACCGGATGTTGCAAAGAGACAAGCGGAAACCTCTCCTGAACCGCGCAATCATGGGAGCGTATCCGCCGGGCTCTACTTTCAAGACTGCGCAGGCATTGACATTTTTGCAGGAAGGAATAATCCATGAAGATTATCCTACTTTCCCTTGTGCACACGGTTTCAATTATGGAAGTTTGCATGTAGGCTGTCATGGGCACGGTTCTCCTTTGCCTTTGGTTCCGGCAATAGCCACTTCGTGCAACTCTTATTTTTGTTGGGGGCTGTTCCGTATGTTCAGCGATAAGAAGTACGGTTCTCCGCAAAATGCCATTACCGTATGGAAAGACCATATGGTGTCGCAGGGATTTGGCTATCGCCTTGGTACCGACCTTCCCGGAGAGCAGCGCGGCTTGATTCCTAACGCCAAGTTTTATGATAAAGCATATCGGGGCTCTTGGAACGGACTTACGGTAATCAGTATCGCTATCGGACAGGGAGAAATTCTTGCGACCCCGTTGCAGATAGCCAATTTGGGTGCAACCATTGCCAACCGGGGGCATTTCATTACTCCGCATGTTGTAAAGGAGATACAGGATAATGAGCTGGACAGTATCTACCGTACCCCCCGTGTCACGTCAATCGACCGGGAATATTACGATGAAGTTGTGGAGGGGATGCGTGCCGCTGTTACAGGTAGTACGGGTAGTGCAACCTGCCGTATGGTCGGCACAATCCTGCCAGGTGTAGAGGCATGCGGCAAAACCGGTACGGCACAAAATCGCGGTAAAGACCATTCGGTGTTCATGGGATTCGCTCCGATGAATGATCCTAAGATTGCTATTGCGGTGTATGTGGAAAATGGCGGTTTTGGTGCAACCTACGGCGTCCCTATCGGTGCGATGATGATGGATCAGTACTTGCATGGCAAGTTATCGCCGGAGAATGAGATACGTGCGGAGGAATTCAGCAACCGCGTAATTCTGTACGGAGACGAAGAAAGGTAATAAACAGTCAAACAGTAGCAGTATAAATGGTAAGAAGAGACAGTATATGGAAATCATTGGATTGGGTGACGATTATAATCTACCTGATGTTGATTGTATTCGGCTGGTTCAGTATTTGCGGGGCAAGTTACGACTATGGTGACCGTGATTTTCTTGATTTCTCTACCCGTGCCGGCAAGCAGTTCATGTGGATTGTCTGCTCATTCGGGTTGGGATTTATTCTGCTGATGCTGGAAGACACGCTTTATGATATGTTCTCTTACATTATATATATAGGACTTATTCTCTTGTTGGTTGTTACCATTTTTATTGCTCCTGATACCAAAGGCTCACGGTCCTGGCTGATTTTGGGGCCTGTCAGTCTACAACCGGCTGAATTTGCCAAGTTTGCCACGGCATTGGCGTTGGCCAAGTATATGAGCGCCTATTCGTTCACTATAAAAAGCTGGAAGAGCGCGTTGATGCTGGCTTTCCTTATTCTTCTGCCGATGACGCTGATTATTCTTCAGCGGGAAACGGGGTCTGCATTGGTTTATATGGCTTTCTTCCTGATGCTTTATCGTGAAGGTATGCCTGGAGTAGTGCTTTTCTCCGGTATTTGCGCTGTGGTATATTTTGTGGTGGGTATCCGTTTTGATCAAGTCTTTATTGCAGATACTCCAACACCTATCGGAGAGTTTGTGGTACTGTCGATGATTTTGCTCTTTGCCGGTGGAATGGTATGGGTATATAAGAAGAAATGGGAGCCGGTTCGGAATATCATCGTCGGTTCTTTTATCGTATTGCTTGTTGCTTATCTGGTTTCGGAATATATAACCCCTTTTAATCTGGTATGGGTGCAATGGGGATTGTGTGTGGTTGTAACATGTTATTTATTCTTCCTTGCTTTGAGTGAACGCCATTGGAGTTATTTTCTTATTGGTTTGTTTGCCATAGGTTCGATAGGTTTTCTCTACTCCAGCGACTATTTTTTCAATAAAGTATTGGAACCTCACCAGCAGATTCGCATTAAGGTTCTGTTGGGCATGGAAGAGGACTTGGCAGGAGCGGGATATAACGTAAATCAATCGAAGATTGCTATCGGTTCGGGCGGCTTGACCGGGAAAGGCTTTTTGAACGGTACACAGACCAAACTTAAATATGTTCCCGAACAGGACACGGATTTCATATTCTGTACCGTAGGCGAAGAAGAAGGCTTTATCGGTTCGACGGCTGTATTACTCTTATTCCTGACTTTGATACTTCGTCTGATAGCGTTGGCAGAACGGCAGCAGTCCGCATTTGGCAGGGTATACGGGTATTCGGTGCTGAGTATTTTCCTGTTTCATCTTTTCATAAACATCGGGATGGTACTCGGATTGACGCCTGTTATCGGTATTCCGTTGCCTTTCTTCAGCTATGGGGGGTCTTCGTTATGGGGCTTTACGATACTGCTGTTTATATTCCTGCGTATTGATGCGGGGAGAAATAGAAGGTTGGTATAATATTATCGTTGTAATTTGATTCCTACATCATTGATGCCGGGCAGGAGGCTGTCGGGTAATGTATAAGCTACTTTGAAAAGGTAGTCACCGGGTTTCCCTATCTTGATGTTTCCTGCGGGAAATGCAGACTGATATAAACCGCCCCAGCCATCTCCTTTCCATATGCCTTCTCTATCGGCTAAGACGGCTGTCAGTGTATCTGTCTGTAGCTTTTTCAATTCCGGACTGTCATAGCAGACGGATAAGTTGATGTTTTGGTAAGGGTAAGTGCTGCGGTTTCTAATTTCTACTATCAGTTTGTAGTAAGTTTGCGAATCGGGCACAGCGACATTGAAAAGGAGTGTGTCCTGTCGTTTCCAACCCTCTTGCGGAATGGATTGGAATGCATGATATACAGTCTGTTTATCGCAAGCGCCTAATGCGCTTACGATAAACAGCAGTATGATATATCTCAGAGTCTTTGTCTTATTCTTGAGCAGGCTTGTCATTTTGAGCAGGTTTATCTCCCTGAGGTTTGGGCTTGTTGTTGTGAGGACGTTTACGGTTGTTACTATTCCGTTGTGAACGTCTTTCATTTCCTTGCGGCCGTTTTTCGTCTCCCTGCTGTCTGGGTTGCTCTTGTTGTTGCGGAGCGGCAGACTGTTCTCCGCCTTGCGGTCGGTTATTGGGAGTCTTTTTCTTCTTTTTATTCCGGTTGCCGCCGTTATTTCCATTACCGTTTCCATTGTTGCCGTCTCCGCCGTTCTTGTTCTTGCGGTTACGGTCGAAGCGGGTCAGGCTTTCCTGCTCCAGCAGGTCTACCGGTTTCTTGGGTTCGGTGCGATGTGTCTCTTCCAGCAGGCTCTCCGGTTTGATGCCCCTTTTATTCAGGCCGATAACTTCAAAGGCGCGTCTTCCGCTGATAGTAACCAGATTGGCAGGGATACTCTTGTCGGTGGAGTAAGTTATCTGATTGCTGAGAATGTCGGCTTTGAAGAAATAGAATACGCCGTCTTTGGTTTCCAATTCGATTTCTTTGGAAGGCAGGCGTTTTTGTGCTTCTACGTAACAGTCCACTTCGTAGTTGAGGCAGCATTTCAGTTTGGCGCATTGTCCGGCAAGCTTTTGCGGGTTCAGTGAAATATCCTGGTAGCGGGCGGCGCTGGTCGAAACGGAAACAAACGATGTCATCCAGGTAGCGCAACACAACTCACGGCCGCAAGGTCCGATACCGCCGATACGGCCGGCTTCCTGACGTGCACCGATCTGCTTCATTTCGATGCGTACATGGAAAGCGTCGGCAAGCACCTTAATCAGTTGGCGGAAGTCTACGCGTTCATCGGCAATGTAGTAGAAGATTGCTTTGTTGCCGTCTCCCTGATATTCCACATCCCCGATTTTCATATTGAGGTTGAGGTCAAGAGCGATCTGGCGGGCACGTATCATCGTGCTGTGTTCACGCGCTTTCGCCTCGTTATACTTGTCCATATCCACCGGTTTGGCTTTGCGGTAGATGCGCTTGATATCCGCTTCCGACTTGATATTTGCCTTACGCATCTGTAGCGGTACAAGTCGCCCGGTAAGGGTTACTACGCCTATATCATGTCCGGGAGTAGCTTCCACGGCTACTATATCGCCTTTTTCCAAAGGAATTTTGTTGCTGTTGCGGAAATAACCCTTGCGGGTATTTTTGAACTGAACTTCCACCATGTCCGATTCCTCTGCATTGCCGGGGATGTCGGCAAGCCAGTCGTAAGTGTTCAGTTGCTTGTCTTGCCTGCCGCAGCTTTTGCAGCAGAGACCGCCGCTTCCGTTATGTAGTTTAAATTCCATCATTCTATCTGTTATTTTGATGATTTACTATGTTATATGTTAGTTGAAAAGGATTCTTCTATTGTTTTAACAGAACAATCATTTTCAGTGAAAAATCAAAGAATACCATACGGGCATTCACATTCTGCTCAATGTGCACTTGCGCTTCGCTGAGTTCATCCATAATACCCATAACATTCCGTTCGTTGACAAACGGGGCAAACCGGGTAGCGAAGTTCTGTTCGGGCAGGGTCATGTAGTTCATCTCTTTCCGATGCAGGTTATATATGAAATTTTCCCGTATCATGCGCTGGCAGTATTCCAGAAAATTCTTTTGGCGTTCGCGCCCCATAGCCGCGAGTTGTTCGCTCCATTGCTTCATTTCCCGTATTTTCCGTTGATAGGAGAGGCGCATCAGGCTGACGAACAGATTGAAAAACAACTCATTCTCTTCATTCAGGTGGATTGTTTCCAACGCTTTGATGAAGTTTCCGTTTGCCAGATGGGCTATGGTCTGGCTGTCCGCCGGTTGAACGCCGTACTTTTGTTGCAGAGCGTTTGCCACGCTTGCCTCATCTATTTTGCGGATGTTGAAACGTTGTGTACGGCTGAGTATGGTAGACAATATCATTTCGGGTGCTTCGGAAACCAACAGGAAGATGGTCTTCTCAGGCGGCTCTTCCAGCAGTTTCAGCAATTTATTGGCGCAGACCTCGTGCAGCTTTTCAGGCAGCCATACAATGGTTACCTTGTATCCGCCTTCGCTGGATTTCAAACTGAGCTTACGGGTGATTTCATCGCTTTCCTTTGCGTAGATAATCGCTTGTCCGTTTTCCGCTCCCATTTCATTCAGCCAATGATTCAGTGAGAAATAGGGGTTGCTTAGTACAAGATGCCGCCAGTCGGCTATGTAGTCATCGCAAACTTCTTTCTTCCCTTTGGCGCTTTTCACGATGGGGAATACGAAGTGTACGTCCGGATGCACCAGTTTATTCCATTTCACACACGAAGGACACGTGCCGCAGGCATCGGTCTCCGTGCGGTTCGGACAGCAGATGTAGCGGGCATAAGCCATAGCCAGCGGAAGTTTGCCTACTCCTGCCGGTCCGCAGAACAGTTGCGCGTGAGGAATACGTCCTTCCCGCACTTCTTGTATCAATTGTTGTTTGGCTGTATCCTGGCCTATTACATCTTTAAAAAACACGGCGTCGGTATTTGGTTAATAAATCTGTTTGGCTACTTCTTTGATGCTGTCCACTGCACCTATGGAATAGAAATGGATGCTGGGAATATGGTGCTTCATCAGTTCCTTGCATTGCTGCACGCACCATTCGATACCTACCTGTTGCGCTTCTGCATCATTCTTGCATTTCAAGATTTCGTTTGTCAGCTCTTCGGGCAGGTCTACTTTAAATGTTTTGGGTATCATGCTGAGTTGCGAAAGCTTCTTGAACGGCTTGATGCCCGGTATAATGGGGATGGTAACTCCGGCTTTGCGGGCGCGTTCTACGAAATCGAAGTATTTCCGGTTGTCATAGAACAATTGGGTAACGGCATATTCCGCTCCGGTTTCCATTTTCTTTTTCAGCCAATAAATGTCCGTATCGATGTTGGGCGCTTCTTCGTGTTTCTCCGGATAACAGGCCACTCCGTATGAGAAAGGAGTATTGGTGACTTTCATCTCGGAGCCGTCTACAAAGATGCCCTTATTGAATTGGTTAATCTGTTCCTGTAATTCAACGGCATGATGATAACCGTTCTTTTCGGGAGTGAATACCGACTCGTGTTTTGCCTTGTCTCCGCGTAACACCAAAAGGTCTGTGATGTTCAGGAATTGCAGGTCGAGCAATACATATTCGGTATCCTCACGGCTGAAACCGCTGCAAAGAATATGCGGCACCACCGTTATGTTGTATTTATTCTGGATGGCTGCGGCTACGGATACGGTTCCCGGACGGCGACGGAGACGGTTGCGCTGGAACAGCCCGTTGCCGAGGTCCTTGTACACGTACTCGCTGCGGTGTGTGGTGATATTGATGTATTTAGGGTCGAACTCCCGTAATGTATCTATTGTTTCGTACAACTTTTCGATGCCTGTACCTTTCAGAGGGGGCAATATTTCAAAAGAAAAAGCTGTTTTTTCGTTACTGTTTATCAGATCGATTACTCTCATTTCTTTTCCGTTGTCTTTGTCTAATTGGCAAAATCCTGCACAATCCTGCACATTGGGAACAAAAATACGAAAAAGAAATGAGAAATGCTTTTTTGGCAGGCTATTCTTTTATGCAACGGATGGAAAACGCATTATAATAATCTTTGCCTTCCGGTTTGACGGCGTTCTTTAAGGCGATGTCGTTATTGCTGTTCGCAAACATTACGACTTTGTCCAATTGCTTTTGTGTGCCGTCATATAGCCAATAGGCGGTCGATGAGTTTGCATTTACCAAGGCCGTCTTGTTTTCCCTTTCCAACAGCAGCCCTGCGGGTTGAATGCAGAATCCGGTTTCATTGGTTGCGGAATAAACATCCGAGCTCCAGGTATCTGTCTTTTTCAGTGCGGAAGCATTCTCTCCTATGTATTCTTTCAGTCTGTTCCAATCGTTTTCTGTTGGCAATCTCCAATCCAACGGAGCCAATTTCCCGGTAAGGACGGCCTCGCCGTTGTAAAAATGGGAGTTGGTGCCCGCCCATTTGAGGTAGCCCTCGCCATCTCCCAAAGCTTTTCTGAGGGGCATACTCTTGCTGTCATTATAATGGGCCGTCTGTAAATCCTCTTTCATCCAATATTGTGCGCCTATTTTCACGATGGGGTAGGTGTGCAATATACCGTTCCGTATATCTCTGATTACGTAGCTGCTGACGTTGATAGCCAATGCTGGTGCAGCAGGCTTTTCCGTTACTATCTTTCTGTTTTCGTCTATGTAGAATTTTTCGATAGGCCGGGAGTGGCCGCTAATGTAGGTCAGCGAGTTGTCCGCTTCATTCCAACTTACTTTACCGCCATGTGTCGTGGCGGTTTTGTCCGGTAGTTGTAAAACGATTCCATTTGTCAAGTCCGTCTGTTCATTGTCCTGTACGGAATAGGCTACAATCGCTTTAGTAGCAACAGCATCGGCGGGGGCAGTGTAAAGATACTCCCGGCATACTTCTGCCACGGGCTTTCCTTGATGGTATATCCTGTAGATATCAGACGTGCTGAATGACAGCGAGGCTGTGTGTACGGCAGTGATTTCGTACCGGTTTTCGCTCTCTCCTTGTTCGCTGAGTTCCCATTCCTTGATGTTGGCGATAACTCCGGTGAGGGTTGCACTTGTGCTTTGCAGTGCGTTGATGCAAATCTCCAGTTCCGTGTCCTCCTCAATGGTGGCCGACGGGAGAGGGCAGGTATAGATTTTTCCGTTCCATTCCAGGGTAAAAGCCTGTCCGCCGTCGGAGTGTGTTTGCGGAATTACAATAAGCTCTTTACCGGACAGCGTATTACCCTCTTTCTTCCATGTGCCGAAAGGAATGATATCCGTTTCGCTCGCATCGTCAACCGAGGAAAGCTTGTCCGATTGCAGGTCATATACGGCTTGTGTCCTGAAACCGGTAGCTATGATTCTGGGGTTGGCCTTGAGCATCTCGTCCGTATCTTCACCTTCTTGGGGTATAAGAACTAACTTTATTTTGGCAAACCGGTGCTTGTATTCCAGCTTTACGGTTTTCTCGCTGTTGGGTACGTTTCCGATGTGGGCGGTCATGAAGTTGGATAAGCTGTAATTGGCGGTCTTGTTCTGGTCTGCTTGTACTGTGACGTCCAGCAGTGAGCTTCCTTTGGACACGTTTTCCTCCTGATACGGATAGTAGCTGATGAAGTCCAGCGTGGCATCTCCTTCCGGATAATACACTTCTTTCTTGGATATCAGTTTGCTGTTGTCGCTGCATTCCAGAAGTAGGTTGTCGATGTATCGCTGCTGGTCCAGGGAATTGCCTGTCAGCATGGCAAAGATACCGCTTCTGTCTCCTATGTCGAAAGTGTTTTTAGTTACTTTGGTAGCGGCTTTACTTGCTTCAAAGGAAAAGGAGATGAGGATACTGCCCTCTTTGATTTCATCATTTAGCCTGTTGATACAAGATGTACCCGATAAGGCAAGGAGCAGGCATAACACATAATTTGCCCTTTTGAAAGCGTTTCTCATGATATTCATGTTATAGTAGTTTTATAAGACGAAAACATCTTCGCCTTTGGTTCGTACTTAAAAACTTACGTGTCGATATATCAGATTGGGCAGAACCGCAAATGTTATGAGAAAGTAGTTTACGCTTTCAGATTTCTATTAGTCAGTTATCACGCTTGATAGCTTGGTGCTTTTTCTTCTCTTTACATATATCTATAGAGTCACGGGGCAAAAGTATATTAATATTTTGTATTGCCTGCTTTAATTCAACAAAAACTTCCGCAATTTATTTATACCGCTCTGATTTTTTATCTAACTTTACACGCTAAAATCGTAAACAGTAATTAGTTAAACCGTAGAACAGAGCTTATGCCTTTAAATTTACCCGATAAACTTCCCGCGATAGAGCTGCTGAAAGAGGAAAACATATTCGTCATTGACAATTCACGGGCCACCCGGCAGGACATCCGTCCGCTGCGGATTGTCATATTGAATCTGATGCCGTTGAAGATTACGACGGAGACCGATTTGGTGCGTCTGCTCTCCAATACTCCGTTGCAGGTGGAAATTTCGTTCATGAAAATCAAGAGCCACACCTCAAAGAATACTCCGATAGAGCATATGAAAGCTTTCTATACGGATTTCGACAAGATGCGTGACGAGAAGTACGATGGTATGATTATTACCGGAGCCCCTGTGGAGCAGATGGACTTTGAGGAAGTGACCTACTGGGACGAGATAACCGAAATATTCGATTGGGCGCGTACGCACGTTACGTCCACGCTTTATATCTGCTGGGCGGCGCAAGCCGGACTCTACCACCATTACGGTGTGCCTAAGTATCCGCTGGACGCGAAAATGTTCGGCATATTCGCACATCGCACCTTGCAGCCTCTGTATCCCATTTTCCGTGGTTTTGACGATGTGTTTTATGTTCCCCACAGCCGCCACACGGAAGTCCGCAAGGAAGATATTCTGAAAGTTCCCGGACTGACCCTGCTCTCGGAATCGGAAGAGGCAGGGGTATATATGGTAATGGCACGTAACGGGCGCGAGTTTTTCGTAACCGGTCATTCTGAATATTCCCCCCTGACGCTCGATACGGAATACCGCCGCGACCTGGCTAAGGGACTACCTATTGAGATGCCCCGCAATTACTATGTGGACGACAACCCGGACAAAGGCGTATCGGTACGGTGGCGGGCGCATGCCAACCTGCTGTTCTCCAACTGGCTGAACTACTTTGTATATCAGGAAACCCCGTTCAATATTGAAGAAATTAAATAAGAACTCCGAAAACTCTGTGGGGCCTTGTGCCCCTTTCTGTGGTGAAAGAAATATGATGAAGCAACGAAAAATAGAACTATTGGCCCCCGCCAAGAATCTGGAGTGCGGTATTGAAGCAGTCAATCATGGTGCGGATGCGGTGTATATAGGCGCACCGAAGTTCGGCGCACGTGCGGCTGCGGTCAATTCTTTGGAAGATATAGCCGCTTTGGTGGCGTATGCCCATTTGTATAACGTACGCATTTACGTTACGGTCAATACCATTCTGAAAGAAGAGGAGCTTGCCGAAACGGAAAAGATGATTTGGGAACTGTACCGCATCGGTGTAGACGCCCTGATAGTGCAGGATATGGGAATTACCCGTCTGAACCTGCCGCCCATCCCCCTGCACGGCAGTACGCAGATGGACAACCGTACACCGGAGAAAGTACGTTTCCTGGCGGATGCAGGTTTTCGTCAGGTAGTGCTGGCGCGCGAGCTGTCATTGCAGGAGATACGCCGAATCCACGAGGCTTGTCCGGAAACGCCTTTGGAAGTGTTTGTGCACGGTGCGCTTTGTGTAAGCTACAGCGGCCAGTGCTACGTCAGTCAGGCATGTTTCGGCAGAAGCGCCAACCGGGGAGAGTGTGCCCAGTTCTGCCGCCTGCCGTTCAGTCTGGTAGATGCCGACGGGAAAACAATCGTCCGCGACAAGCACCTGCTCTCTTTGAAAGACCTGAACCAAAGCGAAGTGCTGGAAGACCTGCTGGATGCCGGCGCCTCTTCCCTCAAGATAGAAGGGCGGTTGAAGGACGTTTCCTATGTGAAGAACGTTACGGCTGCCTACCGCAGCAAGCTGGATGCCATTTTCGCCCGTCGCAAGGAGTACGTACGTGCTTCTTCGGGTACTTGCCGTTTCGACTTCACGCCCCGGTTGGACAAGAGTTTCAGCCGCGGCTTCACCCATTACTTCCTACAGGGCCGCGACCGGGAAATCTCCTCTTTCGATACGCCGAAGTCTTTGGGCGAGGAGATGGGTACGATGAAAGAGCAGCGCGGCAATTACCTTACCGTTGCCGGAGTGAAACCTTTCCATAACGGAGACGGTGTCTGCTTTCTCGATGAACAGGGCTGTTTGCAAGGTTTCCGTATCAATCGGGTGGATGGCAACAAGCTGTATCCGGCTGGCGATGTGCCCCGTATCAAACCGCGCACCCGTCTTTTCCGCAATTTCGACCAGGAATTTGAGCGCATCCTTGCCCGCAAGTCCGCCGAACGTAAAATCGGCGTTGGATGGGAGCTGGCTGATACCCCTTCGGGCTTTGCCCTGACAGCGGCGGACGAAGACGGCAACCGCATAACCTTGTCTTTCCCCTATCCAAAAGAACTTGCGCGTACTCCGCAACCGGAGAACCTGCGCACCCAACTCGGCAAATTGGGGAATACTCCTTTCGAGGTCATGCCTCTCGGCGGCACGGACAGCCCCTCGGCAACAACAGCTCCCGCCATTGCAATCAACCTGTCGCAGAACTGGTTCATACCCGCCTCGGTGATAGCCGACTGGCGTCGCCAGGCGATAGACAAGCTGACTGCCGCCCGCCGCATTACTTATCGTCGTGAGTTACATGTGTGGAAACCCACCCGCCACCGTTTCCCGGCAACATCCCTGACCTATCTGGGCAATGTGATGAATACCGCCGCCCGCAGCTTTTATCAGGCTCACGGAGTAGCTTCCGTGGAACCGGCATACGAGAAGCAGGCCGTACCCGAAGCCGTACTCATGTTCTGCAAACATTGCCTGCGTTACAGCATGGGCTGGTGTCCTACACATCAAAAGGGACATTCCCCGTACCGGGAACCCTACTACCTGGTAGGAACAGACGGCAAACGTTTCCGCCTCACTTTCGACTGCAAGAACTGCCAAATGAAAGTCAGCAGTTAAAAGCCAAGGATGGAGCTTACGTATAAAGCATACGGTATAAAGAATGAAGTATAAGGTATGGGTGAATACGCATAACGGATAGTGAAGATGATTGAGAATGAATGCCCAAAGTATATAATATGAAGAAAGAAGAAACAAACATAAACAGCCGTAAACACAGCGTCACCGTACAACGTGCGTCCCGCTCTTTATACCTTATGCCTCATACCTTATACTTAAATTTCATATTTTATATTTTATACCTTATTCTCGGTTCTTCTTGCCATTATCCCCGTCCGGACCTGGAAGACGGGAAACTGGGGGCAAAGACCCGCGATTCGCTGGCTTATCTGTACGAGCGTCACTATACGTGGAACACGAATCTGGAAGTGCAGGAAGATTCGGTGACGATAGCCTGCCTGCCTGTAAAGGACTGCTATAATACACTGTACAAGGGAGACAGGGTGGTGGTGGCGGAGTTTGCCATACACCCGACGGACAGTGTGGACAGCGTATGGGTCAAGCTCGCCCATTCTCAGGAAGTGCAGGGCTGGCTTCGGGAAAAGGACATGATCCGGGCGTTTGTACCTACGGACAGTATCTCGCAGGCCATTTACCTGTTCAGCGATACGCATGCTTCCTATTTCATTGTTATTTTTGCGCTGTTTGTGGCGGCATGGCTGTTTCGCGCGTTCCGGCGGAAGCAGTTGCAAATGGTTTACTTCAATGATATAGACAGTGTATATCCGTTGTTGCTGTGTCTGTTGCTGGCGTTCAGTGCCACGGTATACGAGTCGATGCAGGTGTTTGTGCCGGAGACGTGGCAGCATTTTTATTTCAACCCCACACTCTCGCCGTTTAAAGTGCCGTTCGTGCTATCCGTTTTCCTGATGAGCCTTTGGCTGTTTGTCATTGTACTGCTGGCGGTGCTCGACGATTTGTTCCGCCAACTGAGTCCGGAAGCGGCTGTGTTCTATCTGTTGGGGCTGGCTTCCTGTTGCATTTTCTGTTATTTCTTCTTTATACTGACTACCCATATATACATCGGTTATCTGTTTATAGCCGTATTTGTGTGGGTGTTCTTCAGGAAACTGCGTTCGTCACTGGCGGCATCCCGCTATCGCTGCGGCAATTGCGGACAGAAAATAGGGGCGAAAGGGGTTTGCCCGCATTGCGGGGCAATCAACGAATAGGGTATTTGCCGGTACCGGCTGGCGGTACTTCGTGTTCCAAAGGGAGGTACTTCGGCTACCGGCAGTTGGTACTCCGTGTACCAACGCTTGGTAGTCCGCGTACCATAGTGTGGTACTTCACGTACCAATGCTTGGTAGCTCCCGTACCAACGGTTGGTATTTCGTGTACCAAAGCGGGTATTACTTTGGTACACGAAACCGGTTTATATTAAGAGGCTTACAATTCTGATTTACCTGCTTGTAAAAGTCGGCAAACTCTGTTTGCTAAAATCTGCAACGCAGTTCTATTCCGGCCTGGATGGGACGTCCTTTCTGCATAAATCCGTTGCCCATGCTTTCGAAATAGAAGGCGGCGTAATCCTTGTCCAGTGCATTGCGCACCCAGAAGTCTATCTGTCCGCGGCCTTTCTGGAAACTGATGCGTCCGTTCAGTGTGCCGTAGAATGATTGGCTGACGGTGTTCTCTTCCGTCCAGTACACACGTCCCGCACCGGTGTATCCGGCATTCAACTGGATGCGCTCCAGCCAATATCCCGGGTTGATGCGGAAAATGTACTGTCCGCCTACGGTCAGCGTGTGTTTGGGAACGAAAGGCACGTAGTTGCCGTTGTAGCTGATTTCCTGAAGCTGTCCGTTGACGCGGGCATTGGTTACGTAGTCCTTAAAGGTGGCATACGTATAGCCGTAGCTGGTGTTCAGTGTGAAGTCGGCAGTAATGGCGGCAGCCAGGGACAGTTCGGCGCCGAGGCTGCGGCTTTTGCCTGCATTCACCGTTTCGCGTCCCAAGCCGCTTGTTCCTGCAAAGCGTGAGATTTGCTGGTCGCGCGTCTCCAGCCAGAAGAGTGCGGCATCGGTACGCAGACGGTTATTGAAAAGATTCAGGTGAGTTCCGATTTCGTAGTTCCAGGTTTGCTCCGGTTTGTATTCGGTGGCGGAGCGGGCGTCGGGATTCTCGTCTGCGTCGGGGAACATTTCGTTGATAAGGTCTTTGTAGGATGCGCTGGGAGAACCCTCTACGGCTTTCAGAATCTCCTCTTTTGTCTGCCGCATCATGTCGTTTTTCAGGCTGGACTGCAACAGGTCGGAGAACATCTGGATGTTGTATCCGCCCGAACGGTAGCCCTTGCTCACGGTTGCATAGACGTTGCCCCGATTGTTCTTGAAGTCATATTGAAGGGCAAACTTCGGCAGCAGTTGCAGGTAATCCTTGTCGATGGAACCGTGGTAGCGCGACTGTACGGTGAGCGCCGTTTCGGGCATCATCGGTATTTCTTTGATAACCTGCCCGCCCCGTACCATTTCTCCTTTGATACCTACCGTATAGTCCATTGCAGTGCCGGAGTCGTAGGTCATCTTCATCTTCTCATAATCCAGGCGCAGACCGGCGGTGAAAGATAATCCCGTAAGGCCGAACAGGTCCCGGAAAGTAGACTGGTGGAACAACGCTCCGTTGAGAAGCGGTGTGTCGAAATTACCGTTGATGAGCAGATTGCTGTTGCCGGGCCGCAAGGACGGCAGGATATTGATTCCCATACCGGGCATGGGCAGGGGAACTTCTATTTTGGACGGGATTACACTGCCCAGCATCTGCCCCAGCATTCCCATGCCGTCTTCCCTGAAGGTCACCGGAGCATCGGTTTTCAGCCACTGGTAGAAGCCGAAGACGCCCGTAGCCCATTGCCAGCGGCTGCTGCCTTTGCTTTTCATCACAATCTCTTCGCTCAGGGTATGGATGCGTTGCTTCTGTTCCAGCGTATAGATGTCTTTCGCCGTAAAATCCTGGTCGATGAACATGCGGTCTTTCAGGAACTGATAGCCCGTTACGGCGCTCAGGGTGAAGCGCTGCGCCTGATATTCGAGGTTCAGCCCTGTATTCAGCAGGTTACGGTAGTAGCTGCTTTCGCGGTTGTTGGAGATTGTGCCGATATAGGATTTCATCTCTTCGCTTTGGACGGCGGGGTTGACGCTGCCGGTATAATAGTACGGATAGCCGCCCTGGTCGCTGTATTCGTAGCTCACGTTCAGGTCTGCTTTCCAGTTCTCGGAAGGCAGGTAGATGCCGCGGAAGCGTCCGCCGGCCGATTGGCTCTTGTCTGTCTTCTTATTCTCCAGCGCTGCGTTGCGGAAGAAGCCGCCTTCGTAGTCATAGAAGCCGCCGGTAGAGAAAGCGAAACGCTCGGACACCCGGTGGTAATGCGTCAGCGAAGTGTTGTAGGCATTGTGCGTGCCTGCGCCGATGCGCAAGTCCGTGCCCTGATAGGAGAAAGGCGATTTGGTGTGAATCTTGATCAGTCCGCCCATCGCATTGCGTCCGTACAGCGTTCCTTGCGGGCCGCGCAGTACGTCGATGCGTTCGATGTCGGAGTAGTCGAAGTCGAAAGCGGACTTGTCGATGTAGGGGATATTGTCCACATACAGTCCCACGGACGGCGTATTGATGCGCGAACCGATACCGCGGATATAGACGGCGGAAGTAAGGCGCGAACCGTAGTCGGGGATGAACATGTTGGGAACGAGTCCGGTCAGGTTCTTGATGGAGTTCACCTGTGCCGCCTGCATGTCCTGCTGCGAAAGCAGGGTGACGGCTGTGGGCTGTTCGCGCAGCTTGCGGTTTTCTTTGGGGGCTGCGATGACGAGGACTTCTTCCACGTCTACTACTTTCAAGGTGTCCAAATCTGCTGCCGACACATTACCGGCAGTGAGGAACGTCAGAATCAGGGGAATAATCTTATATTGTTTCATAACTGGTTTTTGTTTCGCTTGCAAAGTAACGCGAAATCTCCAGCCCGTGCAATCCTAATTTATGAGGATTATGATGCCGGGAGATGCGGGGCGGCAGAGGGATTGCCATCCGGTTTATATCCTGTCGGCATCGATGTAGCCGTGCATCACGGCATAGATTGTCAGTCCCGATACGGACTTGATGCCCAGTTTCTCCACAATGTTCTTGCGGTGGGTGATGACGGTGGTGAGGCTGATGTTCAGTTTGTCGGCAATCTCCTTGTTGATAAGCCCTTTGGTGATGAGCACCAGCACTTCTATCTCGCGGGCGGAAAGTTCGTGGGCATCGGCGTTGCCGGCGGCATGAGGCGGCATGGCGGAGCGGAGACCGTCCGGTTGCTTGTCGGGGTGTCCGTGCTGGTGTCCGTACCGATGGAGTTGCAGAATGTCTTTTACGAGGCCTTTCTCGTCCTGATAGATGTTCAGGGTCGGCACGCCCGATAGCTGAGGCTGGTTGTCGCCGCCTGCCAGTACGATGGTCTTGGGCTTTCGGGGCAGGAAGAATGAGGTATGCTCGAAATATATTTGGGAAGAGATGAAATAATGGGCATACATGTCGGGCGTATCATCCATGAGTTCGGCGAAGGAGCGGAACACACGGATGGTAGCCATCGGGATAATCTCTTCCAGAAGGTTCTGCAATCCCAAAGAGGTCAATGTGTTGGGAGCGACGATTGCTATTTCGGGAGCTGTCATAACGGTATAGGTTTGCCCGCAAAAGTACGGATTATTTTTATATCATCCTTGCAATGCGGGGAAATGAATTTCACCTGCATGCGGAACTCTGCTGCTCTCATTGCAGCAAAAGCCGGCCTGCAGCTTCCGCACACCGTTCTCCGTCGATACCTGCCGACACGATGCCGCCTGCATATCCGGCTCCCTCTCCGCAGGGAAACAGTCCTTTCAAACGGACATGCTGCAAGGTGTCTTTGTCTCTGACAATGCGCACCGGAGCCGATGTACGGGTTTCAACGCCAATCATGGCAGCTTCGTTGGTGAGGAAACCGTGGCTGTATTTCCCGAATTGCTGGAAACCTTTGCTCAGCCGGTCGGCAATGAACGGCGGTATCCAGAAGTGCAGAGGCGACGATACCAGTCCGGGGGCGTATGAACTTTCCGGCAGGTCGTAGCTGAGCTTTTTCCTGGTAAAGTCCGCCATGCGTTGCGCGGGGGCTGTTTGCTTCATGTTGCCCTGTTGCCAGCAGAGGCGTTCCAGAGCTTCCTGAAAATACATCATGTTGAGTTGGGAGTTGAAAGCCGGCTCTTCATTCATCATTCTTAACTCCTTATTCTCCAAGTCTTCCGGACGCAGCTCCACTACCATTCCCGAATTGCTCCACCTGGAACCCCGGTTGCTGGGGCTCATTCCGTTGACTACGATTTGCTGGGGACCGCTGGCTGCCGGAACTACAAAGCCGCCGGGACACATGCAGAAGCTGTACACGCCTCTTCCGTCCACTTGGGTAACGAAGCTGTACTCGGCGGCGGGCAGGTATTTGCCGCGTCCGTTGCGGTTGTGGTATTGTATCCGGTCTATCAGGGAAGCGGGATGTTCCAGACGTACTCCTACGGCGATGCCTTTGGCTTCTATTTCCACTCCGTTGGCTGCCAGCCAGCGGTATACATCGCGTGCGGAGTGTCCGGTAGCAAGTATTACAGGACCAAGGAATGTCCGGCCGGTATCGGTTTCGATGCCTTTCACTTCATCATTTTCAATAATAAGAGCATCCATCCGTGTCTCAAAGTGCACTTCACCGCCGCAACCGATAATGGTGTTCCGCATGTTTTCTATGACCCGCGGCAGTTTGTCCGTGCCGATATGGGGATGGGCGTCTACGAGTATGGAAGATGAAGCGCCGTGCTGGCAGAATACGTTCAGGATTTTGTCTACGTTCCCCCGTTTTTTACTGCGGGTATAGAGCTTGCCGTCCGAATAGGCGCCTGCACCGCCTTCTCCGAAACTGTAATTGGATTCCGGGTTGACGGTCTGTTCCCTTCCTATCAGGGCAAGGTCTTTCTTGCGGTCGCGTACATTCTTTCCGCGCTCCACGATGACGGGGCGCAAGCCCAGCTCTATCAGACGCAAGGCGGCAAACAGTCCGCCGGGACCGGCTCCCACAACGATAACTTGCGGCTTGTCCGACACATCGTTATAGACGGTTTCCTGATACTCTTTCTCTTTCGGCAACTCGTTGAGATAAGCACGCACGGTCAGGTTTACGAAGATGGTTCGCTGGCGTGCATCAATGCTGCGTTTCAGAATGCGCGTAGCCGTAATGTCGCGTGCGCTCACTCCTTTCTCTTGTATGAGGTATTCTTTTATGCGTTGTTCGTTGGCTGCAACCTCAGGCAACACGCGCAATTGGTATTCTTGTATCATTGGGTTTCTTTCTATATCTATATATAATGTGTATCAATCCGTATCTCCTGCGGCGGACTCATCCTATGGCGGACTTAGCCGAACAATGCCCGGAAGGCTTCTTCCACCTTTCTTACCGGTATCAGCTCAATCTTCAATTTGGACGTGTTCAGTCCCTGCAGATTATATTTGGGCAATATAAACCGTTTGAAACCGAGCTTCTCCGCTTCGCCGATGCGTTGCTCAATCCGGTTTACGGGGCGGATCTCGCCGGACAGGCCTATTTCTCCCGCCATGCAGATTTCGGGTTCTATGGCGGTATCCATGTTGCTGGACAGAATGGCGCTGATAACTGCCAGGTCGATGGCAGGGTCGTTCACTTTCAGTCCGCCGGCAATGTTGAGAAAGACGTCCTTTTGGGCAAGCTTGAAGCCGACCCGCTTTTCCAGTACTGCCAACAGCATGTTCATTCTCCGTATGTCGAAGCCGGTGGCGGAACGTTGCGGGTTGCCGTAAACGGCACTGCTCACCAATGCCTGCGTTTCTATCAGGAACGGTCGTATGCCTTCTATGGCCGAAGCGATGGCTATGCCGCTCATTCCTTCATGGTCTTGGCTGAGGAGCAGTTCCGAAGGATTGCTTACCTGCCGCAGTCCGTCCTGTCTCATCTCATAGATGCCCAACTCGGCAGTGCTGCCGAAACGGTTTTTGATGCTGCGCAGGATGCGGTACATATAATGTTGGTCGCCTTCAAATTGGAGCACGGTGTCCACAATGTGCTCCAGTACCTTAGGCCCGGCAATGCTTCCTTCCTTGTTGATATGGCCGATGAGGATGACCGCCGTATGCGTTTCTTTGGCGAAGCGCAGGATAGAGGCGGAGCATTCCCTCACCTGGGCTATGCTGCCGGGAGAGGATTCGAGCGTCTCTGTGGAGATGGTCTGTATGGAGTCTATTATGACTAAATCGGGGCGTGTATTCTTTATGTGGACGTAAATCTGTTCCAACGAGGTTTCGCAGACAATCAGGCAGTCGGCGGATGTGCCTGACAGACGGTCGGCACGCAGCTTCAGCTGCCGGGCGCTTTCTTCGCCGGATATGTAGAGGATACGTTTCTCCGGTATGCGGAGAATGGTCTGCAGCACCAGGGTGGATTTTCCGATACCCGGTTCGCCGCCTATCAGCACCAGCGAGCCTTGTACCAGACCGCCGCCCAATACCCGGTTCAGCTCCGCATCGTGCAGGTCGATACGGGGTTCGTCATCGGCAGCGATTTCATCCAGTGTCACGGGCTTTGCTTTGGCGGTTTCCATGCCCGATACCGGACGTTTGTTTACGGTTTCCTTGCGTACAATCTCTTCTACATAGGTGTTCCACGCTCCGCACGACGGACATTTGCCTACCCATTTAGGCGATTCCTGCCCGCAATTGCTGCATACATATACCGTTTTCTCTTTTGCCATAAAAGAACTTCCTTTAGAATAATTGCCCAAAGGTACGATTTTTCGTTTCAGGGCTGGCGGTGTGTCACAGAGTTTTTTCTATATTTGTTCTCAAAAACATAAAACGGGGATTATACTATGATAGAAGATATTCTTGAATACAATAAGCGGTTTGTAGAGAATAAGGGATATGAGAAGTATATCACCAATAAATATCCCGATAAGAAAATCGCCATCCTTTCCTGTATGGATACCCGTCTGACCGAATTGCTGCCGGCAGCTCTGGGCATAAAGAACGGTGATGTAAAGATGATAAAGAATGCGGGCGGAATCATTTCGCATCCTTTCGGCAGCGTTATACGCAGCCTTATGGTGGCTATCTACGAGTTGGGGGTGAAAGAGGTCATGGTCATTGCACATTCCGATTGCGGTGCGTGCCACATGAGCAGCGCCCAGATGATAGAGCACATGAAGGCGCGCGGCATCAAACAGGAAACGATAGATATGATACGTTTCTGCGGAGTGGATTTCGATTCGTGGCTTTATGGCTTCGGAGATACGGAGAAGTCCGTAAGAGAAACGGTGAAAGCCATTCTTGACCATCCGCTGATACCGGAGGATGTCCATGTTTCCGGGTTTATCATCGATTCGATTACCGGGGCCTTGACTCCCGTAGTGGCGTAAGCACCTCTCTTCCTATATCGTTATCTCACCTGCAAGAGGGCGGCTCATCAGGTCGCGTACTTTTGCGGGGGGATAGTTGTGACCTAACAGGAACATCAGTTTGGTTACAGCAGACTCTGTTGTGCTGTCGTATCCGCACACCACGCCTGCCTGCATCAGACGGTATCCCGTTTCATAACGCTCCATTTCTACCGTACCGGCGCTGCATTGGGTAACGTTTACAATGATAATGCCTTGTTCGCAGGCATTGTGCAGATGATGGAGAAACCACTCTTTCAACGGAGCATTGCCCGAACCGTAAGTTTCCAGCACCACAGCTTTCAGTCCCTTTATGGCGAGAATGGCATCCACCACGTTTTCCTGAATGCCGGGGAAGAGCTTCAATATGGCTATATTGGTATCGAGCAGGTAGTGTGGCTGCAATTCTCTTTGTACCTTCTCCGTATGAATCTGCACATTATTATATTTAATATGTATGCCGGCAGAAGCAAGCACAGGGTAATTGTAAGAGCGGAAAGCATTGAAGTTCTCCGCATTTATTTTGGTGGTACGGTTGCCGCGTGTCAAGTGATTCTCAAAGAAGATACATACTTCCGGCACGATAGGCCGGCCGTTGGGATGCCGGGCAGTGGCAATTTCGATACTTGTCAGCAGATTTTCTTTACCGTCGGTACGGAGCACGCCGATAGGAAGCTGCGAACCCGTGAGAATGACGGGCTTGTTGAGGCCCTCGAGCATAAAACTGAGAGCGGATGCGGTGTAGGCCATGGTATCCGTGCCGTGAAGGATGACAAAGCCCGTATATTGATTGTAGTTGTCGCTGATAATGCGTACGAGTTTGCGCCAGGCATCCGGATCCATATCCGAAGAATCCATAGGCGGATCGAACTGATAGGTATCAATGCGGAACGTAAAATTCTGAAGCTCGGGTACATGCTTCTGTAAATGTTCGAAGTTGAAGCTCTCCAAAGCTCCGGTTTCCGCATTTTCTATCATGCCGATAGTGCCACCGGTGTAAATTAACAAAACGGAAGTATTATTTGGGGACATACGCTCAATTCTTACATAATTACCATGCAAAGATAGTAATATATCTCTAAAATAATAGCAAAGTGTTATAAAACTATGTCGGTATTTATATCTCTTTGTTTGGAAAAGCGTGAATATGTTAGCCGTAATATGTACATATTTCTTCCCTTTATAGAATGAATCTGTATTTTTATCGCAAAAAAGTCATAAAATGTAATAGTTTGAATGTTTTTATTGTTACTTTTGCAACACTTATCATAAGCGATAGCAGTAAGAGAGAATGAACAAGTACTATCAACATACAGTCACATCCATGTGTACCATGACCCTTAGGGGTTAGGGATAGTATTTTGTGTTTCTACGTGTTACACCAATTTTTCAGCAGTTTTTCTTATTTAGTTAAAGTCTATACGGGCCATAGCAGCTTGTTTTGACAATTGTATCAACCGTTTCAATCCGATAAAAAGATATGAAAGTAATAAAATTCGGCGGAACATCCGTAGGTTCTGCGAACAGTATTTTAAGCGTTAAGAGAATTGTAGAGGCTATAAACGAACCTTTAATAGTGGTAGTGTCTGCCTTGGGCGGCATTACGGACAAGCTGATCAATACTTCGAAAATGGCGGCTGCCGGTGATTCCTCTTATGAAAACGAGTTTCGTGAGATTGTCTATCGTCATGTGGAAATGATAAAGGAAGTAATTCCGGCAGGTGAGGCGCAAGTATCACTGCAACGCCAGGTGGGGGAGTTGCTTAATGAGCTGAAAGATATCTTCCAGGGGATTTACCTGATAAAGGACCTCTCGCCGAAAACATCCGATACGATTGTGAGTTACGGCGAACGCCTTTCATCCATTATTGCAGCGCAACTGACGGGTGCGGAATGGTTTGATTCGCGCCGGTTCATCAAAACGGAGAAGAAACATTCCAAGCATGTATTGGATACGGAGCTTACTACTTCCCTGGTGCGCGAGACTTTCAAGGATATGCCCCGACGGGTGCTGGTTCCGGGATTTATCTCTACGGATAAGATTACGGGTGAGGTGACCAACCTCGGTCGCGGAGGTTCCGACTATACGGCTGCCATCATAGCTGCGGCGCTGGATGCCGATGCACTGGAAATCTGGACGGATGTGGACGGTTTCATGACCGCCGATCCGCGTGTGATTTCCACGGCTTATACCATTAATGAACTGAGCTATGTAGAAGCTACCGAACTTTGCAACTTCGGCGCTAAGGTAGTGTATCCGCCTACCATCTATCCGGTTTGCCACAAGAACATACCTATTATAATAAAGAACACGTTCAATCCCGGCGGAGCGGGAACGGTCATCAAGCAGGATGTTTCCAATCCGCAAAGTAAAGCCATTAAAGGTATTTCGTCTATCAACGATACAAGTCTGATAACGGTGCAGGGACTTGGTATGGTAGGCGTGATTGGTGTGAACTACCGTATCTTTAAGGCTTTGGCAAAGAACGGTATCAGCGTGTTCCTCGTATCGCAGGCATCTTCGGAGAATTCTACTTCCATCGGTGTGCGTAATGCGGATGCCGACCTGGCTTGTGAAGTTCTGAACGAAGAGTTTGTCAAAGAGATTGAAATGGGAGAGATTTCACCCATACAGGCTGAGAAGGATTTGGCTACGGTAGCCATTGTAGGTGAGAATATGAAGCATACGCCGGGTATTGCCGGTAAGCTGTTCGGTACGCTGGGACGTAACGGTATCAATGTGATAGCTTGTGCACAGGGCGCTTCGGAAACGAATATTTCGTTTGTGGTAGACAGCAAGTCGCTGCGCAAGTCTTTGAACGTGATCCATGACTCTTTCTTCCTGTCGGAATATCAGGTATTGAATCTCTTTATCTGCGGAGTTGGTACGGTAGGCGGCAGTTTGATAGAACAGATTCACAGCCAGCGTCAGAAATTGATGCAGGAGAACGGCTTGCAACTGAATGTGGTAGGTATTGCCGATGCTTCCAAAGCAATCTTCAGCCGTGAGGGATTTGACTTGGGACGCTTTCGCGAAGAATTGGCGGAGAAAGGTAAGGAAAGCTCTCTGGATACGCTTCGTAACGAGATTATCGGCATGAATATCTTTAACTCCGTATTCGTGGACTGTACGGCAAGCGCTGGAGTGGCTTCCTTGTATAAAGACCTTTTGATGCACAACGTTTCGGTTGTAGCCGCCAATAAGATTGCAGCTTCTTCGGAGTATGAAAACTACCGGGAACTGAAGCAGATAGCCCGCCAGCGCGGCGTGAAATATCTGTTTGAGACGAACGTAGGTGCGGGGCTGCCTATCATCAATACCATTAACGACCTTATTCATAGCGGTGACAAGATACTGAAGATTGAAGCCGTGCTGAGCGGTACGCTGAATTATATATTCAACAAGATAAGCGCGGATATTCCTTTCAGCAGAACCATCAAAATGGCTCAGGAGGAACGTTATTCCGAACCCGATCCGCGTATCGACCTCAGCGGTAAGGACGTAATCCGCAAACTGGTAATCCTTGCACGTGAAGCCGGTTATCGCATCGAGCAAAGTGATGTGGAAAAGAATCTCTTTGTACCCGATGACTTCTTCGAAGGTTCTTTGGATGACTTCTGGAAGAAAGTGCCGAGTCTCGACGCCGGCTTTGAAGCACGCCGCAAGGTGTTGGAAGCGGAAAACAAGCATTGGCGTTTCGTTGCCAGACTGGAGAACGGCAAGGCATCCGTAGGACTGCAGGAAGTGGGTGTCAATCACCCGTTCTATGGGTTGGAAGGCAGCAACAATATTATCTTGCTGACAACAGAGCGTTATAAGGAATATCCGATGATGATACAAGGCTACGGTGCCGGTGCCGGTGTAACGGCTGCGGGAGTATTTGCGGACATAATGAGTATTGCGAATGTTTAATTAAGTACGAACTTCGTACTTGGATTTCAAGATTCATGGGTATGAAACACATTATTATATTAGGTGACGGTATGGCCGACTGGCCTGTAAAGTCTTTGGAAAGCAGGACTTTGTTGCAAGCAGCTAAAACGCCCTATATGGATAAGCTTGCCCGGATGGGGCGTGTAGGCAGGTTAAAAACTGTTGCCGACGGATTTCATCCCGGCAGTGAGGTTGCCAATATGTCCGTTTTGGGCTATGACCTGCCGAAAGTATATGAGGGACGCGGCCCGTTAGAAGCGGCAAGTATCGGTGTAGACCTGAAGCCGGGTGAAATGGCGATGCGCTGTAATATTATCTGCATTGAAGGAGATGCTATCAAGAACCATTCGGCGGGACATATTACGACCGAAGAAGCCGATGTGCTGGTGAAATATCTGCAGGAACATTTGGGTAATGAGCGCGTGCGTTTCCATACGGGTGTGCAATACCGGCATTTGTTGGTAATAAAAGGCGGAGACAAGCGTATAGACTGCACTCCCCCGCATGATGTCCCTCTGAAACCTTATCGGCCGTTGCTGGTAAAGCCTATGGCAGGTACAGAAAGTATCACCGTTCCCGAAGGAAAAGCCGATTTGACCCCGCAACAAACCGCCGATCTGATTAACGATTTAATCATGCGTTCGCAAGAATTGCTGAAAGAACACCCTGTCAATAGGAAGCGTGCAGCCGAAGGCAAAGACCCGGCTAACAGTATTTGGCCGTGGAGTCCGGGTTATCGTCCGCAGATGGAAACACTTTCGGATAAGTTTCCTCAAGTGAGGAAAGGTGCTGTAATCTCTGCCGTAGATTTGATTAACGGTATCGGCTATTATGCCGGACTGCGCCGCCTGACGGTGGAAGGAGCGACCGGACTGTACGATACCAATTACGAGAATAAAGTGGCTGCCGCTCTTGACGCACTGAAAACGGATGATTTCGTTTACCTGCATATCGAGGCCAGCGATGAGGCGGGACATGAAGGAGACATTCTTTTGAAGATGCTGACCATTGAAAATCTGGATAGCCGCGCCGTAGGTCCTATTTATGAAGCGGTGAAAGATTGGGAAGAACCTGTCGCCATTGCCGTTTTGCCCGATCATCCCACTCCCTGCGAGCTGCGTACACATACCAACGAACCGGTACCTTTCTTTATTTGGTATCCGGGTATTGAGCCGGACGAGGTGCAGACTTTTGATGAAGTGGCGGCTTGCAGCGGCAGCTACGGTCTGATGAAAGAAGATGAGTTCATAAACGAATTTATGAAGGGATAATGAGATGACATGCCCAAATGTGCTGATTATTATTCGGTGCAGCGTCATAGCCTTTAATTATTAATTCTTTAATATTTAATTTAATATGCAATATTATAGTACCAACAAACAAGCTCCCGATGTTACCCTCGAAGAGGCGGTAGTGAAAGGGCTTGCCGCAGACAAAGGACTTTTCATGCCCTTTACCATTAAACCGTTGCCGCAGGAATTCTACGACAGCATTGATACGCTTGGCTTTCAGGAGATAGCTTATCGGGTGGCGGATGCTTTTTTTGGAGAAGATGTTCCCGCAGATACATTGAAGCAGATTGTGTACGATACATTGAGCTTCGATGTCCCTTTGGTGAAAGTGACGGAAAATATCTATTCCCTCGAATTGTTCCATGGCCCTACACTTGCCTTTAAGGATGTGGGCGGCCGTTTTATGGCGCGCCTGTTGGGCTATTTTATTAGAAAAGAGGGTAAGAAGCAGGTTAATGTATTGGTTGCTACCTCGGGTGATACGGGCAGTGCCGTTGCCAATGGTTTCCTCGGTGTAGAAGGTATTCATGTTTATGTGCTCTACCCGAAGGGCAAGGTCAGTGAAATCCAGGAAAAGCAATTCACTACGTTGGGACAGAATATCACGGCTCTTGAAGTAGATGGCACGTTCGACGATTGTCAGGCATTGGTGAAAGCGGCTTTCATGGACAAGGAGCTTAACAGCCGTTTGCAACTTACCAGCGCCAACTCCATTAATGTGGCGCGTTTTCTGCCGCAGGCTTTCTACTATTTTTATGCTTATGCGCAGTTGAAGCGGGCGGGTAAGGCTACCAATGCCGTAATCTGTGTGCCAAGCGGCAATTTCGGTAATATAACGGCCGGTTTGTTCGGTAAACGCATGGGACTGCCGATAAAGCGTTTCATAGCATCCAACAACCGTAACGACATATTCTATCAATATTTGCAGACGGGTGTTTATGCGCCGCGGCCCAGCGTCGCTACGATAGCCAATGCCATGGATGTGGGCGATCCGAGTAACTTTGCCCGTGTGCTCGACCTCTATGGCGGTAGCCATGCAGCTATCTCTGCCGAGATAAGCGGTGCTGCTTATACGGACGAACAGATAGCCGAAACCGTGAAGAATGTTTGGACAGATGAGCATTACCTGCTCGACCCTCATGGCGCATGCGGTTTCCGTGCATTGCAAGAGGGCTTGCAGCCGGGTGAGACGGGCGTCTTCCTGGAAACGGCTCATCCTGCCAAGTTCAAAGATACGGTAGAGAATATTATCGGTGAGGCGATACAGATACCGGAGAAGTTGCAAGCCTTTATGCGTGGCGAAAAGAAGAGTCTGCCTATGTCGAAAGATTTTGCAGACTTCAAGCGCTATTTAATGAATATCTGATTACCAGTTGTTTCTGATAGGATGAGGTGTCAAAACTAAAAAAATATCAAAGGAGTTTTGACGCCTCTTCTTGTTTCCCTATGGGAATGCTTTTTATCTTTCCGACTTTATGGCTATTATCCCAAAGCACGAGTATTTCTATTTTCAGAAGGCTGTGACGGTAGAATAGCGTATAGTTGGGACAAGGAGTGATATATCGTATGTTATCCACTTCCGTGGCTTGTCCGATGAAAGGATTTAGAGTAATGCGATGAAGTGCATTCTGGAAGAGTGAGTATATAATCTTTCCCTGTTCTTTGTTTCCAAACCTCTGCACTGAGGATAACAGCAGGCTCCTCAGTTCCCCCTTGGCAAGTGGCGACCAATTTATTTGTTTAACCATGACTTTACTTCCTTATTGATTGTAACATCTTCTTGTCCTTCTCCGTTTTCCAGTTGCCGGCAAGCGGTTTGGATATCCTGGCGTAGGCGGGTGGAGAATACGAGTACTTGTTTGGTGGGGTTTGATGCCTGTTTGGGTTCTGTTTCTTTCATTTTTCAGTCTCCTGTTTCCCTTAAAACATTGCAAAGTTGCGAATTGTTTAGGATAACGTTCCGTATGTTTCCGAACATTTCCCGGTGCTATGCGTTCTCACTACCTCGAACTCAATGTAGATAGTCTCATGAAAGATAAAAAGCTGGAAGCCAATCTCAGTATGGTTGCATCCCGCGTCATGGCGGGTCTGAACATGAACGGATTGAAGTATTTATTGCCTTTGTGGTTGGGAGCTTTAACGGGTGTTACCATACGGTGTGTGTTTGCGGCAGTGGCTTTTTGGTTGACGGGTTGTTTTATAAAAGAAGCGGCGGTTACCAGGAAGCAACGCATCATGCTGTTTTGCCTCGGGGCGTTCGGGCTTTACGGATTTATGTTCTGCTATCTGCTGGGCATCAGCAAAACCACTCCGGTTTCGAGCGCCATATTCAATTCGATGCAGCCTATATGGGTATTTCTCATTTCCGTTTTCTTTCTGCACGAGAAAGCTACGGTAATGAAGATTATCGGTATAGCTTTGGGGTTTGGCGGTGCGATGTTGTGTATCTTGACGCAGGGCAGCGATGATTTGGCACGCGATGCCTTTACCGGCAATTTGCTTTGTATGATCAGTTCGTTTGTATTTGCCGTTTATCTGATTGTAAGCAAGAAACTGCTGGAGAAGGTAGGAGTAGTGACAATGATGAAATATATATTTGGCGGAGCTGCTGTTTCCGGCATAATCGTTTCGTCCGTTGTAGGGTGGGATGCACCGATGTTTGCAGAAGCCTGGAAGGGTGAGTGGCATTGGACGGCGTGGGCTGTACTTGCATTTATCCTTATTTTCCCTACTTATCTCAGTTACTTCCTGGTTCCTGTCGGGTTGAAGTACCTGAAGACTACCGTTGTCGCTATTTACAGCTATCTGATATTGGTAGTGACCACGGTTGTCTCGCTTTCTTTGGGACAGGACCGGTTCAGTTGGACACAGGCCGTTGCCATTGCTATGATTTGTATCAGTGTGTACTTTGTGGAAGTGGCTGAGGGAAATTCAAAAAAACCAGATACTCCCCTTCCGCCTCAATCGTAAACTCTGTTCCGATGCATTCGTTGAGAGTGCCTTGCCACCAGTTGGTGAAGTCGCTGAGAGGGTATACCAAGCCGAGTCCATGCAATTTACGGGCATTGAAGTTGATGATGGATACTTGCTGTCCCGGTTGGCAGGTAAAAGTGCATGTGTTCCGGCAAGGGATGAAGATACCGTGATCTGTATAAGTCCGCACATCGGCTCCTGCGCGCATATAGTCCATAAGCAGGCTGATGTTTCCCAACGTATGGTCTTCGCGTTTGCCGGTGGCGCCTACGATAGCTATCCGGCGTTTGCCTTGCGATAACAGGTAGTTGACGGCTTTGGTCTGGTCGTTCGTTTCTTGTTCGGCAATGCGGTGAAGCAGATGCCCGTACTTCTTGCGGTTCTCCTCACTGATGGAGTCGCCGTCACCTATAATAAGATTGGGGGTATGTCCGTTCCGGATGTATTCGTCTGCACCGCCGTCGCAACAGACTACGTAAGGCGCATCTGCCAATATCTGCAAAGGCAGGGGAGCGGTAGGATATTCCCCGTTTGCTAAAACCACAGCTTCCACTTTCATAGTTGATACTTGCTAAATCGGAATTTATAAATCATAAATCAGCCTCTTTTTTCATCAGCTTCTTCCATTTGAAATAGCCAAAGATAGCGATTATTGTGTAAAGGCCGTACAATGCAGCGGTAAAATCGAGTCCTTTATAGATGTACAATCCTGTACTCACGGCATCTACGCCAATCCAAGCCCACCATTGTTCCACATATTTACGTGCCAGCATCCACATGCCGACAATGCTGAGCGCGGTAGTGAAGGAGTCCAGCCAAGGGACATTGCTGTCTGTAAAGTTGATAAGCACCCAGGCAATGCCGACAAGCGTAACGGCAAATACCGCAATAAGCGGCAACAGATACCTTGACGGCATGCAGGTTATGGGAAGCTCCTGTTGTTGGTTTTCCATATCCGGGATTTTCCTTTTCAGGATTGTCCGGCGTAAGAATGCTCCGTATTTCCACATCATCCACCCATATATGGCAGCTCCGAGGTAGTAGATGTTGATACCGAAGTCAGCATACAGCCCCGCATTGTAGTACACGAAGATATAGATAGCAGGCATTATGATGCCTGCTATCCAAAGATATATACTTGCCCGATACTCCAGCCAGAGGTAGAGAAGACCGACAAGTGTTCCGATAATTTCGAGTGTCTGCTCCATAATCAAATTTAGAAACTCAAGGAGATATGTCCTAATACATTAGTGCCGGCCTGTGCGGCATATCCGGCATAATTGTAGCGCACTTTCTGTCCATTCTCATAATAGAAGCCGCTGCCTGCATAGCCATTGTTCTCATACTCTTCGTTGAAGAGATTGTAGATGGTGCAGCCTACAGTTATCGATTTTGTTTTGGGCAACGTGAATGTGTACGATAGGTTCAGGTTGCTGACGAAATAGGCATCCAGAATATGGTCTTTGCAATTCAGGTTGCTCATGTACTGTTTGCTGACGTATTGCGATTGTAAAGATACTTCAAAGCCCTTGTAGATATATCCGAAACGGTTGTTCAGCAGAAAGTCGGGAGAGAAAGCAATGTGGGTATCGCCCAGATAAGTGCTCCATGTGTCGCCGGTAGGGTCTTCGTCTTCATAAAGTGTTTCGGTAAAGTTTTCTACACGGTTGCGGCTTAACGTGGCGTTGATGTCCCATTGGAAACCGCAAGGCAGCTTTAAACCTGCCATTAGTTCGATACCCATACGGTAACTGTCGGGTACGTTGGCGGCTACGGCTTCACCGATTTCGTTCAGTTCGCCAGTCAGCACCAGCTGATCTTTGTAGTCCATGTAGTATAGATTGGCGCCGAAAGTCAGCCAGGAATTGGCAAAGGTGTATCCCAGCTCGTAGTCGAACAGACGCTCTGCTTTGGGGTGTTCGGTAAACTTGCCGTCCGTATAGTTGTTGCGTGTCGGTTCTTTGTGGGCTACGCTGAAAGAACCGTATATCCGGTTGTTGCGGTTGATTTGCCATGACAGCCCGGCTTTGGGGTTGAAGAAGTCGAACTTCTCGTGAATGGCAAGTTGTTGCAGACCGTCATTGGTAACGCTGTTCCACTTGTCGTTCTGTCCGTACATTTTATAAGAGATGTGGCGGTATTGCAAATCTGCATAGGCATTGACCCCGCTGCATAACTCATAGTTGGCTTTCAGATAAAGGTTACCGTCGTTCTTTGTGGCATTGTTGCGGTAGTAGTCTTTGTCTGGGTCGAGGTTGCCGATGTAGTTTTTCACCCACAACACTTTGCCGAAGTGGTCGCCGTCATAGCGGTTCAGTCCGCCGCCGAGGGATGTATGAAGGCGGTTGCCCTTATAATTTACGGAGAAGATGCCGCCGCCGAACCAGTTGTCCATCGCTTTTTTACGGATAAGGTCGCTTTTGCTTACGGTTTCACCGTCATGTTCGTATGGCAACAGGCCATATTCCACCAGTTTGCGTCCGCCTTTGTATTCTTGATAGTAGCCGTCTCCTTTGGTGTAGTGCAAACCTACGTTTACATTCCAGGCGGAAGTGAAGTTGTGGTTGAAAAGCAATTGGTAGTTCTTTTGTACGTAGTTGTCCGTTTGGTCTTCATAGAAATGGTCGGTGCCGTTGTCGTCGGTGTACATATACCCGCAAGAGTTGTAACGGCGGCCGTATTTCTCCATTTCTTCTTTACTGGCATAATTCCAGGCATGGTAGGTACGCTCTTTGCCGCCAAATGTTATTAACTTGATAGAAGTGTTGTCGCTGTAATATCCGCCCTGCAGGTAGTAAGAATTCAGTCCGACCGATGCGCGGTCGATGTACCCGTCCGAACTGATATTGGATAGGCGGACGTCGAAAGACCAATGGCCGTTGATAAGTCCTGTTCCTGCTTTTACCGTTTCTTTGTGTGTATTGAACGACCCGTACGAACCGTTCAGCTCGGCATACGGTTTCAGTGAGAAGTCTCCGGTCTGCATGTTGATACTGGCTCCGAAAGCTCCTGCACCGTTGGTGGAAGTTCCTGCGCCACGCTGGATTTGCATGTCTTTGACGGACGATGCGAAGTCCGGCAGGTTTACCCAAAATACATTGTGGCTTTCGGCATCATTGATAGGAATACCGTTGGCGGTGACGTTGATGCGTGTTCCGTCCGTACCGCGTACTCTCAATGTGGTATACCCGATACCCGCTCCGGCATCACTGGTAGTGATGGCAGAGGGAGTCATACTCAACAGATACGGCAAGTCTTGTCCGAAGTTCTGTTTTTTAAGCTGTTCTTTGTTGATGTTGGTAAATGCCACCGGAGTGGTTCCTGTGGCGCGTGTAGAGATAATCTCTACTTCTTGTAAGTCTATTACCCGCAAACTGTCTTTTTCCTTTGTCTGTGCGCAGACATTCAGCGCTGCCATAAACAGGCATGCTGTCATTGCATACTTTTTCATTTGCAATTTGAATTATTAAAGATTACTACAGAAAAGGGGAACTTTTCTTCTTTTCCCTACGTCGGCACTACCCGAATCAGGTCAATGGGTATGATCTCAGCCCGTAATATTAGGGCACCCCTTAATTGAAATCAGAGGCAAAAGTATTTCTTTTGGTCGAAAGGTACAAATAATGTGAACGAAAAATGGATTTATTTGTTAATTTTGTATTCATTAATCCATTAAACTATAATCATTATGTTATCATCTTTATTAATGGCGGCATTTGTCGCCCAGGCTTCTGAAGAGGGATTCAGCAAGCTTCAGATTTTTATGCAGCAACTGATTGATTGGGGGGTAGGAGCCGGCGGTCGTATTATAGGGGCAGTTATAATCTTTGTGGTTGGGCGTTTCCTTATTTCTTTCATTAAAAAACTTGTGTCTAAACTACTGATGAAGCGGCACATTGATGCGGGTATCCAAAGTTTCGTCAAGAGTCTGGTGAATATTCTACTGACAATTCTGTTAATTATTGCCGTTATCGGCAAGTTGGGAGTTGAAACAACTTCATTTGCAGCTTTGTTGGCATCTGCCGGTGTAGCGGTGGGTATGGCGTTATCCGGAAATTTGCAGAATTTTGCCGGCGGACTTATCGTCTTGCTGTTTCGCCCGTTTAAGGTAGGCGATTGGATTGAAAGCCAGGGTGTGTCCGGTACGGTGCGCGAGATTCAGATATTCCATACTATTCTTACTACGGCTGATAATAAGGTGATTTATATTCCTAACGGTGCTTTGAGTAGCGGTACTGTGACTAATTACAGTCGTGAGGATACCCGTCGCGTAGACTGGGTTATTGGAGTGGAATATGGCGAGAATTACGATAAGGTGGAAAGTACCGTACGCCGTATACTTGCTGCCGACAGTCGTATTCTGAATACTCCGGCGCCTTTTGTCGCCCTTCATGCTTTGGATGCCAGCAGTGTAAATATTGTTATCCGTGTTTGGGTGAAGAGCAGCGATTATTGGGGAGTTTATTTTGATATGAACAAGACTATTTATACTGTATTCAACGAGGAAGGAATCGGTTTCCCGTTCCCGCAACTGACAGTGCATCAGGCAAAGGATTGATAGGAAAGTCGAATGTTGAAAGAATATTGAGGTCAAAATACATCTGATGATTTCTTTTAGGCACGGAATTACACGGATTTCACGGAAAAAGAATAAAGAAAAATCTGTGTTTTCCGTGTAATCCCGTGCTCGGAAAGAAACAAATAATAGGCGAATTTTAGTTTGGATATAGCCTCACTGATATGCATACATTGTTTTACATTTCGTACACTCCTAGTTCTTCTTCTACTTCTTCACAAATATTTTGCTCAAGATTAAGCAAACGGTTTATTTCCCTTCGTTTGTTCAAGTCAGTGAAATAACTCTCTACTACTGCATACAGATTAAATCCTGTTGTGGAACCTGCTGCCAGTTCCAATGACTCAACCAACTGCTCTACCGCCCGATGAATGCGTTTCTTATCAATGAAATGCAATTCATTACTATGAATCAAGTTCTTTTCCATAATGGTCGTTTCTTTAAGTTTGTACAGTTATAACGCTCTGTTAGGTAAGTTAGTTCATGCGGAATGCTGTGTGTGAGAATTTGCAATGTCACTTTTATTTTTATATTTGCAGGAAAATACAAATTAAAGCGATGGGGATTCTGTTTATTAAAATATTACGCATTTTTGTGGTCTTGGCTGTATTGTTCTCGGGCACTATGGGATATGTGATTTCTGAGAAAACATTGGCAGCCTGGTGGATACCTGTTGGCGTAGCATTGGCGGCAGGTATGTTGACTCTTCCTCTCTATCGGAAGTGGATATGGCTGACGACCGTAGAGAATGGGATTGTGAATGTACTGTGTCATTTGGTATGCGTGGGTTCTTTCTGTTATGTATTGTTTCTTTCAGGCAACAATTTGTTGGCGGACGCTGACGAGTATGAGGTAACTGTAACCGTACTCGATAAACGTATGGAGCAACATGAAAAACGGCGCAAGGTAGGAAAGCATCGTTATGTATCCGATGGTATGCGCTATGAATATTATCTCGAAGTCGCTTTTGATAATGGTACGGTAAAAACATTGCATGTTTCTCGTGCCGTTTATAGGAATGCACAGAAAGGGCAGCCGAAAGCCTTGTCTTTAAGTCAGGGCGGATTGGGGCTTCCGGTTATAAAGCAAGGTATATAGTGGCAGATAAAGTTTTGTTATTGACTTTAGGAGTGTATTGAATTATTTCAATATTGTTTTCTTCCTGTGCCGTTAGTCCTGTTAGCCTTTTTCTTGTGTCCGACACCCGGGTGTCGTGCATATCGAGACCCGGGTGTCGAACATGCCGAGACCCGGATGTCAGACATGTCAAGACCCGGGTGTCATACAATGCCCTTCCGTATCTCCGTATTTTCTTTCAGCCTTCCGTTGTTTCTTTCCGCGCGCATGCGCATATATTATAATGTGTCCCTTTTGCCAGACTTTCCATCCTCC
>CAUAWO010000012.1:0-64686 GCA_958432865.1 Bacteroides stercoris
GCAACGATCAAACCGAAGATAGTTGTAATCAAGGCAACCTTCATACCACCTGCTACAACCGTCGGAGAGATATCACCTACTTGTTGGATCTTATCAAATGCCTGCACCATACCGATTACAGTACCCAAGAATCCTAATGACGGAGCCATTGCGATAAACAGTGTGATCCAAGAGCAACCTTTTTCCAGGTAACCAGCCTGTACACCACCGTAAGATACAACTGACTTTTCAACTACATCGATACCCTGATCGATTCTCATCAAACCCTGATAGTAGATAGAAGCGATAGGACCTCTTGTGTTGCGTGCAATGTCTTTGGCAGCTTCAACATCACCTTTTTCCAAAGCAGCTTCGATAGCGGCAATAAACTTCTTGGTGTTGATTTCAGCCAAACTCAGGTAAATGATACGCTCGATACAGAAAGCAAGACCGATAACCAATGCGATGGCAACCAAACTCATGAAAGATGCAGTACCTTCAATAAATTTAGTCTTGATTTCTTTGTGAATACCGCCTTCTTCAGCTACAACAGGAGCGGCAGCTTCATCAGCAGGAGCTGCTTGTGCTGCAGGAGCAGCTTGTTCTGTTTGTTCAGCAGCAGGAGCATCTTGAGCCTGAGCAAGTTGAGTTGAGCCAAATGTTAAGACTCCCATCACAGCAACAATTGCAAATAACTTTTTCATTGTGTGTCTAATTTTTAAGATTAATTAATTAATTTATTTATTATAATTTGTTGTTTTATCTCCATTTTATCACACTGCGGAGAGACGGGGATTCGAACCCCGGATACCCTTTAGGGGTATACACGCTTTCCAGGCGTGCCTCTTCAACCACTCGAGCATCTCTCCAATCAACATCTGTTCTGAAATCGGGTGCAAATTACAAAAAAAATGCGAACCGCGAGCGTTTTCAGCTACAAATGTATTCTTTTTTTTGTTCTTCCACTGCATTCTCAAAGTTTTATCCGCAAGAAAATCTCAAAATTAATAAACTTTAAAATCTTTGGAACGTTATTTGAGCATTCCAAACACTTTTAAAGCGTTTTCAGAAGTGATACGGCCTATTTCTTCAGGCAAATTTCCGTATATTTCCGCTACTTTTAACAGAGTATCCTTTACATTCGCACTCTCGTTTCTTTTACCCCGGTTCGGCACGGGAGTTAGATAGGGAGAATCGGTTTCAAGAACAATCCGTTCCAAGGGGATATTTTGCAAAACTTCCGGCAATCCCGATTTCTTAAATGTCACCACACCGTTAATCCCAATGAAGAAATTAGAAAACTCCAGCATACGGAATGCCTCTTCCCGTGTTCCCGTAAAACTATGGAAAATCCCCCTTAGAGAAGACGTTTTATACGGTTTCAATATATCATATATATAGTCGAATGCCTCCCGGCAATGAATCACTACGGGTAATCCATACTCCAACGCCCACCGCACCTGCCGTTCAAAGACAATCTGCTGTTCCTTCAGGTAAGTTTTATCCCAATAAAGATCCATGCCTATTTCACCGATTGCGACATAACCGTCCGGCATTGCCAGATGTTCGGCCACAACAGCCAGTTCCTTCTCATAACCGGCATCCACAGAAGTGGGATGCAGCCCTATCATCGGAAAACAATACCCCTTGTACTCCGAACAGACCTTAAGCATGGGTTCAATAGTGGTACTGTCTATATTGGGCATAAAAATATGGGTGACTCCTGCTTCCCGGGCGCGCATCATCACCTGCGGCAAATCCGATTGGAAGTCCTCTAAAAAAAGGTGGGAATGTGAATCTACTAATTTCATTTTGCAATCTCTTCTTTTTCACCGGTACGGTAATAATAAATCAAGCCATAAGCGCGACACAACTCCAGACGTTTTTCATTCGGCATAACCTCTGCGTATTTCCGCTCCACCTGGTTCCAGATATCCAGAATCAGAGCATCGGCTTCGGAGCGCATGAAAGCAAGAGCTTCCAGACTGCGCGCCGTCAGCGCCTGCAAGTTCCTCTGTCTCTCGTAGCTCTCCATGAAAATATCATAATGTACCCTGACTTTGGCAATGGTAGGATTATAAATAGGAATTCCGCCCTGAGAAATGCGCCGGCTCTCGCCTTCCACTATTTTACGTCCCCACTCTGCAAGGGCTGCCTCCGTAGACAAATCCGGAACATTATTGTTTCTCATATCCAAGCCGTAGAACTCCTTATGAACGGTACGCACCTCCGAACGAATCACTGCCAGATTCAGTACCTGGATAAAATGCGATATGTAAAGACGGGCAGTCTTTACATTTGCCTGATGCTTACGTCCCGCCTTTGACTGACGCTCAAAACATTCCACATAATACGAATGCGCCGCTTCAAACTTTACCAAGAAATTCCGGGCATCCGTAAGTACCTTCAGAGACACAGCCAAATCATACACATTATATGTGTCACCTTTGGCAACAACGGCTTTCAACGCACGTATTCTTGCCTGATCTGTATTTGGTAATCTTCTGTAAGGCATTCTTATCGGCTACTGACAATTACACTTCCCGGTACATCAACTCCTTTATAAGCTTATCCAGTTCTCTTTTCCTCTCAGCCGTCACATTCACGGCAGCCAGGCTCTCCAAAGCCTTGTTGTTGTATTCCGACATTTTGTTTTCACAAAGGAGTTTAACCCCTATCCGGTTATACAAACCGGTTACAGCCTCTATCTTCTCAGCCCGGTCAAAGTCCGTAACGGTTATCCAATGCTTCAATTGCGTAGCCTGCTCCTTATCCGCATGTTCCAAGGCCTTTATCAACATATAGGTTTTCTTGTTGCACAGGATATCCCCACCTATATTTTTACCAAATACGGCAGTATCACCGTACACATCCAGCAAATCGTCTTTCAGCTGAAAAGCGACACCCATATTCATGCCAAAGTCATACAGCCGTTCCGCATCTTCAGCAGAGGCACCGCCCAACAATGCTCCGATTTTCAAACTTGCCGCCAGCAGCACGGATGTTTTCAGACGAATCATCTCCAGGTATTCCTCCTCCTTCACATCGCTCCGCTGCTCAAAATCCATATCCATCTGCTGACCTTCGCAAATTTCAAGAGCCGTCAGGCTGAACAAATCCATCACGGCCTTCAAATGTTCGGCCGGACATTGCGCCATAAACTGATAAGCCAGCACCAGCATTGCGTCACCCGAAAGGATGGCCGTATTATCACTCCATACCTTATGCACCGTTTCTTTTCCGCGGCGTTTATCGGCACGGTCCATCAGGTCGTCATGCAGCAATGTATAATTATGATAGACCTCGATGCCTGTTGCCGGTGAGAATACCGGTCTGACATCCTCCTTATAAAGATTATAAGCCATCAGCATCAGCACGGGGCGGATTCTTTTTCCACCCATGGACAAAACATAGGCAACCGGGTCGTACAACCCTTTCGGAGTACGTTCAAACTGCAAATCCGCAATATGGGAATTTATTTTATCGAGAAGTTCGGAAGCTGTAAACATAAGTATTTCAAATTAGGAATGGCAGAGAATGAAAAGAGGCTGCCTAAAAGCAACCTCTTTACGCGATATTTAAATATATTAACTAAAAAAAACAAAATTACTGCAAGCGGAACATCACAGGCACTGTGTATTTAACACGTACCGCTTTACCACGCTGCATACCCGGTTTCCATTTCGGCATGGAGCTGATCACACGGATTGCTTCTTTATCCAAATACGGGTCAACACCTCTAAGCACTTTAGCATCTACGATACTACCGTCTCTGTTAACAACGAACTGTACAGTTACACGACCTTGAGTTCCGTTTTCCTGAGCGATAGTAGGATATTTAATGTTCTTGCTCAAATACTGCATCAAACCAGCCATACCACCGTTAGGGAATTCCGGCATCTGTTCTACTACCTCAAAGATAGTTTGTTCTTCCGGTTCTTCCTCTTCAACAGCTACAGGAACATATTTGATTTCCACAGCCTGATTGGTTTCTTCAGATGTAGCTATAGTGGTTTCCTCCACATCTGCGTCGTCATCCACGATTGTCAGGGTTTCTGCAATCGACGGAGCTTCGGGGGGCGGTGGAGCCACCTGCTCGGGTTGTTCCGTAATCGGAATGATTTCCTCTTCAAATACAAGGTCGGTAATTGCCTGGCTCGTATCAATCTTGATATCACGTTTTGTCCATTCGAATGCAACGAACATAAACGCGAGCACAATCACGTAACCGACAAGCAGCCAAGTCGACTTTTTGTTCTCCAAGTCTGCCTTAGGTGTCTTTTTAATTTCCATAATTTATACTATAATTATTAGTGTTTCTCATTTTGGGCAAATATAGCACTTTTCCCACGATTGTTCTTGCCCGGCTGTGTTTTTTTACACAATAAACAAGGCATTTTTATTTTTTTAATTCTTCAAAAGCCTTCGTCAGCTTTTGTAGCGCAAAAGTAACGAGATATTTTAAAAATACCGTATCTTTGGCAAGAATTTTAAATGAAACGTTCAAAAAAATCTACCGAGAGAGAGATTCCTATATAAATTATGGTATAAAATCATTTCATATGAAAAAGATAACAATCGCAATCGACGGCTTCTCTTCGTGCGGAAAAAGCACAATGGCCAAGGACCTCGCCCGTGAAATCGGCTATATTTATATCGACAGCGGAGCCATGTACCGTGCCGTCACTTTATATAGTATGGAGAACGGTATCTTCACAGCCGAAGGCATCGATACGGAAAAACTGAAAAAGCAGATCAACAGCATCCGCATATCCTTTCAGCTGAACCCGGAAACGGGACGTCCTGACACCTACCTGAACGGCATCAATGTGGAAAAGAAAATCCGCACAATGGAAGTATCCTCCCGCGTCAGTCCCATTGCCGCCCTCGACTTTGTGCGCGAAGCAATGGTGGCCCAACAACAGGAAATGGGCGAAGCCAAAGGCATTGTCATGGACGGTCGCGACATCGGCACTACCGTATTTCCGGATGCCGAACTTAAGATATTCGTAACTGCCTCTCCCGAAATCCGTGCACAGCGCAGATACGATGAACTGAAAGCCAAAGGAGAGGAAGCCGGTTTCGACGAAATCCTGGAGAATGTGAAGCAGAGGGATTATATAGACCAGAACAGGGAAGTGAGTCCGCTCCGCAAAGCCGACGACGCACTGCTGCTCGACAACAGCCACATGACCATTTCCCAACAAAAGGAATGGCTGGCAGAACAGTTCGAAAAAGTGTGCAAATCATAACGCAAAAAGCTGCAATATGGCAAAAGTGGAAATAGACGAAGGTTCCGGCTTCTGCTTCGGGGTAGTTACCGCAATCAATAAAGCAGAAGAAGAGTTATCCAAAAGCGGAACATTATACTGTTTGGGAGACATTGTGCACAACAGCCGTGAAGTGGAGCGCTTGAAAGCAATGGGGCTTATCACCATCAACCACGAGGAGTTCAACCGCCTGCATAATGCCAAAGTTTTATTGCGGGCACACGGCGAACCACCCGAAACCTATATAACCGCCAGACGCAACAATATTGAAATAATCGACGCCACTTGTCCGGTGGTTCTCCGCTTACAAAAGAAAATCAAGCAGGAGTATATCCAGGAAGACAATGAGGACAAACAAATCGTCATATACGGAAAGAACGGACATGCAGAAGTCCTGGGGCTGGTGGGGCAAACCACAGGAAAAGCAATTGTTATAGAAAAGCTGGAAGAAGCCAAATCACTGGATTTCAGCAAAAGCATACGCCTCTACTCGCAAACCACCAAGTCGCTGGATGAATTTCAAAAAATCGTGGAATACATAAAGGAACATATATCCTCCGATGTCACTTTCGAATATTACGACACCATATGCCGGCAAGTAGCCAACCGCATTCCCAACATCCGGAAATTCGCAGCTTCGCACGATTTGGTATTCTTCGTCAGCGGCAAGAAAAGTTCCAATGGAAAAATCCTGTTCAACGAATGCAAGAAGGTAAATCCCAACTCGCACCTTATCGACAGTGCGGAAGAGATAGACAACCGGTTACTCATTGGCACAGAGTCCATTGGTATTTGTGGAGCCACTTCCACTCCCAAATGGCTGATGGAAGAAATATCCAAGGCAATAAAATCACGAATTTAAAAAGCTTTTGTTATCTTTGCGAGCAGATTTTTTAAGGTAATTATTAACACTAAATAAAGAGATTGTTATGGGAACAATTAAGTGTATCGGTATTTTAACATCGGGCGGCGACGCTCCGGGAATGAATGCGGCTATCCGTGCGGTAACACGTGCGGCTATCTACAACGGACTTCAGGTTAAAGGCATATATAGAGGTTACAAAGGCTTGGTAACCGGTGAAATCAAAGAATTCAAAAGCCAGAATGTAAGTAACATCATCCAATTGGGCGGTACTATCCTGAAAACAGCACGCTGTAAAGAGTTTACCACGCCCGAAGGACGGCAGATAGCATACGATAACATGAAGAAAGAGGGTATCGATGCCCTGGTGGTTATCGGTGGCGACGGCTCTCTGTCCGGTGCACGCATCTTTGCGCAGGAATTTGATGTGCCCTGTATCGGTCTGCCGGGAACCATCGACAACGACCTGTACGGAACGGATACCACAATCGGTTACGACACCGCCCTGAATACGATTTTGGATGCCGTAGACAAAATCCGCGACACCGCAACTTCTCACGAACGTCTTTTCTTCGTCGAGGTTATGGGACGCGATGCCGGTTTCCTTGCCTTGAACGGCGCTATCGCATCCGGAGCCGAGGCTGCCATCATACCGGAATTCAGCACGGAAGTGGACCAATTGGAAGAGTTCATCAAGAACGGTTTCCGGAAGTCTAAGAACAGCAGCATCGTGCTCGTTGCCGAAAGCGAACTGACCGGTGGTGCAATGCACTATGCAGAACGTGTGAAAAACGAATATCCCCAATACGACGTACGCGTCACAATCCTCGGACACTTGCAGCGTGGCGGCAGCCCTACGGCACACGACCGTATCCTTGCCAGCCGATTGGGTGCTGCCGCAATCGACGCCATCATGGAAGGACAACGTAATGTGATGATAGGCATAGAACACGATGAAGTGGTTTATGTACCTTTCACGAAAGCCATCAAAAACGACAAGCCGATCAAGAAAGACCTGGTTAATGTACTGAGGGAACTTTCCATTTAATAAAGCTCCGATAGGATAAACCCAAGAGGGCCGAAGTGGTTTTAACATTTTCTTTCAGGCACGGAGTGCATGGATTTCATGGTTCTTGTAAACCGGAACCGTGAAATCCATGCACTCCGTGCCTGAAAAATTATCATAATGCAAGAGGTTCTTTAAATTTTCCTCAACAAGTGTTCTATCCGTTTTTTGAGGATTTATAACCACTTCTCCACAATCTTCTCCGTCCTGTTCCACAACTCCTGCATCTGCACATGGCGGGTATACTTCCCGGAAAGATGCTTGGGACGGCAACTCGCATTTAAAGTTCCCGTACGTTTTCCGGCATCCTCATCCAGCAGCAGATGAACGGCTGTTGCAGCTCCTTGCCGGGGAGTACGGATAAAAGGCCGGAATAAGATATCTGTCAGCGGGTCGAACCACATGTGCATCGTTATTATATCGGTAGATACGATACCCGGATCGGCCGCATTCACCACAATCCCTTTTTCCTTGACCCGATTCGCCAGATTAACGGTAAACAAGGTCAGAGCCAGTTTCGTATTGCTATAAACAGGAATGCGCCAGAAACCTCCTCTCTTTCCAAGATGGAAGAAATCCGGAAAGTCGAGACGCCCTATGGCATAAGTACAAGACACCATATTGACAATACGGCTCCCCTTTTCCATCAGAGGAATAAGTTTGCGTGTCAGCAAATAAGGAGCAACATAATTAACACTCACCGTACGTTCCAAACCATCCTCAGTGATGTGACGCCCTGTTTCCATTGTTCCGGCATTATTCATCAGCAGACTGACGGTATCACCCCTTTCCAACATTCTTTCGGCAAAAGCCGCCACAGATGCAAGCGAAGCTAAGTCAATGCCCAATACCTCAATATATGGGTTACCGGTGTCATGCACCAGCATATCCCTTACCCTTTCCGCTTTTTCCGGACGGTAACAGGCCATGATTATTTTATATCCGGCCGTAGCCACAGCACGGGTTATTTCCGTTCCCATACCACCGTCTGCACCGGTTATGATAGCAAGTTTCATGTTTACCAAATATAAATTGCCAATAATAAGAAAGATACAATCACCCCTTCGCTTCTATTTTCTCTATCTCCTTTTTCAAGCAGGCAGGCAGTTCTTTCTGCAAATGCTGATGACAAGCCATTTCTATGGAATACATCCGGGCTATGCAGTAATTACTATGCCTACAGCTGCAACGGGCATTCTCCTCCTTGCGCATACGGTTCACAAAGCCCGGTTCGTTGAGCAGGGCGCGTGCCATCTGTACAGCCTCAAAACCATTGTCCAGCACCTCATCTATCTTGGCACGCGACACCAGTCCTCCCACATATATCAACGGCATCTTCAGCTCTGCACGGAACTTCAGGGCGTCTTCCAGGAAATAGGCTTCTTTGAATGGCATAGACGGTATCATCCACCTGCCCGCCATGCGTACTCCATACTTCAGCCACCAGCATGTCATATAATGTGTCATGCTGCGAATCGGCATTTCCCCACGCATCACATACATAGGCGCTTTACTTACAAAACCGCCGCTCAATACCAATCCATGTGCGCCCGAGCATTCAAGATGCTTGGCCACTTGCATCGTCTCATCTATCTCCATGCCGCCCCGGAAACCGTCACGCATGTTCATCTTCACAAGCACTGCCATATCGCTGCCGGCAGCCTTCATCACTTCATCCATCACCATATCCATAAAGCGCATGCGGTTTTCCAGAGAACCGCCAAATTCATCTTTGCGATGATTGGTCGAAGGCGAAAGGAACTGGCTGATAAGGTAGCCATGTCCGGCATGAATTTCCACTGCATCAAATCCCGCCTCACGGGCCAGATTCACCGCCTTTCCGTAAGCACGTGCCATCTCCGGCAGTTCACCGGCACGCAAACCACGCACAAAAGTAGGTGAATACAGGTTGAAGCCGCTGCTGGCACCGACCGGGGTACACCCGCAAATACTCTTATGGGACATGTTTCCGCAATGCCCCAACTGGATTCCGGCAGCAGCACCTTCCGCATGTATCGCATCGGTCAGCTTGCGAAGCCCCGGAATTATTTCAGGGCGCATCCACAACTGGCGGTCAAAAGAAAGCCCGCTCTGAGTAACAGCCGCATAAGCCACAGTAGTCATACTGATGCCTCCTGCCGCAACCGAACGGTGATAATCGAGCAACATGTCCGAAGGGGCATTTCCGGGACACATACTTTCAAAAGCAGCCGAACGGATGGTACGGTTGCGCAATGTCAGCGGTCCGAAAGTAACCGGAGTGAATAATTTTGATTCCATGTGATAGTTTCCTGATTTATGATTTATGGTTTGTCCTTTCAATAGATATAAGGTATGATACGCTTGCGTTTTCCTACCGCCTCATCACCGAATTCTTTCCGGTAACGGCCGTAAATGGCATTGGCACGGGGAACGAGATTGGCAAAAGTCCACCACACAAACACCCATGCGGCAGGCGAAGCAGTAAGTATGGCAAAACCGGTCCATTCTACCAATTCACCGAAATAGTTGGCAGAAGTGACATAGCGATAAAGACCTTTCTCAGGAAGGTAATGATTCGTGTCGCCCGGCTTACGCAAATGGCGAATCACATGGTCGGAATGAAGATTGATAAGCATACCGGCAAAAAACAACAGAAGCCCCGACCACGCATGAGTCTTCAGCAAATAAGTCCAACCACCGGAATACATCCCTTCGGAAGCAAAGTAAAACAGACCGCCAGCCTGCATCATTCCGTTCAGTACATTAAATACAATGCCCATCATCATAATAGTTACCGGCATCCGGCTTTTTCCTTTCAGCAGAAAAGGAAAAATAAACGACCTTTGGAAATAGTGTAGCTGGAACAGCAGAAAGAAAAGATATACCGGCACGGCAAAGCCTGCCCCGCTCCTGCCCCACAACCAAAACATAACGATAAAGACCGGCGCTTCCATCAATACCCACGCCGCCTTGTTACTAATGGAATATCCCCACGATGCGGTACGGAACATCCCATATCCGGCTTTGACGAAATAAAGAGCGATGAACACAAAAAGCGCAATGACGCACATCACTCCCAAAAACAGATGAAACCCTTCTTCGCTCATGTTCTTTTGTTTAAGTGTGACAAATATAGGGAAAACCTGTAACAATCAAATCGTTTTCCCGCAGCAATTATCAAAAACATACAGAAACGGATAATGCAAAGAGCGTGGATATTTATCCGTTCCGCCACGGGAAAATGAATAAGGTATCGCTGTCCGGCTTTCCAACCGCAACAACGATACCTTATACGACCCGGCAATCCGAGGTCTGTGCTTTGAAACGGATCTACCGCTTCTTAATAGGAATGTATGCTACTTCTTCCAATACATTCTTATATGCCGGACGAATAATGCGCTTACCTTCGAAGTTCAACTCTTCATTACGATGTGCACACCAGCCCACGATACGCGCCATGGCAAACAGCGGAGTAAATATTTCCTGCGGCAACCCGATCATTTCATATACGAAACCGGAGTAAAAATCCACATTGCTCGAAACCGTCTTGCCGTTGTTCTTCACACGGCCGAAAACTTCGATAGCTCGCTCTTCCAGCAATTCAAGGAAAGCAAACTCACGCTCTTTCCCTTTCTCGCGGGCAAGGTCGCGGGCAAGTTCCTTTAAAAGTATGGCACGAGGGTCTGAAATGGTATAGACGGCATGTCCGATACCGTATATCAATCCCGTCTTGTTATATACCTCCTTGTTCAGCATACGGGTGAAATAAGTGTCAATCTCGTCTACATTCGTCCAATCCCGGATATTCTCCTGCAAATGGTGGAACATGTCGGTAACCTGGATATTGGCGCCACCGTGAAGCGGGCCTTTCAGGGAACCGATGCCCGCAGCGATGGCAGAATAGGTATCTGTTCCGGTAGAGGACGTTACGCGTACGGTGAACGTAGAGTTGTTACCGCCGCCATGCTCCGCCTGCAACACCAGCAACAGGTCAAGGGTACGGGCATCCAGTTCCGTATAATCCTTTTTCAGCATATACAGGAAATTCTCCGCGAGAGAAAGATTCTCCTGCGGATGCCGGATATGCAACGAACGGCCGTGAGTGGCATGGCGAAGCATATTGAAAGCATAGGCTATGATGGTGGGGAACTTCGAAATAAGGTCTATGCTCTGGCGCATCAGATTATCGCGCGACGTATCATCGGCATTCGGGTCAAAGCGATACATCTCGAGCACGCTTCGCGCCAGGATATTCATTATATTATTCCCTTCAAGCTCGATGATGTTCATCTTCGTTTTCTGTTCCAACGGCATATTATCGTTAATCAGCTCACGGAAAGAAGCCAGTTCCTCCCTGTCGGGCAAACGGCCTGAAAGCAGCAGATACGCCACTTCTTCAAAGCCGAAACGTTTCTCTTTGAGAATGGCATGTGCCAAATCCTCAAGGTCGTAGCCACGGTAGAACAATTTGCCCGGAATAGGCTTCAGACCTCCGCCCGGAATGCGCTCGTACCCCACTACGTTGCCAATCTTGGTGAGCCCAACCAGCACACCTGTACCGTCTTCATTACGCAATCCGCGCTTCACATCAAACTTCTTGAACAGTTCGTTCTCAATCCGGGTCGCTTCTTTCAGGTCTTCGGAAAGTTTGTAAATCAAATATTCTTTCTTCATAATATTTTTATTTTTTCTGGTTTATGGGGGAATTATTTGCGGAAGCTTCTATCCTGTTCACGATTTCCCGTGTAAAAGCCGATGTAGACAACGGGACACCACCCTGCATGAAGCGGGCCAAATCGACTGTAGCACGACCTTCTGTGAAACTCTTCTCCAGTGCTTCCTCTATCAGCAAGGCGGCCTCTTTCCAACCCAGGTGTTCGAGCATCATCACCGCCGAAAGAATCATGGAACACGGATTCACAATGTCTTTTCCGGCAATATTGGGAGCCGTGCCATGAGTGGCCTCAAAAATGGCATGTCCCGTCCTGTAATTAATGTTGGCTCCCGGAGCGATACCGATGCCGCCCACCATAGCAGCCAACTGGTCGGAAATATAATCACCGTTCAAATTCAGAGTGGCAATGACCGAGTATTCTTCGGGAACAAGCAAGGTATTCTGCAAAAAGGCATCGGCAATGCAATCCTTGACAACAAGACGTCCCTCCGCTATATCTTTTCCAAACTCACGCTCCGCCAGCTCATAGCCCCATTTCTTGAAGCCGCCTTCGGTAAACTTCATGATATTGCCTTTGTGTACCAGCGTTACAGAGGGCAGACCGTTTTCGAGCGCATAACGGCAAGCCGCACGCACCAGCCGCTCCGTTCCCTCTTTAGACACAGGTTTCACGCCAAAAGATGAAGTTTCGGGAAAACGCACCTTGGTCACGCCCATCTCATCATGCAGGAAGCGATAGAACTTTTCGGCTTCCGGTGTTCCGGCTTCCCATTCGATACCGGCGTAGATATCTTCCGTATTCTCACGGAATACGCACATGTTTACCTTCTGCGGTTCTTTCACCGGCGAAACTACGCCTTTATACCAACGCACGGGACGCAGGCACACATACAAATCGAGTGTCTGGCGCAACGCCACGTTCAGCGAACGGATACCGCCGCCGACCGGTGTAGTCAACGGCCCCTTAATACCTATTTTATAAGTGCGGAATGCTTCCATCGTTTCTTCCGGCAACCAGGAACCCGTTTCATTAAATGCCCGCTCACCTGCCAGCACTTCTTTCCATCCGATACTCCGGCTGTCTCCATAGGCTTTCTTCAAGGCTGCATCCACCACAGCCTGCATGGACGGAGTGACCTCTGCCCCTACTCCGTCACCTGTAATAAAAGGTACAGTAATCTTTTCCATATTCTATCGTGCATTTAATGCAGAGCCGGCACGGAACCAGCCTATCTGCTGTTCATTATACGTATGTTGTACTTCGAAGCTTTCCTTGCTGCCGTCCTCGTGATGAAGCAGCACTTTCAGGTTACGTCCCGGAGCAAAGTCTTTCAAGCCGACAACGGAAAGCAAGTCATGCTCCCGAATTTTATCATAATCCGCCTTATCGGTAAAGGTCAGCGCCAGCATGCCCTGTTTCTTCAAATTCGTCTCGTGGATACGTGCAAAGCTCTTTGCCAGTATGACACGTACATTCAGGAAACGCGGTTCCATAGCGGCATGTTCACGGCTGGAACCCTCGCCATAGTTTTCTTCGGCAACGACAATCGAAGGAATCCCTTCGGACTTATACAGTTTGGCTGTACCGGACACCGTTCCGTACGTATTTGTAGAACGGTTCCACACTTTATTCGTTTCTCCGTTAAAGGCATTGACAGCCCCCATCAGCATATTGTCCGAAATATTCTCCAAATGCCCGCGGAAACGAAGCCACGGACCTGCCATCGAGATATGATCGGTGGTACACTTACCCTGCGTTTTAATCAGCAAAGGCATATTCAGCAAATCCTCTCCGTCCCAAGCCGGGAAAGGAGCAAGCAGTTGCAGGCGTTGCGACTGGGGAGCCACCGCAATATCCGTCTTTGCATGGGAAGGTGCGACATACCCCTCGCTCCCTGCCGTAAATCCTTCCGGCGGCAGCTCTTCGCCTATCGGTTCGGAGAGTTTAACCTGTTCGCCATCGGCATTGAGCAATGTATCTTTCAGCGGATTGAAACATAAATCTCCGGCAATGGTCAATGCCATTGTCAGTTCGGGAGAGGCAACAAAGGCATACGTATTCGGATTTCCATCCGCACGCTTGGCAAAGTTCCGGTTGAAAGAAGTTACAATAGAATTCTTACGAGTAGGATCATCGGTCACACGCTTCCATTGTCCGATACAAGGGCCGCAGGCATTTGCCATAATTGTAGCGCCTATTTTTTCAAAAGCGTCAATCATACCGTCACGCTCTGCGGTTGCACGTATGCGTTCCGAACCCGGATTGACAATCAGCGGAGCAGCCGCATGCAACCGCTTCTCTGTTACCTGATGCGCCAAAGACACCGCACGGCTCAAATCCTGGTAGGATGAATTGGTACAGGAACCGATAAGCCCTACCTCCATCTTACGGGGATAGCCGTTCTTCAAAACCTTCTCGGCAAACTCCGAAACAGGCGTGGCGGCATCCGGAGTAAACGGTCCGTTGATATAAGGCTCCAATGTGGAAAGGTCTATGTCGATAATACGGTCATAGTATTTCTCCGGATTGGCAACTACTTCATCATCGGCACGAAGTCCTTCGGCAACGGCAGTAGCCATATCTGCCACTTCCGCACGTCCGGTAGCTTTCAGATAGTCAGCCATACGCTCATCATAAGGGAAAAGAGAAGTCGTAGCTCCCACTTCCGCACCCATGTTGCAAATCGTAGCCTTTCCGGTAGCTGAAAGTGAAGCAGTACCCGGACCGAAATATTCGATAATGGCATTTGTTCCGCCTTTTACAGTCAAAATTCCTGCCAGTTTTAAGATAACGTCTTTAGGAGCAGCCCATCCGTTTAATTTTCCAGTGAGGCGCACGCCAATCAAGCGGGGCATCTTCAACTCCCATTCCATACCTGTCATCACATCCACCGCATCAGCACCGCCGACACCGATAGCCACCATTCCCAAACCGCCGGCATTCGGGGTATGAGAATCGGTACCTACCATCATGCCGCCGGGAAAAGCATAGTTTTCCAACACCACCTGATGAATGATACCTGCCCCGGGCTGCCAGAAACCGATACCGTAACGGGAAGAAACATCCCGAAGAAAATTATACACCTCCTCATTCGTTTTGGTTGCAGTGGCAATATCTTCTTTCGCTCCTTTATAAGCCTGAATCAAATGGTCGCAATGTACGGTCGAAGGAACAGCCACCTCATCACGTCCTGCATTCATAAACTGTAATAATGCCATCTGTGCAGTTGCATCCTGCATAGCCACACGGTCGGGCCGAAAGTTCACATAGTCTTCGCCGCGTTTATAGTCTTTCACATTCTTCTCATCGTACAAATGAGCATACAAGATTTTTTCCGCTAAAGTCAACGGACGTTGCAATATCGTCCGAATGCGTTCTATTTTCCCCTCATAAAGTGTATAAAACGCTTTAAGCATTGCTAAATCATATACCATAACCACTCTTTTTAAAAAATTCAATATTGTAAATATTACAAATTAATACAATAAACAAATTATAATAAGGAAAAGTTTAACAAAATAAAGCATTTCTTCCCCTAAAGGCTGAGATTTATTACCTTTGCAGGTATGAAAGAACAAGATACAAACAGTCCTATTATACACCTCCAGCGGCAACAGCTTCTGTTGCGTATGGAATATGAATACGAAAAAGAAGAATTCAAGCGACAAACAGAGAACATGGGCGTCGCCCGAAAAGTCAAGCGGGGAGTTTGCTGGTATCCTGCCTCACCGGGCCGAAGTTACTATAACTCGTTGAATCAATTAGTAATAGAAATTACACAAACCGAGAACCTCGATATAGAACATAACTTTGAGTTCGGACGCCCCGTCTGTTTCTTCCGGCAATCTGCCGACGGTAAAATCACTTACTTCAATTTTACAGCCACCGTCAGTTATGCTGACGAAGCACGCATGGTAGTGATTATGCCCGGTGCCGGAGCTATTATGGATATACAATCCGCAGATAATCTCGGAGTCCAGCTTTATTTCGACGAAACTTCTTACCGCACGATGTTCGAGGCACTGGAAGATGTCCTGCGTGCAAAAGGCAACCGGCTTGCCGAATTGCGGGATATCCTGTTGGGTACGGTCAAAACCGGTTTCCGCGAGCTTTATCCGGTACGCTTCCCCTGGTTGAACTCCACTCAGGAGAGCGCCGTCAATAAAGTGCTATGCGCCCGCGATGTAGCCATTGTACACGGTCCTCCGGGAACAGGCAAAACCACCACGCTTGTAGAAGCCATCTACGAAACCCTGCACCGCGAACCCCAAGTATTGGTATGCGCCCAAAGCAATATGGCTGTCGACTGGATTTCCGAAAAGCTGGTGGACAGAGGCGTGAATGTGCTACGAATCGGCAACCCCACACGCGTCAACGACAAAATGCTCTCTTTCACTTATGAACGCCGTTTCGAAAATCATCCGCTTTATCCCGAATTATGGAGTATCCGTAAAGAACTGAGGCTACTGGGCAGTAAATCCCGCCGCGGCAGTTACGATGAACGCGAAGGGATACGCAACCGTATGAGCCGCCTGCGTGACCGTGCCACCACACTGGAAATACAAATCAACAGTGAGTTGTTCGACAGCGCCCACGTCATAGCCTCCACACTTGTAAGCAGCAATCACCGCCTTTTAAACGGACGCCGTTTCGGCACACTGTTTATCGACGAAGCCGCCCAAGCCCTGGAAGCCGCCTGCTGGATAGCCATCCGTAAGGCAGACCGTGTAGTATTGGCAGGAGACCATTGCCAGCTTCCGCCTACCATCAAATGTTACGAAGCCGCACGTGGCGGGCTGGAACGGACTTTAATGGAAAAAGTCGTAGCCGGCAAGCCGTCTGCCGTATCTTTATTGAAAATACAATATCGCATGCACGAAGACATCATGCGCTTCTCATCGGATTGGTTTTACGGCGGAGAGCTGGAAGCTGCTCCCGAAATACGTCACCGGGGAATCTTGGATTGGGATACTCCCGTTACATGGCTCGACACATCCGGCATGGATTTCAAGGAAGAATTTGTCGGAGAAACCTTCGGACGTATCAACAAAGAGGAAGCAGGCTTATTGCTGAAAGAGCTGGAAGCGTACATCCAACGGATAGGCGGAAACCGGATTCTCGAAGAACGTATCGACTTCGGACTCATCTCACCTTACAAGGCACAAGTGCAATACTTGCGGGGAAAAATAAAAGGCAGCGCTTCGCTACGTCCCTACCGCAGTCTGATAACAGTCAATACCGTCGACGGATTTCAGGGACAGGAACGTGATGTAATCTTTATCAGTCTGGTACGTGCCAATGAAGAAGGACAGATCGGCTTTCTGAACGATTTACGCAGAATGAATGTGGCGATAACAAGGGCACGCATGAAATTGGTTATCCTGGGAGAAGCGGCTACGCTAAGCCACCATGCTTTCTACAAGAAACTGCTTGAATATGTAAGGACAATTAATGATAAGTAATGGAAAAGAGGGTATGTCAAAACTAAAATTCGCTTGCCATTTGTTTCTTTTCAGGCACGGATTACACGGAAAAACACAGGTTTTCTTTAGATCTTCTTCCGTGAAATCCGTGTAATTCCGTGCCTAAAAGGAATCATCAAGCGTATTTTGACACACCCCCTTTTGTCATTCTCCGATTTACACCGGAAATCAGTTGTTTTCCGGACGGAGTTTGCGAACCGTTACGGCTGTCTGCCACATTTCGCTTTCACGCAATGCTTTCAGCTCTTCGTTCAGTTTCTCGCGATAGTCGGGTTTGGAATTGCTGTCGATGGAAATCTGGGCTTCGTTACCGGACTTCACGCTCTGATACAGTTTCTGTACAACCGGCTTGATAGCATCGTGGAACGGGCCCATCCAGTCGAGTGCCCCGCGTTGGGCAGTAGTGGAACAGTTGGCATACATCCAGTCCATACCGTTCTTTGCAAACAACGGCATCAATGACTGGGTCAGCTCTTCAACCGTTTCATTGAACGCTTCCGACGGAGTATGGCCGTTTTCACGCAACACCTCGTACTGAGCCAACAGCAATCCCTGGATAGCACCCATCAAAGAACCGCGTTCACCGGTCAGGTCGGAAGTTGCTTCACGGATGAAAGTAGTTTCAAACAGATAACCGGAACCGATGCCGATACCCAACGCAAGCGTTCTGTCCAAAGCCTTGCCCGTAGCATCCTGATAGATAGCGTAAGAAGAGTTCAAGCCACGGCCTTCGAGGAACATTGTACGCAGTGACGTACCCGAACCTTTGGGGGCAACCATAATAACATCAATATCCGTGGGAGGAACCACACCCGTACGGTCGCTCCAGGTAATAGCGAAACCGTGAGAGAAGTAAAGAGCCTTTCCGGGAGTCAAGAACGGCTTGATAGTAGGCCATACGGACATTACAGCCGCATCCGACAACAGACACATAACGATAGTACCTTTCTGGCAAGCATCCTCGATGCTGAACAACGTCTCGCCCGGAACCCATCCGTCTGCAACCGCCTTCTCATAAGTCTTACCCTGACGCTGGCCTACGATAACGTTGAAGCCATTGTCGCGCAGGTTGCAAGCCTGACCGGGACCCTGTACACCGTAACCGATAACTGCGATTGTCTCATCCTTTAAAATCTCACGTGCCTTTTCCAAAGGAAACTCTTCGCGGGTCATTACATTTTCAATAACACCGCCAAAATTCAATTGTGCCATTTTTTAGTTTTAATTTTTATTTGTGGCTTATGCCAACCGATTGATTAATAAATTATTTCTCTACAAATATCACTTTAGAACGACAAACCGCTTCGCCGCCATTCTTTCTTACTTCTATATCATACGTGCCGTTTCCTACATAGTCCTTATAAAAGGTAAGCTCGTCACCGTAATAACTCTCCGCCACATATGCCATTTCGAAACGGCGGATGCGGCTCTCCTTATACAACTCTATCGGAAACAAATCAAGAATATGCTCGATATAGCGAATGCTGTTCACATGTCCGTTAATATCAATATCGCTATATTTGGCATTCAGGGAAGAAGCCGGTTCCGTAGAAGTCACTTTTATACGCGAGGGCTTCTCGATGGGGCAAGGCTCGTCGCACACATAATCCACGATACTGCCGCCATGCAAAGCCAGCAGGTCGGCGGGTTTACGGGTATTGAGACTAATCATCGCCCATACGGAACGGGCATACCCTATCTTCTTTCCGTCTCTGTCGATAATGGCAAAGTTACGGTCGGTGAAGAGACGGTACACGTTTTCCACCCACGTCCGGATAGAAAAATCCTCGTATTGATACGGCATTTCATCCAACTCGACAGCCAGGCGGGAAAGCACCCACGTATAATTGTCCTCATTCAAGGTAGCAATACCGAAACCGCGTTCCGTGGCATGAAACCCTGCACAGTTCAGCAGATGGTTGCCAAGCACACCCATTGTCAGGCGGCCGGTAAAGTCCACATGGAACGGTTCGGCTACAAACTTATAAGTTCCTATCTTATTATTCTCACTCATAGTCCTTCTTGTTCTTTACTCCGGCGGTATTTTGCTTCACGGTCCGCCAGATATTCGTTTACGCGTTCAAAACAGCTTGTCGTGATGGCCACGCGGCCGGAACGTACAAATTGGAGTACGCACTCCAAAGCACTCAGCTCTTCATAGAGGTTGGTTATCTCCTCGCTCATGCCGTTCTTTTCTACAATGGAGAACACGGAATTCACCTCCACGATACGCGCGTTGTATTTACGGATGATTTTGGACACTTCCGGTTTCTCTTCCAGTATGGGGGTCGTTATCTTATACAGCGCAATCTCATGCTGGTAGATTTCATCGTCCGTGAAATAGTGCGCCTGCAGCACATCTATTTTTTTGGTGATTTGCTTCGTCACCTTTTCGATAGTATCCTTATCCGTCCAGGCTGTAATGGTATATTTATGTACCCCCTTGATAGAGGATGCCGAAACGTTCAAACTCTCGATATTGATTTGCCGGCGGGTAAATACAGCCGTTACCTGATTCAGCAAACCTGCAAAGTTTTCCGAATGAACGATGATTGTATATAATGTCTTGTCCACGTTGGTTTAATTATAATTCATAATTCTCTAACATTCCAGCAATATCTGGTTCACCGAACCGCCCGGCGGTGTCATCGGCATCACATTTCCTTCCTCCTCTACGCAAGCTTCCAGCAGGAACGGGCCGTCTGTTGCAATCATCTCACCGATGGCTTTCGCCAATTCCTCGCGGGTAAATACCCGACGTGCCGGAATTTCGTAGGCGGAAGCAATCTTCATATAGTCGGGATTCATCATCGGAGTGAACGAATAGCGGCGATTGAAGAACATGGCCTGCCATTGACGAACATTACCGAGGAAGTTATTGTTCAGCAAAATCATCTTGACGGGCGCTTTCTGTTCCATTACCGTACCCAGCTCCTGCAGGTTCATCTGCAAACCGCCGTCACCCATAAAGACGCAAACCGTGCGGTCGGGGCGACCGAAAGTAGCGCCGATAGCGGCAGGAAGACCGAATCCCATTGTGCCCAAGCCACCGGAAGTGACGATGCTGCGTTCCTTGCTATACTTAAAGTAACGGGCGGACATCATCTGGTTCTGACCTACATCCGTTACCAAAACAGCCTCATTGTCCGTAGCCTCGCTGACGGCACGCACCACTTCACCCATGCTCAACTTATCTCCTGCCGGATGCAGTTCGGGACGGATAACCTTCTCCTCTTCCATCTGCTCGTAGGGCAGGAAGCTATCCAGCCACTCTTTATGTCCGGCAGGTTTCAGCAATTCGGTTACTGCGGCAAGAGTCTCCTTACAGTTGCCCAATACGGCCACATCCGTCTTTACGTTCTTGTCTATCTCCGCCGGGTCGATGTCGAAATGGATTATTTTTGCCTGCGACGCATACGTAGCCAGCTTGCCCGTAACACGGTCGTCAAAGCGCATACCCACTGCAATCAGCACATCGCATTTATTGGTATTGATATTCGGTCCCAGATTGCCGTGCATACCCAGCATGCCTTTGTTCAGAGGATGAGCCGTAGGCAATGCGGAAAGCCCCAGCAGCGTACATCCCGCAGGTATATCCGCCTTTTCGATGAAAGCACGCAATTCGTTCTGCGCATTGCCGAGTTCCACGCCCTGCCCCACCAATACCAACGGACGCTCCGCCGTATTTATCAGTTCGGCGGCTTGTTGTATGGCTTCCGGTTCCATTTCGGGCACAGGCAGATAGCTGCGTACATAATCCACTTCGACAGGCGTGTATTCCGTCTTATCCACCTGGGCATTCTTGGCAAAATCCAGTACCACCGGACCGGGACGTCCGCTCCGTGCGATATAGAAAGCGCGGGCCACCGCCCATGCCACATCTTCCGCACGGCGAATCTGGTAACTCCACTTCGTGATAGGTTGCGTAATGCCTACCAAATCCACTTCCTGAAAGGCATCCGTTCCGAGAAATCCCGTAGCCACCTGTCCGGCAATGACAACAACCGGTGTGCTGTCTATCATGGCATCTGCAATACCTGTAATGGTATTCGTAGCGCCCGGACCGCTGGTAACCAGACATACGCCGACCTCGCCCGACACACGTGCAAAGCCTTGTGCGGCATGAGTAGCCCCCTGTTCGTGGCGAACCAGGATATGATTCAAATTCTTCCGGTGATCGTACAAGGCATCGAATACCGGCATGATGCTGCCACCCGGATAACCGAAAATGGTCTTTACTCCCTGATGCTCCAGAGAGCGCATCAATGCTTCTGCGCCTGTTATTAAGTTTTCCATATCTATTTATTATTGTTTTTCGGGTACGGAATTCCCAATTATTCTATCAGTCTCACAGCCCCTTTATCAGCCGAGCTTACCATACTTGCATACGCTTTCAATGCTTTCGACACCTGGCGGTCGCGGGTTACCGGCGTCATGGGACGGGCAGCCAGCTCCTCATCCGTCAGTTTCACATTGATAGAGCGGTTCGGTATATCTATTTCGATGATGTCACCGTCCTGAATCTTACCGATATTGCCTCCGGCAGCAGCTTCGGGAGAGATATGTCCGATGCTCAGTCCGGAAGTGCCGCCACTGAAGCGTCCGTCGGTAATCAGCGCACACTCCTTGCCCAAATGACGGGATTTGATATACGAAGTGGGATAAAGCATTTCCTGCATGCCCGGGCCGCCTTTCGGACCTTCGTGAGTGATGACAACGACATCGCCGCTGACAACCTTTCCACCCAGAATACCGTCGCACGCAGCTTCCTGCGAATCGAATACTTTGGCAGGACCGGTAAACTTCCAGATGCTTTCATCCACTCCCGCCGTTTTTACCACGCAGCCGTCCTGCGCTATATTTCCTTTCAGTACAGCCAGTCCGCCGTCCTTGCTGTAAGCATGCTGCAGGTCGCGGATACAACCTTCGGCACGGTCGGTGTCCAATTCCTTATAATAAGTATCCTGCGAACCGAGTGCCAGATTAAACTTTCCGGCAGCGGCACTGGAATATTTCCTGACCGCCTCCTCACAGACGTTCGGGCCGGTGATGCAATACCTGTCTATCTCCTCGGCCAGTGTCATTCCGTCTACGCGGCGTACGGCCGTGTCCACCAATCCGCCTTTGGCAAGTTCGCCCATAATGGCAACGATGCCGCCGGCACGGTTTACATCCTGTACATGATATTTTTGGGTATTGGGAGCAACTTTACACAGGCAGGGCGTTTTGCGCGACAGCATATCTATGTCGTCCATCGTGAAGTCCGCTCCGGCTTCATGGGCCACCGCCAGCAGGTGAAGCACCGTATTGGTAGAACCGCCCATTGCAATATCCAGCGTCATCGCATTCAGGAACGCCTCGCGGGTGGCAATGCTGCGGGGGAGCACACTTTCGTCTCCTTCCTCATAATACTTATAAGCGTTTTCAACAATCAGCCTGGCAGCGTCCTTAAACAGTTGCTTGCGGTTTGCATGGGTAGCCACAATCGTACCGTTACCCGGAAGAGCCAGTCCGATAGCTTCGTTCAGGCAGTTCATGGAATTGGCGGTAAACATGCCCGAACAGCATCCGCAGGTGGGACAGGCATGCTGTTCAATCTTGGCAACCTCCGCATCGCTCACGCTGTTGTCGGCCGACTTAATCATTGCATCAATCAAGTCGAGATGCTGTCCGTTCCACTCCCCGGCTTCCATAGGACCGCCGGAAACGAACACCGTAGGGATGTTCAGCCTCATCGCAGCCATAAGCATACCCGGAGTAATCTTGTCGCAGTTGCTGATGCACACCATGGCATCCGCCTTATGCGCATTCACCATATACTCCACGCTGTCGGCTATGATGTCGCGCGAGGGCAACGAGTACAGCATACCGTCATGCCCCATCGCAATGCCGTCGTCAATGGCAATCGTATTGAATTCGGCGGCAAAGCAGCCTTGCTTTTCTACCTCTTCCTTTACAAACTGACCTATCTCGTGCAGATGCACATGTCCCGGCACAAACTGGGTAAAAGAGTTGACTATCGCGATTATGGGCTTTCCCATCTGTTCTTTCTTCATGCCGTTGGCCGTCCACAACGCGCGGGCACCTGCCATACGGCGGCCTTGTGTGCTGAACGAACTGCGTAACTGATGTTTCATCTTATCTGTCTCCTTTTATGAAAAAAGCCTTTCTCACCGTAATGAGAAAGGCTTACTATAAATATCTTTACCGTACAAATACATACACAACCTTTCTCACGCTCTTGATGCCACCACCACGACGCGAATAATATGCAGGACTGCCAGGTTTATGGATGTATGCAGGTTCATAACTAAATTATCTTTATTATTCTCTTATCCGTTATTTATGCTGCAAAGGTAAGTGCTTTTTTATAATCTCCAAACAAATTGAAGAAAAAAAAGATATAAACATGAATAATCGTAAGGAAACCATGCTTTAAAATCTTATTTTATCACTTGTCGGTTATCCATAAAACGATTCGGATACTTTGCAGAAGTAATGCCAAACACTTACAAAGCACTTAATAATCTGAAAATTACCGGGACGCTTCCTCTCCCGAAGCAAAATATTCGTATCTTTGCGCATTGTCAAAACAGACAATGCAGTATTTACTAATAAGAAATAACAAATTAATGGAAACAGTAGAAAACAAGTACATCACCTTAGCATATAAGTTGTACACAATCGAAAACGGAGAAAAAGAGTTCACAGAAGAAGCTCCCGCAGAGCACCCGTTCCAATTCATATCGGGACTGGGCCTCACATTGGAATCTTTCGAAAACCAGGTGAAAGACCTGAACAAAGGCGATAAATTCGACTTTACAATCAAAGCCGAAGAGGCTTACGGCGAGTATGACGAGGAGCATGTCATCGACCTCCCCAAAAACATCTTCGAGATAGAAGGCAAGTTCGACAGCGAACGCGTAGTAGAAGGCGCCGTAATCCCCTTGATGACCTCGGAAGGCCAACGTATCAACGGAAGCGTAGTCGAAGTAAAGGACGATGTAGTAGTAATGGACATGAATCACCCCCTGGCAGGCTGCGACCTGAACTTCGTAGGTGAGATCACCGAAAACCGTCCTGCCACCAACGACGAACTGTCGGAAATGGCACGCATGATGAGCGGCGGCGGATGCAGCGGCGGATGCGGTGGCGGATGCAACTGCGGAGACTGTAGCAGCGAATGCTGTAGTTAACGGTTAATGATTAAGGGTTAGCGATTAGTGGTTAGTGATTAAGAGGTGGTGATTTGGTTTATCAATGGCACATATTCATAATGCTGCGATTAATCGCTAACCATTAATCACTAATCATTCCCCCCTTAATCACTAATCGCTAACCTCTAATCACTTACTTGTCATTATTTCCAGGACAACTTTGTCGGTTTCATTCATTCCTTTGGAGCCTATCTTCGTGAGGTTTCGGATACTTTGGTCTACATCTTCATCAATAATTCCTTCAACGGAAGTGACGCAACGGTTTTCCATTGCCATGATGGCGGAGAGGACGGCGGTAGAGACGCCGGTAGTTACTTTCAAGGCGCAACTGGGTTTGGCGCCATCGCAAATCATTCCGGTAAGGTTGGCAATCATGTTCTGAACGGCAAAGGATACTTGTTCGTAAGTACCGCCCATGAGCCAGGTAATGCCGCAACTGGAGCCGGTGGCGGCTACTACGCAACCGCACAGGGCAGACAGACGTCCCAGACTTTGCTTGATATAAATCACGGTCAGATGGCTGAGCATGAGGGCACGGATCAACTCTTCTTCCGATTTGCCGTTCTCCTCGGCATAGACCAGCACGGGCAATGTAGCGGAAATACCCTGGTTTCCACTGCCCGAATTACTCATTACCGGTATCATAGCGCCTGCCATACGGGCATCGCATGCACCGGACGTGTAAGAAAGGATATGGGAGAATACGCTGTCGCCCAAAATCTTGTGTTCATAATTGCCACGTAACATTCTGCCCAGTCCATGACCGTAGTTCCCGTCGAAAGAACGTTCGGCGGCGGCTTTATTCAAACGGGCGGTTTCAAGGATAAAACGGATTTCGTCCAGCGGGGCATTCATGGCAAAGTCATATACCTTCCGCAAGGTCAGGCCTGCGACTTGTGCCTCCTCTTCTCCGCAACCCGCACTTTGCTTGTTTAAAAGGACATCGCCGTTACGGGCTATATATATAAAGGTGGTATGGCCGCCGGCTATAATGGCAGTGGCTTTATTCCCGCCGGATTTGCAGCACACCTCGATATAAAGCTTTTCCGTGATATTCTTTTTCAGCGATATATCAATGCGTTTTTCGCCGATAAAGCGTTTTCCCTTTTCTACGGCGGCAGGATTGCTGTCTTTCAGCACTTCCAACTGATACTCCGACTTGCCTATCAGCGCTCCCAGGGCTATAGCTATGGGCAGTCCAATCATACCTGTGCCGGGAATGCCCACTCCCATTGCGTTCTTCAGGATATTGGCACTCAACAAGACATCTATTTTCTCCGGCTTTGCACCCAAGGTTTCGGTTGCTTTCGCCACACATAAGGCAACAGCAATGGGTTCCGTACAGCCAATGGCAGGAACTACTTCGCGCTGTACCAAAGCAATTATTTGTTTTCTTTCGGCTTCAGTCATACCATATATATTTTTATTCAATCTTTATACAAAGATATACGGAATAACAAATAAATACCAGAGTTTACCGCACTTTTTTCTTCTTGTACCTGTTATTACAAAATAATAGCGTATTTTTGCAAACTGCTAAACTGTATTTATTTATCAACATTCAAAAAAGAAGGATATGAATTTTAAGAAGTGGACTACTGCTCTCATGCTTGCCTTAGCCGTTTCGTCCTGCATACAAGACGAAGCGCTCAACTCCGAAGCAGCCATTGACGCCTGTACAGGCGCGGATGTACAATTGGCTCACATCAACAGTGACTCTAAAGAAATAAACATATATGTACATAAAGGGGCAAACCTTGCCAAACAGCAACTGCTGTTTACGCTGCCCGACGGTGCCACCATCAAGGCAGACGAACATTCACCGAATGACATCCTTAACAATTACGATTTCAGCAACGAGTCTCACTCCCGCACCTTCACCGTCACTTCCGAAGACGGCGAATGGACCGCTACCTATACCGTAAAAGTAGTACCTGCCGAAATGCCGGAAACATTCCATTTCGAAGACCTGCTTCCCTCTGCCGGTACCGAATACGACATTTTCTACGAATTCGAACCCGGAACTTCAACCAGTGTTTCACGCGTAGCGCAATGGTCCAGCGGCAACCCCGGCTACAAACTTACCGGCATGACAGACAACCGCACCGGCTATCCTACGCAGCAGGTTGCCGACGGCTACCGCGGCAACGGACTGAAACTGACCACTTGCGACACCGGAAGTTTCGGAGCCATGGTGCAAATGTATATTGCCGCCGGAAACCTGTTTATCGGTTCCTTCGACCTGGCAAACGCTCTGAAAGATCCTCTGCGTGCCACCAAGTTCGGCATACAGTATTACAAACGCCCCATAGCGTTGAAAGGTTACTTCAAATTCAAGGCAGGAGAAGTTTATACCGATGAAGGCGAAGTACAGAAAGACATGAAAGACCGTTTCGACATTTACGCCATACTGTACGAAGCAAACGAGAACTCCTTTATGCTGGACGGCAGCAACAGCCTGACTTCCGAAAACATCGTAGCCAAAGCCCAAATCAGTGAAGAGGCTGCTGTAGAAACCGATGAATGGACAGCATTCGAGTTACCTTTCGAACCAATGAACGGTAAAGAGATAAACAAGTCGAAACTGCAGGACGGCAAGTACAAATTAAGCATCGTCCTCTCCTCCAGCGTAAAGGGCGCGTACTTCAAAGGAGCAGTCGGCAGCACATTATACGTAGACGAATTAGAACTTATAAGCGAAGAAATCTGATTATAGAATATGAAAAAGCATCATTTTATTTGCACGATAGCCGTACTGCTGGCAATGGTAGCCAACGTACAGGCACAAGAAGAGAGAAACAAAAGCCTTATCAACTCCTATCTGCACGGTTGGGAATACAACATTAAAGCCGGATTCAATATCGGCGGTACATCTCCCATTCCCCTGCCCAAGGAGATACGCAAGATAGACAGCTACGCACCGGGAATCGCCATTGCCATCGAAGGTAATGCCACCAAGTGGTTCGACGAAAAGAAAAAGTGGGGACTTACCCTGGGACTGCGGTTGGAGAACAAGAACATGACCACCGAAGCCACCGTAAAGAACTACGGTATGAAAATCATCAATACCAACGGCGGAGAGCTGGCAGGTCTTTGGACGGGTGGAGTCAAAACCAAAGTGAAGAACTCCTACCTCACCATTCCCATCCTTGCCGACTACCGCATCAGCAAGCGCTGGATAGTATCGGCAGGTCCGTACTTCTCCTATCTGCTGGAAGGCAACTTCTCCGGACATGTGTACGAGGGTCACTTGCGCACGCCCGACCAGACCGGTTCCAAAGTGGAGTTTACCGGTGAAAGCATCGCAACTTACGATTTCTCCAACGAGCTGCGCAAGTTCCAGTGGGGTATCCAATTCGGGGGCGAATGGAAAGCGTTCAAGCATCTCACCGTGCATGCCGATGTAACGTGGGGATTAAACAATATCTTCCAGAAAGACTTCGATACGATAACATTTAATATGTATCCTATCTATCTGAACTTAGGATTCGGATATGCTTTCTAAACAAGATTTTTTCGTTTTTTCTCGTCACTCGTCACTTTTCGTCTTAATACACTAAGAACAAGAGTATTAACGGGTAACGATAAGTTATATCAACGGTGATGACCAATATTGGTCGTCACCGTTTTTTCTATAACATCTTAAATCAAACAGAGCTATCATTCTGTTATTCAGCATAAAGCGAAGAGATTATTCTTCTCATATAAAAAATGTGAAAATCTTCGTTTTCTCCCTAATATCCTACATTTCGTACGAATTATTCCAATTAACATCAGCACTTCGTGCTTAATGTATCGAAAAGCGGTACTTATATTATATTGATAACACACTTTTTAAAGCTATCATAAAAATATTCTTTTCCTATATTTCATAGTATTTCGCAGCCGCTAAAGTAGACCTTTACAGTTCTAAAGTAGGCCTTTACGGCTCTAAAGTAGACCTTTACTCAGTCAACATCGCTTAGAACGACACAAGTTTTAATCTCAGTCCAAAAAGGATGTTGTTTCTATACTACATATATAAAAAAGAACGGATATCTATTCTTCAATAAATAGATAATCCGTTCTTATATAATAGGTTACTTCTAATATAGTTATTTATTGTCTTGAAAAACAACTATACTACATAAATTAAGTTATTCTCCTATAACTTCAAGTTCGTCAACGATTAAAGTACTATTAGCCGCACCATTGAAATTAGCACCATCCTTACTTGAAGAACATACGATTGCTAACTTATATGTTTTTGTAGCATCATAAGCTGCGCCTTCTTTCCATTTAAATTCAAGATTGAAAGGAGTCCAATCATCCTTAGCTGTTCCATCTTCCAACCGAGCTCTTGCTACAATTCTTTCATCGTCACTATCAATATTAGTACCATCTAAAGTTTCATCTTCTGATGTTATTGTATAAAGAACTGCTTGAATAGCACACTCGTCTATAGCATCTGTCTCTATAAATTCATACTGTGGAAAGCCTGATTTTTTATGTGTTTCAATAAAAGGATGTCCTGGGGTAAATTTATAAACCCCTTTAAAGAATAAAGGTTTTTTAGGATACAAGACTCCAAATTTTGTATATTCAATTGTAGTACTTCCTTCACCAAACGCAAATCTACCAGTGAATAAAGAACCAGAGGTTATACCAGCACCCATTATAGCTGCAGCAGTCTTTCTTGTATCAAGCGTCACCAATTTGGCTGCACTACCGGAGACTCCTTGAACATCTTCTAAAGCCGGCCATTCTGTTAGTTGATTAAAGGAATGAAGCATGGCAGCACCTGGGTTGGAAGTCGCAAGTACATTATTTTTCGACTTTGGAGCTGGATAAGCTCCAAAGTCAGATTGAAGTTCTTCCCATTCATCAAAAGTAAACTTCATCACAGCATTTTTAGTCGGAGATTTCACTACATACTCCACTACCTTACCATCTTCCGCTGTCACAGCAATAGTCACATCTGATGAAAGATTCATAGCCTTACCACTTTCTACAGAAGAAGTAGCCTTATCAGAAATAGTAAAAGTAGGAACCAAGTTCTTCAAAGCATCTGCATTCTTTTCAACTTCTTCCTCATTGACTCTGAATGTAATCGTATTATCCTCATTAATAACCGGTTGCTCAATTACAATCGCATTCGCCTCATTGGAGATATCGAAAGAAAAAGCCGTAATCTTTGCCTCACTACTTTCAGAACCTGTCAGGCGAGTACCCTCGTATACAACTTTTACACTCTGCTTCAAGCCGCCTACAGTAGCATCAATATCCATATCTACCTTTACAGCACTATTTGCAATAGTACCTTTGGCATTGATTGTACAAGACAAGGCATCAACCTTTAAATCTTGAGTACCGGTAAATGTATATACATTACCATTTTGAGATAATACACAATTCTTTAACTCTACATCACCGATAGTAATTCCCATAAAGCTAAAATTGGCCAAAGAGAGATTTATAGCAGAAGGACCGGCCTTTTCAATCTTTATTTTTTGAGGTTCTGAAGGCATTGTAGTTCCCTCTACTGTTACAGTCAATGTACCTTTATAGTTACCGGCCATCTCACTTTCAATGACCTTAGAATAATCCGGCGCCTCATCGTCATCGCTACAAGCGGTAAATAAACTCATTGAACAAATCAATGCGAATAAATAAAACAAATTTTTCTTCATACAAATACTTGTTTAGTTAATAAAATCCCTACATAGTTAAGGGTTAGTTAATATTCTCTTTTATATCGAGGGTGCAAAATAACAGTTTTTAAAGCCTTTAAACAAGGTCTTTAATAAAAAATAGATGTCCTTTTTTTCATATAGGAAGAATTATAAGCATTCTTTACATTATTAAATACTCTTACATATTTCCGCAAAAAGATACGGTTTCAAACAGTATTTTTATTCTCTAAAAGTCGGGAAATAAAAGATTTATTGTCATTTTTGAAACGTTTTACAAAAAAAATTGTTACCTTTATAAAGTCAAAGCCTTTTATAACAAGGCAAACTGGCACATTAACCTCATTATAAACCCTTAAAGCAATTGATATGTTCAACTCATTCGGCAATATTCTCCGCCTTACCAGTTTCGGAGAATCACACGGTAAAGGCATAGGCGGCGTAATAGACGGATTCCCCGCAGGAATCACCATCGATATGGACTTCGTACAATCGGAGCTCGACCGCCGGCGACCGGGGCAATCACGCATCACTACCTCACGCAAAGAATCCGACAAGGTGGAATTCCTTTCCGGCATCTTCGAGGGCAAGTCCACCGGATGCCCCATCGGATTCATCGTGTGGAACGAGAACCAGCACTCCAACGACTATAACAACCTGAAAGAAGTGTACCGCCCCTCGCACGCCGACTATACATATAATGTAAAATACGGAATACGCGACCACCGTGGCGGCGGACGCTCATCGGCACGCGAAACCATTTCGCGCGTAGTGGCAGGCGCATTGGCAAAACTCGCCTTAAAACAGCTTGGCATCCGCATCACCGCATACACCTCGCAGGTAGGTCCCATCAAACTGGAAGAAAACTATACCGCCTACGACCTCGACCTGATTGATACCAACCCGGTGCGTTGCCCCGACCCGGAGAAAGCCAAAGAAATGGAAGAGCTTATCTTCAAGATAAAGGGCGAAGGCGATACCATCGGCGGCGTGGTGACCTGCGTTATCAAAGGATGCCCCATCGGACTGGGACAACCCGTTTACGGCAAACTCCAATCCGCCCTTGCCGCCGGCATGCTCAGTATCAACGCCGCAAAAGCGTTTGAATACGGCGAAGGTTTCAAAGGACTGAAGATGAAAGGCTCCGAACAGAACGACGTGTTCTATAACAACAACGGACGCATCGAAACGCATACCAACCACTCCGGCGGCATTCAGGGCGGCATCAGCAACGGACAGGACATCTATTTCCGCGTAGCCTTCAAGCCCGTGGCAACCGTACTCATGGAGCAGCACACCGTAAACATGGACGGCGTGGACACCACCCTCAAAGCCCGCGGACGTCACGACCCCTGCGTACTGCCCCGAGCCGTGCCCATCGTAGAAGCCATGGCAGCCATGACCCTGCTCGATTTCTACTTGATTGACCGTACTACACAATTATAACAAACGGGTGATAAAGTGATAGGATATCACCTCATCATTTCACATTATTATTATGGAAATAAAGAAATATATCGCAGAGAACGAATCCGGAATGCTGGAAGAGCTGTTCAGCCTTATCCGTATCCCCAGCATCAGTGCCAAACCCGAACACCACGACGACATGCTGGCGTGTGCCGAACGCTGGGCGCAACTGCTGCTCGCCGCCGGTGCAGACGAAGCACTGGTAATGCCTTCGGCTGGCAATCCCATCGTATTCGGACAGAAGATTGTAGACCCGAAAGCCAAAACCGTATTGATATACGCACACTACGACGTAATGCCCGCCGAACCGCTGGAACTCTGGAAAAGCAATCCCTTCGAGCCCGAAGTACGCGACGGCCACATCTGGGCGCGCGGTGCGGACGATGACAAAGGACAGTCCTTCATCCAGGTAAAGGCTTTTGAATATCTGGTAAAGAACAACCTGCTGACTCATAACGTCAAGTTCATCTTTGAAGGAGAGGAAGAGATTGGCTCGCCCAGCCTCGAAGGCTTCTGCCGGGAACACAAAGAACTGCTGAAAGCCGACGTAATCCTCGTGTCCGACACCAGCATGCTGGGTGCAGACCTTCCCTCGCTGACTACCGGCCTGCGCGGACTTGCCTATTGGGAGATAGAAGTAACCGGTCCGAACCGCGACCTGCACTCCGGACATTTCGGCGGTGCGGTGGCCAACCCCATCAATGTGCTTTGCGGAATGATAAGCAAGGTGACGGATGCCGACGGACGCATCACCGTTCCCGGCTTCTACAACGATGTGGAAGAAGTGCCGCAGGCGGAACGTGAAATGATAGCGCACATCCCGTTCGACGAGGAGAAATACAAAAAGGCTATCGGCGTAAATGCCCTTTTCGGCGAAAAAGGATACAGCACGCTGGAGCGCAACAGTTGCCGTCCGTCTTTCGATGTATGCGGCATCTGGGGCGGCTATACGGGCGAAGGTTCTAAAACCGTACTGCCCTCCAAGGCATACGCCAAAGTATCCTGCCGACTGGTTCCGCATCAGGATCATCACAAGATTTCGCAACTGTTTGCCGATTACATCATGGCTATCGCCCCCGATACCGTACAGGTAAAAGTCACCCCCATGCACGGCGGGCAGGGATATGTATGCCCCATCACGCTCCCGGCATACCAGGCTGCGGAGAAAGGCTTCGCCAAAGCTTTCGGCAAAAAGCCGTTGGCAGTACGTCGCGGTGGCAGCATTCCCATTATCTCCACATTCGAGCAGGTACTGGGCATCAAAACCATACTGATGGGATTCGGTCTGGAGTCCAACGCCATCCATTCTCCCAACGAGAACATTCCGCTGGATATACTGCGCAAAGGAATCGAGGCGGTTGTTGAATTCCATCTGAACTACTGACACCTGAAAAGATTTCAGAGCAGCATCCGGAAGATACGGAAAGGATTATAACCGGATATAACTTTACTCGAACGGCTTGCGGAATGTACAACCGCTTTTCCATTCGGAACAACCGTAAGCCGTTTTTCCTTTAATAACCGTTCCTTTTCCGCAAAGCGGGCAAGGCTGGCCTACCAGCGCATCGGCAGGTTGCTTCTCAGCGGCTACCTGCTCCGTTTTCTTCGTTGCAGACTTCCGCGGCGCTCTTTTCTTCGGTTCTTTCTTCGGTTTATCGGATGCGGCAGCGGCTTTTTCCCCCTTACCCTTTTCCGGCACGGGAGCCTGTATCGTGATATGGCGGTTGCTGTTATCGGAAAGCACACTCATCACAATCTCCGATACCATCTGCTTCAACTCCTCCAAAAACTGTCCGGCATTATAGGTACGCTTCTCTATTTCACGCAACTTCTTTTCCCATATACCCGTCAGTTCGGCAGATTTCAACAACTCTTCGTGGATAATCTGAATCAGTTCCACACCCGTAGGGGTAGCTATCAGGTTCTTTTTCTCCTTACGGATATAGTTGCGCTTGAAGAGCGTCTCGATAATGGCGGCACGCGTGGAAGGACGGCCGATGCCGTTCTCTTTCAAGGCATCGCGCAGTTCGTCGTTGTCCACCAGCTTGCCAGCAGTTTCCATGGCGCGCAGCAAGGTGGCTTCGGTGTACGGACGCGGCGGTTGCGTCCACTTCTCGTACAGGTCGGGCAGGTGCGGGCCGCTCTCTCCCACCACAAAGGCGGGGAGCACATTTTCTTCTTCGCCGCCTTTCTCCTCTTTTTCCTCCTGCGACTGTGCCGAGGGCGTGCCGAATACCACACGCCAGCCGGGTTCCAGTATCTGCTTGCCCGAAACCTTAAACTCTATCTGCTCCACCTCGCCTATTACGGTGGTCGTAGCGAACAGACAGTCCGGATAGAACACGGCAATGAAACGGCGTGCAATCAGGTCGAATACGCGGCGCTCCATATCCGTCAGGTTCTGGGGCGGCTGGCCGGTAGGAATAATGGCATGGTGGTCCGTCACTTTCGAGTTATCGAACACCTTCTTCGACTTCGGCAGAGTAGCCCCGTCCAACGGAGCAGTCAACGCCTGGTAATCGCGCAGTCCCTTCAGTATACCGGGACATTTGGGATAGATGTCGTCACTCAGGAAAGTGGTATCTACACGCGGATAGGTCGTTACTTTCTTTTCGTAAAGCGACTGGATGGTTTTCAGCGTCTCATCGGCGGAGAAAGCGAATTTCCGGTTGCACTCCACCTGCAGGGAAGTCAGGTCGAACAGACGGGGTGGAGCCTCTTTCCCGTTCTTGCGGGTGACGTTCGTTATGGTAAAAGGAGAATTCTTTATCTGTTCCAGCAAAGCCTCACCCCGCTCCCGGTCTGTGATAGGTTCTATTCCCCGGTTATCTTCGGGTTTGGCAGCTTTGGCGGCTGCCCCTTCTTTCTGTTTTTCCGCTTCCAGCACCAGTTCCTCATCGCTCTTGCGGAGAATGGCGGAGAAGGTGGTGTCGCGATACACCGTCTTCAGTTCCCAGTATTGCTTGGGAACGAAGTTCTGTATTTCGAGCTGTCGGTTTACGATGAGCGCGAGCGTAGGCGTCTGCACACGTCCGATGGAAAGTACCTGCCGGTTCTGCCCGTACTTCATGGTGTACAGGCGGGTGGCGTTCATGCCCAGCAGCCAGTCGCCGATGGCACGCGAAAGCCCCGCCTCGTACAACGGCTGGAAATCGGACGCATCCCTCAGTTTGGCAAACCCTTCGCGGATGGCTTCTTCCGTCAGCGAGGAAATCCACAGACGCTTCACCGGACAACGCGCACCGGCTTTCTGCATCACCCAACGCTGAATCAATTCTCCCTCCTGTCCGGCATCACCGCAGTTTATAATCATGTCGGCATGCTGCATGAGGTTCTCGATTACGTGGAACTGGCGTTCGTAGGTAGGGTTGCTGATAAGCTTGATGCCGAAACGGGGCGGAACCATAGGCAGGCTGCCCAAGCTCCACGACTTCCAGTTGGGTGTGTATTCGTGCGGTTCCTTAAGGGTACAGAGATGCCCGAACGTCCAGGTCACCTGGTATCCGTTTCCCTCGATGTACCCGTCTTTCTTATCTTTCGCTCCGAGTACATCGGCTATGTCACGCGCCACGGAAGGCTTTTCGGCAATACAAACTATCATTCGCTTTTCTTTTTTAGGCAATGCAAAGATAATGCAAAAATTCGATTAAGCGAGCCGGGGAAGGAAGTTGTTCTTGTTTCAGACACAGAGATGCAGAGACACAGAGTCTTAAAACCGGCTCTTTTCATGTAAGGCTGTTCCTCTCCCTATCCCCTCTCCTGCTCTGTGTTTCCGCATCTCCGCGTTCACATTCCCCCCTGCGTTTCAGTACCTCCGTATCCCTCTTTTAGCACAAAATTAAAACAGAACTATACAAAATTAGCAATCAAATAAACATTCCGTACCATAAAAAAAACATTAGAGTCCGCAGATACATGGAAAAAGGCGTAATTTAGCAATCGAGGAACAGTCTCCGAAAAAACAATTATAAAACTAATAATATGGTAAAACGAATCTCAGTGAAGCACATAGCCTGCCTATCCCTGCTCAGTACGTCAATGGCACACGCTGCCGAACGTCCCAACATCATCTACATCTTCACCGACCAGCATACGGCAAACGCCATGAGCTGCGCCGGAAACCCGGACTTGCACACGCCCAATCTGGACAGACTGGCTGCCGCCGGTATCATGTTTCAGAATGCTTACTGTACCGCACCGCTCAGCGGCCCTTCACGCGGCGCCATGTTTACAGGATGCTATCCAGGCACAACAGGACTGTTGGTCAACGGTGCTCCGCTACAAGAATCGCTCCAGACGCGAACCCTGGGCACACTGGTAAAAAATGCTGGATACGAATGCGCCTACGGCGGCAAATGGCATGTGCCCGAACTCGATATCCCGGATAAAGTGCGAGGATTCGACCAAATTTACAAACACAGCGATGACGGACTGGCAGAAGCATGTGTGGAATTCCTTTCGCGCAAACACAACAAGCCTTTCTTCCTGGTAGCTTCTTATGACAATCCGCATAATATCTGCGAATATGCACGCAGCCAGAATCTTCCCTACGGCAACCTGGACATACCCGAAATACGCAATTGTCCGGGACTTCCCCCTAACTTTGCCAAGAATCCATACGATGCCGATGTCATCGAGAAAGAAAGGGAAAACAATTTCAACGTCTACCCCACCGCCACTTTCACCCCCGAAGACTGGCGTATGTACCGCTACACATACTACCGCCTCGTAGAGAAAGTAGACCGTGAAATCGGCAAGATTGTAGACGCCATCGACAAGAATAACTTGTGGGAGAATACCGTCGTTATCTTCTCCAGCGACCACGGAGACGGAATAGGCGCCCACCACTGGAACCAGAAATCGGCCCTGTACGAGGAAGTGGTAAACATCCCGTTCATCGTAACCCTGCCCGGCAAGAAACATGCCGGCACGAAGCTGCCGCAGCTCATCAGTAATGGTGTAGACTTCTTCGCTACCGTTTGCGACTGGGCAGGCGCCAAACTGCCGGAAGACGCTGACGGAAAGTCGTTCCGCAAAATAGCCGAAGAAGGCAATCCACAAGCTCCCCACCAGGAGTATGTCATTACCGAAACACAATTCGACGGCAGCAAGACACGGGGCTGGATGGTACGCACCGCACGCTACAAATATGTATTGTACGACAAAGGAAGACACCGCGAACAACTGTTCGACATGCAGAACGACCGGGGCGAGACAAGAAACCTGATGATGGAGAACGCCTATACAAAAGTGGCGCAGGAACATCGTGATATTCTTGAGAAATTCATGAATAGCCATAAAATCAGACCGACGCGTCCCAAATTGCACGATGTGCCGGGAAAGGTGCTCACAAAAGCAACCAAACATTAAACCGCCATCAGACCTGGAATCAATAAACTTATATAACGCTGTATATGAACAAAATAGTATCCACCATCATTTTCTTCAGTCTTGCAGCCACTGCACAGGCGCAAACGGCCGGAGAAGCCACCATCAGGCTCACCGGCACAACGCTGATGCACGAAATGCGTGCAACTTCCTCGCCGCTGGACGGCGCTGAAATCAGCGACCGTGCCGTATCCTTCCAATGGCCGCTGCCGGCAGGCCTCAACATCCTGCGAAGCGGACTGGACGGTGCGGAAGAGAACACCCCCAAAAAAGAAACAGACAAAAGCAAGCTACGCTACTTCCTGCGCTACTCGCAAACTCCGGCATTCAAGCCGGAAACGACCGTACAAGCCGAGACACGCTGGCTGTTCTTCAATCCCAAACAGGATTTGGCTCCGGGCACATGGTACTGGCAATACGGCTATGTTACGGACGGAAAGACCGAATGGAGCGATACGCTGCAATTTACGGTAAAGAACAATCCCCGGAAATTCTGCCCGCCCGCACTGGATGCCGTACTTAAGAACCTGCCTGCCCACCACCCCCGCGTATGGCTCGACAGGGACGAATGGGACGGTTTCATAAAGCGCAGCGAGGGCAAAACCGAACGCAAGACTTACCTCAAACGTGCCGACAAAGTACTTGCCACCCCGATGAAGTCGGTAAACGACATTAACTCGGACCTGGCAAAAGGACTGACCAACGAGGTGCAGAAAAATGCCATGCTCACCCGCGAAAGCCGCCGCATCATCGACAGCGAAGAAGCGAATACCGACGTACTTATCCGCGCCTACCTGCTCACCAAAGACCGCCGCTATGCCGACGAAGCCGTGAAGCGCGTCAAGGAGATGGCCACCTGGGGAGACAACAAAAACGTAGTGGGCGACTTCAACGAAGCCACCCTGCTCTCGCTCTGTTCCATGGCATACGACGCACTGTACGATGTTCTGGACGATGCCACGCGCAAGTTCCTGCTGAACGAAATAAAAGAATTCGGCAACAGCATGTACATGCACGATATCAACCGCCTGGAAAACCACATCGCTGACAACCATGTGTGGCAGATGACTTTCCGCATCCTCACCATGGCAGCCTTTACCGTTTACGGTGAACTGCCCGAAGCCGATGCGTGGACGGACTATTGCTATAACCTGTGGCTCGCCCGCTTCCCCGGTCTGAACAAGGACGGAGCCTGGCACAACGGCGACTCCTACTTCCACGTCAACATCCGTACACTTGTGGAAGTGCCCTATTTCTATACCCGCCTCACCGGCTTCAACTATTTCTCCGACCCCTGGTATCAGGGAAATGCCCTGTACGTCATCTACCAGCAGCCGCCATTCTCCAAATCTGGCGGCAACGGCAGCTCGCACCAGAAGATACTTATCCCGAGCGGTACGCGTGTTGGCTACGCCGATGCTCTGGCGCGTATGACCGGTAATACATTTGCCGCAGATTACGTGCGCCACATCAGCGCCCGCCAGCCCGACATACTCGAACAGGGAAGCACCTCGAAAGCCGGCGGCCTTGCATGGTTCCGCCTGCAATGCGACAAGCCCTTGCCGGACGGGCCGGGTTTGAAAGACCTTCCCATGGGACATGTATTCCCGCAGAGCGGACTGGCCTCGTTCTCCACCAACCTGGACGATACCCGCAAAAGCGCCATGCTCAGCTTCCGCAGCAGTCCTTACGGCAGTACCTCGCACGCCATAGCCAACCAGAATGCTTTCAATACTTTCTGGAACGGCCAGTCGCTCTTTTACAGTAGCGGACACCATACCAGCTTTACCGACATACACGGCGTTTACTGCCACCGCGCCACCCGCGCCCACAACACCATTCTGGTGAACGGCATGGGACAACGCATCGGAACGGAAGGTTACGGCTGGATTCCCCGTTACTATGTCAGCGACAATATCAGCTATGTGGCAGGCGATGCTTCCAATGCTTACGGAAAGGTTATCTCTCCGCTCTGGCTGCTACGCGGCGAACAGAGCAACCTGGAATTTTCCCCTGAAAACGGTTGGGACGATACCGGCCTGAAAATCTTCCGCCGCCACATCGTAACTTTAGGCAAAAGCGGTTATTCCTTTATATACGACGAGCTGGAAGCCGAAGAACCCGTGACCTGGAGCTACCTGCTACATACGGTTACCAACCCCATGAATGTGGACAAGACCCGGGAATACGTACACATACAGGCCACCAGCAAGGACGGTGCATCCGATGCCTATCTCTTCTCCTCCGGAACGCTGGAAACGGATACGACCTCCCGGTTCTTCGTACCTGCCGTCAACTGGCTGCGTGCCGATGAGAAGGGACACTTCGCACCCTATCCCAACCACTGGCACTTCACCGCAACATCGGACAAACAGAAAGTGTACCGCTTCGCTACAATTGTGTACACACATGCCAAAGACAATGATGCGGAAAATGCACAAGCCGCTCCCCGCAAACTGAAAGACGGTAGTATCCAAATCGGTGACTGGAATATCAAAGCAAACATATCCACTGCCGGGAAACCTTCTTTCGAAGTACGCAACACGCGCAAAGACTGCGATGCAAGCGTCAGTTACAAGGATTACGGTGCAACCGTGATACACGATAACGGCAAAAAGACCGAGTTGAAAGACGAAGTTCCCGAACTGGAAATCTAACAACAAGAAAACATATACGGACACATGAAGAAACTGCTACTGCTCACAATCGCAATCTGGTACCTAACAGCCGGCTGTTACAGCCAGACAGACTGGAAAAGTTTCATATCCCGGCAGGACATGACCTGGACCCGCCTACCCCAAACCTGGTACGAAGCCCCCTTCATGGGAAACGGCAGCATGGGTTCCTATATCTGCAAAGAACCCGGAAAAAACGCCATACGGGTAGATGTAGGCAACAGCATGGTACACGACCACCGCACAGACGATGCGAGCATCTATGGAAGAGGCCGGCTGCTTATCGGTTATTTTCTACTGCATCCTGTGGGAGAAATAAAATCCGGCGACCTGAGGCTGGACTTATGGAATGCTGAAACCACCGGGTGTATCCGTACCACCCGGGGAGAGATAAAGCTGAGAGCCTGTGTCACTTCCGAGAGTCCCTATATCCTGGTCGAAGCCGAAGCTACGGCAGGCGAAAAAGAGTTCACCTGGAAATTCTATCCGGAAAACACGGATTCGCCGAGGCAGTTGAATGCAATCCGGAAGGGTAACAAGAACCACCTCCAAAAAGACTATGTGTCCAATCCCGCCCCGCAACTGTCCGCACGCAATGGGCTGAACCTCTGCTGGCAGCCCCTGCTTGCCGGCGGCGGTACTGCCACAGCCTGGAAAGAGATTAGGAAAGAGAATACAAGCACGCTTATCGTAAGCAACGCACATTCCTTTCCCGGAACAGAGGCTTTGCAAAAGGCGGAAACGGCACTGGCAAGCCTGCAGGAAGCCGACCTGCCCGTGCTCCGGAAAGCACACCGGGAATGGTGGCATAACTACTATCCGCAAAGTTTCGTGAGCCTTCCCGACAAGAAGATGGAGAATTTCTACTGGGCGCAGATGTACAAGCTGGCATCGGCCACCCGCACCGGCGGCGGACTGCTCGACAACAGCGGTCCCTGGCAAGTGCTGACTCCCTGGCCCAATGCCTGGTGGAACCTGAATGTGCAACTGAGCTACTGGTCCGTATACCCATCCAACCGGCTGGAACTGGGCATGCCGCTGGTGGACGCGATAGGAAACAATCTGGACAACCTGATAAACAACGTTCCCGAACCCTACCGGAAAGATGCCGCCGCACTGCCCGTAGCCACCGACTTTACCCTGACGGGGGCAACGGTGAATGTTCCCGGAACCGAAAAGAAAGCCCAGGTAGGCAACCTGACGTGGATTTGCCATAACCTCTGGCTGCAATACCGCTTCAGCATGGACGAATCGATATTGAGGAATACCCTGTACCCTACACTGAGACGGGCCGTCAATTTCTATCTGCCTTTCCTGACAGAAGACAAATCGGGCAAGCTCCATTTGAAAAGAACCTATTCTCCGGAGTACGGTACTGCCGAAGACTGCAACTACGACATCGCCCTGTTGCGCTGGGGATGCAATACATTGCTCGAGGCAAGCAGGATTCTATCTGTCAATGACGAGCTGATACCCCGCTGGAAACAAGTTGCAGAACACCTGACCGACTACCCGCAGGACAAAAACGGCATGATGATAGGCAAGGATGTACCTTTCAGCCGCTCGCACCGCCACTACTCGCACCTGCTGATGTTCTATCCGCTCTACCTGTTGAATGCAGAGCAGAACGGCAGCAAGGAACTTATGGAAAAATCCGTAGAGCACTGGCACAGCCTGCCGGGCAATATCCTCGGATATACTTATACGGGGGCTTCTTCGCTGTATGCTGCATTCGGCGAGGGAGACAAGGCGCTGAAGAAACTCAACGGCCTGTTTGCCCGCACCCTGCGCCCCAACACCATGTACATGGAAAGCGGACCGGTTATCGAAACCCCGTTGTCGGGCGCACAGTGCATACACGACATGCTGCTGCAAAGCTGGGGCGGAAAGATACGTGTATTCCCTGCCGTACCTTCCCAATGGAAAGATGTACAGTTCAAGGACCTGAGAACCGAAGGCGCTTTCCTCATATCCGCTGTGCGGAAAGGCGGAAAGACAAGCTTCATCCGTATCAAAAGCCTTGCCGGAGAACCGTGTATCCTACGCACCGATATGGCAAATCCGGTTGTAAAGGCAGGCAATGCCACATTGACCCTGCAAAAAGAGGGTGAGTACCTATTGGATTTAAAGAAAGGAGAAAGCGTAATCCTGACTGCCGCAGGGGGGAATATTCCCGTCATAAGTCCTGTCGGCGGAGAAGGAGAAAATTATTTCGGACTGAAATAGAAGGGCGGCTTTGGCAGAATAAAAAACAGCCTTCATTTTTTTGTTTATCATTTAGCAGAAATGAAGATTTATTTATATATCTTTGCACATTGACCTTTAAATATTATATATGGTAAAACTTTTAACTATCCTGATAGCCAATATACTACTATCTTCTCTTCATGCACAAAAACCAGAGCAAACCGATTTTATCCATATCAGTGTAAATGAAGGATTATCCCAAAATACAATCTTTGACATCGCCCAAGACCAACAAGGACACATGTGGTTTGCTACTGACGATGGACTAAATAAATACGATGGATACGATTTTACAATATACCGGCATGACGAACAAAATCCGCATAGTATCAGTAATGATATAATTAAAGCATGCATTGTAGATACAGAAGGAAGGATATGGGCAGGAACAGAAAAAGGAGTGTCACTCTACGATGCTCCCCAAGACAAATTTTATAATTTTACATATTTAAAAGGAAACAAAAGCTTACCTATCCGCGATATTGTCGAAGTAAATAATAAACAATTGCTCCTTTTTTCCGAGAAAAAGAACGGTTTATTCCTTTTCAACATAGAAACACAACAGTTCTCTGAAAAACCGTTGCACCCTTCGCTTACAGGAATTCAACCAACTATTCTCCATAAACAAGGAGATTATATTTATATAGGAAGCTACAATGGGATTTACTCTTATTCAATCTCTAAAAAATCTGTAGAACATATTCTACCAAAACAATTAAAAAATAAACAAGTTTATTCTATTTTACGGCAATCTCCCATCTATTTATGGGTAGGAACAGAAGGAGACGGACTGTATAAAATCAATATGCAGACCCAAAAAGTAGACAGTTATGTAAATATTCCTGGTAAACAAGGCTCCATTAGTTCCAACTATATACGCTCACTTATTCTCGATTCCGAAAACATTTTGTGGATAGGAACTATTAATGGATTGAATATCTATGATGAAGACACAGACTCTTTCAGTACTTATACCAACATTCCTGAAGTTAGTGGCAGCCTTTCACATACATCCATTTTAGACATATTTGCAGATGCTCAAGGAGGCATGTGGTTAGGTACTTATTTCGGTGGAGTAAACTATTATCATCCTTTAAAGAATCGTTTCCATAATATACAATTCACCGCAAATAAAAATTCATTAAACAGCAATGTCATAGGATGTATCAAGGAAGATGCCCAAAAAGGAATTTGGATAGGTACCAATAATGGCGGACTAAATTATTATAACCCCCAAACTGGCATTTTCAGACACTACACACAAAAAGAAGGACTCACATCCAATGATATTAAATCAATATATATTGATGAAGCGAACGACCTTGTATATATCGCCACTCATACGGGGGGACTTAATATATTAAATCGAAAATCAGGACATATAAACAGATATCATAACAGCAAAATAAAAAACATATATGACATACAACCCACAGAAAACAAAGAATATTGGCTAACTGGAATGACTCAGTTTCTTCGTTATAGTCCTCAAAATAAAACCTTTGAATATGTTACAAATCAAACAAATGGACAGTCTTTGATAGAAAATCGGTTTACCTACCTGAAACGTGACAGCAAACGGCGTCTTTGGCTCATTGGCGAAAAAGGAGTATCTGTATATATAGAACAAAAAGACGGATTACTCAACAGTCATCTATTGCCAGAAAACTCTCCCCTATCCTATAAGGGTGTCAACTGTGTACATGAAGCACACAACGGCATATTCTGGATAGGTACCCGGAACGGCATCTGGCGTTTTGATGAAAGAAAAAAAGAGCTTAAACAATACACAACGAACCATGGTCTTCCCAATAATGTAATACATGGTATTTTAGAAGACTCAATAGGCAGGTTATGGCTCAGTACCAACAAAGGCTTAAGTTGTTTTCAACCGAAAACAGAAAAGTTCCGCAATTATACCAACAATGATGGGCTGCAAAGTAACCAGTTCACTGACAATGCTTATTGCCAAACGGCAGACGGACAAATGTATTTTGGTGGTATCAACGGCATCACTACCTTTCATCCCGAACAAATAGCTGATAATCCCTATACCCCACCTGTTACTATCACCCGATTAAGAGTTTTCAATAAAACGATATATCCCAATGATAATACCGGAATACTAAAAAGAAATATCAGCAACACCCAAAGTATCACTCTAACAGCAAAACAATCCATGTTCTCATTAGACTTTGTTGTATCCAACTATATATCAGGGAATCATAATATATTTGCCTACACATTGGAAGGATATGATAAAGAATGGTATCAATCGCACACACAACGTACAGCATCATATTCTAACCTACCGGCAGGGACTTACACTTTTTTGGTTAAAGCAGCCAACAGTGATGGAAAATGGAACGAACAACCAACCAAACTTAAAATAATCATATTACCAATATGGTATAAAACATGGTGGGCCACTCTTCTTTTCATTTCAGCTTTTACCATTATTACCATTTTCATATTTCGCTATTTCTGGATGCGTAAAAGCATGGAAGCAAAACTGCAATTAGAACGCATGGATAAAGAACGCCAAAAAGAAGTGAATGAAATGAAACTGCGCTTTTTCATCAACATTTCCCATGAATTGCGCACCCCGCTTACCTTGATTCTCGCCCCAGTACAAGAAATGCTGGACAAAGTGAGCGACCGTTGGCTGCACAAGCAATTGGAACACGTACAAAAAAACACTAACCGACTATTGCATCTGGTGAATCAGCTGATGGATTACCGACGTGCCGAATTAGGAGTATTCAATCTGAAGGTAAGGCCTAATCCGATACATAATATAATTGAAAAAGATTTTTTATACTATGACCGTCTGGCGCAACGCAAACAAATAGTCTACAACTTCAACTCCAATGTAGAAGGACGCACAATTCTCTGTGATCCGGATTATATGGAACTCATTGTTAACAACCTACTGTCCAATGCCTTTAAATATACCGGTGAGGGTAAAAACATCACAGTGACGTTGAAAGAAGAGAACCGCAAACTGCTACTTCAAGTCAAGGACACCGGAAACGGAATTCCCATAGATAAGCAAGGAAAAATATTCGAACGTTTCTACCAGATAGACAATGAACATCTGGGAAGTGGTATAGGATTATCATTGGTACAACGACTCGTAGAGCTACATCACGGACGTATTGAGTTGGAAAGTGAAGAGGGTGTCGGAAGTACTTTTTCCGTCTATCTACCCATTGAAGAATCCGCATATCTACCGGAAGAAAAACAGAATACATCCAATTCTGTAGAAGAAGAGAGAGTCTATACTACTAATAACCGGGATATGTATGTTATTGATACGGAAAGCAAAGAAACTGTAGAAGAAACAATAGTACAAGAAGAGCAACGCAAAGAAACCATTCTGGTTGTAGAAGACAATACCGACATCCGCCAATACCTCTGTGAAGAATTAGGCAAGAGTTATCACGTATTGAAAGCAAGCAACGGCGAAGAGGCGTTATCCATTGTAAAAGAACAAGAAGTAGACCTCATATTGACGGATGTCATGATGCCCATAATGAACGGATTGCAACTATGTAAACAGATAAAGCAGAACCTGCGTACCTGCCATATACCTATCATAATGCTGTCTGCCAAAACAGATTTGAAAGAACAGTTGGAGGGGTTGCAGGTAGGCGCGGATGACTACATACCCAAACCTTTCTCAATGACAATGGTTGCTGCAAAAATCAAGAACTTGTTCCGTACGCGCTATCGGGCTATCGAGCACTACTCCCATTCCCTGGAAGTGGAACCCGAAAAGGTAGCGCTCAATCCGCTGGATGAGGAATTACTGAAAAAAGCGATAGAAATAGTAAAAAAACATATGGACAATGTGGAATTCTCCACTAATGACTTCGCACGTGAAATGTGCATGAGCCGTTCCAACCTGCACATCAAGATGAAAGCGCTGACAGGAGAATCAACCAACGATTTTATCCGCAAAATGCGCTTTAACCAGGCATGCAAACTATTGCAGGAAGGTCGGTATACCGTATCCGAAATCAGTGGAATGGTCGGTTTCAACACCCCGTCCTATTTCTCAACCAGCTTTAAAAAGTATTTTGGTTGTCTGCCGTCGGAATACGGGAAATAGCTATCCGGACATACTTAAAATACAAATCTACAAAAGTGAGGCAAGGACAATCTTGTCTCACTTTTTATTTAACTTATACAAATTTGAAAGTGTTTTATACAGAAATGCAAGCACTTTATACTCAAGCAACAATTCGTTCTACACCATTATAAGCTGTTTTCATTCCAACCCGATACCTTTGCATCGGTTAGCTTCGAATCATTTTAAGACCAATATAATTATGAAAAGACAGCTTCTTATTCTCATAGCATTCTGCCTGGTGCTGATTACCGCACAGGCCGGAAATGCCAATCACATACACGAAAATGTACGGGAAACCCCGTATCCGCAGCACGGACACACTTTATATATAAATCCCACACCGCTATTGGTTCCCCAAAGCACCAGGCAATCAGACTATCTGCAATTCAACCTTTCCAGAAGCAAAGACTTTTCGGATGCAAGCACTGTTTTATCCCAACCCAAACCCTGGTGCATGTTCAATCCTCATAAGATACTGGAAAACGGTACATGGTATTGGCGCGTGCGCTCTGTAAGCAAAGAAGGCAAAGAATTTCCCTGGAGCAGAACCTACAGTTTTACCGTAACGGACGATGTTCCTCAATTCGTCACTCCCGAAGCCGATGTCTTTCTAAGTAATGTCCCCAAAACGTATCCCCGCATCTATTGTTTTCTAAACGATAATCTGGAGAAAGCACGCAAGAACGTACGCTCCCATCCCGAATTCGAGAACATGATTGACGACTCGCGCAATGCACTCAGCTCAAACTATACCAACGATACCAAACCATACAGGCAAATCACCCGTATGGCTGCCGAATGCGACAATCTGAATACAGCCTACCAAATGCTGCAACTGGACGTATACGCAGAAAAGATGGTACAGAACGTACGTTGCCTGCTGGCCGTAGAACCCGACCCGAAAGTCATCAACAACGATTTCAACGCAGGAGAGTTGATTTATACACTGGCATGCACTTATGAAAATTGTCATGACCGATTCACACCGCAAGAGCGCAAACAGATAGAAGGCATCATCATGGACATCCTTTCGCTCTATTACAAGAAACACATGATAGGAAACGAAGAAACCCACATCTTCGACAATCACTTCTGGCAGTTCGCATTTCGCCATTTCATGCAAGCGGCATTAGTGATGTACGATAAATATCCGCTTGCCAAAGAATACCTGGAATACAGCTACGAATTGTGGACGGCGCGTGCTCCGGCATCCGGTTTCAACCGCGACGGCTCATGGCACAACGGCACAAGCTATTTCAGCGCCAACGCCGTTACCCTGGCTTATGTCCCCACTTTGTTCGGTTATCTTACGAAGACAGACTTTATGCAACATCCCTGGTATAAAAATGCCGGTCTTGGCATGCTATACAGTTGGCAGCCCCGTTCGTTGAGCGCCGGTTTCGGCGACGGACATGAGAAGAACAACGGCAAACCCCTGCGCATCCGCAGCGCTTTCGCCGACTTCATGGCACGTACCACCGGAGACCCCTATGCAGCCTGGTATTCGTCCATCAACAACCGTTACAAAACGGAATCCGAAACACGTCTGTTCCGCATGGCATGCGGCCTGCAACGCCCCCGAAAGGCTGAATTACCCTCAAATGCCCCCAAAGCCGTATGGTTTAAGGATACCGGTGAGATGATAGCCAACAGCAATCTGAAAGACTATAAACACAATATCAGCCTCAGCTTCCGTTCCAGCCCGTTCGGTTCCGGCAGCCACACGCATTCCAATCAAAACGCATTCAACCTGCACTACGGCGGAAAGGCCATTTACCATGCAGTAGGCCATTATATGAACTTTGCCGACCCGCACAATCTGTTGTCCTACCGCCATACACGCGCTCACAACACCCTGCTGGTTGACGGTATCGGCCAGCCATTCACCACGCGTGCATACGGAAACATAGTACGCATGTTCAACGGAGAGCATATATCATATGCCCTGGGAGATGCATCCAACGCCTATTGCGGCATCAGCGAATACCCCATGTGGCAGAAAAACTTCGCCAATCATAAACTTGAACAGTCGCGGGAAAACGGCTTTGGAGAAACTCCCCTGAAGAAATACCGCCGTCATATATTCCTGCTGCATCCCAATATTGTGGTTATCTATGACGAGCTTGAAGCCGACAAAGCGGTCCGCTGGGATTGGCTGCTGCACAGCCCGGTAAAATTCGAAATAGACGAGACGACATCGACCCTGACCACCCGTAACAAAAAGAGTAAATATACCTCTGTCGCCCGCCTGTTCAGCGAACAGAAATGTACTATCGGCCAAACGGATAAATTTGCAGCCGAACCCAACAAGAAAATAGGCGTACGCGGTGAAGATTTCACGGCTCCCTGGTCGCTGATGGCCAGCTATGAACCTTGTAAGGCCAATCGTATCCTCACCATCATCCAGGTGGAGGCAGACGGTAACCGGATAGTAGAGATAGAACGCGGCAACAACAACAGTTTCCAATGCGGCGACTGGAAGATTGAAGCGGAACTGAATGCCCGACGTCCGGCAAGCCTCTACATCCGGAATAATGAAACAGAAACCACATTCAGTTACGGAAAGGAAAAACCGGTAATCAACGGAAAGGTATATGAACGCAAAGAGAAACAGTCTTCCGTATTATACGACAGTTTTAACGGAGTATGGGAAGTGCGGAAAATGCAAGACTGTCCCGCACAAATTACCGGTAAAATAAAATAGCAAGCTTTTACTAATTAAAGCGTACTCTATAGACGAAACCCTTTTTTGAGGTCACTTATTGAATATGTATTTTTTTAAACTGTATAACATGAAAGAAGCATTTTTTAATTAAAGTATTATGAAAAACAAAAAAAATCACATGAAACGAATGCTAATGCTTTCGTTATTGACTGGTGCTTGTTGCATTCACAGTTATGCAACAACAAATAAGTCTACCTTAGTGAGAGAAACGGAATCCGTTGAGAGCATCTTGCAGAACAGAAGAATCTCAGGCGTGGTAAATGACAATTTCGGTCCTGTTGTCGGTGCTAATGTATCCATAAAAGGAACTACCATTGGCAGCATTACCGATATGGACGGAAAATTTAGTTTTGACGCTCCTGAAAATGGAATACTTGTCGTATCTTTTATCGGATATACAACTCAAGAAATTCCAGTAAAAGGTAAAAACGAGTTTATTATTACATTGAAAGAAGATACTGAGCTGTTAGACGAAGTTGTAGTTGTGGGATATGGAACCCAGAAAAAGGTTAACTTGTCAGGTTCTGTATCAGCAATTGAAGGAGAGCAGATTGCAAGTAAGCCTTCTACCGATGTCCTTTCTGCATTACAAGGAGAAATGCCCGGTGTTACCATTACACGCGGTGGCGGACAACCGGGTGCGGAAGGAACCGGAGTTCAAATTCGAGGTTACTCTTCTGTCAACGATACTAAAGCTTTGGTATTAATTGATGGAGTAGAGGGTGATATGTCCATGTTAAATGCTGATGACATCGAATCTATTTCCGTATTGAAGGATGCAGCATCCTGCTCTATTTATGGAGCACGGGCAGCAGCAGGTGTAATTCTGGTTACAACCAAAAACGGTACGGAAGGAAAGCCCAAAATCTCATACAATGGTTATGTATCATTCAATATTCCTGGTAATATGCCGGAACGTGTTCCTGCATGGGAAGAACAAGATTTCATTAATAGGACGAGAATTCCAAGGGGTGGCCCGGAATGGAATGCCGAGAAATCATCATGGATTGGCAATCCCAACTTCAATTATCGTCCATTAGGCAATGGACGTTGGGACTTGTTCGACAGCGTAGACTGGTTAGGCGAAGGTCTTAAAAACAGTACTCTGCAGCACAATCATTCCGTATCGGTCAGTGGCGGAACAGATAAAATAAATTACATGTTATCTGCCAACTATTACTATAAAAACGGTTTATTGAAATATGGTCCGGACGACTATGAACGATACAATTTATTAGCCAAATTAAATGCTAAACTCAATAAATATGTTGACTTAGGAGTTAATGTACAATATAATGCCGATGACATGTCCGAAAACTCTTTCGGTGCAGGAGAAATCTTCAGACTGTTATATGAAAACCGTGGCCGGCAACCCATTTACCAACCGGAAGCAGAGAATTATCCCAGCCCTTATAATGGCGACTTACAAGATAATCCTATTGATATTATGAAAAACGGTGGGGAAAAATCAACTGAATACGAGTCATATACAGGTAAAGCACAATTGACTATCAAGGATTTTATCAAGAATCTACGCATCAATTTAAGCGCTTCGCGCCGTGCCGGATACTATCATCAGGAGAGTTATAAGAGAACATTGACTTATTATAATTATGTAGGTGATGTACGTAGAACAACCAATTCTCCTAACTCACTATACAAATCTCAATATAAAGAATACCACGACTTGCTGGAAGCTACCATAAATTATAGTTTCAACCTAAAAGAGAAGCACAACTTTAATATATTGGCAGGTAGTTCATACGAAAATTATCGGATGAATCAAATCAAAGGAACAGCCAACAACATGATATCCAATGATTTTTTCTCTTTCAACTATTATGATACCTCCAAAGCTACCAATAGCATTTTAGCCGATCAGATTGACACTTGGGCCATGATGTCTTACTTCGGTCGTATAAACTACAACTTCAAGGAAAGATATTTGCTGGAAGCCAATGTACGTTATGACGGCAGTTCACGTCTTGCCCCCTCACACCGTTGGAAAGCTTTTCCTTCTGTTTCTGCAGCATGGCGTGTTAACGAAGAAAAGTGGTTTAACCTTGATTGGGTCAGCAATTTAAAACTCAGAATGTCTTGGGGACAGCTTGGTAATGGAGCCGTTTTGGGATTATACGACTATATTCCCTTGATAACCTATTCACAGAAAGATATACCGGCAAGCTATCAAGGTGAAAAATGGCTTTACCAAAGCAGCATGGCATCTGAAGACAAAACATGGGAAACCGTAGAAACTACTAATATCGGACTTGATTTCGGACTTCTCAATAACCGCCTAACCGGTAGTTTCGAATATTACTGGAAGTTTAATAACGATATGTTATCCGCACTTCAATTGCCTCATCAGATCGGAATTAATGTTCCAAATATGAATGTAGGTAAACTCAAAACATGGGGTTGGGACTTTAATATCAACTGGAGAGACCAAATTAAAGACTTCAGCTATCAAATCGGTTTCAATATCTCAGATAGCAAAAATGAACTGTTAAAATATGATGGAGCCAGCGTAGTAAACGCCGGTGTTGTAAAATTATTAGAAGGTTATCCTATCAATACTATCTGGGGATATCAAACTGACGGTTTCTGGTCCAGCCGTGAAGAATATTTGCAATATAAAGCCGATCATCCAGGATATGAATCATTCCAAGATGGTATCATCAGCGGTGGAGACGTAAAATATGTTGCCCAAGGAAAACCTGATCATAAGATTGGAGTAGGAAACGGCAGCCCCGAAGATTCCGGTGATTTGGTTATGTTAGGAAACACAACACCCCGTTTCCTCTATGGTATAAACTTAGCGGCACAATGGAAAGGTTTTGACTTGTCACTCATATTCCAGGGAGTAGGAAAACGCGACCTGGTATTGAATGGAAGAATGTTTCCGATAGCCAATGACGCTGAAATGCCCTGGACTATTCACCGTGATTATTGGACAGAAGAAAATCCTAATGCCTATTGGCCGCGTCTTTATCAATATAAAGGAGACGACTTCAATTCTAAACCAGCTGACAGATGGATACAGGATGCATCTTATTTCCGTTTGAAAAATGTAACATTAGGATATACAATTCCTATTTCTAAGAAGTATATGGAAAAATTAAGGGTTTATGTAACCGGACAAGATTTATTCGAAATTTCCGATATACTGGAAGTGATGGATCCGGAAGTCGAAAGCAACGCCAACAGAGGTATGTATCCTTTCTTCCGCAGTTGGACTTTGGGTTTAAATGTTACATTCTAAAAATACACTACGATGAAAAATATATTTTTACTGCTTATCGGTGCTCTATTAGTCAGCAGTTGTTCATTAGACAGAGAACCGGAAACGACATTAAGCGATGTCAAATTTTGGAGAAGTGAGGCCGACTTGAGAGGTGCCTGTAATCGTTTATATATTGATCTTCCGGGCTTTTTAACGGGTAGAGGGCATGATTTGCGTTCGGAAGAATTAATAGGAAATACTCCCGATGAGATTTCTTCCGGAAATCGCAGTATCCCGGAAACAGATAAAGAGTGGACTGACCCTTACAACAAGATAGGCGTCTGCAACAACATCATTGTTAAGGGAGAGAATATAGATATCAACGAAACGACAAAAAACCGCTGGTTAGCAGAAGCACGCTTTTTCCGTGCCTTCTATTATTTTGATTTGGTGAAGAAATATGGCGACGTACCGCTTATTCTGAAAGTCTTCAACAATACCAGTGACCCAGAAATAAAGAAAGGCAGGGATTCACGCGAAACTGTCATACAACAATGTTATAAAGATTTAGACTTTGCAGCACAATGGCTTCCCGATATTGATAAACTGGCAGATAATGCAAACTGGGGACGTGTATCCCGCTCTGCTGCACTGGCAATGATTGTACGTATCGGACTCTATGAGGGCACTTATATCAAGTATCACAATTTAACGGAAGGAGACAGCCAAAGTCACTTGAAAAGATCTATCGATGCAGCTGAGACTATGTTTAAAGAAAATAAACACGACCTTTATCCTGACTTCCAGAAATTGTTTTATTTTGATGGCGAAGGACGCCAAAATAAAGAAAACATCTTTGTAAAAGTGTATGGACCAAATGGAGTTAACAATGCAATTACATGGCACAACCAATGTAGCTCTAAAGCTGGACAAGCAACCATAACACGCCAAATGATTGATAACTTTTTATACATCGACGGATTACCCAGAAAAGTCTCAGTTCATTATCAAGAAGAAAACAATTTTGATGATATATTCAGTAACCGTGATCCCCGTTTGGAAATGACCGTATTTTCCTACAAAGAAATATCTTTCAAGAATGCGGAATACTTACCCTTTGATAATGTCAACCACAGCGGCTATGGGTATCCCATCAAGAAAGGGTATATGCAGGAAGAGTATGACACTAATTCTAAAGAAACCGTTGATAAAATGCATATTCGTTATGCCGAAATCTTGATTTCATATGCTGAAGCACTTTATGAATATAATGGAAAAATCAGTGATGACCAATTGGAAGCTACTGTCAACTACATTAGAAAACGTTCCGGATTTAATACGAAACTAACTAATGGATTCGTATCTGATCATCAATTGAATATGTTAGACGAAATTCGAAGAGAGCGTATTGTCGAATTCATCGATGAAAACATACACTATGATGACATAATTCGTTGGAAAACAGCAGAAAAAATACTTCCCCAAACAATGTTGGGTATTCTGTTCAATCCCGATGAAAGTGCCAAAACTGCCAAAGAGCTGGGTTATAAATTTACAGATGCAAATGGTGTTTACAACGAAGTGAAAGTGTACGATCAAGCTAATATTTATGTAATAGAGGAAGCTGACAGTCGTAAATTCGATCCTCAGCGTGACTATTTATATCCTATTCCAAGTTACGAGATTGCTACATCTAATGGAAATATTAAACAAAATCCATATTGGAAATAATAAATTAAAAGAATAAATGATATGAAAACATTAAAAAATAAAATATCCTTTTTGCTACTGTTTACAATGTGTTGCCTATTAGGCAGTTGTGATAAATCGCATGAAGAATGGGAAGATGGAGACCCTGCATTGGCTCATGTTTACTATTATTGTTTTGAAAAATGGGGAACTATCCCGGTAGGGAATGATGTTACTTACACAGTAAAGCAAGGAGAGACACTTGCCATACCTACACAATTCTACAGCAAGTTTGTCCGTTCATATAGTCCGGAAGTATATTATTATACTTCTGCGATTTCCGACAAAACACCCCTGATATGCGGAACAGACTATATTGTCACTGATAAAGACGGTAATGAATTAACACCGGATGCATCAGGAGCCTATAAGATGATTTGGCCAAATGCAAAGGGAGGAGTACAAAACATATATATAAAAGCTTTGAACGGTAAAAAGGGATCTTTCCATGTACTGACTTTTAATCCTAATAAAAAAATGGATGTAACTGATGTCACAACCACTTCCATTATTAAAACGGATGAATATGAAGTACGGGCAATGTCTGAAAATTATCGTGTTACAGTAATTATAGAATAATCTATTAATGATTATTCTCTCATCACATATTATTTTTATAGCTAACCGACTATAATCAAGATTATTAACCGGTTATAAGAAACGTTATGACAGTGATGACCGAATATCGGTCGTCACTGTTTTTTTTAATTTTCATCCTCAAGTATTTCTTTAATTCACTGATTTACAGTCCTTACATACACTTTATGCGACCCTTGCCCCAATGTTGTTAAAATACCTTTCTCCACCAATAAATTGAGGTCATTCAACGCCTTGTTCTTCAAAAGTCCCGTAATTCCGCTGTAATCCTTGCGCGTAATGAAAGGATTTGCATCCAAAAACGCGCACAGTCTGCGGTAACGTTCCGCACCGCTGATATCCTCACTGTGCCGGAAGCCATACCCTGCCCTTACACGTTCCACAAATCCGGCACACTGTTTCCGGAAGCCGGGCGATACGCGGAAATGCACCTTGCCGAAAAATATCGTCTGCGCATGGATTTCCTTCTTGTCCATGACGGGACGTGCTGTCAGTCCCGCCGAGAAATGTCCCATATTGCCCAACTGTACATGATGCCCTTCGGAAAGGTAATAGGAGATGCGGCTTTCCAATGCAGCAAGCACTCCCTCGACGTCTCCGGGAGTAAAACTGGTTGCCTGTGAAATATCGCTGACCAGACGTTTGCCGGTGATAGTCCCTTTGTTCACGATGCGAGGATACATGGGTTGTAATTCGCCGTCTCCTTTCGGGTTGGGCTTCCTCTGAAAATCATACTCTGCTGCCATTGTCGTTCTGTTTTTTTAGTTATGTAATAATTGAAAATCCTGTTGTATCGGTAGCTTACGCCATTCGGCCGCATAAATTCGGATATTCTCCGCGGTCCGTTCGGGAAAAGTAGGAAGATAAACAACGCTTTGCTTCGTTGTTTTTATTTGTCTGGACCATGCAAAATGCCGTTATGCTTACAGTAAAACCCCGTTTTGCAGTTGCAGGCCCGGTGGTTGCCGGCTGCGGGCTGTGGGGCCCGCATATGAAGGCTCTTCGGCCCGCAATTGCAAAACGGGATTTTATACCTTGTAAAGATACAAAATCCATTAAGAAAAGTCAAGTTTTCAACGGTTTGTTTTCCAATTATTTCCATTTATTTCCGGAGATAAATGCTGGCAAAAATCTTAAAATAAAAGGACGGATTTGCTTGCTTCCGGCCCGTTTTATGCGTATCTTGCAGAGTCTAAGAGAAACGCTCTTATCTCCACTAAATTTTTCCAAACAACCAACACCGGATGAGAATAACCTTTATCAAGGAAAACCGTGACGCGGGCACGGAAAGTATCAGCACCTGCGATACAGCCGCATTTATTACCAGAATCAAGTCGGAAACCAAGCCCGGACATGTCAGTGCATTACGCACCATGCTCGAATATACAAATCATGGCAGCGGCGGAACCTACGGGCATATCGACAAGCTTCCCCGCATATGCCCCGCTATGGAGTACGGACGCAGCCGCGAGGGCGAACGGCGGATGAAACGCTACAACGGTATTGTACTGCTGGAAGTGAGCGGTCTGTCCGGCATGTCCGAAACGGAACTGGTGAAAGAACAGGCGGCACTCCTTCCCCAAACCTATGCAGCTTTCGCAGGAAGCAGCGGACGGAGTGTGAAGATATGGGCGCTGTTTGCCTTGCCGAACGGCAAACTTCCGCAACGGGAAGAAGAAATCAGCCTGTTCCATGCGCATGCTTACCGCATGGCGGTACAATGTTACCAGCCCCTGCTTCCGTTTCCCGTAACGTTGAAAGAGCCCTCGCCTGCCGATACTTTCCGCATGACGCTGGACGAAGCACCTTACTTTGCCCCCGATGCTGTACCTTTCTGTCTCGAACAACCCGTGACGATGCCCGGCGAGCGGACATTCAACCAACGAAAATTGGCAGAAAACAACCCTTTAAAGCGGTTGCAGCCAGGATTCGACTCCTCGCAAACTTTCACTCTGCTGTTTGAAACAGCCCTGGGTCGTGCGCTGGACGAAGTGGAGAACTGGCAGCACGACCGGGATGATTTTCACCCGCTGCTCATCTCCATAGGCGAGCAATGCTTCAAAAGCGGCATCCCCGAAGAAGAAGCCGTCCGGCAGGTAATGATGCACTACCGACGGCAGGCAGACGAACAGACGGTGCGCACCGCACTGCACAATCTCTACCGCGAGTGCCGGGGATTCGGCAGAAAATCCGTACTGACTCCCGAACAGGACACGATGCTGAAACTGAACGAGTTCATGGAACGCCGTTACGAATTCCGGTACAACCAGCTGATGGGTGATTTGGAATATCGCCAACGCGACTCCATCCACTTCTATTTTCATGTAATGGACCAGCGAGCGCGCAACAGCGTGGCTATGGATGCCCTGCAAGAGGGATTGCGTGTGTGGGACAGAGACGTGAACCGCTACCTGACCTCTAACCGCGTGCCGCTGTACAATCCGGTGGAAGAATACCTGTGCGGCGTAGGCCGTTGGGACGGCAAAGACCGCATCCGTGCGCTTGCCGGACTTGTTCCCTGCAACAATCCGTATTGGCGTGAGCTGTTCTACCGTTGGTTTCTGAACATGGTGGCGCATTGGCGCGGACTGGGCAACAGGATGCACGCCAACAGCACATCACCGCTGCTGATAGGTGCACAGGGTTACCGCAAGTCCACCTTCTGCCGCATCATCCTTCCTCCCGAACTTCGCTTCGGCTATACCGACAGTCTGGATTTTGGCAGTAAACGCGATGCGGAAATGTACTTGGGGCGCTTTCTGCTGGTGAATATCGACGAGTTCGACCAGGTGAGCATCCATCAGCAAGGCTTTCTGAAACACCTTCTGCAAAAACCCGTTGCCAACCTGCGCAAGCCCTACGGAAGCAGCATTCAGGAGATAAGGCGGTATGCCTCGTTCATCGGGACGAGCAACCACAAAGACCTGCTGACGGACAGCAGCGGCAGCCGCCGTTTTGTATGTGTGGAAGTGACTGCCCCCATTGATACGAACGTGACGATAAACTATCGCCAGTTGTATGCACAAGCCATGCAAGCGATACGCAGCGGCGAAAGATACTGGTTTAATGACAAGGATGAGGCCGTTCTGAAAGAAAATAACCGGGAATTCGAGCAAATCAGTCCGATTGAGCAGTTGTTCCATTGTCATTTCCGTTTACCACAAGAAGGGGAAGAGGGAGAATGGATGTCGCCGATACAGATTTTGGAAATTCTGCATGCAAAAAACAGTACAACAAAGCTGACAGAAGGGTATGCAAAATACTTCGGAAGGATACTGAAAAAGAACGATATAGAAGGTAAACATACCAATAAGGGAGTTGTGTATCGAATTGTCAAGTTATAATATTTCATATTTATGGAGTGATGACTAACTTTCAGTCATCACTCCTCATCACGTTATTATCACTCTATAACAATCTTATTTTTAATGGATTATATTAAAAGTGACGAGTGATGAGCAAATTTCACTTCACTCCATTAGTAACTCTCATCTCCTGCCTTATGACTCGGAATTCAACAAAAAGGCACACCTGAAGCAACCGCCCACATGATTCATCTATATATTTCCTCAAACTAACAACCTCTGACAACAGATATATCCGACCCAACATGAATAAAAGCGAGATATATCCTGCAAACTAAACAAAATCAAAAGTACTTTAAACGAAAGTATAAGTATTATAAACCACAATCTTAAAATCTTAAACAGTACCGACAAGGCTTTCTACTATTATCACTTAATTTTGTTAACATACAAAGATTTAAAATTGCATATCATGAAAACAAAAATTCTTATCCGACTTGCAATAGTTGCAATGTCGTTTCTGTTGTCGCCCGAATCACTTCTGGCACAGCAACTGAATAAAAAAGCCTTCGAACTGATTAACTTGGATTATCCGGGGTTGGCTGATGTAAAGAAGGCTTATAACCAAAATGACATGCAGGCAGCTGCCGAAGCATTACTCATTTACTATCGCAATCGGAGCAGTATACAACATCCGGAGTTGGATCTGGATAATGTAAACGTTTCTGCTGCTGACAAACAAAAAGCGGATGAGGCATTGGCGCATATACTATATGCCCATGAAGGCTATCAACCCTCGTTTTATTACGGAAAAGATATTGATTGGACTTACTGGCCGATAAAAGATAATGAGCTCCGCTGGCAACTTCATCGCCAAAAATGGTTTATTCCGATGGGAAAGATGTATTATGTAACTAAAGATGAGAAATATGCTACAGAATGGACGTTCCAATATATGGACTGGGTGAGGAAAAATCCATTGGTATCCGTTACAAAGGAAGAGTTTGAGTTGGCCAGCACCGGAGAAGTCAGAGCAGATACGGAGAATGCACGTTTTGCATGGCGTCCTTTGGAAGTGGGCACCCGCTTGGAAGACCAAACACAGCAATTCATGCTTTTTAAGAATGCCGCATCTTTTACACCGGAGTTTCTTACGGAATTCCTGGTGAATTATCACAAACACGCCAATCATATCTTTCATAATTATTCCGATGCCGGAAATCATCTCTTGTTCGAAGCGCAACAGATACTTTATGCCGCCATATTCTTTCCGGAATACAAAGATGCCGTTACGTGGAGAAAAAGCGGAATCGACATACTGGTACGTGAAGCCGGGAAACAAGTATATGACGATGGCGGACAGTTTGAGCTTGACCCTCTTTACCACATGGCATCCATTGAAATATTCTGCAAAGCTTTGTTGATGGCGGATGTAAATGGTGCACGCAACGAGTTTCCCCAAGAATTTTTAAACACCATTGAAAAAATGATTGTATTCTATTACAACATTTGCTATCCCGATTATACCAATCCTTGTTTCAGTGACGCCAAGCGGAGAGGAAAAGAACCTAAATTGAAAAACTATAGAATATGGACCAAGCTTTTTCCGAAAAATGAGCAGATACGTTATTTTGCTACGGAAGGCAAAGAGGGAAAACTTCCCGAAAATATGTCAAAAGGTTTCCTAAACAGCGGTTTCTTTACTTTCCGTAACGGATGGAAAAATGACGCGACCATAATGGTGGTGAAGGCCGGCCCTAAGGGCGAATGGCATAATCAGCCCGACAACGGCACATTTGAATTGTGGTTTAACGGTACAAATCTGTTTCCAGATACCGGTTTTTACGTATATGCCGGAGACGCCGGTATCATGAAACTTCGTAATTGGTTCCGCCAGACAATGGTGCATAAGACTTTGACGCTGGACAATAAAAACCTCGAAACTCAATCTTCTGTTACCCGTTTGTGGAAACCGGAAGGCAAGGTACAGACATTGGTTACCGAAAACCAGAGTTATAAAGACTTGAAGCATCGCCGCTCCGTTTTCTTCGTTGACCGAAAGTATTTCGTCATAGTAGATGAAGCCACGGGGAATGCCACAGGCAAGATAGGACTGCACTATCAGATGAACGCAGGTAAGGTTGATATTAACCCGAAAGAGTTTATCCTCACTTCCGATTACAAGGGTAACAGCAATGCCAAATTACAATGTTTTGCTCCGGAAAGCACTGTTATGGAAGAGGAAGAAGGCTGGCAGGCTACTCTGTACCTGATACGCGAAAAACGTACGGCAGTTTCCTTTAATGTAACGAAAAAAGACAATACTCCTGTGCGCTATATCACTGTTATCTACCCCACGGAAAATTGCAGTAATGCTCCCAAAATATCCGCCAAATTTGTAAATTCTCAATATGACGAGAATTCTTTGAAGGTGGAAGTAACATTGGATGGAGTTAAGAAAGTATTAGACTATAAGTTATAAGACACTTCTTATTCGATAGTGTTAATGGAAAATGGAAATTTCAGAAAATGAGTGACCCAAAAGTTCAGGCAATGGATTAAATGGTAAGTAAAAAAACGAAAGTGACAAATCAATCCTTATCTTTATAAATATTGGTTATCTTTGTCAGAAAAAGGCATACTATAAAGAAGGTAAAAATCACTACCCCAACCGACAAGAATCTCTCATAAGTCCGGTTAACGGTGAAGGGCAGAATTTCTTCGAATTACAATGAACAAAGAATATATAGCTGCAAAGCATTTCATCTAGTGGGTTATTGACAACTACTATCAGAATATCAACTGTAAACTAAAGTAATATTTATGACAAAAAGCTCCTTTCACAAATTGCTATTGGGAAGTGTACTGATGTTACTTCCTTTCACGGTTCAGGCACAGGTCGTTTTAAAGAACTGGACCATCGAAGACCACTCCGGAAAAGTAAAAATCCTTGTATCAAGCGATACGCTGGAAATTACCGCACCCGACGGTCTTACACTTTGGTACAACCAACGCCTTACCGGTGATTATGAAATCGGCTATCGTGTGAAGATGCTGATGCAAGGCGGAAAATACGACCGCCTCAGCGACCTGAACTGCTTTTGGGGCGCCAATGACCCAGAATACCCCGACAATCTCTTCGCACGCAGCGAATGGCGAAACGGAATTTTCCAACATTATAAAACACTAAGCCTGTTTTATGTGGGATATGGCGGAAACCACAACTCCACTACCCGTTTCCGCCAGTACTTTGCCAAAGCGGCGGATACCAGTGATGCCATAGCCCGCCCCGTAATCAAAGAATATACGGACAAGGCGCACTTGCTGATTCCCAATAAATGGTACGACATCAAAATCCGTGTGGAAAAAGGAATCACAACTTACAGTGTCAACGGCGAGGAGCTGTTCCGACTGCCGGTTAAAAAGAATGAGGGAGACGGATATTTCGGACTCCGCCTATTGGAAAACCACACACTATTTACAGGCTTTCAGGTAAAAAGCCTGAAGAGGTAAATGTAATGCTTTCACCCAAGAAAATACAGAATTAAAACAGTATTCGACAAAAGTAACATACCTTTAAACTACACCCAAACACCTTTCAACAATCCTGCACAGGATATTTCACGAATATCCATATTTTTGCCGGTGAACAAAAATCACTAAATACTTACTGACATGAAAAGAAACTCTCTGTTGCTTGCAACCGCTCTGCTCATAGGCATGACAGGCTGCAAAAACACTCCGGTCCAGAAAGAAGCCTGGATAAGCAACGCACTCGATGCCGCTTCCTATCAGTTGAAATCAACCGCCGAGGAACTCTCCGGAACAAGCAAGTTCCCACGTTCCATATATTCCGGCTATGATGTAAACTTTCTTGATACTCAGTTGCAGCGCGAGAACAAAGCATACATCGACTCTTTACACCCCAATCCCGAAGCCCTGCAATTAGGACAAAAACGTCTTTGCGGCATTGCCGACTGGACCAGCGGATTCTTCCCCGGAAGCCTTTGGTATGCCTATGAACTGACCGGCGATGAAGAGTTGAAAAAACGCGCCATCGAATATACCAACATCCTGAACCCGATACGTGAGCTGAAAGGTACCCATGACGTGGGCTTTATGATGAATTGCAGCTATGGCAATGCCCTCCGCCTCGCCCCTAACGACACCATTAAAGCCGTACTCGTAGAAACAGCGGATAATCTGTGCGCCCGTTTCAACCCGGAAATCGGTTGTATACGCTCGTGGGACTTCGGTGCGTGGAACTTCCCCGTAATCATTGACAATATGATGAACCTGGACCTGCTGTTCAACGTATATAAGCTGACAGGAGATGAGAAGTATAAGAATGTGGCTGTAAAGCATGCACAAACCACTATGAAAAACCACTTCCGTCCGGACTACACCTCCTATCACGTAGTCAGCTATAACAATGACGGGAGCGTGGAAATCAAACAGACACACCAGGGTAAAAATGCAGAATCGGCCTGGTCGCGCGGCCAAGCGTGGGGAGTATACGGCTACACTTCCTGCTATCGCGAAACCCGGGACACGGCTTTCCTGCAGGAAGCCGTTCACATTGCAGACATGATTATGGAACGTGTAAAGACGGACGACCTGATTCCTTACTGGGACTATGATGCCCCGGCAGGTGAAAAGACTCCGCGTGATGCGTCTGCCGCGGCTGTCACGGCATCTGCCTTCCTGGAGCTCAGCACATTTGTACCCGACGGCAAAAAATATTCCGACTATGCTGAAACAATCCTGAAAAACTTGTCCAGTCCGAAATATCTGGCAGCCAAAGGCAGCAATCAAGGTTACGTGCTGATGCATTCCACCGGCTCACTGCCGCATGGCTCTGAAATAGACGTACCGCTGAATTACGCGGATTACTACTATATGGAAGCATTAAAAAGATACATCGATTTGAAAAATAAAGGGTAAAGGTTGGGTAAACGGTTGTTTTTTTAATTAACTTTGACGAACGGGGATAATCATTTATCCTCGTTCTTTATTTTAAATCATCTAATACATTCCGCAAATGTCAAAAATAAAAAGCCTGTTACTGGCAAGTTCAGTATGTATCGCAACTGTCTGTATCAATTTTCCCGCCCACGCAACCGAAAGGCATCTTCTTGAACAGACCGTTTCTTACGAGGAATTGGGCAATGTACTCCGCTACCGGCAAAGCTGGGTGGACTATCCCGCCTATACCGACCGGAAATCCTGGAAAGAGAAAACAGCCCCCGAAATGAGGGAGCTTATCATCAGGAACGGCGAACGCGCCCTGAAACACGAATGGAAACCGGACCTTGCCTCCGACTACCTTGCCTTTAAGCGCACCGGCGAAATCCGCACCGGACGCGCCAACCACAAAGCCCTGCAAGCCTTGACCCTCGCAGAACTGGTAGAGGGACAAGGCAGATTTATGGATGCCATCATAGACGGTGTATGGTTTCTGTGCGAGACGTCCTGGATACACTCGGCACACCTCGGCTTTCAGAAAGACCGCTCCGGACTGCCCGACAGGAATGAACCGACCATCGAACTGGTAGTGGCCGACATCGGCGCGCAAATGGCATGGACTTACTATTTCCTGAAAGACGAATTCGACAAAGTGAGCCCGCTGATTAACGAACGGATTATCGAGGAAGTCAACAGAAACCTGATAAACCCCTACTTCGCACGGGATGATTACTGGTGGATGGGATTCGGCGGCCAGCAGGTAAATAACTGGAATCCGTGGATTAACTACAACGTGCTGCAAGCCCTGATGCTGATAGAGAAAGACCCGGAACGTGTGCGGCAAGGAGTCTGGAAGCTGATGAAATCCACTGATTTCTTTTTCAGCATGTATCACGAGGACGGAGCCTGCGACGAGGGTCCCACCTATTGGAGCGGGGCTTCCGGCTATGCCCTGAAGTTTCTGGATTTGCTGGCTAAAGTAACCGGAAACAAGGTGAACATATTCAACGCTCCCCTCTTGCGTAATATGGCGCAATACATTTACCGGGTACACATCGGCGGCAACTATTTTGTAAACTTCGCCGACTCCGCACCCAAAGTAAGTCCAAGCCCGGGTATCCTCTACCGGTACGGCGAACTGACCGGAGACCCCGCCATGATGAAATTCGCCTCATTCATGGCACAGCAAAACCAAAGTTTCAAGGACGGGGTAAACGGATATTTCGCTTCCGCATTGGACGAGCTTTTTATGTACAAAGACATCGTCGGCCATCCGCAAGGCGAACCGCTTACCGGCACTTATTGGTTTAAAGACACCCAAATCTGCGTGGCACGCGACACCGAAGGCAAAAGCGACGGCTTCTTCTTCGCAGCGAAAGGCGGAAACAATCAGGAAAGCCATAACCATAACGATGTGGGGTCGTGCATCCTTTACTACAATACCCTGCCGGTGCTTATCGATGCAGGCGTAGGTACTTATACCCGACAGACCTTCGGACCGGAGCGGTACACGATATGGACCATGCAGTCCGATTATCACAACCTGCCCCTCATCAACGGAACCCCGCAGAAGAACGGCCGGGAGTTTGCTGCACACAGCCAGCAATACAAAGCCACCGCCAAAACCGTATCCTACCAGGTGGACATTGCCCGTGCCTATCCGCAGGAAGCAAATGTAAAAAGCTGGATTCGCAACTATACGCTGCACAGGAAAAAGGATTTCACAATCACCGACAAATGGAAACTTTCGGCATGCAACGAACCGAGTGTATTAAACCTGATGACCTGCTGCGAAGTCGAAATCGACCGCAACAAAAACATTACACTGACAGGAGAGGCGGGTAGGTTCAAAGTGGAATACGATAAAAAACTCTTATCGCCCGCAACGGATACCGTCGAACTGACCGATCCGAAATTAATCCACTCCTGGAACCGGAAAAAGCTGACGCGCATCCGTTTCACAATTGTGTCGCAACAAATTTCCGGTGAAAGCAAACTGGTGATAA
>CAUAWO010000013.1:0-62940 GCA_958432865.1 Bacteroides stercoris
AGGACGCAAGATTTTCATTCTTGAAAGGGGGGTTCGATTCCCCCACGGGCTACAATTAAAAAGATAAACGAATTAAAAAAGATTAGTCGAGATGGCAAATCACAAATCATCACTGAAAAGAATCAGACAAGAAGAGACAAGAAGACTTCACAACAGATATTATGGCAAAACCATGAGAAATGCTGTTCGTAAGCTTCGTGCTACTACAGATAAAGCTGAAGCAACAGCAATGTATCCTGGTATCACAAAGATGTTGGATAAGTTGGCTAAGACTAACGTAATCCACAAGAACAAGGCTAACAACCTGAAGTCGAAGTTGGCAGTTTATATCAACAAACTCGGTTAAGCTGATAAGTTACACAAAAGATATGGGAGTCCGAACTTTTTAGTTCGGACTTTTCTGCGTTTGTATCATTTCCGGGCAATACCCTCAAAACAAACAAATCCTCACGGTGCTAAAAAGCTGTAAACAGCCCAAATTTATCAAGCCGCCGGCATGATATATCAAGGATTTTCACTATTTTTGCTTTGTTATTACAATAAGAGAAATTAGATTATGACTGAAGAAGAAAAGATAAACGGCGAAAGCAATTACTCGGCCAGTAACATCCAGGTACTGGAAGGTTTAGAGGCTGTACGTAAGCGTCCTGCCATGTACATCGGCGACATTAGTTCCAAGGGACTCCATCACTTGGTTTACGAGGTTGTAGACAACTCCATCGACGAAGCGCTCGCCGGTTATTGCGACCACATCGAAGTTACCATCAATGAAGATAACTCTATCACCGTACAAGACAACGGACGCGGTATTCCGGTAGACTTTCACGAAAAAGAACAGAAATCCGCTCTCGAAGTTGTCATGACCGTGCTGCATGCCGGCGGTAAATTCGACAAGGGTTCCTACAAAGTTTCCGGTGGTTTGCACGGCGTCGGTGTATCTTGTGTAAACGCATTGTCCACGCACATGACGACGCAGGTTTTCCGCAACGGAAAAATCTACCAGCAAGAATACGAATGCGGCCATCCGCTATATTCGGTAAAGGAAGTCGGCACTACCGCAATCACCGGTACGCGCCAACAGTTCTGGCCGGATGCTACAATCTTTACTGAAACGGTCTACAGTTACGATATTCTGGCAACCCGCATGCGCGAACTGGCCTATCTGAACGCCGGCATCAAAATTACGCTGACCGACCTCCGCGTAAAAGAAGAAGACGGAAGCTGCAAGCAAGAAGTTTTCTATTCCGTAGAGGGCTTGAAGGAGTTTGTACGCTATATAGATTCTTCCCGCGAACATCTGGTGAACGATGTCATCTACATCAACACCGAAAAGCAAGGTACTCCGGTAGAAGTAGCCATCATGTACAATACTTCCTACAACGAGAATATCCACTCTTATGTAAACAATATCAATACCATCGAAGGCGGTACGCACCTGGCCGGCTTCCGCCGTGCGCTGACCCGCACCTTGAAGAAATATGCCGAAGACAACAAGATGCTGGAAAAGGCAAAAGTAGAGATTTCCGGCGATGACTTCCGCGAAGGTCTGACCGCAGTTATCTCCATCAAGGTGGCCGAACCGCAGTTTGAAGGACAGACCAAGACAAAGCTCGGTAACAACGAGGTTATGGGAGCTGTGGACCAGGCTGTAGGCGAAGCACTCTCCTATTACCTGGAAGAGCATCCCAAAGAGGCCAAAATGATTGTAGACAAGGTGATATTGGCAGCACAGGCACGCGTGGCTGCACGCAAGGCGCGCGAGTCCGTACAACGCAAGTCACCGATGTCCGGTGGCGGCATGCCGGGCAAACTGGCCGACTGCTCCAGCAAAGACCCGGAAGAATGCGAATTGTTCCTTGTCGAGGGTGACTCTGCAGGCGGTTCTGCCAAACAAGGACGTAACCGTACTTTCCAAGCTATCCTGCCGCTTCGCGGTAAGATTCTGAATGTAGAGAAGGCCATGTGGCACAAAGCATTCGAAAGCGATGAAGTAAACAATATCATTCAGGCTTTGGGCATCCGCTTCGGTGTAGACGGAGAGGACAGCAAGGAAGCCAATATAGACAAGTTGCGTTACAAGAAAGTAATCATCATGACCGATGCCGACGTCGATGGTTCTCACATCGACACGCTGATCATGACGCTCTTCTTCCGCTATTTCCCGCAGGTGATACAGCAAGGGTATCTGTACATTGCCACTCCCCCGCTCTATCTCTGCACCAAAGGCAAGGTGAAAGAGTACTGCTGGACAGACCAACAGCGCCAGAAGTTTATCGATACTTACGGCGGCGGTTCGGAAAATGCAGTCCACACCCAGCGCTACAAAGGTTTGGGTGAAATGAATCCGGAACAATTGTGGGAGACAACCATGAATCCGGAAAACCGTATGCTGAAGCAAGTACATCTTGAGAATGCAGCCGAAGCCGACTATACCTTCTCCATGCTGATGGGTGAAGACGTAGGCCCGCGCCGCGATTTCATCGAAAAGAACGCAACCTATGCAAATATCGATGCATAATCAGGAAATTAAAAATTGAGAATTAAGAATGGAAAAATAGACATGCTATCATTTTAATTCTTAATTCTCAATCCTCAATTTTTTATTTACCAACCTCACATCTTACAACGAAGAAGCTCCGGACGGACAGGAAACACCTGTTGACCGGAGCTTTTCTTATATCATTCCCTGCTTCTTCATCTCCTCGGCAGCCAGTTCCAGCTCGGCATACCAATCTTCACCGAATTTACGTATCAAAGGTTCCTTTAAGAACTTATATATCGGCACATCCTCTTTCCGCCCCAACAGGACAGCCGCCTTACAAACATCCCAACGGTGATAGTTCACCGCCTTATAAGGCCCGTAATCGCCTATGCGGATAGGATAAAGATGGCAGGAAACGGGTTTGTAAAAGTCCGTCTTACCTTCTCTATACGCTTTTTCTATGGCACAATAGCAACAGCCTTTCCCGTCATAGCAAGTAAATACACAGTCCTTGTTATTAACGATAGACGTTACCAAATCGCCCTCTTCATCCGTGTACACCACTCCTTGTGCATCTATCACGGCACGCGCTTCCGGAGAAAGTTCATCCCAAATCACAGGCAGTACCTCTTCCAGTTTCTCTACCTCCTCAAATTCCACCGGAGCACCGGCATCCCCTTCAATGCAACATTCTCCTTTGCAAGCATCCAGATTGCAAAGGAACTTCTCGCGCAGTACATCAAAAGAAACTACAACATCATCTATCTGTAACATTAGTAAATTGAAAATTAAAAATTGAGCATTAAAAAATAAATGTTCACCTGTTTAAAGATTGTTTCATCCGCTTCTTCTAAGACAATATGAATTCTTTCTGAGAATCCGCTAAAAACTTGTATGCGTTTACTATTCGAATAGCAAACGCATACGACTTAGCATGGATAACATTATCCCTTGCTATCATTTCTTAATTTTTAATTCTCAATTATCAACTTATAATCAAGTCTTTACCAGTCATTTCAGCAGGTTGCTTCATACCCAGAATATGCAGGATGGAAGGAGCTACATCCGCCAATACACCGTTCTCTACCTTAGCATTCTTATTGGCCGTGACATAAACAAACGGAACGGGATTCAAAGAGTGGGCCGTATTCGGCGTACCGTCCTCGTTCAGGGCATGGTCGGCATTACCGTGGTCGGCAATGATGATTACCTCGTAATCGTTGGCTTTGGCAGCTTCCACCGTATCTTTCACGCATTCGTCGATAGCTTTTACGGCTTTCTCAATGGCTTCGTAAATACCGGTGTGACCCACCATATCGCCGTTCGCATAATTCACTACGATGAAATCGAACTTCTTGGTATTGATGGCCTCAACCAGTTTATCTTTTACTTCGTAAGCGCTCATTTCCGGTTTCAGGTCATACGTAGCCACCTTCGGAGACGGAACAAGGATACGTTCTTCCGCATCGTACGGAGTTTCGCGACCGCCGTTGAAGAAGAATGTCACGTGGGCGTACTTCTCCGTTTCGGCAATATGGAGCTGGGTCTTGCCGTTGGCTGCCAGGTATTCGCCCAAGGTATTCTGTACGTTTTCCTTATCGAAGAGAATGTGCACACCCTTGAAGGAAGCATCGTACGGAGTCATGCAATAATACTGCAAACCGGGAATAGTGTGCATTCCCTGCTCGGGCATATCCTGCTGAGTAAGCACGATAGTCAGTTCCTTGGCACGGTCGTTACGATAGTTGAAGAAGATAACTACATCACCTTCCTTGATAGTACCGTCGAAGTTCGCGTTTACAATCGGTTTGATGAACTCATCGGTTACGCCCTCATCGTAAGACTCCTGCATGGCCTGGACCATGTCGGAAGCAACCTTACCTTCTCCGTTTACCAACAGGTCATAAGCCACTTTCACACGTTCCCAACGTTTGTCGCGGTCCATGGCATAGAAACGGCCTACGATGGAAGCAATCTTACCGGCTGACTTTTCGCAATGTGCCGTCAACTGCTCGATGAAACCTTTACCGCTCTTCGGGTCGGTGTCGCGACCGTCCATAAAGCAGTGGATAAATGTATTCTCGATGCCGTATTCCTTTGAAATATCGCAAAGCTTGAACAGATGGTCGAAAGAACTGTGTACACCGCCATTGCTGGTGAGTCCCATAAAATGGATGTTCTTACCGTGTTCCTTCGCGTAAGAGAAAGCGGAAACGATTTCCTTGTTCTTCAGGATGCTGCCGTCGGCACAAGCACGGTTAATCTTTACCAAGTCCTGGTATACGATGCGTCCTGCACCGATATTGAGGTGACCTACTTCCGAGTTACCCATCTGTCCGTCGGGCAAACCGACATTCTCGCCGCTTGCCTGCAACTCCGAGTGCGGATAAGTGGCCAACAGGCTGTCCCAATAGGGAGTAGGCGTATTGAAAATCACATCATCTTTACCTTGATCGCCGATACCCCAGCCATCAAGAATCATTAAAAGGGCTTTCTTGCTCATAATTATTAGTTTTTTAATTGTACAATCTCTACTTATATGGAAGAAGGGAATTGATTTACAATCCGTTTTTCCAATTGCAAAGGTACAAAATAGCGGCCAAACTATGTCATTCGGAAAGTAAAAATAACATTTGTACAAAGGAGCGCTTTCCATAAACAACAAGAAATCCTAAAAAAGCCATGCCAACGCATGAAATCCAATATGATTTTCATACTTTTGCATGGCTTTTAAATAAAATCAACTGAAATTATGGACGATTCAAACCCACGAACGTGCAATAGTGTTTACAATTAAAGCGAGCGGAGACGTTGGTCGCAATGCCTCTGTTCGGACTAAAGAAAGGAGGCAAAACAATGAGAAAGTATCTCTACAGCGAAAACGGCTTCGTAGAAAAAGCCGAATGGAAACCTAACTGCTGGGTAAACGTGGAGTGCCCGGACGACAACGATTTCCAATTCCTTACCCAAGAACTGAAAGTTCCCGAATCATTCCTTGAAGACATAGCCGATACGGACGAACGTCCGCGCACGGAGACCGAAGGCAACTGGCTGCTGACCATTCTGCGCATTCCGATGCAGAGCAACCAGCACGGCATCCCGTTTATCACTGTGCCCATCGGCATCATTACAAACAACGATATCATCGTTTCCGTATGTTATCATCACACCGAACTGATACCGGACTTCATACAGCATACCCGCCGCAAAGGGATTGTTGTCAACAATAAGCTGACACTGATTTTACGAATCATATACTCCTCCGCCGTATGGTTCCTGAAATATCTGAAACAAATCAATAACGATGTGGCCACCGCCGAAAAGGAACTGGAAAAGAGCATCCGCAACGAAGACCTTCTCCAGCTGATGAAACTGCAAAAGACGCTGGTGTACTTCAACACTTCCATCCGCGGCAACGAAGTCATGATAGGACGGTTGAAAAACATTTTCCAAGACACGGACTATCTTGATTTGGAACTGCTGGAGGATGTTGTTATCGAATTGAAACAGGCGTACAACACGGTAAACATCTACAGCGACATCCTTACAGGGACAATGGACGCTTTCGCTTCCATCATTTCCAACAACGTGAATGCTATCATGAAACGCATGACAAGCCTTTCCATTACCCTGATGATACCTACGTTGATAGCCAGTTTCTACGGTATGAACGTGGATATACACCTGGAAGGATTTCCACATGCGTTTGTGTTCATTGTGCTGCTGTCCGCAATATTATCGGCCGTGACCTTTATATGGTTCAGAAAGATCAAATGGTTCTGAAAATACGTGTAGGCTACAGACATCAGTATTTCAACACCTTTGCAGACACCGTTTTATACCTGGGCATCGTCATACCGATAGAAGCACCGATATAGGTGGGGTCGCAAACTATATATTTCCGGCCGTTCACCATGAGATAATCACCGGAAACATTGCCATTGAAGCGGACAGCAGTGGCGATGTGTTCCGGGTAATCCAGCAATACGACATCAAGCCCCAAGAGTTTCCGCACCAGATAAGAGAACAACATCGCACGGTCCTCGCAATCGGAATAGGGATAGTAGAACAGTTCTTCGACAAAGAACGGCTTCTCGTATCCGAACTGTTGGCCGTCTGTCTGATATTGGAAAGCGGTCTGCACGAAATTTATCAGAATGTTTGCCGCATCCGCCTCATTCCGCCCCTGCACCAAAGGAGCCAATGAAGATAATATCCGGTTTTCCATGGCAGCATTGACCGGAGCATTGAAGTAGACGCTGTAATCGCACTGGGGATAATCTTTATAGAAATCCATCAAAGCCTTCGGAACATCCACCGTTACCCTGGCAGCGCTTCCCTTTGCCTGGTGAGTGGAGCTGACGACTGTACCCGGAAACAACGGAGCCTCTTTCAATTGCATTCCTACACTGTTCTTTGCCTTGGGAGAGTCTTTCTGACACATGTAAAACTGGCATTGTTCATTATTGCCGCTGAGATTATAGTAGTTCTGACCGTTTAAGGTTATATAAGGATGCGCATAGATAGAACAATCCGTAGCAACGAACAACATCATTTTATCTTCCGTGGCTTTTCTTGCCATGCGTGCCTTGTAACCCATTTCATTGAGCAGGAACTGTTGCATTACAATGCTTTCATTGGCCGTACCGCAATAAGTATCGGCTACCTGCCTCACCAATGTAAAAACTCCCCAATCGTTCAGCCGCAAATCTTTCCGTATCTGCGCACAATCTGCCAATAACGGCTTGTAATCGGAGTTGCATAAAGCCTCGTAGGCATCTGCAATGGCATTCTCATTAAGTCCGTTCAGGCTGCATTTACGGTTCAGGCTGTTATTCAAATAAAAAGCCAGACCGCCATACATTACCTTGCTGCGTCCCGATTCGCCCCTGTACAATGGGGACGTTGGAGTTGAGGAGACCGGTAACCGGGGTTCTGCCGCCGGCTCCGGACGTCGGTCTGCTTCAACAACAGGAGCAGGTTCTGCTTCCGGTTCGGACTCGACGACCTCGACCACCGGTTTCTTTTCCGGCTGCACCGCCGGCTTGTCCGCAGCTTTCTCTTCGATAATGATGACTTTCGGGTCTTTCTTCTTCCGAACTATCACTTCAGGTTTGTCAAAGACAATTTTGTCCACCTCATTAAGCTGTACTACCGGCTTCTGTTTCCCTTCCGAAGTTGTCATATCAAGTATTTCCTCAATCGTCAGGCAAACCGGCTTTTCACTCTTCGGCGCAGTCTTTTCATCGTATATAACCGGCTTCACCGGTTCGGGCTTCACCCGCTTCAAAACCGGCTTCTCCGCTTCAAACTCCTTCCAAGGCTCACGCATGAAGTTGATGAAGTCTTTATCGGCATCATCCATAAATTTATCGAAGTCTTCCAGCTCCTCTTTCATAAAACCGGATATGCCGCCCTTGTTCTCCTGAGCCATTCCCGTAAGAGCCAATAAAAGCCCTGCAATAAAAGATATTGTTTTCTTCATGGTCGCATCGTTTTAAATAACCGAAAAAGGTTGCACCCGGAGCACTGTGCCACAGGAACAACCTTTATAAGTCCATATAGATTACTCAGCCTCTACCGGTTCGCCGATAAACTCCTCCACTTGCTGTGAGAGTACGCCCAAAGCCGCCTGTTTTTTTGCCGCCAACGCAGCCTCTTCCCTAGCTTTCTTTGCTTTGGCCTCATCGATAGACATATATACATTGAATTCCTTGCTGCCGTCCTTGTTTTCTTTCACCAATACAAGGTGCTGCTTCACAAGACCGGCAATCTTTGTATTGACACCCGATTCATAAGCCGCGCCGAACTTGTCAATCTCCTCTTCCGGAGTAGAAGACGCCTCGGAAGACATCAACCCTTTCATCTTGCCTACAACCTGTGCTTTGGCTCTGGAAGCATAACTGGTAATGCCGTTCATTATGGCATTCTCTCTGCCTATTTTTACATTCTTGCCGATGGCAATACCTACCAGCTCGATGCGGTTTTCCGGATCTTCCTCCAGATACGTGCGGTACTTGGAAAAAGCATACTCCAGTGTAGAAGAACTTGCCAATGGCTTCCATCCCTCTTTGGTCAACTCTTTCACCCTTTTCTTGACATCCTTTTTCAGAGCTTTGGACTGTGCACCGGCAGTTGCCGTACAACCGAACAATATAGCGCAGACAAGCGCAAAAAACGCAAAACTTCTTTTCATAATCATTTCTTTTTAATTGTTAATAATATACTCATTCCCAGTTTGTGACATAAGGTAAAGACAACTGGGAGCGCTCTACGGCACCCGTTTGCGGATTGACGAATGTTATGGCACCCTGCACAAAGGAGAAAAGCGACTTCTTTTTCTCTCCGACCGTAAATTCACCTTCTGCCAATGCCTTTATCTGTATGATGCCTTTGGTTTTATAAACGCCATCTATATCGTCGAATATAATAGGAGCGGATATTTCAGGAACATGAAGTTCCAACGCCTTCAACCCGAAAGGAGTGCCTCCCCTGTTGTTCAATGTCAGACGGATATTGATATTGAATATCTTTCTGTCCGCCACGGAATCGGCCGTCAGCACCAGTTTCCCTTCCGGTACGACGGAGAAAGCCATGCTTCCCGTTCCCGCCTCGTTCAGGAAAGCTTTATGCTGCAAACGTTTGCCGCCGACTGTCAGTGAGATGTTCAGGAAGTTCTCTTCTTCCGGCAGACAGTCTTCCGCACTGTACGTAATGACGAACATTCCGTCGGCAGGACGGACGCTGATTTGACCGGCGCAGTTGGACGTAACTTTGGGTTTAGCCGCCACCTTTATAGGATTACCATCCAACAGAAGCTGACACTGATACTTTCCGCTTTCAAGAAAAGTGCCCGTCAGTGTAAGCGCATCGTACAACTGCCTGTAACGGGCAGTCAGCCCCTTTACCCGGCTCAAACGTACATCATCGAAGAAGTACTCGGACAAAGTATTCAGTTCCGTTATGGCACGGCTTATCTCATCGGCAGATTCGATTGCCCCTATCTTCTGCTCCAACGCTTCATACCGGGCCACCTGTCCGGCATCCAACGCTTCAAATTCCGCAGTCAGTTTCCTTTGCTCCAAACGCGAAAAAGGATACTTTACCGAATAATTATAATGTTCTTTTTTCGTGGCTTTGTCCTGGACTTTCTCCCAATAGATTTCTTCGACATTGGAAAGGGAAATCCCTTTCAGAAAAGGAAGATTGGCAGACTTTATCCTGGATATCTGCGTAAAAGCATCCGAAGATTCTATGATTCCATTCACATTGACTTCCGAAAGAGTATTCTTCTTGGACACCGTTACATTGCTGGCTACCGACTGAATGATACGTTCGGTTATCTCGGTCAACGCTTTCGTCTGCCCCTCTGCCAACGAGCCGGCCGTAACAGACACTACCAGATAATCTTCCACCGCCGTATTCAGCCAGCCCGGAACTTTCTTTGCACTCCTTTCCACCACTTTGGTCTGGGCTGCGACACCCGCAGCCAGCAATGTGACGAAAATCATCCATATCAATCGTTTCATACGCTTTTTATCTTTTTATTGCCATTGAACCGGCAGGTTACGAATGTATACTTTTGTATCCGCTACCAACAACTCTATATAAGAAAAAAGGGAGAATCTGTCGAATACGTTCGTTACATAAAACTCCCGCCGTACCGTTACACGGGGCGGCATCTTCATCCATGCCCCATTCTGTATCTCGAAGTTCTTGCATTCCGTACCGCTGTCCGTAAAGGCGGAAGTAAATCGCAAGAACTCATCCGTATTACGGCCTGTGTCCACATTGGTCATTTCCGCCAAAATCGTGATACGCTGCTGGGTAGCATTACCTGTGCACTTCAAAACCTTGAACTGCAACCTGTTTGTGGAAAGGGTAATTTCGCAGCGGGCTACCGGAGTTTCCTGCGCAACGGGCTTTTCAACCACTTTCTCAACAATCACAGGTTTCTCAACTACCTTCTCAACCACAACCGGCTTTTCCACTATCTTTTCAACCTCCACTATTTTCTCCACTTCAACAGGTTTCTCTATCACTTTCTGTATAATCACCGTATCCGGCTGTACATCGGGCACATACTGCGCCAACTCCGTCTGGAGCACGGAAGCCTGCTCATAACAAGGCACACTCTCCGACACGGCAGAAAGATAACTCAATGCCTCCGGGTATTTCTTCAAATTGTAAAGGCTTTGTGCCTTCTGAAGAATAGTAGCACAATTAGCGGCATAATAATCCTGTATCTTCTGCCGGGCAATACGGATAAAACGGGTGTAAACCGGATCGGTTGTACGCAGAGCGGAAATCATGGCTTTATAGGGGTCGGCGCCTTCTGCAGCCTGCCCGGACACGGACACAACGGCACTGTGATACATGCTGCCGTCTATCCTGTTCTTGGCAACCAGCGTCAATTCTCCCTTTACAAGCGTGGTATTACGCATCAATCCCGAAGTGGACTGCTTGTCTAAAACCGTTATCACCGGTTCTATGACAAAGACATTATAGTCGTTTGCCGCTCCCGCACTGTTTCGGGTGATAATTTGTCTCAACTTGTTTTGAAGCATATCTTGCGATGCTGCGGACAACTCGCTTTCCCCGGACAACGGTTGTACGGAGAAGTTGATTGTCTGTCCCGAAAGCTGAACGGTACAAAATCCTGCAATCAATAGAAATAAGAATTTCTTCATATCATAATTATTAAAAGACAGATGTCCGGCTGTGTATCTTATCCATAAAAACACCTGCCGGACACCCAGTCCAATGTTATTCCCTGGAATTCTGAATTAAAAGCTGTATGTACTGTCCGGAAGCGGCTTTCTCGCTAACCGTATAGCCTTTGTCTTTCAACAATCCCGATGCAAACCTTCTCAGCTTGCCCGTTTCCGACTTTATGGAACGCGGTCTTCCCGTATCAGGGTCATATACCGGCACACGCATATAGACATTCAGACCGTTGCCTCCCGAACGGACTTCACCGTTGCCTTTGAAAGCATTTTCAAGCACCCACTCGTCAAGTTCATCACTCAACGTCATATCTCTTGTACCGACAGCATCGTTTTCCATATCAAAGTCGCAGTTTTCATCGACATTGAGGGTTATGTTCACTTCCCGGCCATTGGTTACCATATCACGGAATGCCTGTTTCAGCTGGTTGAAGAAATTCTCAGAGATGCCTTCCAAGGCATATTCGGTCAGCTCTTTTTTAGACGCACGAAAACGGTCGCTCACAATACTGGCGTTTGCCAACGAAAAACCGGTCTCACGCTCTTTAGCCTCCATCAAAAGAGTGACATTGGAAGCTCCTCCGGCGAAATCTTCTTTGGAAATTTTCACCGTCACATATATATCCGCCCGTGCGCCATCCACATACGCCTGCAATCCGGTAGATTTGGCATTCAATGCAGAGGCCGCATAAGCACGGTTCTGCACCCGCTGGAACTCCGTCATAAAGTCAATCGTCTTGAAATTACGCAAATTAAACTCTTCCTTTATCTTGGAAAGAGCCAACGGCACAGCTTCATCATTCAGAACCGCATCTTTTATCCGGTCGTTCTCTCCTTCTCCGGGTTCTACAAACGGAACCACCATTACATTCGGCTGTCTCGCCTGACCGTTTTGGGCTAACAGATAAAGAGGTAGGAACAGACTTAAAAAAGAAACAACTATTCTCATAATCATCTATATTAATCAAAAACCGAACGAATCGAAGTTCATATTCGCTATCTTATTCTTCAAAACATAATAGTTAACTGCAATATCAAAAGGCTTCTTCTTTACTTTCTCACCTTTCACTTTGTCCAGTTTTCCCATGGGCTTTACCGAACTTATACAATCCTTATACTCCTTGTTCTCAAAAAAAGCAAGCAACTTGCCCTGGCTCTTCGCTTCCGCCTCCGACTCCGTCATCGAAATCACAGCCGGATAATCCTTGGAAAAACCCGAATAAAGCAAAGCACGGATTACACGCACTTCCGCATCTTCCTGCGCCAAAGCATCATTCTTGCCATATCCCAACGTACGGAGTACCACGACGGCATCTCCTCCACGCCCCCTTACTTCCATTAAATTAACCGATCCACCATAATTCACCGGTTTTACCTTTTGGGCAAAAGAAGTCGTGAAGCACAGTAAACAGAAAAAAGAAAAAATCAATATCTTCTTCATATATCAACGGGATTTTAAAAGTAACAGTCTACATTGCAGGAAACTGTTGGCATCCAATGTAGGTATCAATTCTATTATACGGTCTTTACCCTCGGTGAAAGAAACCGCAGATGTAGAAGCGCGCAAGTCTTGTACCTTTACAGCACCAACCACTTCGCTCTGACGCTCCCCACCACTATATTTTATCAAAGAAACCTGGAACTGATCTCCTTTTCTTATATTCAGGCTCTCGCCGCAGGTAATGACATATTCATCTCCTTCGTAGCCGAGAAGCCCGTATACCGGGATATTATTCAAAAAGAAGTCCGTCAAAGGCTCCGTTAAAGTAGCCAGAGCTTCCTGACAAGCGGCGTCCCGGTTGGGACGGATAGCGGTTTTCTTGATATCGCTGATAAACTCACGCGAAATCAATGCTGCCGCCGTAGAATCGCGCGCATCACTGATGCTTACTTTCAGGCGAAGTACACAGGAATAACCTGCTCCACCTGCCCTGCGGGTGAACTGGCAACTGTTTATATCACAGGAAAGCGTATAGTCATTCTGCTTGGAGGATACGTACTCTATCTTTTCCGCTCTGGACATCTTCATAAACAGACTGGCCTCTGCATCCCGTGTGAGGGCTTCCAATGCGTTTTCATCGGATATCTCAAAACGCCCGCTTGCCTTTGCCACTTCATCCAGCTTGGCACGTACATTCCCCTCATAGATACGAATCATATCCATAGGTTTGGTATTACCTTTGGCCTCCTGCTCTTTGGCAATATTCACCAAAGTACCGTCCGTAACCTTTATATCTACAAGACGTAAGGTCATTGCGTTCTTACCCTTACTTTGGGCAAAAACACCCAAAGCAAGAGTAAGCATTACAAACAATAAATATATCTTTTTCATCGTGCTGTCCCTTGTTTACAACTATTCTTCTTTCACTTCCTGCCCCTCGTTGGCTTTCTTATACTTCAGTTTCTCCGTGTTCTCTTTGATATTACGCTGAATCAATGGAATTACATTTACAGACATCTTAATAGCTTTTGTTGCCTGTTTCACTTTCTTTCCGATTGTCAATGCTTTCAATGGGTCCGAAGTCAGAGATGCCAGTGCCGATACGCTTTCAGCAGTAAGGGAGACTCCGCGGGCAGCAGCCTCTGTAAGATTCAGAGTAGCGATACTATATACTTTCAGCGCATCATTCTTGGCAATGGGTTCGTTTGTATTCTTGTTTTTAGCATTCCAAATCGTATCCGTCACTCCCATTTCTTCGTCAAAATAAGGTTCGGGAACCATCTCTATAAAAGCGGTATTCTCTTCTACCCGTTGCAGCAAAGCAAACAATTCATTCGTGTGTATAAAAAATGTATCAACTTCCGCAATGCCTATATTGGCTTCGATAGGCTCCCACTCTGCCAAAAATTCTTCATAATCTGCACGCAAATCAGCTATTTTAGCATCCTTCTTGGCTGCTTTCTTCAATTTAGCTTCTTTCTTGGCATTCTCTTTTGCTTGTTTTCGTGCTTCTTTTTCTTGTCTTGCTTTCTCTTTCTCCGTTAATTCCTGAGAGTAAGTAGTGGTAGTCAAAACAAACAGACCCAATAAAACCAATAAATATTTCTTCATAACCTGTAATTTTTAATGTGAAACAGAAATAGCACTTCTGCTCCAGGGTTTATAATAAATGTGTAAATCTCCCTTTTCGCCTAAAAAATATTGATAGTTGTGAACAGCCTTTTACTAAATCTGAAAATACGCTTCACAGTCAGTTTCCAATCTGCTTAATCATGATATTACATCTTATCAATCCGTCTCAGATAACTTTTTTTTTCGTTAACAAAGATAAGCGCATTTTAATATTGCGTATGTACACTAATTTTATTATATTTACCCAATAAACACCTACTATTAACCAAAATACTATCAGAATGAACACAAAACTAAAGAAAATCGCAGGACAACAACTGCAGCTGCTGCGCTTGGAGAAGAACCTGACACAAGAACAAATGAGCGAAAAACTAAATCTTTCTACAAGTGCCTACTGTAAAATTGAATATGGTGAAACGGATTTAACACTGACAAGATTAGACAAAATCGCAAAGGTACTGGGTATCTCTGCGTTAAGTCTATTCAGCCACATAGACAAAAGTATGAATCCGGATACAGACAACAGTTGCAAAAACAACAGCAACAATGACAGCGCATATGACCTGAATGACCTCCGTGAACTCATCAAGGCCAACACCAGAATCATCGACCTGCTATCCAAACGGATAGACTTATTGGAACAAAGATTATAGGAAAGGAAGCTCCAACTGCCCGCCACCCAGCAAATTGAACGTCATGCGGTGATAAGGAGTGGTTCCCCGTTCGGCAATAGCCGCACGGTGCTTCTTTGTGGGATATCCCTTATTATGATTCCAGTCGTAATAAGGGAACTCTTCGTGCAGCCGGTTCATATAATCGTCGCGATAGGTCTTGGCAAGAATGGAAGCAGCTGCAATGGAAAGGTATTTGCCGTCGCCTTTCACAACGGTGGTATGCGGAATGTCCCGGTATTTCTTGAAACGGTTGCCGTCGATAAGCAAATGTTGCGGACGTAGCTGCAACCGGTCAACAGCACGGTGCATGGCAAGAAAAGAAGCATTGAGGATATTTATCTTATCTATTTCCCCGGGAGAAACAATCCCCACCGCCCATGCCAACGCTTCTTTCTCAATGACTTCGCGCAGGGCATACCGCTGTTTTTCGGTCAGTTGCTTGGAATCGTTCAGCAGTTCGTTCTTGAAATCTTTGGGAAGAATAACGGCTGCGGCATAGACAGCACCGGCAAGGCAACCGCGCCCCGCTTCGTCACATCCCGCTTCTATCAGTTCTTTATTTAAATAAGGTAACAGCATACATCACTACATTAGAATGCGCAAAGATAAACCTTTTCATAAGTAAACCGGATTTTTAAAGAGAATAAATATGACTATCTTTGCCGGCAAATTAAAATACAACAGAGATGTTTACGATTATCGGACTGATGCTCACCGGAATGTTGCTGGGCTATCTCTTACGGAAAAGAAGTTTACATAAGATTCATACTGTCATCACGGTATTAATCTGGGCGCTGCTGTTCATCCTCGGCATTGAAGTTGGCGGCAACGAGCAAATCATCAAAGGATTGCACACCATAGGCATCGAAGCCGTGATACTGACCTTGGGCAGTACGTTGGGCAGTGTCATTGCTGCCTGGGCGCTGTGGAAAGCTTTATATAGGAAGAAAGGAAAAACGGCATGAAAGGCAGCCTTATCATAATCGGTTTCTTTGTTTTGGGTACGCTTTGCGGAATTTTCCACCTGATACCCGTTGATGCAGTCATGGATAGCAAGGTCAGCTTCTATGCACTTTGCGCCCTGATGTTCAGTGTAGGATTGAGTGTGGGTAACGACCCGCAGACATTGAAGAATTTCCGTTCGCTCAATCCCCGGCTGGTATTTCTGCCCATTATGACGATACTGGGCACGCTGGCAGGCTCTGCAGCGGTCAGCCTCATCCTGACGCACCGTTCCCTGACCGATTGCCTGGCCGTAGGTTCGGGATTCGGATATTATTCACTCTCCAGTATCTTCATTACCGAATACAAAGGAGCCGAACTCGGAACTATCGCCCTACTCGCCAATATCAGCCGCGAGATACTTACCCTGCTGGCAGCACCGTTACTGGTACGCTGGTTCGGCAACCTGGCTCCTATCTCTGCCGGCGGCGCCACAACGATGGATACCACACTCCCGATAATCACTCGTACCGCAGGACAGCAGTTTGTCGTAGTCTCCATATTTCACGGATTTGTAGTGGATTTCAGCGTGCCGTTTCTGGTGACCTTGTTCTGTTCGATATAGGTGATTACAGACAAAGCGCTGCTTCGAACGTAGAAATTAGGATATTATCGTGATAAATCCATCCCATGAGACAAATATATTCGTCCCGCGAAACGACAAAAATCATCCCGTGAGATGAATAAATCCGTCTCACGGGATGAATGATTTCGTCTTACGGAACGAATCGCGTATGTTTAGAACAGGCTCCAAGCCACAGTCAGCCCCGCCATAACAATGGCCACCATGCTCATCAGTTTGATAAGGATATTAAGGCTCGGACCGGAAGTATCCTTAAACGGGTCGCCTACCGTATCGCCTACAACCGTGGCTTTATGCACTTCGCTGCCTTTGCCGCCGAAATTGCCTTCCTCGACATACTTCTTGGCATTGTCCCACGCACCGCCGGCATTCGCCATAAAGATAGCAAGTACGAATCCGCTGCTAAGTCCGCCGATAAGCAGTCCCAACACACCGGGAACACCGAAGACAAGTCCGGTCAGGATGGGAGCAATGATTGCTATCAGCGAGGGAACTACCATTTCGCGTTGCGCGCCTTTCGTAGAGATGGCTACACAACGTTCATAATCGGGTTCGGCCTCACCTGTAAGGATACCCTTTATCTCGCGGAACTGGCGGCGTACTTCATCCACCATATGGGCAGCGGCACGACCTACGGCATTCATCGTCAGTCCGCAGAACAGGAAAGCCATCATCGAACCGAGGAACATGCCCGAAAGAACTTTGGGATTCATCAACGTTACATCGTAGTGGTGCATGAAATCGAAGAAAGTGGCATCTTGTACGGACACCGCTTCACCGCCCACAAAGATGTCGGTAGTGCCCAGACGGGTCAGTCCGATACGGATTTCCTCGATGTAGGATGCAAGCAGGGCAAGTCCCGTCAATGCAGCCGAACCGATGGCAAAGCCCTTACCCGTAGCGGCTGTCGTATTGCCCAAAGAATCGAGCGCATCGGTACGCTTACGCACCTCCTCGCCCAGACCGGACATTTCCGCATTGCCGCCGGCATTGTCGGCGATAGGACCGTAAGCGTCCGTGGCCAGTGTAATGCCCAACGTGGAAAGCATGCCTACGGCAGCGATACCGATGCCGTAAAGTCCCAGACCTACATTGGCAAAGTCGAAACCGGAAGCAAAAAGATAGGAAGCAATGATGCCCACCACTACGGCAATTACCGGAATGGCAGTAGAGAGCATACCCAGACCGATACCCGAGATTATGACAGTAGCCGGCCCCGTCTTGCCGCTCTCACTCAGTTTCCGGGTAGGACGGTAGGATTGGGAAGTATAGTATTCCGTGGAACGACCGATAACGATGCCTACCACCAGCCCCACAACTACCGAGCAGGATATCCACACCCAGTTGTCCAGCTTCAACAGCCAAAGGATAAGGAAAGTGGCAACGACTATCAGCACCGAACTCAGGTTCGTACCGAAAGCAAGGGAATTCAGCAGGTCCTTCATCCCGGCATTCTCCTTGGTACGCACGGAGAAGATGCCTATAATGGAAAGGATAATCCCCACAGCGGCAATCAACATCGGAGCAATGACGGCTTTGAACTGCATCAGCGTATCCCCCGAATGGATAAAAGCGGCTGCGCCAAGAGCCGCCGTAGCAAGAATGGAGCCGCAATAACTCTCGTAAAGGTCGGCTCCCATACCGGCAACGTCGCCCACGTTATCGCCTACATTGTCGGCAATGGTTGCGGGATTGCGGGGATCGTCTTCAGGGATGCCGGCTTCCACTTTGCCCACAAGGTCGGCGCCTACATCGGCGGCTTTCGTATAGATACCGCCGCCCACGCGTGCAAACAACGCCTGTGTGGAAGCTCCCATACCGAACGTCAGCATCGTAGTGGTAATAATACAAAGTTTATGAGTGGGTGTCATCACATCCACAGGGATAACCGCATTGAGCAACAGATACCAGAAGGAAATATCGAGCAGGCCAAGCCCCACTACAACCAGCCCCATTACCGCACCGCTGCGGAAAGCGATGCGCAAACCCGCATTCAATGAGTTACGGGCAGCGTTTGCCGTACGCGCCGAGGCATACGTAGCCGTCTTCATACCGAGAAATCCGGAAAGGCCGGAGAAGAATCCGCCTGTGAGGAAAGCTATCGGAACCCAGGAGTTCTGCACTCCGAAGCCGTAAGCCATAATCGAGAAGAGAATCACCAGTCCCAGAAACACCCATCCCACAATCTTATATTGCTGACGGAGATAGGACATGGCGCCTTTGCGCACAGCAGCGGCAATCTTAACCATTTGAGGAGTTCCCTCACTCTCTTTCATCATCTGACGATGGAAATACCAGGCAAAGCAAAGCGCCAGAACGGAAGCGGCCGGTACCAGCCAGAAAAGCAATTGGTCCATAGCATAAATCGTATTAAAAGGTTGAACGAAAGCTTAAAAGTATTGATTTGAAATGAAATAAGCAAACGATTAACCGAATTTATGCCAAAGACTGGAAAAACAAAAGAATATATCAGAACGTACTTAATGATTTCCTTTAGGCGCGGAATTACACAGGATTTCACGGAAAAGAATAAAGTTAATCCGTGAAATCCTGTATAATTCCGTGCCTGAAAGAAATAAACCGCAAGCGTTTTTTATTTTGCCACACTCTCTTTATTCTACCGTCACAGCCGTACCGCAAGCAGTCACCATCAGCATACTGCCGCTGCCGCCTACCGTTTCGTAATCAAGGTCAACGCCAATCACTGCATTAGCGCCCAACAAACGGGCTTGTTCCTGCATCTCGCGAAGCGCCGTATCTTTAGCCTCACGAAGCACTTCCTCGTACGAACCGCTGCGTCCGCCTACCACATCGCGGATACTGGCAAAAAAGTCACGGAATACATTGGCGCCGATAATTGTTTCGCCGGATACGATGCCATAATAACGGGTTATCTTTGCACCCTCAATCACTGAAGTCGTTGTTATTAACATAATCTTTATTTTTAAGTTATCTGTAACTTATCAGACGCACAAAGAGGAAGAAAAGTTGCAGCAATAGTCAAAAAAAAAAATTAAATACGCAATTTCATCCGGCAAGCATCAAAACATACGGCTCACACGCTCTATGCCCGCTACCAATACATCTATCTCCTCTTTCGTGTTATACAGGCCAAATGAAGCACGCACCGTTCCTTCAATGCCGAGACGCTGCATCAACGGTTGTGCGCAGTGATGCCCCGTACGTACGGCAATGCCCAAACGGTCGAGCAAAGTGCCCATATCGAAATGGTGAATATCGCCTACGAGGAAAGAGATAACACTCCCTTTCTCTTCGGCCTCACCGAAGATGCGCATACCGGGAATCTCTTTCAAACGTGTTATGGCATATGTAGTCAGTTCATGTTCATGGGCGGCAATCTTCTCCATGCCGATGGCAGAAACGTAATCCAACGCTTTGGCAAGCCCTGTCGTACCGATATAATCGGGTGTTCCCGCCTCGAACTTGAAAGGAAGTTCATTGAAGGTAGTCCGTTCGAACGATACGTGCTGTATCATTTCGCCGCCACCCTGATAGGGGGGCATCTTATCGAGCCATTCTTCTTTACCGTAAAGCACACCCACACCGGTAGGGCCGTACACCTTGTGACCGGAAAAAACGTAGAAATCCGCATCCAAATCCTGCACATCCACCGGCATATGCGGAATGGACTGGGCTCCGTCCACAAGCACGGGAACGCCTTGCCCGTGGGCATAGCGTATCATCTCCTTTACGGGATTCACCGTACCCAGCACATTGGATACATGGGCTACGCTGACAATCTTCGTACGTTCGGAAAACAACTGTTTGTACTCGTCCAACAAAAGTTCGCCTCTGTCATTCATCGGGATAACTTTAATGGCAATCCCTCTTTTGGCAGCCAGCAATTGCCAGGGAACGATGTTGCTGTGATGTTCCATGACGGAGAGAATCACCTCATCCCCCTCCTGCATAAACTCTTCACCGAAGCTGGACACAAACAGATTGATACTTTCCGTCGTGCCGCGGGTAAAGATGATTTCATTCGTACTGCCGGCATGGATGAACTTCCGTACCGTCTCGCGAGATGCCTCGTGTAACTCCGTAGCCTGCTGCGAAAGGAAATGCACACCGCGATGCACATTGGCATTGACCGAATAGTACTCATCCGTAATGGCATCCACCACCTGACGGGGTTTCTGCGTAGTCGCACCGTTATCAAAGTAAACCAACGGCTTACCATATACCTCACGGGAAAGTATCGGAAAATCAGCTCTTATCTTTTGAAGGTCCATATCTTTTAAATTATGAATTATGAATGAAGAATAAGCTGCGCAGCATCAGTACCCGCATGGCAATTCTTCATTCATAATTCTTCATTATTTACATATTGCACACCCGCGGCATTTGTTCAGTTCACCGCGGAAACGTTTCTCCACCAGCAGGTGCAGACGGTCTTTCAAGGCATCCAGGCGGATTGTGTCAATTACCTCGTTTACAAAAGCGAACATCAGCAGCAAACGTGCCTCATGCACGGAGATGCCGCGCTGCTGCATATAGAACAGGGCGCTTTCATCGAGCTGGCCTACCGTAGCGCCATGACTGCACTTCACATCATCGGCATAAATCTCCAGTTGCGGCTGGGTATACATATGCGCTTCGCGAGTGGCGCAAAGATTACGGTTCGTTTGCTGGGAACTCGTATGCTGTGCACCCGGACGTACCAGTACCAAGCCTGCAAAAGCACCGACAGACTGGTCGTCGAGCACATACTTAAAGAGTTCGTTGCTGGTACAGTTGGGCACTGCATGGTCTATGGTGGTATTGTTGTCCACATGCTGGTTCTTATCCGCAACAGCCATCCCGCAAAGGTTCAGTTCAGCACCTTCACCGGCAAGCGTAACTTCGGTTGTGTTGCGGGTAGTACCGTTATGCAAAGTCATTCCGTTCAGCAAAACGTTGCTGTTAGCTTCTTGTCTGACATACAAACTGCTGATGCGTACCGTACTGGTATGCGTCTCCTCCAGTTCATAGAAGTCGAAAGTGGCGTTCTCCCCAACGAATACCTCTACCACTTGCGTAGCAAGGAAATTCACACTGTCCATGGCGTGGTCGCATGCCAGAAGACGGGCTTGCGCACCCTCTTCCAAAATGATAAGCACACGGCGGTTCACCATAAAGTTGACATCGCCGCGCAGAATGTTCACCAACTGAATAGGTTTCTCCACCACCACGTTCTTGGGAACATACAGCAATACGCCGTCCTGCGCAAAGGCAGTATTGAAAGCCGTCACTCCATCTTTGGAAGTATCTGCCAGCTTACCGTAGTACTTCTTCACCAGCTCCGGACGCTGCTCCGCCATTTCCTTGAGGCTACCGAAGATAACGCCCTCAGGCAAATGCGACTTCGGCAAAGCCTTGTTATAGAAAGCATCATTCACAACAAAGTAAAGGGAGGTACTCATATTCGGCACATCGCACTTGAATACTTCGTAGGGATTAACCGGAATCTCCAACCGGTTCAGGTTCAGTCCGTAATCGGGTTCAAAGAACTTGCTGACATCGGTATATTTATATTTCTCCGTCTTACGGGTAGGAAATCCAAGCCGCTCGAAGTCGGCAAATGCAGCGGCACGCGGAGCATTCAGCGCTTCGGCGCTATGGCGGCATATCATCGCCTCCGTCTGGGAGAAAAGGTCTATATATTGTTGCTCTACACTCATGTTATCTGATTATGAGTTTTGAATTATAATTATGAACGGGCTGCGCATCATCATGTCGCAGGATAATTCATAATTCATAATCCATAATTTATAATTCACTCGCTTCTTTCTTAATCCAATCGAAGCCGCGTGCTTCAATCTCCTTAGCCAGTTCGGGACCGCCTGTCTTCACGATGCGTCCGCCAAGCAGTACATGGACGGTATCCGGTTTCAGATAGTCCAGCAGGCGTTGGTAGTGGGTGATGACCATTGCGCTGGTTTGGGGAGTCTTCAGTTTGTTGAAGCCATCGGCTACAATGCGCAAAGCATCTACATCAAGACCGGAATCCGTTTCGTCGAGAATGGCGAAAGTAGGTTCCAGCATAGCCATCTGGAAGATTTCGTTACGTTTCTTCTCACCGCCGCTGAAGCCTTCGTTCACGCTACGGTTGGCAAGTTTGTTGTCCAGTTCGACAATGGCGCGTTTCTCGCGCATCAGTTTCAAGAATTCGCTGGCAGACAGGGCGGGCAGATGACGGTATTTACGCTGTTCGTTGACAGCGGCACGCATAAAGTTCACCATCGAAACTCCCGGTATCTCCACCGGTGTCTGGAACGAAAGGAAAACACCTTCATGGGCACGGTCTTCAGGACTCATAGCCAAAAGATCCTTACCGTTGAAAGTTACCGTACCGCGTGTCACCTCGTATGCAGGATGTCCCACCAGCACATTGCTCAGTGTACTCTTTCCGGCTCCGTTCTGTCCCATCAGGGCATGCACCTCACCGTCGCGGATCGTGAGGTTGATGCCTTTCAATATCTCTTTGCCATTGATGCTGGCGTGCAGGTCTTTTATCTCTAACATGATATTTAATTTTGAATTTTGAATTCCAATAGCTATCCTACGCTTCCCTCGAGTGAAATAGCTAATAATTTCTGAGCCTCTACGGCAAACTCCATAGGCAGCTTGTTGAGTACCTCCTTTGCATAACCGTTCACAATCAGTCCTACGGCATCTTCCGTAGAGATGCCGCGCTGGTTGCAATAGAATATCTGGTCTTCGCTAATCTTGCTGGTGGTTGCCTCGTGCTCTACAATGGCCGTCTCGTTATGGATATCCATGTAGGGAAACGTATGCGCACCGCACTTATCGCCCAGCAGCAAGGAGTCGCACTGGCTATAGTTGCGGGCATTGTCCGCTTTTTGGGCAACGCGCACCAGACCGCGATAAGAGTTTTCGCTCCGTCCGGCGGAGATACCCTTGCTGACGATAGTGCTGCGGGTATTCTTTCCGAGATGAATCATCTTCGTACCGGTATCTGCCTGCTGGTAATTATTGGTTACCGCCACGCTGTAAAACTCTGCCGTAGAGTTATCACCCGAAAGGATACAGGACGGATATTTCCAGGTAATGGCCGAACCGGTTTCCACCTGCGTCCAGGACAGTTTGCTATTTACCCCTTTGCAGTGTCCGCGTTTCGTTACGAAATTATACACGCCGCCTTTGCCTTCGGCATCACCCGGATACCAGTTCTGGACAGTGCTGTACTTCACTTCCGCACGGTCGTGCACCACAATCTCCACAATGGCGGCATGCAGTTGGTTTTCGTCACGCATCGGCGCCGTACATCCCTCCAGGTAGGAAACGTATGAATCATCATCCGCCACAATCAACGTTCTTTCAAACTGTCCGGTATTGCGGGCATTGATACGGAAGTAAGTGGACAACTCCATCGGACAACGTACCCCCTTCGGGATATAGACGAAAGAACCGTCGGAGAACACCGCAGAGTTCAGTGCCGCAAAGAAGTTGTCGCGATAGCCCACCACCGAGCCCAAGTACTTCTGTACCAAATCAGGATGTTCGCGCACTGCTTCGCTGAACGAACAGAAGATGATGCCTTTCTCCATAAGCGTCTCCTTAAAGGTAGTCTTTACGGATACAGAGTCCATTACGGCATCCACCGCCATACCGCTAAGTGCCATCTGCTCTTCCAGAGGAATGCCCAGTTTATTGAATGTCTTGACCAGCTCCGGGTCTACCTCGTCCATGCTCTTGGGTCCGTCCTTCTTCTTGGTAGGGTCGGCATAGTATGAGATAGCCTGATAGTCTATTTCAGGAATACGGAGATGCGCCCATGCAGGCATCTCCAGCGTCAGCCAATGGCGGTACGCTTTCAGGCGGAACTCCAGCAACCACTCGGGTTCTCCTTTTTTCTCGGAAATCAGCCGCACCACATCTTCATTCAAACCACGCTCGATGATGTCTGTGTGCACGTCGGTCGTAAAACCGTACTTGTACTTCTCCTGAGTGAGTTCCTTTACATATTTATTGGGTTCTTCTTGTTGCATTATTTCTATAATTATAAAATTACAAGTTACGAATCAAACCACATCTCCATTCACAATCTGTTCCGTAACAGCCTTTGCTGCAGGAAAGAATATTCCGGCAAATGACTTCATGGGATAATATAACACAGATTCTTTCTTTTTTGTTTGACTGAGCAGCGTATTGTCCGAATCTATAAATTCGATAACACCCACCAGCAAACTCACCAGCAGAAGTGCTTTCAGCGCTCCCAGCCCGGAGCCCAGCCAACGGTTCAGCCAACCGAGCGACACGGCTTCCATCGCCTTCGTCAGCAGCGAAGCTATCAACGCAAAAGCCAGAGGCACCGCTACCCAGATAGCAATGAATGCCAGCACTTGCGCCACTGTCATTGAATCGGTAATCCTGGAAAACACTTTCTCGGCAACGGAAGCATACAAAGCCTTTGCCGCCACCAGACCGGCAACCAGTCCCAACAAGGTAGCCAACTGCTTTACAAAACCTTTTATAAAACCTACAAGCGCTCCGGCACCGATTATTACCAAGATTATACTATCTACAACAGCCATAACTATATTAAAAAGGCGCGGATTACGCGGACAAACACGGTTTTTCTTAACCAATCCGTGAAATCCGTGTAATCCGCGCCTGAAGATTTTTTATATATTGCTTACAGAGTCTGCTTTACCTCCACTTCTTCGTAAGATTCGATGATGTCTCCTACCTTGATGTCGTTGCAGTTTGTCAGGCTGATACCACATTCGAAGTTTGTTCCAACTTCCTTCACATCGTCCTTAAAGCGCTTCAATGCATTGATATTTCCTGTGAAGATAACAATGCCGTCGCGAATCAGACGGGCCTTGTCGCTGCGTTTCACCTTTCCGGTCTTCACCATGGCACCTGCCACAAGACCCACTTTGGTAATGTTGAATACCTCGCGCACCTCGATAGTGGCCGTCACCTGTTCCTTCAAAGTCGGCGCCAGCATACCTTCCATGGCAGCCTTCACCTCTTCAATGGCATCGTAGATGACAGAGTACTTGCGGATGTCCACACCTTCCTGCTCTGCCAGTTTGGCGGCAGCGCCCGAAGGACGAACCTGGAATCCTACGATAATCGCATCCGAAGCGGCAGCCAGAGATACATCCGATTCGGAGATAGCGCCGACGCCTTTGTGAATAACGTTTACCTGTACCTGCTCGGTAGACAACTTAATCAACGAGTCGCTCAACGCTTCAACGGAACCGTCCACATCACCTTTCACGATGATATTCAGTTCGTGGAAGTCGCCCAATGCCAAACGGCGGCCCACTTCATCCAACGTCAGCATCTTCTGTGTACGCAGACCTTGCTCACGCTGCAACTGTTCGCGCTTGTTGGCAATTTCACGTGCTTCCTGTTCAGTCTCGATTACATGGAATGTATCGCCTGCAGCCGGCGCACCGTTCAAGCCGAGAATCAACGCCGGCTCCGAAGGACCTGCCTCTTTCATGCGCTGGTTACGTTCGTTGAACATGGCTTTCACCTTACCGTAACTTGTACCTGCGAGCACAATGTCACCCATCTTCAAAGTACCGTTGGATACCAGCACTGTAGCCACATAGCCACGACCCTTATCCAATGAGGACTCGATGATGGAACCGGTAGCACGGCGATTCGGGTTTGCCTTCAAATCCAGCATTTCGGCTTCCAGCAATACTTTCTCCATCAAATCGCTTACGCCAATACCTTTCTTGGCTGAAATATCCTGAGACTGGTACTTACCGCCCCATTCCTCAACGAGGAAGTTCATGGCAGCCAGTTCTTCCTTAATCTTATCGGGATTAGCCGTCGGCTTGTCAATCTTATTGATAGCGAATACGATAGGCACACCGGCAGCCATGGCATGGTTGATAGCTTCTTTGGTCTGCGGCATCACGTTGTCATCGGCAGCCACAATGATGATGGCGATATCCGTTGCCTTGGCACCGCGAGCACGCATGGCGGTAAACGCTTCGTGACCCGGAGTATCGAGGAACGTAATCTTGCGTCCGTCTTCCAATGTCACGTGGTAAGCACCGATATGCTGCGTGATACCACCCGCCTCACCGGCAATAACATTTGCCTTACGGATATAGTCGAGCAACGAGGTCTTACCGTGGTCTACGTGACCCATCACCGTTACAATCGGAGCACGAGGCTCTAAATCTTCCTCGGCATCCTCTTCTTCGACAATAGCCTGGGCCACTTCTGCACTTACATATTCTGTCTTGAAACCGAATTCTTCCGCTACCAGATTGATTGTTTCCGCATCCAGACGCTGGTTAATGGAAACCATCATGCCGATGCTCATACAGGTAGCGATAACCTGCGTAACGGAAATATCCATCATGCTCGCCAGCTCATTGGCAGTCACGAACTCGGTCAGCTTCAATATCTTGCTTTCCGCCATTTCCTGGTCTTCCAGCTCCTGCATACGGCTGGATGCCATGTCACGTTTCTCCTTACGGTATTTCGCACCCTTATTCTTGCCTTTGGAAGTGAGGCGTGCCAAAGTTTCCTTTACCTGTTTTGCCACATCCTCTTCACTTACTTCCTGCTTGATTACAGGTTTCTTGAAGCGGTCTTTATTCTTGTTCTTACCGGCTTGTTGGTTATTACCCCCTTGCTGGCCGCCTTTCAGACGATCGTTTCCGCCACGCTGGAAGTTGGATGCATTGTTGATATCCACCTTTTCCTTGTTAATGCGGACGCGTTTTTTCTTGCCGTTGGCATCGTTGCCATCTTTCGTCTTATTATCGTCACGGCGAATCTCCTTGATAATGGCTTCCTTCATCAGCTTCTTCTGATCCTGGCGCTGCTTTTCTTTTTCTTCACGCTCCTTGCGCTTTTCCTCTTTCGATTTCTTCTTCGGACGTGTAGACTGATTCAGCGCAGCGAGGTCTATTTGTCCGATGACGTTAATCTTCGATACAAACTCAGGCTGATGTATTTTGAATATTTCTTCTTTTTCTTCTTTATTTTCCGAAACAGCTTCTTCGATTGCAGCGGGAGCAGGCTCCGCGTTAGAAACCGGTACGGGTTCTGCAGCCACCGGCGCAGTTTTTTCTTCTTCTGCCGCCGGAGCAGGTTCAACCACCGGAGCAGGTGTCGGCTCGGGCTGAGGTTCGGGAACGGGTTCCGGTTTCGGAGCCTCAACAACAGGTGCAGGTTCTTCCGCCTTTACTTCTTCAACCACCGGCATCTCCGGTTCCACCGCTTCTTCCTCTTTTTCCACAGTATGTTTGCGATTCAGTTTATCCAAATCAATCTTCCCGACAGGCTTAAACTTCGGACGTACATCTTCGGGAACCACAGCCTTTACCACCTCTTCGGTTTTCGGCTTTTCCTGTGCTTCCTTGTCATAACCGTCAATAGCCACCGATGCCTTATTGCGTTCCTTACTCTGACGTTCCTGAATGAAACGCTCCGTTTTCAATTTAAGATCCTTATCTGTACTAAACTCTTTCACAAGCAAGTCGTACTGCTCGTCGGTAATCTTCGTATTGGGATTTGCTTCAATGGCATATCCCTTCTTTTGCAAGAACTCAACTACCGTCGTGATTCCTACATTTAAATCTCTTGTTACTTTATTTAACCTTATCGTCATACTTTAATTTAATGAATAATGGAGAAAGAAGTGATGGTTAGTGATTAGCGATTAGGGGTTAGCGATTAGTGTTTAGTGATGATTTTATTATACATACCAAAAATCACTTATCACTAACCCCTAATCACTAATCACTAATTTTCCCCTTCTTCAAACTCCGATTTCAAAATGCGTAATACTTCGTCCACCGTTTCCTCTTCCAGGTCAGTCTTTTCAATCAACATCTCGCGCGGTGCATTCAACACAGCCTTGGCGGTATCAATACCGATAGCCTTGATGGCATCGATTACCCAACCGTCAATCTCATCGCGGAATTCATCCAAGTAGATATCTTCATCCTCTACCGCTTCATCCAATTCGCGGAATACGTCAATGGTGTACTCAGTCAACATACTGGCCAGCTTGATATTCAAACCGCCTTTACCGATAGCCAGCGACACCTCTTCCGGTTTCAGGAAGACTTCCGCCTTGTGCTCTTCCTCGTTCAGACGGATGGAAGATATCTTGGCGGGGCTGAGGGCGCGCTGTATAAACAACTGGATATTCGACGTATAGTTGATAACATCGATATTCTCGTTGCGAAGCTCGCGGACAATACCATGAATACGGCTACCCTTCACACCGACGCAGGCACCTACCGGATCGATACGGTCATCGTATGACTCAACGGCAATCTTGGCACGCTCACCGGGAATACGGGCAATCTTCTTGATAGTAATCAGTCCGTCATTGATTTCGGGTACTTCCATCTCGAACAGACGTTGCAGGAAAACGGGCGACGTACGACTCAGGATAATCTTCGGATTGTTGTTCTTGTTGTCGACGCGGGCTACCACGGCGCGGGCAGTCTCACCCTTACGGTAGAAGTCGCTCGGAATCTGTTCGGTCTTGGGCAACAGCAGTTCATTGCCTTCATCATCGAGCAGCAACATTTCCTTTTTCCAAATCTGGTAAACCTCTGCATTGATAATAGTACCCACCTTATCAATGTATTTATTGTAAATACTGTCTTTTTCCAGTTCCAAAATCTTGGAAGCCAATGTCTGGCGCAAGTTCAGAATAGCACGGCGGCCGAACTTCGCAAAGTTCACCTCATCCGTCACTTCCTCTCCCACCTCGTACGAAGCGTCAATCTTCCGGGCTTCGCTCAAAGAAATCTGCAGGTTCGGGTTTTCAAGGTCCTCATCCGCCACAACTTCACGATTACGCCATATTTCGAAGTCACCCTTATCCGGGTTCACAATCACGTCGTAATTCTCATCGGTTCCGAACATCTTTGCAATCACACTGCGGAACGACTCTTCGAGTACGCTCACCATGGTGGTTCTATCAATATTCTTCAGTTCTTTAAATTCCGAAAAGGTATCTATCAAGCTGATAGTTTCTTCTTTCTTGGCCATAGTCTTATTTAAAACTAATTAAGTATTTAGTATATTTTATCTCCTCGTATGTAAAGGTCAGGTCCTCATCCACCATTTTAGGACGCTTGGCTCCCTCCTCTTTCACTTTCTTCTGAACAGTGACGGTAAACTGCCGCTCGTCGGCATCTTTCAACACTCCGCAATGCTTGCGGCCGTCTTTTGCCAATACTTCCACTTCCTTGCCGATGTGGTTGACGTACTGTTGCAACACTTTAAACGGTTGTCCGATACCGGCAGAACCGACTTCCAGTTCGTAATCCTCATCCTCACGATTCAACCGGGACTCTATGTAGCGGCTCAGTTCTACACAATCCTCAATCCAAACACCTTCTTTGTGGTCTATCTCCACCACAATCTTGTCATCCGGGCTGATTATGACTTCCACCAGGAAGTACTCCTTATCTTCCAGCCACTCGTCTACAATCTGACAAACTGTTTTCTTTTCTATCATAGATTAACCATTAGGAACAAAAAAGAGGAGCTCAATCGCCCCTCCACCTTTCATCCGTTTCGGTTGCAAAGATATAAATAATCTGTTCGACTACAAAATAATAGGAGAAAAAAAGAATATTTAGCACTCCTGCCCGAATTTATCTTCCATTCAAAATTAATCACTACATTTGCAGGGTTCTTTAAACTCAATCGTCATGGCACATCACCTGAATACCAACAAACAGTTTATGATAGGCAACGGCATCCTTGCTTTTGCCGTAATATTCGTTGTCGTTATCTTCGTCTACATGAGCATGCGCCTGCAACGGCAGAAAGAGGGCGAACGCCACTTTGCCGAAACCTACAACATCACTTTGGTAAAAGGCTTTGCCGGCGATTCCATCTCCATCCTTCTCAATGACAGCGTGCTGGCAGACCGGCGCATCGGTGAAGAGCCTTTCAATATCGAGGTAAAACGGTTTGCCGAGCAAAGCGCACTGATGATAGTGGACAAGGCAACCGACAGACTTTCTCTGTTTGAGTTGAGCGAAAAAGGCGGTAACTATCGTTTTGAAAAAGACGGCGATGAAGTGAAGCTGTTGGCACAGTAGTCCGTTTCCGTGCCTCTCCCACTATAATCGGCCTGTTTCAAAAGTCTGTCCTATACTTTCTCAGCTCGCTGCGCAGCAGTTGCGCCTTGCCATCCGTCATGCCATCAAGCAACGCCCAAAAGCGCTCGCCATGATTCATTTCACGGGTATGTGCCAACTCGTGCAGCAACACATAGTCTATCAAGTGTTTGGGCAATAGAACAAGGAAATAGGACAGATTGATGTTTCCACGGGCGGAACAACTTCCCCAACGCCCGCTGCTGGAGTTTATTTTCACACTCTTATAAGAAAGATTATGCTGCAACGAGAGTGCATAAAGCCGAGGCGGAAGAATAATCTTGGCATTACGCCGCAAGGCTTCTTCAATCACTTTACGCAGCCAAGCCTGCAACTCCTTATTTGAGAAGTCTGCATCCGGCGGACAGATAATCTGCATTTCCCCCAGTTCCGAGCGCGAAAGGAAGCGGTCGCGTTCTCCGCCGACCAAACTCAACTTGAAGAATTCCGTATCAATCCGATAGTCCAAATCAATCAGCGGACGGCTTTGCTGCTGTCGGGCGGCCCTCAGCCGGGGACGCAGTTGCTCCACAGCATTCTTTACTTCTCCGATGGTTGTGCCCGGCGGAACAGTTACATGAATAGCCTCCTCACGCGTACGAAAGGTCAGACGCCGGGCACGGACATTCACCCGTACCAACAAACGTCCCAACTCCTTATCCTCTAAAACATGCTCCGTTGCCATCTGTTCTTTCCTCCTTGAAATAAGGACAAAAGAACGAAGAATCGTCCGAAAAAGCAAACGCTTGTCTACCAAAAACGAACAATGTGTTCAAAAGCGGACACCGCATTTCCTCCATTACATCCTAATAAACAAAGATTTATGCTTATGGCATAGGATTTGAATAAGAACCGGCAGCAAGAAGTTCCCGGTAAAAAGTCATAATCCCCTGCAACTTTTTGAGAAAAGACTACGTCTAACAAACAAGAACACTTAAAATACATTGAACATGAAAACATTAACAGCAATCATCGTATCAGGCATCTTCGCATTAAGCGCAACAGCCTGCACGTGCAACTCCGGTCTGTTTGGCGGAAAAACAGTCAAAGCCAGCAGGAACTATGTAACCAAGAATATCAAAGTAGACAACTTCACCGGTCTGAACCTGGCAGGCAGCCCGAATGTTACTTACACCCAAAAGGCGGGAAAACCCGAAGTGGAAGTGTACACTTCCGACAATATCGTAGACCTTCTGGACATCAATGTAGTTAACAACACCTTGAATATCAAGTTCAAGAAAGGTGTCAGCGTATCTTACAACAAGCTGGAGATACGCGTCTCCTCCGAGACACTCAACAACATCTCCGTTGCCGGCTCCGGTAATGTAGAGTTAGCCAACGGACTGAAAACAGACCACCTGAAAGTATCCGTAGCAGGTTCGGGAGACATCGACGCGGACAACATAACCTGCACCGGCAATCTTAACGTATCCGTGGCAGGGTCGGGCGACATAGAAGGCAGCAACATCACTTGCGCCAATCTCACGGCATCCATAGCCGGTTCCGGAGATTTGAAGCTTGACAACGTATCGGCCGCCGGCACCGAAGCCTCCGTCTCAGGATCGGGCACGGCAATATTGACGGGAACTTCCCAGGAAGCCGATTACCGTGTAGCGGGTTCGGGCGACCTGTTTGCATCCGGTCTGCAGGCAAAACGCGTATCGGCAAGCGTATCCGGTTCGGGAGACATCAAATGCCATGCCACCGACTTCCTGAAAGCACGTACCAGCGGCAGCGGAAACATCGGTTATAAGGGCAACCCGGAACTGGACTTCCCCAAGAAGGGATTATACAAGCTTTGATTCTACATACACTGCAGGGGGGGGCAACTTTCCGCTCCCCCAACAACAATAAAAGGGACGCTGCATCACGCGGCGTCCCATTTATCTTAGTTAGTTTCTATAAAATTTTGAGAGAATTGAAACTTCACAGCCTCTGTTTTTGTTTTAATAAAAGCACACTAACTATATTATATTTAAAGCAAATGAAAATGTTATTTTAAAAGCAAATGAAAATATCTACTGTCTGTTTTCCTTCTCCTTGCTTACACGGTGCAGACTATCCAATATCTGCTTCTCGTGCGTTGCGGCCCTATCCCCCGAAAGGGCGACCGACGGAGCGGAAATTTGTTTGCCGATAGTATCGGCGGCAGCCACCTCTCTTACATCGGCAAAGAACGAATGTTGCATCACATTGCCCAATGAAAGCACCACTGCCACTGCGGCTGCGGCTTTAAACAACGGCATGAAGCGCGCCGTCAATGTCATGCGCCTGGCCTTCACAACCGGAGCTTCAATCTCGGCAAGCACCCGTGCATCGAAATCCGCACCCAGATGCTCTTCCTGCTGAAGTTGCTGATATACAAACAAATCCTTATAACGCGACAAGTGTTCGGGAACGTCCTCTTCTGTAAAGAAAGTACGCAACTGCGCTTCTTCCTCAAGAGAAGTCTCACACTGCCAATAACGTTCTAAAAGTTGTTCTATATATTTAAAGTCCATAACCTTCTATATCAATAAACCGTTGTTTAACCTTTTGCCTTGCCCTGAAGAGGTTCACTTTCACCTGTTCCTCTGTCAGACTCAGGACAACCGCAATCTCCTTGTAGCTCTTACCTTCCATATCCCTCAGCTGCATAATCAGCCGCTGCTTTTCGGGAAGTTCGTTTATCAGGCGGTGTATCAGAGCCATTCGTTCTTTATTCACCAGCCTTTCGTAAGGGCCCGATGCTTCGGAAGCCTCTTCCATATCGGGGGTAAGTTCCACCGCTCGGGCGTCTTTCCTTTCGCTGCGGTCTATCGCCAGATTCCTTGCCACTGTCAGGCAATAGGCTTCGACAGAACCGAACTGCGTCCACTCCTCGCGCTTGTTCCATACCCTAATCAGTGTTTCCTGCACAACATCTTCCGCTTCCGCCCGGTCGGATGTAATCCTCAGGGCCAACCGAAAGAGCTTGTCTTTCAGAGGGAGAATGTCATTACGAAAACTGATTTCCTGCATCTCTAATTAATTGACGGTTCAGCAAACGGAAAGTTACAGTCTGCCACCACTTTTTTTTGATTTATTTTTTGATACGGGTTCCGCCGTCACTGTTTATAGCTGAGGCTAAGGTGATTACAACTTCCGTGACTCCGGCATCCAAAGCCTCGAAAGAATTCTCCAGCTTGGGAATCATACCGCCCTGGATAACCCCTTCGGCAACATACTGCTTAAATTCTTCCGGAGTAATCCGGGAAATCACGCTGTCGTCGTCATTCTCGTTGCGCAGCACACCTTTTTTCTCGAAGCAATATACCAGCGTCACGTCAAACTGTCCGGACAAGGCTTTGGCCGTTTCTCCGGCAATCGTATCGGCATTCGTATTCAGCATGTGTCCCTCGCCGTCGTGTGTCAGCGGGGCCATTACCGGAACAACGCCTTTATGGATGAGTTCGCTCAGGAACGCTCCGTTCACCTGCTTCACATCGCCCACGAAACCATAGTCCACCTCCTTTACCGGACGCTTCGCGGAACGGATCACGTCCATGTCCGCACCCGTCAGGCCGAGCGCATTCACGCCTCGTGCCTGCAAACCGGCCACTATGTTCTTGTTCACCAGTCCGCCATACACCATTGTCACCACCTTCAAAGTCTCGGCATCGGTGATGCGGCGTCCATTCACCATTTTGCTTTCAATACCCAACAGGGCTGCGATTTTCGTTGCCGAACGTCCGCCGCCGTGCACCAGGACTTTATATCCTTCGATGGCGGCAAAGTCATCCAACAACTTGCAGAGGGTGGCTTCCTCTTCCACGATTTTGCCACCCACCTTGATTACAGTCAGTTTCTCTCTCATTATTCCAAATATGTGTATCCGTACAAACCGGAACGGTAATTAGACAAAAATTCCTTGCCTTCTTCCAGGGAGATGCGTCCTTCCTTTACCGACTGGCTCACCCAGGTCTCCAAAGTACGCACCAGCTTCTTCGGACTGTACTGCACGTAATCCAGCACTTCCGCCACCGTCTCACCGTCGATAACCTGCTCTATCGTATACCCCTTATCGCTCACGGATACGTGCACCGCATTCGTATCGCCGAACAGATTGTGCATATCGCCGAGAATTTCCTGATAGGCGCCCACCAGGAACACACCCACATAATAGGGTTCCTTACTCTTCAAGGAGTGTACCGGCAAGTAATGGGACACGTTCTTGGTAGAGATAAAGTTGGCAATCTTACCGTCCGAATCGCAGGTAATGTCCTGCAGGGTAGCCGTCCGGTCCGGCCGTTCGTCCAGACGCTGGATAGGCATGATGGGGAATATCTGGTCTATCGCCCAGGAGTCCGGCAGGGACTGGAAGAGCGAGAAGTTACAGAAATACTTATCCGCCAGCAGTTTGGGGAGACCGCGGAATTCATCGGGCGCATGCTTCAGTCCGCCGGCTATCTGGTTCACTTCGCGCATGATAGACCAATACAGCCGTTCAATCTTGGCGCGGGTCTGCAGGTCCACGATGCCGTGGCTGAACAAATCGAGCGCCTCTTCGCGTATCTGCTGCGCATCGTGCCAGGCTTCCAGCATCCTGTTCTGGTTCAGTGTATCCCAAATGCCGTAAAGCTCCCGCAAGAGTTCGTGGTCGTTTTCGGTCACCTCTTCATCGTCGTCCCATTCGGGCAGATTGGTGGTTTCCAGCACCTCGAATATAAGTACGGAATGATGCGCCGTCAAAGCGCGTCCGCTCTCCGTAATGATATTGGGATGGGGAATGCCGTTCTTGTCGCTGGCATCCACCAGAGTAGAAATGGAGTCGTTCACATACTCCTGGATGGAATAGTTTACGCTGCCCTCGCTGTTGGACGAGCGCGTTCCGTCATAATCCACTCCCAGGCCGCCGCCGATGTCCACGAATTCCACGTTGAATCCCATGTTGTGCAACTGCACATAGAACTGCGACGCTTCACGCAGAGCGGTTTTGATACGACGGATTTTCGTTACCTGGCTTCCGATGTGGAAATGTATCAGCTTCAGGCAGTCCTGCATGCCTTTGCTTGCCATGAAGTCGAGCGCTTCGAGCAACTCGCTGGACGACAGTCCGAACTTGCTTGCATCGCCGCCCGAATCTTCCCACTTGCCGCTTCCCGACGAAGCCAGCTTGATACGTATGCCGATATTGGGCTTTACATTCAACTGCTTCGCCATTTTGGCTATCAGCTTCAGCTCATTCATTTTCTCTACTACGAGAAAGATGCGTTTTCCCATCTTCTGCGCCAGCAAAGCAAGCTCTATGTAACTCTCATCCTTGTATCCGTTGCAGATAATCAGCGAGTCGGAGTCCATATTGATGGCAATCACCGCATGCAGTTCGGGTTTGGAGCCTGCTTCCAGTCCGAGATTGAATTTCTTGCCGTGGCTGATAATTTCCTCGACCACCGGACGCATCTGATTCACCTTAATGGGATAGATAATAAAATTCTCCGCCTTGTAGCCGTACTCTTCCGCCGCTTGTCTGAAACAACAGGAAATCTTCTCAATCCGGTTGTCAAGAATGTCGGGAAAGCGCACCAGCATGGGCGCCGTCACGTCACGCAGTTGCAATTCGTCGACCAGGTCTTTCAAATCGACGCCGACGCCGTCTTTACGCGGTGTTACTACAACATGACCTTTGTCATTGATACCAAAGTACGAAGTGCCCCAACCTGTAATGTTGTACAGCTCTTCCGAATCTTCAATACGCCATTTTCTCATTTCTTGTTACTCTGCTGTTTTAGTAGTTTATTTATAAAAAAGGGGTACAAAAATACATATAAATCTGGAACATCTTGCCTTTTAGGGCGAAAAACACACATTTACAAGAGATTAAACGCCCAGCAGGCTACGCAACTGCTGCACGGACCCGGCAATCTGCCGTCTGCTTTCCAGATGTCCTGCATCGAAACGGTAGCGGGCTTGCACGTAGAAAGGGGCGCGTTTCTCCAATGCGTCCGCAATAAAGGCGCGCAGCTCCTCGTCCGTCTTTCCCTGCAGGATGGGGCGCTGATGGGTTGCCACCCGCAAACGGTTGAACAGTATATCGGGATGTACATCCAGGAACACGGTTTGCCCGCGCCCGTTCATGTAGTCCATATTGTCGAAGAAACAGGGCGTGCCGCCGCCGGTCGAGATAATGACATCCTCAAACTCGGACACCTCGTGCAGCATATTCCGCTCCAATTCACGAAAAGAGGCCTCTCCCCGCTCGACGAACAGTTCACGGATGGATTTGTGAAAACGTTCCTCGATGTACCAGTCCAAATCAATGAAAGGTACATTCAGTTCGCGGGCAAAAGCCTTTCCCAAAGTTGTTTTACCGGCTCCCATGTAACCGGTCAGAAAGATACGTATCATAGTTGCTTACCGTTTGTGTACAAAGATAAGCAATTCTACAGTGAGACTACCTCACAATCAGCGGAAAATTTTAATCCGCTCGCTCAACTCCCCGAACTCCTTTTCGCCGGGTTCGGCAGTGGGCGTGCCAAAAGGCATTTCGGCTATCAGCATCCAGCTCTCCGGCAAGTTCCAGGTACGGCGCACCTCGTCGTCAATCAGCGGGTTGTAATGCTGCAAGGAAGCTCCCAAACCTGCGTCTTCCAGCATGGTCCAGACAGCCAGTTGATGCATGGCCGATGTATGCTGCGACCAAATCGGGAAGTTTTCGCTGTAAGAGGGGAACGCATCCTGCAATTTCTTTACAACCGTCGTGTCCTCAAAATAAAGCACAGTGCCATGCCCGGCCGCAAAGCAGCCGTCAATCTTGGCTTCCGTCTTTGCAAAAGCCTCAGGCGAAATGCGCTGCTTCAACGTATTTTTTACAATATCCCATAGTTTCTTATGCTCGTCGCCCAGCAGCAGGACGATTCTTGTTGACTGCGAATTAAAGGCCGACGGCACGTTCTTCACCGCCGTACGGATAATATGCACCACTTCCTCATCCAAAACAGGAGAGTCGCTACCTATGGAATAATAACTGCGCCGGTGTTCCAACGCTTCTGCAAATGTTCTCTTCATATCTTTTTATTTTATTGTCTGTTCTTCTTAAAAATAAATGAGTTATATAAAATTACAAACTCAAGAAATTGGACCGATACTCTTTTTTTACTTCCCACTTCTCCTCAATTTAAAAGAACAAGCGAACGGAGCCGATTGTTCGCATTTGTGAAATATATTCGTACCTTTGCCGCAGTTATGAAAAAAGAGAAATTCTACGTTGTATGGGCAGGCGTCACTCCGGGCATTTATACATCCTGGACCGAATGCCAGCTACAGACCAAAGGCTATGAGGGGGCAAAGTTCAAATCGTTCGACACCCGCGAGGAAGCAGAGCACGCCTTTGCCGCTTCACCCTACGATTACATCAAGCGCAATACATCCGCAGGCAGCACGCCATCCAAGCCGCCTCAAAATGCAGACGCTCCCTACCCCACCGCCGTCCTTGAAAACAGCCTTGCCGTAGATGCCGCATGCAGCGGAAATCCCGGAGCAATGGAGTACCGTGGGGTACACGTTGCCAGCCGCCAGCAGGTTTTCCACTACGGTCCCGTGTACGGCACCAACAACATCGGAGAGTTTCTTGCCATCGTGCACGGCCTTGCCCTGCTGAAGCAAAAGGGCTTCGACATGCCTATTTACAGCGACAGCGTCAATGCCATCGGTTGGGTGAAACAGAAGAAATGCAAGACCAAGCTACCCCGCGACTCCAGAACCGAACAACTTTTCCTGCTGATAGAGCGCGCCGAGAAATGGCTGCGTGAAAACACCTACTCCACCCCTATCCTGAAATGGGAAACCAGGCAGTGGGGAGAAATACCCGCGGACTTCGGAAGAAAATAGCTGGGTGGAACACCCATATCCCCATGACAAAACCCTCGCATACACGGGGGATAATGTCGTTATGCCACTACAAAAACATCCTTATCCTTCTACTGAAACTTCGTCCCGCAATTGCGGGCCCGACAGCCCGCATACGGCAACCGTACGGCCCGCAGCCGGCAACCGGGGAGCCCGCAATTGAAAAACGAGGTTTTGCATCAGGCTTTCCTATATTATACATGCGCCAAAACGACAAAACCAACGGGCAACAGTCGCATTAAAACGCAGAGATTGGGATGCTCCGCCCCTGAAAACAGAGGATTTTAACCGCTGTTAACACGTTCTGCGTCATGCGCGTTTTGTAGCTGTATATAAGCATTTTACAACAGAGAAGAAGGGTAAAATGACGACAGAGGGTGACGACCAACAATTTGTCATCACGCTCGTCACCGTTGTCAACAGTTCCTCTATCCCTTTCCGGGACAGGGATAGAGCGCTATAGGTGATGAGTGACGAGAAAAAACGAAAAACAACACAGAGGGGGGGTATTATCCCAAAGATTGCATATCATTCAGCTTTTTATAGTAGCCGTCTTTGGCAAGAAGTTCCTCGTGCCTGCCGCGTTCTACGATTTCGCCCTCGTAGAGCACGCAGATTTCATCCGCATTCCTGATTGTGGAAAGACGGTGCGCAATGGCAATCGTGGTGCGGGTTTTCATCAACCGCTCCAAAGCTTCCTGCACCAGACGTTCCGACTCCGTATCGAGTGCGGAGGTGGCCTCATCCAGAATCAGTATGGGAGGATTCTTGAGAATGGCGCGGGCAATGCTGATGCGCTGGCGTTGTCCGCCGGAAAGCTTGCCGCCACGGTCGCCGATATTGGTATCGTAACCTTTCTCGGTGTCCATAATGAAATCGTGGGCATTGGCTATCTTGGCAGCTTCCACAACCTGCTCCATGGTGGCATTCTCTACGCCGAAAGCAATGTTATTGAAGAAAGTGTCATTAAAGAGAATGGCTTCCTGATTGACGTTTCCTATCAGACCGCGCAAATCGGCGATGCGCGCATCCTTGATATCAAGACCGTCTATCAGTATCTTGCCCGATTGTACATCGTGGTAGCGGGGCAGCAAATCCACCAACGTGGATTTTCCGGAACCGGATTGCCCTACCAGTGCGATAGTCTTGCCTTTGGGCACGGTCAGGTTGATATGCTTCAATACCTGGCGGGAACCGTCGTAGCTGAAGCTGATATCCTTGAATTCCACCTTATCATTGAGCGAAGAAAGCGGTTTCGGCAAGGCAGGTTCTTTAATGGGATTCTCCGCAAAGAGTATCTTGTCGATACGCTCCATGGAGGCAAGTCCTTTGGGAATGTTGTATCCGGCTTTGGAGAATTCCTTCAACGGGTTGATAACGCTGTACAGTATCACCAAGTAGTAAATGAACGAAGGGGCGTCTATAGTAGCGCTGTTGCTCAGAATCAACGTGCCGCCGAACCACAGCACGATAACGATGACGCATGTACCCAGAAACTCGCTCATGGGATGCGCCAATGCCTGGCGGGTGGCTACCCGGTTGATAGCATCGCGGTATTCGTTGCTGCACTTATTGAAACGCTCCATCATCTTGTTTTCGGCAATGAAGGCTTTAATGATACGCAACCCGCCCAGGGTTTCTTCCAACTGCGACATGGTATCGCTCCACTTTGCCTGCGCATCCAGCGACTGCCGTTTCAGTTTCTTGCCTACCGTGCCCATTACCCAGCCCATGCCCGGAAGCACCAGCAGCGTGAACAGCGTCAGCTGCCAGCTGATGGCTATCAATGTGCCGAAATAGGCTATAATCAGTATCGGGTTCTTTATCAGCATATCCAGCGAACTGGTTACGGATGTCTCCACCTCGGTAACGTCGCCGCTCATGCGGGCTATGATATCGCCTTTCCGTTCCTCGGAAAAGAAACTCAGCGGCAGGTGCAGCACCTTATTATATACTTGCGCACGGATGTCGCGCACCACGCCCGTGCGGAGAGGAATCATCACGGCGGAAGAGGCGAAATAGGAGAATGCTTTCAGCAGGGTCATCACCGCCAGGAAGACGCCTAAAATCAGCAATGTCAATGAGCCGCCCTGCGAGGCTATCATCTCGGTGACGTAATAATAGAAGTTGTTGACCGCTATGTCTTTCATGTTGATTCCTGCCGCGTCCCAGGGAATGAACTCGTAGGTCTTGGTATCCATCTTGAAAAGTATCTGAAGGATAGGAATAATCAGGGCGAAAGAGAATATGTTCAGAATTGCCGATAGCAGGTTCAGGAACAATGCCCATATCAGATATTTCTTGTAAGGCGGAACAAAACGCCGCAGGAGTCGGAAGAATTCTTTCATTCGGTCAAACAGTTAATTCATTACGTTCGTATCGGGCGCAAAGATAGCACAAAGCAGGGGGAGAATAAAACGAACAGGTTCTTTTTTGCGCGCCGGGCGGATAAAAACCAGCCGATTGCATGTGAAACAACTGTTTTTATCAAAACGCGGCACAATAACCGGTACTTTTTCTGCAATCCCGATAATAATTGTGTAGCTTTGTAGCTGGATAAAAACAACGCTAAAGAAGAATGAAACCATACGATTACCTGATTGTAGGCAGCGGCCTGTTCGGAGCCGTGTTTGCCCATGAGGCTCATAAAGCCGGAAAGAGATGTCTGGTGATAGAGAAACGTCCACACACCGGCGGCAATATCTACTGCGAAGAAGTAGACGGCATCAACGTGCATAAATACGGTGCGCATATTTTTCATACAGACAACAGGGAAGTATGGAATTATGTGAACCGGCTTGTAGAGTTCAACAGATACACCAACTCTCCGATTGCCAATTATAAAGGAAAGCTGTATAACCTGCCTTTCAACATGAACACTTTCTACCAATTGTGGGGAGTACGTACTCCGGCAGAGGCCCGGGCAAAGATACAGGAGCAGTGCAGGGAATACGAGCATATAACCCACCCGCAAAACCTGGAAGAACAGGCACTGAAACTTTGCGGAGAGGACATCTACCGGCAACTGATAAAAGGATACACGGAGAAACAGTGGGGACGCCCGGCAACAGAGCTTCCGGCATTTATCATCCGGCGCATTCCGTTCCGGTTTATCTTCGACAACAACTACTTCAACGACCCGTACCAGGGCATTCCCATGGGAGGATATAACCGTTTAATCGGTGCCTTGCTGGAGAACATCGAGGTGCGCACCGGAACCGATTACATGGCGCACCGCAAAGAGCTGGACGCTTTGGCGGAGAAGGTGCTCTACACCGGCTGCATAGACGAATACTTCGATTATGCATGCGGACATCTGGAATACCGCAGCCTGCGATTCGAACACAGACACCCCACGGATATAGAAGACTTTCAAGGCAATGCAGTCGTGAACTATACCGACCGCGAAACTCCTTATACCCGTGTCATCGAACACAAGCACTTTGAGTTCGGCAAACAGCGTTCTACCGTCATCACCTATGAATATCCCGATGATTTTGGACAGGGGAAAGAGCCTTATTATCCGGTAAACGACGAAAAGAACAGCCTGATTTTCAGGAAATATCAAGAACTTGCACAGCAACAGGAGCGAGTGCTTTTCGGTGGCAGACTGGCGCAATATACGTATGCAGACATGGACGATACGGTGGCAGCGGCATTAAAGCTGTGGGAAAAAGAGAGTTTATGATTCCGCCTTACTTACCCGCACTTACGAGAAATTGCCAAAGCCTCCAGTGCGGATAACGCCAGAATGTATAACGGGTAGCATGGATATCTGCAAGCAGCTCTTTCACAAAAGCAGAAGTCCGCAGCTCTTCAACCGTATTGTCTTTTTGCGCACACCGCAGAATGCGGCGCAGCATCCTCAGCCTGCGGTAAATCATTACAGGCATATAGCGGGCATGTTCTTCTTCGGGAATAGACAACAGCCTCTCCTTATGGAAAACGTACTCGTAATCAGCCGTAAGTTTGAATACATGCGTTATATTCCCACCATGTTGTATATAGTTATAGACACTGTTTCCGCCAACCAGACGTACCGGCTTGGATGACGCAAATGCCAACCGCAGGTTCATAAGCATGTCTTCTCCCATCACAATCTCCCGGGGTGTACGTAGCGTGTACTCATCAAACAACGTGCGCCTGAACAGCTTTCCGCACGTAGCCGAAATGTTGTACCTGCCCTTGATTAAAAGCTTACGGTAACAAGCCGGCGAAAGCCTGTTTACCCCCCACAAGCGCTTTTTCCTGCAAAAACCGACTACAATATCCGTATCTTCCGACGTTGCCTGAAACAAACGCTGCAAAGCGTCGGCAGGCATGGTATCATCAGAGTCGACAAAGACTACCCATTCTCCTGTTGCCAGCTCCACCCCTTTTTGACGCGCATAGGCTGCTCCGCCATTTTGCACATGCAATACTCTGATGCGAGTATCCTTTTCCGCCAGTTCGTCGCACAGAAGCCCGGTGCCATCCGTACTTCCGTCATCGACCAGACATATCTCGAAATCTTCAAAAGACTGTGCAAGCAAACTTTTTATGCATACAGTCAGGAAATTTTTCCGATTATAAACAGGTATTACAATAGAAACTTTTACCATCTCACTTAATCAGTTATCAAACAGCTTCATAGGATACGTCCCGGGCAGCGGGCTGCTACTTGCCGAGGTTCACATATTTGGGTTTTCTAAGCCCCAACAAATAAGGCACGCACTTAATGTACCTTTTTAAACGCTCTTTTACAGAAGAAAGCGGCCGTTTCCCTTTCCAGGGCGTCATATCCAGGTATTTATAGTATTCATTCCTCAACGGATGCATACTGTCATAATTCCAGGGCTTCTTGTTGGTATAATGCAGAATGACAGGATGCAGCAGTTCTTCACGGAAAGCCTGCCAGTCGGCCACCCGTTTGTCAATGCCGTAGCGATAAAAGCCATCCTGCATGTTCCACTTCAAAGGAACAAAGACCTTGTCCTTGCATAGGACGACATTCAGCAAATCCTGGTCATTAAACTGGATGCGCTCCGGATAAGTCTCGAAATACCGCACACACTGCACATCGACCTTATGTTTCCGCCAGTAATCAAGATTAATCAGCAGCACCCCCGCATTGAAATACGAGCAGGACTTATCATAGTGCAAGCGTTCGTAACGCTCATCCTCATCCTTGCCGATATCTTCGACACAAGCCGCACCGCACCCGGACAAATCCGTGTTCCAGAATTCTGAAATATCTCCCAATATTACAATATCGCAGTCCAGGTAAAGTACTTTCTCCAAACTCTCGGGCAGAATAGATGAAAACATGCAACGGTAATAAGTTGCCATGGAAATCCGCTTGCCGAACTTTTTTATGGAAAAGCATTGCAACAGATCTTTCGGAGGATAGTAGAAGCAGACTTCATTGCCATAAGGAGCAGCCAGGTTGCGTAGAATAGCCTGATCCGCTTCCGAAAGGTACGGAGCTACAATATGCACACAAATATCGGCACGCTTATTATTCTCAAACAGAGAAACCAGCGTAACAGCACAGTGCTGTATAAAATTAGCATCAATATTACAAGCAATATGTATCATACAATGGTGTTAACAATTTGACGTTTGTTTGGTTACCTGAAAATATTTATCCATTACAAGCAATGAAATCAGCCGTTCGCGTCCGGCATCGAAAAATTGGGAAACATATTCATGGGCATGCTCGACAATCTGTTCCGCCTCTGCCGGATGAGCGATGTAATAGTTCAGTTTCTCCTCCAAATCGGAAAGGTCATCCTTAATCTCAATATAGTGATAATCGGGAATCAGCTTTCCTTCCATAAACCAGGTTTCACAGGTAGGACGCGTCATTACGGCAATAGAGTTGGACGACATTACCCATTTCAGATTGGAGGCGACATCGTTACCCTCGAGCGCCATGATAAATTTATAATCAAGATGCTCACGGATTGTTTTCTTAGGAGTCATCCACTCCTCAGGATAACCTTCGTTCCTGCCCACCACGCCGCAATCGCAAATGGATGAGCCAAAATATTTTTGAAGGAACTTCTCACGAATGCGGCTAAGGCGAATCTTACCGCGAAATATAGCCTGATTGCGTTTTTGTGAAAAAGGCACAGGATCGTTCAGAAATATAAAATGACGCAGTTTGTCCAGTTTAAGCACAACCGAATACGCATTGTCCTCCTTCAGCAGCCGGCTCTTTACAATCGAAGGGTATTCGGGAGTAAAATATACGTCACCGGGAATATAGCTGATGCGCAGTTGGCGGTCAAACCAACGGGCCACATCCTGCAAATCAAAATAATATGCCTTGTGAAACGTAGACGGACGGAAATTCTTTATCTTGTCCAGATAAACATAATAGCTATGCTTATGCTCATGCAATATTGTATCAGGCAGGTCTACCGGATACTGCATCTTATTATAATAATTCACCCTTTCATAAATGTAATCCTTATCAGGCCGCGCCTCCACTTGTGCCAAACAGCTCTTTCTCCGGATTCTGAAAAAGCAATCGGGTATGCACCGCTTCAAATATCCCTTTAAAAAGAAGAATACCTTCGGGGGCTTGCCGCTACGAAGCTTATACAACAGACTATCACTCATCTAATACCGTTTTATGGTCAAAAGAAATGTTTTTTAAACGTTCGTTTAAAAAACACAAAGATAAAAGTTATTTCCTATCTAAAAAATATTGTGACTCGTTTTTTTCGCATTTACGGATAAAAATGTATCAATCTGAGGATACGTACATATAATATAGTTATAAATATATACAAATAGGAACAATTTAAAATCGTTTGAAAAGATGTTTTTTAAACGAACGTTTAAAAAACATTTTCCTCAAAAACAGAGATATGAGATTTATTAAAATGACCGGCGGACTGGGCAATCAAATGTTTATCTACGCCTTCTATATGCGAATGAAAAAACATTACAGCAATACCCGGATTGATTTATCCGATATGGTGCACTACAAAGCCCATAACGGCTATGAGATGCATCGGGTTTTCAATCTTCCCCCAATAGAATTCCGTATCAACCAACCCTTAAAAAAGGTTATTGAATTTCTATTTTTCAAGAAAATCTATGAACGCAAGCAAGTCCCGTCAAGTCTTGTTCCATATGACAAAAAGTATTTCTGGCCTCTATTATATTTCAAGGGTTTCTATCAGTCGGAACGTTTTTTTGCCGACATGGCAGACGATATACGCAAGGCTTTTACATTCAATCCGCACCTGTCCAACAGGAAAACAAAGGAAATGTCCGAACAGATAGACCATGATGAGAATGCGGTTTCCATACATGTACGCCGGGGAGATTACCTGGAACCCAAATATTGGAAAACAACCGGCTGTGTATGCCAACTGCCTTATTACCTCAACGCCATAGCCGAAATGAACAAACGGATAAGCCAGCCCTCCTACTATGTTTTCTCGGACGACATTGCCTGGGTGAAAGAAAACCTGCCGTTGCCAAAAGCCTTCTTTATCGACTGGAACAAAGGTACAGAAAGCTGGCAGGATATGATGCTGATGAGCCGCTGCCGTCACCACATTATCTGTAACAGTACGTTCAGCTGGTGGGGAGCATGGCTGAACCCGCGGGAAAATAAAACCGTCATCATGCCCGAACGCTGGTTCCAGCATTGCGAAACACCGGACATCTGTCCCGACAAATGGATAAAAGTACCTATTAACTGATTACATATATCGCAATGATAAATATCTATCTCATAAAAAAAATAAGTCTAGCACTTGCCGAAAGCTTCAAGACATTCCGTAAGGCTCATCCTTCACAATTAATAATGACCTTATTAGTAAAAAACGAAGAAAGCATATTAGAGGAGAACCTATTGTTCCATAAAGCAATGGGCGTAGACAGTTTTATCATTACAGACAATAATTCCACCGACTCTACTCCCGACATTATCCGGAAATATAAACAAAAAGGCTGGATAAAGGAAGTCATTGAGGAGAAAGCAACAGACTATGAACAAAAAGAATGGGTAGACCGGATGATCTGGAAAGCCAAAACCATCTACAAAGCCGACTGGATCATCAATGCCGATGCCGATGAGTTATGGTACTCCCCTTCCGGTAATCTTAAAACAGAATTGTCGACCACTCATGCTAACGTATTGAATTGCGAAATGAAATGTGTTTATCCGGAAGAGAACAGACCTTTCTGGCAATGGGATCAAATTGTGAAACCTGTTGATGAACCGGAACGATACGATTTGTCTACCTATTCCATATTCGAACGGCAGAACAAAAAAGTCATCCATCGAAGCGCCGGTTATCTGCAAATTTCTATGGGAAACCATAAAGTAGCCATGCTCCCCCAGCTATCCACAGATAGTAGTATACGTATATATCATTATAACATACGCGGAAAACAACAATTCCTGGAAAAGATGATAAATGGGGGCAAGCAATTGGAGCAACATAAAGGCAGACATGGAGGTCGCCATTGGAGATATTTTTACAGATTATACAAAGAAGGAAAGCTAGAATCAGAATATGACCGAGTTATCGGAACATCTTTTTATAAAACACTGTGTGAGGACCGGTTTATTATTCCGGACTCAACCATTCCGAATGCCTTTAAAGCACTAAACATACACCAATGATGAAACACGCATTTCTGATTATCGCCCACAATGAATACCCGATACTCGAAGTATTACTTTCTATGTTAGATGATGAACGCAACGACATCTATCTACATATCGACAAACGCGCTGTGGCCCTATATCAAAAAATCAAAGGATTCAAAACAAGAAAAGCCGGTTTCTATCTCATTGAAAAAAGCATAAAAGTATATTGGGGAGACATCAGTTTAGTAAAAGCAGAATATCTTCTATTCGAAACAGCTTTGAAAAACGGAACTTATGTCTATTATCACCTACTGTCAGGAACAGACCTGCCTATCAAGAGCCAAGACTATATTCATGAATTCTTTCATAAAAATTCAGGAAAAGAGTTCGTCGGCTTCTGGCAAAACGCAGCCCATCAACGGGATTTGGAGCGTAAAGTATTCAGATATTATTTTTTCACACAAAGACTGAAAGATAAAGGAAATCTATTGCATGAAATCACATCATTGATCCGGAACGCAGTTTTAGCCCTCCACAAAATAAGCAACTACCGCAGAAAGACAACATTTGAGTTTAAAAAAGGAGGACAATGGGTAAGCATTACCGAAAACGCCGTCAGTTATTTGCTGCAATATAAGAGCACTATATTGAAACGGATGAAGTACACACTTTGTCCAGACGAGATATTTATCCAAACCCTCCTATGGAACTCTCCTTTCCGAGAAAAAATGTACTGCATAAATGATGCCAACACAGGCTGCATGCGGGACATTGACTGGGAACGTGGAAATCCTTACATATGGCAAAATTCAGATTATAAACGCCTTGTTGATTCCAATAAAATTTTCGCCCGAAAGTTTCACTCCAAACAAATGCAGGTAGTACGCGAAATACAGAAATCATATTCAAAACAACACACGTAATGAACATTTTATTTTATACTGTCAATGAAGTAGCTCCACAATATGGAGGAGTTGAAAGAATAACAGCCAATATAGCAGATGCATTAACTACATTTTATAACGCAAATTGCTATTCTGCTTATAAATATAACCTTGACAATTCATTTGAGAAGCAACAATTCGTCGATACTATCAAGATCACATCTTACCATAAGCTCACCCGGTTAATTCAATTCATAGAGCAAAATAAGATTGATGTCATTATCAACCAAGGAGAACATAAACTAACCAAACATTTAAAGAAAGCCTTAAGACGGTCACATAGAAAAGAATGCAAACTGATATTTGCACTTCACACCAAACCTGCCGCTGAAGTCAACTTCGTAACCCTGGACAACCCTAAAAAAGAACTCAAAGAAGGAAAGAACATATGGAAGAATATTAGAAAATGCTTATCGTTCCCATACCAAAAAACGAGAAAGATCATAAAGTTACCCATTCTATATAAAGAGTCATATACTTTTTCAGACAAAGTAGTCCTCTTATCCGAACACTACAAAAACGACTTTATAAAATATGCCCATCTAAAAGAGGACAGCAAAATCAGCATAATTCACAATGCTCTCTCATTCCAATCTTTTTATGACATGACAAACTATGGGTACAAAAAGAAAGAAGTACTCATTGTATCCAGATTGGAAGAAGAACCCAAAAGAGTATCCATAGCTTTAAAAATATGGAAAGAGATTGAAGCCGACAGTAGTTTATCCGATTGGAAATTAAGAATTGTAGGCCATGGAAAAATGGAAAGCCAATATAAATACTTTGTCAAACATCATAACCTGAATCGTGTCTTCTTTGAGGGAGCAAAGAATTCGGAACCTTATTACAATGAAGCCTCCATATTCATGATGACCTCCTCCTTTGAAGGGTGGCCACTGACATTAATTGAAGCACAACAATGCGGCTGTGTCCCTCTAGCCTTCAACAGCTTTGCATCATTGAAGGATATAATAACAAGCAAGAACAACGGATTCATCATCCCCAATAATGATATTCCGATGTATATCAAACAAATCAAACGACTAATGACAGATGATCAATTGCGCAAATCCATGGCAAATAATGCCATTGAAAGTAGCAAACGGTTTACTATTAATACTATAATAAAGGAATGGATAAAATTAATGGTAGAATAGTATGATTTTTATCTATTACTACTATTTCATAATGCCCAACCGCTCGTGTATCCCGTCGCAATAAGCTTTCCACAGTTTAGGGATATCACTCCATCGGTAAGCATCGGTAAACGGACAAGTGACAAGCGCCGTCAAAATATAGCCCGCCACTCCATTAAAACCGCGAAGATACCTTACTGCCCAATTACGTCCATAATGATGACTCAAATAAGTGGAATTACGTACCTGATAGAAACGTTTCCACTTTTTCTTCTTACTCCGTTCGCTCCAACTGTCATTCGAGAAAAACTTCTCCTTATCCATCAGCGCATCAGGAACATACAGTATTCTGAATCCTGCCTGTACCGTACGGAGACAATAGTCCGTATCATCACAAAAGATAAACAGATCCTTATTGGGATAGCCAATCTTCCCAACAACCTCACGCCGGATAAACGGTCCCTCAAAAGCCGCTCCTTGTATCTCCACAGGCCCTGTTACAGTCTGTTTCGCCAGCTTCCCGGTATACATGGAAGCAAAAGGATTCGTTAAGTTATACCCTTGAAACTCATGCGTGAAAAGCTTCCCCTCCTGCAAACGGCGCGGAGCAAGTATACCTATATCTTCCCGGCCGGCATGCTGCAATAACCGTTCCAGACAATCGGCACGCGGAAAAACATCATCATCCATGCACCAAATCCAGTCCGCACCTGCCTGATATGCATACTGCATACCGGTGTAAAAACCACCGGAGCCCCCCACATTAGCCTGATTGATAACGGTAAGTCCCGATTGGGTCTTCAGCCATTCGGCAGTAGCATCCGTACTGCCGTTATTGACAACTACAATTGAGGAAACAGGCTTATTCTGCTGCAGGCAACGAACCGTTCTCTTCAACAGTTCTATCCGATTATAAGTGACAACTACGGCTATAATATTCATGACGATTTTAATAAAGATTATCAATCTTTCCCGGCTGAGTACTTCTGTAAGCAACCATCAGCTCAAAACACTTTTCCACATCGAAACCGCGGGCCTTTGCATACTCCTCCGCCATCCAGCGATGCATCTGCGGGGTAGCCGGCAACCGTTCGAAGTTCTTGCAACCGGCTTTCATGCCGATAGTTCCGACAAACATACGGTTCAAGTCGACAATCTCCAGCTTAATGCCTTCCGGTGTTTTCTGAAACAGGATATTTTCACGTCCGTAATCTTTATGGGCATATCCATGTTCGTGGAGAACGGCAGTTACCCGCCCTATCTCACGCAAAACTTCCTCTTCATAGTCAAACTTCCGCCTGAACAGGTCGTTATAGACATACGGACATGTTGACAGACAGCTCACATAGTAACTTTTATCGAACAAAAGACCGCTGCGCACATTGAAATATCCTACCGGTTGCGGAGTCCCTACCCCTATCTTAAGATACAGTTCGGCATGATCGTAAGAACGCTTCGCTTTGGATGGACGGAAAATACCGTACACAAAGCGATTAATGATATTCGGGCGGTGAAAAGATTTAACAACATACTCCCGACCGCCATATTCCATCTTTCTCAATTCATTACGTCCTTTATGAATAACGACACCTTCGTTTTTCTCAAAACGTTCCGGCAAAGACAAGATAAAATCTCCCAACTCCTTAAAGTCCGGGTGAATAACTAATGTATAAGGATGAAACATATCGGATTTCCGGCTCATTTCAGATTTCATAAATATATCAGATTTTATCCAACCCCTTTGTATACTTCAACCAATAATATTTCAACGGATTCTTATATTTCAATTGTTTCCACGGACGGCTGCCATGGGGCTGATGCAATACCGGCAACGTAGTAAACAGGTAATTCTTAAACCCTTCTTTCAAAGATTGATGCGAAACAGTTACATCATGCCAGTTCTTTTCAGGGTTCAACTGATGGAAGTCGAATGCTTTCAGGAAATTCAATGTCAACAAGGAACAGCAGAAACTGCAATGCTTTTTCTCCGGAAACACCTGGTTTTCCTTACCTTTCGCAAAAAGATAGGGATAGTTGATTTCTCCTTTCTCATCGACTGTGACGGCAGCGGCAATACCGCAGTCCGCCCGTTCCGCCGCTCCGTTGAACAAAGCCTGCAATGTATTCTTCTTTACCACAACATCCGACTCCACGATTATCAAACCTGCCTCCGCCTCGATGGCACGTTGCTGTGCCATTTGCAATACCAGCAGATAGTTCGGTGAGGGATGGTCCGTTATTTCCGCAAGATTTACCAATTCAAAGCCCAGCTTTTCGGATGCATCCTGTAACTTAGCCGTGTTCTCTTCTGTACTGAAGTCATTATATACGGTATAGGTAAACGGCGTCTGAAAATCGGATGCAACAATGGCTTCCACCGTTTGCAACGTCAATTCAATGGAGTCCTTTACAGGAGTAATGATATGAATACACTTCATTGGATATAATTAATTAGTCTTTGTTCAACAAGCTGCAAAATTCCCACAAGTTGACAAAATTATACAATATTTTGCACACAGCCAAACAGTTTGCCGCATTTATTCCTTATCCGCTTTCCGTTTTACCGTATGCTTTACTTTCAATACGGCGAGATTCAGTTCAATCGTCGTTTCCGAGTCTGTTGCCTGAAGATTATTGTCCAATAAATCGGTGAATAAATCACCGCTTTTCTCCAACAAGGATTTCTGCTGCTCTTCGGAAGCATCCGGCAGGTTGTTCAAGGTACGGGAGAGTTCGCGCAGTTTGGCAAAAGTCTCGATAATCGTAAACGTTGCATTTGTAGCACGAGAACTTTTCAGAATGGTAGCAAGCATATAAAGACCTTTCTCTGTAAAAGCTTTAGGTTCAACTGTAGAATGTTTCAACACAGAGAACCGGTCGAAATTTTCGACCAGATACTGTTTTTCAGATACTTGCAACGTAAAACAATAATCCTTGGGAAATTTATCAAGGTTATTTCTAAGGGCTTCATTCACACGTTTCGTCTCCACCCCATACAAAGTGGCAACATCCCTGTCCAAAAGAACCTTCTGCCCGCGAAGAGTAATTATCTTATCCTCTATTTCCTCAAAGCCAATCAGTGTTTTCATCAGTATATCAATTTATGTTTTAAACAATCTGTCAAAGGTATGCATTATTATATCAGAAATGTCTGTTCTCATGAATTATTTCTAACTTTGCCTGCAATAAAACAAAAGCATCATGAAAGTAATTGTCGATGATAAAATACCTTTTATAAAGGAAGCCATTGAAAAAATAGCCGATGAAGTAGTCTACGCACCGGGAAAAGACTTCACCCCTTCTTTGGTGAAAGATGCGGATGCACTAATTATCCGTACACGCACTCGTTGCAACCGGGAATTGCTGGAAGGTAGCAAGGTTAAGTTTATCGCTACGGCAACCATCGGCTTCGACCATATCGATGCGGAATACTGCCGCGAAGCCGGTATTACATGGACAAATGCTCCCGGCTGCAATTCCGCCTCCGTAGCCCAATACCTGCAATCATCTTTAATTTTGCTGCAAGCGCTGAAAGGTATCAATTTACCGGAAGTTACTATCGGCATTATCGGAGTAGGCAATGTAGGCAGCAAAGTTGCAAAAGTGGCACAGGAATTGGGGATACGCGTTTTACTGAACGACCTTCCCCGTGAGGATAGAGAGGGGAAACAAGGCTTTTCGTCCCTGCAAACACTCGCCGAAGAATGCGACATACTCACTTTCCACGTACCTTTATATAGGGAAGGCAGATACAAGACCTGCCATCTCGCCGACGACGCCTTTTTCCAATCGCTAAAGCGGAAGCCTGTTATCATCAACACTTCACGCGGAGAAATAATCGAGACCGGTGCACTGCTGAACGCTTTGGAAACAGGGCTGGTTTCGGATGCTATCATTGACGTCTGGGAAAATGAACCGGCCATAAACCTCACCTTATTGGACAAGGTATTCCTCGGCACACCGCACATCGCCGGCTATTCGGCAGACGGCAAAGCCAATGCAACCCGCATGTCGCTGGATGCCCTATGCCGGTATTTCAATGTACAGGCAGACTATCAGATTATTCCTCCTGCCCCAAGCCAACCGCGCATTACAGCAGATACCCTATCGGCCGCCTATCTACAAATGTACGATCCCCGACAAGACAGCAATGCGCTCAAAACGCATCCGGAACTATTTGAGAAGTTACGGGGAGACTATCCTTTAAGAAGAGAGAAAGAAGCATACACAATTGTGAATCATCCGGAATAGCATGCCGCTTCTTTCCGCAAAAACAATATCCCGAAAGGTTATCAGCACACTTCCGACAACAAACCGCCGATAACTTTCGGGTAATATTCGTATTCCAGCGCATGCACTTTCTTTGCCACGTCTTCTGCCGTATCCTGCGGCAGGACAGGGCATTTGTACTGCACTATAATTTCGCCCTCATCGAAATGCTCATTCAAATAATGTATGGTAATACCGGTTTCCGTTTCACCGGCAGCCACCACAGCTTCATGCACATGCCCGCCATACATTCCCTTACCGCCAAATTTAGGCAATAAGGAAGGGTGAATATTTATAATTTTATTAGGATAAGCATGCAAGATACAGTCCGGCACACGTGCAAGGAAACCGGCAAGGACAATAAAATCTATTCCTTTATCTTCCAACAAAGACAATACAGCCGTACCATCCGCCCATGCGGCCTTGTCCAAACAGGCAAACGGAACATTCAGTCTACGTGCACGTTCCAAAACAAAGGCAGTCTCCCTATCTGCCAAAACCAGCTTTACGTTCACCGATTCGCTATTTTGGAAATAACGGATGATATTCTCTGCATTTGTCCCGTTGCCGGAAGCGAAAATAGCAATGTTTTTACTCATAAACCCTCCAAATCCTGCACAAAACCGTGAAAAATGTGCAAAAAGGTGCATTTAATTCATCAAATATTTGCGAGGAACGATAAATATTCATTCCTTTGCACCGCAAATTTAAAGAAATAAAACTAATTATTAATTAAAAACTTAAAGTTATGTCTGAAATTGCATCAAGAGTAAAAGCTATTATCGTTGATAAATTAGGTGTAGAAGAATCAGAAGTTACTAACGAAGCTAGCTTCACTAACGACCTGGGAGCAGATTCTCTTGACACTGTAGAACTTATCATGGAATTCGAAAAAGAATTCGGTATCTCTATTCCTGATGACCAAGCTGAGAAGATTGGTACTGTAGGTGATGCTGTATCTTACATCGAAGAACACGCTAAGTAATCTTAATCCATTCATATCTTAGTATGGAATTAAAAAGAGTTGTAGTAACAGGTCTTGGCGCCATTACTCCCATTGGCAACACAGTACCCGAATTCTGGGAAAATCTCGTGAATGGGGTTAGTGGAGCAGGACCTATTACTCATTTCGACGCATCACTTTTCAAGACCCAATTCGCATGCGAGGTGAAAAACTTTGATGCCAATCAATATATCGACCGCAAAGAGGCACGTAAGATGGACTTGTATACCCAATATGCCATTGGTGTAGCCAAGCAAGCGGTAGAAGATTCCGGTCTTGATGTCGAAAATGAGGATTTGAACAAGATCGGTGTCATCTTCGGCGCCGGTATTGGTGGAATCCGTACATTTGAAGAAGAAGCAGGTAACTATGCCCTCCATAAAGAAAACGGTCCTAAGTTCAATCCGTTCTTCATCCCCAAGATGATTTCGGATATTGCTGCCGGACAAATTTCTATCCTGTACGGTTTTCATGGTCCTAACTATGCGACTTGTTCTGCATGCGCCACTTCTACCAATGCCATTGCCGATGCATTCAACCTCATCCGCTTGGGTAAGGCAAATGCCATCATCAGCGGTGGTTCGGAAGCAGCTATCGCAGCCTGCGGTGTAGGTGGCTTCAACGCTATGCACGCTTTATCTACCCGCAATGACTCTCCGGAGACTGCATCCCGCCCGTTCAGCGCAAGCCGCGACGGTTTCATCATGGGTGAAGGCGGCGGCTGTCTGGTTCTTGAAGAACTGGAACACGCTAAAGCACGTGGTGCCAAGATTTATGCAGAGGTTGCCGGCGTAGGTATGTCTGCCGATGCGCATCACCTGACAGCTTCCCACCCGGAAGGTCTGGGAGCCAAACTGGTAATGACAAATGCGTTGGAAGATGCAGAAATGAAACCCGAAGAAGTAGATTACATCAACGTTCATGGTACATCTACTCCTGTTGGTGATATTTCGGAAGTGAAAGCTATCCAGGAAGTATTCGGCAAGCATGCTTATGAGTTGAACATCAGTTCAACCAAATCCATGACAGGCCACTTATTGGGTGCTGCCGGTGCGGTGGAAGCCATCGCAAGTATTCTTGCCATCAAGAATGGCATTATTCCTCCGACTATCAACCACGAAGAGGGTGATAACGACGAAAACATCGACTATGACCTGAACTTTACGTTCAACAAGGCTCAGAAGCGTGAAGTGAATGTAGCTTTGTCCAACACGTTTGGATTCGGCGGTCATAACGCATGTGTTATTTTCAAGAAATACGCAGAATAATACGGTCGTGTTACGTAATCAAATAGATAAAATAAGGCTCTTATTCCATAAGGACAGAGAGTCTTATTTTTGTTTTTATAAGATACTCGGATTCTTTCCCCGTAACATCCGGTTCTATGAGCAGGCACTGCTTCACAAATCCACTTCCATCCGTTCCGAAAAAGGACGTCCGTTAAATAACGAGCGGCTGGAATTTTTAGGCGACGCCATTTTGGATGCCATTGTCGGTGATATAGTATATAAGCATTTTGAAGGACGCAGGGAAGGCTTTCTTACCAATACCCGTTCTAAAATCGTGCAACGGGAAACTCTAAACAAACTGGCTGTAGAAATAGGGCTGGACAAACTGGTTAAGTATTCCACCCGTTCTTCGTCGCACAACAGCTATATGTACGGCAATGCTTTCGAGGCATTTATCGGAGCTATCTACTTGGACCAAGGCTATGAACGCTGCAAGCAGTTCATGGAGAAAAAAATCCTCAAGAACTACATCGACCTCGACAAGATGTCGCGCAAGGAAGTCAACTTCAAGTCCAAACTTATCGAATGGAGCCAGAAAACCAAAATGGAGGTTTCCTTTGAGCTGATAGAGCAATTCCTCGACCAGGATTACAACCCGATGTTCCATACAGAAGTCCGCATAGAGAGCCTTTCTGCCGGAACTGGTACAGGCTATTCCAAAAAGGAGTCACAGCAAAATGCCGCACAAATGGCATTGAAGAAAATCAAGAGTGACGAAGCCTTCAAAGAAGCTATTGAAACAGCCAAGATACAGAACCACGCGGCAAAGGAAAATGTGGCAACAGAGGAAACCCAAATTGTCGCAGAAGAGACCTCTGCTGTAGAAACATCAGAAGTTCCTGAAGCTACAGATTATACGGAACCTGCGGATACTGCACAAGATACAGCCAAATCATCCGAAACAAATCCCCATACGCTTACCCTGGACGACTAAATCATGGTCTTCGGTCACTAATTTGAGTTTTCCGGCTATCTCCCCCAAAGGAGCGGAAGATATTTCATTCCCTTTCAGCGTTACCATACGTCCAAACTGTCCGCCTGCAATCAACTCCGTAGCATGCCCTCCCATGCGGGTCGACAAATTACGGTCAAAAGGCGTAGGCGAACCACCCCGCTGGATATACCCCAAAACCGTTTCACGGGTTTCGATACCCGTTTCGTATTCAATCTCCTGTGCGATATATTCGGCTGCACGTTTCCTGCCGTCCGTCTGAATTCCCTCGGCAACCACAACGATGGAATACGGTTTTCCTTTCTTCAGACGATTCAGAATCGTATCACCTATATTATGAATATTATAAGAAAGTTCGGGAATCAAAATCACATCACCGCCACCAGCCATACCGGAGTACAGCGCAATCCATCCGGCTTTATGCCCCATCACTTCTATCACCATCACCCGCTTGTGCGAACTGGCGGTAGAGTGCAACCGGTCTATGGCATCCGTAGCAATACTGACGGCAGAGTCAAAGCCGAAAGAAAAATCGGTCCCCCAAATATCATTATCAATGGTTTTAGGTACGGAAACTATATTCAAGCCCATGGCAGCCAACTTAGCAGCCGTCTTCTGCGTACCGTTACCGCCGATACAGACAATACAGTCCAGCCCCAGTTCCTTTACATTCCGTTCTATCAAAGCAGGCTTGTTTACATCGGATACCACCCCGTTTTTCTTGAACGGCTTTTCACGGGAAGTACCCAGCATCGTACCGCCCAAATTCAACAACCCGGACAGAGACTTGTCCGTAAACGATTCCACATCTTTTGTCAATAATCCTTGAAAACCGCTATGAATACCTATTACTTCCATTCCATAATGATTGATAGCCGTTTTGCAAACGCCGCGGATAGTCGCATTGATACCGGGGCAATCCCCGCCTGAAGTCAAAATACCGATTCTCATGATGTTTTAGTTTAAATTACGGTTCTTTTCACCTATACGGACGTAAAGATAGAAAAAAAAGAGAAAAAAGATAGAGATGCCGATAAATAAGATTAATTTTGCACACTTAAACAGATTTCGATAAGAACGATGAATATTACAAAACTTCTGAATAAAGTATACTTCGCCCCCCGCTTGAAAGAAATCGAACTGTACACCGAACATGCAGGTGAGTTGCAGGCAGGTGTCCTGAAACGTTTGGTACGCATGGCCACCAATACGGAATGGGGAAAGAAATATGACTATGCCTCTATTCGTACTTATGAAGATTTCAAAAAACGCCTTCCCATACAGACTTACGAAGAAATCAAACCCTATGTAGCCCGCCTGCGTGCCGGTGAGCAAAATTTGCTCTGGCCGTCGGAAATACGCTGGTTTGCCAAGTCTTCGGGAACAACCAACGATAAAAGCAAATTCCTGCCGGTCAGCAAAGAGTCTCTGCAAGACACTCATTATCAAGGCGGGAAAGATGCTGTTGCCATCTATCTGGGAATCAATCCCGAAAGCCGTTTTTTTTCCGGAAAAGGATTGATTCTCGGCGGTAGCCACAGCCCCAACCTGAACTCCAATCATAGTTTGGTAGGTGATTTATCTGCTATTCTGATACAGAATGTACACCCGCTGGTCAACTATATCCGTGTGCCAAGCAAGGAAATAGCCTTGATGAGCGAGTTCGAACCTAAGATGGAGGCCATAGCCAACAGTACAATCCATGCCAATGTCACCAATCTTTCGGGTGTGCCATCCTGGATGCTGGTACTTGTTAAACATATACTTGAAAAAACCGGGAAACAGTCATTGGAAGAAGTATGGCCCAATCTGGAAGTATTCTTCCATGGCGGAGTGGCTTTTACTCCTTATCGGGAACAATACAGACAAGTCATCAAAAGTTCCAAGATGCACTATGTCGAGACATATAATGCCTCCGAAGGCTATTTCGGCACACAGAACGACCCGAACGATCCGGCTATGCTGATGATGATTGATTACGGTGTTTTCTATGAATTCATACCTTTGGAAGATGTCGGCAAGGAAAATCCGCGTATCTGCTGTCTGGAAGAAGTAGAACTCAACAAGAACTACGCAATGGTCATCTCCACTTCTGCCGGACTGTGGCGGTATATGATTGGAGATACCGTGAAGTTCACCAATAACCGCCCGTACAAATTCGTCATTACCGGCCGCACAAAGCATTTCATCAATGCCTTTGGCGAAGAACTTATCGTGGACAATGCGGAAAAAGGTTTAAGCAAAGCCTGTGCTGCCACGGGAGCACAGATTGTAGACTATTCCGCCGCTCCCGTCTTCATGGACGAACATGCCAAATGCCGCCATCAATGGCTGATTGAATTTGCCAAAATGCCAGATGACCTGGATAAATTTGCCAAAATATTGGATGACACCCTTAAAGAAGTGAATTCCGACTATGAAGCCAAACGGCAGAATGACCTGGCTTTGCAGCCTCTGGAGATAATCGTTGCCCGCAGAAATCTGTTCCACGATTGGCTGGACAGTAAAGGCAAGCTTGGCGGACAGCATAAGATACCGCGCCTCAGCAATACAAGAGAATACATTGAAGAGATGCTGAAGCTCAACTTCAAAGAATAATACCACCGCCCAACAACAAGCCGTCCGCATCATAAAAGGCGGCGGCTTGCCCCGGAGCGATAGACTCCAACGGCTCCAACAGCGAAACCCGCAGATGTCCGTTCTCCTCCTGAGCAACCATACAGCGGTTTGCCTGCTTGCGATAGCGTATCTTTACGATAACCGTTTCCGCTCCCAATACCCGATGTGCACTGATAAGGTTCCAATCTTTAAGATACATTTCCTTTTTATATAAGGAGGCAAGTGGTGCAAGTACCACCTCGTTGGTTTCCATTCTGACTTCCTTCACAAATACAGCCCTATTCAGATGAATGCCCAGTCCACGCCGTTGACCTATCGTATAGAAAGGGTATCCTTCATGCCATCCTAATACATTCCCCTTTTCATCGAGAAAATGCCCTCTGCCCGGCAGTTGCTCCATAGGAACCTCACGCTTCAGGAAAGAACGGTAATCCAACGGACAGAAACACACTCCTATACTGTCTTTTTTAGCGGCAACACGCATAAACCCACGTTCAGCGGCATAAGCACGCGCATCCTCTTTTGTCATATCTCCCATCGGGAGTAACATCCGTTGCAAGATATCCTGTTTCAAGCCCCATAAAAAGAAAGTCTGGTCCTTGTCTCTGTCAACTGCCGGAGCAATGTAATAGTTGTCCTCTAAAAAGAGTTTACGTACGTAATGTCCGGTAGAGATCCAATAAATCCCCTTTTCATCGGCTATTTCCGCCAAAAGTTTCCACTTCAGCTCATTATTGCAGAGGGTACAGGGAACGGGGGTATGCCCCGCCAGATATTCATCTATAAAGTAACGGATAATGCGTTCACGGAAGAGTTCCCTTGCATCGTATGTAATATGCTCAATACCCAACCGTCCTGCCAGTGCCCGCGCATCTTCCAGGTATTCCGTTTTTCCACCCACTTCGTAAAAACGGAAAGTGACTCCCGTTACTTCATAGCCGGCTTCCTGTAACTTCATGGCAGCCACGGAACTGTCCGTACCGCCGCTCATTCCCAATAATACACGTTCTTTTGACTTCATACTGCAAAAATAGTATTTCATCCTGAGAAAACCCTATCTTTGCCACTTTCAAAAAAACAATCAAATTCAAACCATGAAACAAGACTATCGACTGCTCGTCCTTGACCTGGACGGAACCCTGACCAATTCGAAGAAAGAAATCTCTCCGCGCAATCTCCGTACCCTGTTACGGCTACAGCAAAGCGGCGTACGCCTGGTACTGGCGTCAGGCCGTCCTACCTACGGCATTGTTCCTTTGGCGGAACAACTGCAAATGAAAGAAAACAACGGCTATATTCTTTCTTATAACGGCGGAGAAATCATAGACTGGAGCACCGGTGAGCTACTGTATAAAAACCTGCTTCCCGACGATGTACTGCCTATCCTGTACCAGACTGCAACCGATAACCGGCAAACAATCCTCACATACGACAACGAGTGCATACTCACCGAAAATCCCAACGACCCGTACGTACAGAAAGAAGCATTCCTCAACAAAATGCAGGTACGCCGTGTAGAGAACTTCCTGCAGGAAATTCCCCTTCCCCTACCCAAATGCCTCATTGTTGGTGAACCTGAACAACTTATGAAAACAGAAGCCGAACTGAGCCTTCGTCTGCAAAGACAAATCAGCGTATACCGTTCGGAACCTTATTTTCTGGAACTCGTTCCTTTGGGCATAGACAAAGCACGTTCGATCGCCGTATTATCGGAAAAGCTGGGTATCACCCGCGAAGAAGTGGCAGCCATGGGCGACGGTTACAATGATCTCAGCATGATAAAATACGCCGGACTTGGCATAGCAATGAACAATGCACAGGAACCCGTGAAAGCTGCTGCGAACTACATTGCCCCAAGTAACGACGAAGATGGAGTAGCCATCGCCGTAGAACGATACTTCCTGCACGCTTTTTAAAAACAGATAGTCCTAATTTACAAATATTTGTTATACCTTTGCCTTTCCAAAAAGAACTAATTATCAAACGTTATGGAACAACAACTGACCATTTACAACACCTTAAATAGAAAAAAGGAGTTATTCGTACCTTTGCATGCTCCTCATGTAGGTATGTATGTCTGCGGACCGACCGTTTACGGTGATGCCCACCTGGGCCACGCACGTCCTGCCATTACTTTCGATTTACTTTTCCGCTATCTTACACACATTGGCTATAAAGTGCGCTATGTCCGCAATATTACCGATGTAGGTCATTTGGAGCATGACGCGGACGACGGTGAAGACAAAATTGCAAAGAAAGCCCGTTTGGAACAACTGGAGCCCATGGAAGTGGCACAGTATTATATAAACCGTTATCACAAGGCAATGGAAGCATTAAACGTGCTTTCTCCCAGTATCGAACCACATGCATCGGGACATATCATAGAACAGATAGAGCTCGTAAAAGAGATACTGGAGAACGGCTACGCTTACGAAAGTGAAGGCTCCATTTACTTTGATGTAGCCAAATACAACAAAGACCACCACTACGGCAAACTGTCAGGACGTAATCTGGACGATGTACTAAACACTACGCGTGAACTGGACGGCCAGGAGGAAAAACACAATCCCGCCGACTTTGCACTGTGGAAACGTGCCCAACCGGAACATATCATGCGCTGGCCAAGCCCATGGAGTGACGGCTTCCCCGGCTGGCACGCCGAATGTACGGCAATGGGAAAGAAATATCTGGGTAAACATTTCGATATTCACGGTGGCGGTATGGACCTTATCTTCCCGCACCACGAATGTGAAATTGCACAATCCGTAGCATCACAAGGCGATGACATGGTGCATTACTGGATGCATAACAACATGATAACCATCAACGGACAGAAAATGGGTAAAAGCCTCGGCAACTTCATCACATTGGATGAGTTCTTCACCGGCTCCAACAAAACGCTGACACAGGCTTACAGCCCGATGACCATCCGTTTCTTCATTCTCCAGGCTCACTATCGCAGTACGGTAGATTTCAGCAATGAAGCCCTGCAAGCTGCAGAAAAAGGTCTGGCAAGGCTTATGGATGCTGTACACGGACTGGAAAAGATTGTTCCAGGCAAAGCTTCTACGGTAAACGTGAAAACATTACGTGCCGAATGCTATGAAGCCATGAACGATGATTTGAATTCTCCGATTGTAATAGCCCATCTCTTCGATGGTGCCAGAATGATAAACAATATCATTGCAGGCAATGACACCATTACAGCCGAAGACCTGAAAGAGCTGAAAGAGACCTTCCATCTCTTCTGCTTCGATATATTAGGACTGAAAGAGGAGAACACCTCCAATGAAGAACGCGAAGCCGCTTTCGGTAAAGTTGTAGACATGTTGCTGGCAGAACGTATAAAAGCCAAAGCCAACAAGGACTGGGCTACTTCCGATAAAATCCGTGATGAACTGACTGCATTAGGCTTTGCCATCAAGGACACCAAAGACGGATGTGAGTGGAAATTAAACAAGTAAACCCAAAACGGTTATAACCGTTTCCTATAAACGAAAGAAAGAGGTGCATCATATCCTCCAAAAAATTGAAGGTGTGTCAAAATGCACACCTTCTGTTTTTTACGCACAAAGCCCCGACTTT